>NZ_JBARWZ010000105.1:0-39107 GCF_049647105.1 Actinophytocola sp.
GGTCAGCACCGGCGCCAGCACCTGCAACCCGACCACCAGCGCGGGCACGCCGATCAGCACCCCGAGCCCGAGCGGCACGTCGATGGCGAGCAGCGCAACCGACGACGCGACGAGGCCGGTGAGCGCCGCCGCGCCGAGCGAGCCCGCGCGGACGACGAGCGCCGCCCGCTCGGCGTCGGACGACGCGACGGACAGCAGCTCGCCAGCCTTCAGCTCGGTCGCCAGGCCGCGCGGGTCGAGCGTGCGACCGGCGACCTCGACCCGCAACAGGTGGGTCTCCCGCTCGATGGCCGTCACCGACTGCCGGGCCCCGACCCGCCATGCCAGCGCCAGCACGGTGAACAGCACGGCCAGTGCCGCGACCGACCACAGCATCGCGGGCACCGAGCCGGTCGCCACCGCACGGTCGATCACGACACCGATGACCACCGGCACCGCCACTTCCGCCGCCTGGTGCGCGCACAGCAGCACGACACCGAGCGACACCCGCCCTGCCTGGCGCCGCAGAGCACGGCGCAGCACCCGACCCCCGGTCACCGCCGCGACCTCAGGACTTGGCGGCGAGCTCGGTCAGCACGGTGTCGAACCGCTCGACCAGCTCCAGCGCCGTGCCGAGCGAGGCCGCGCCGGACAGCACCGGCCACACCCGGCCCGCCTTGGCCGCGGGCAGCTGCGCCCACAGCGCGTTGCTCGTCAGCGGCTTGTTGTCGGGCGCCTCGGTGACACCGTCGGGCCCGGACGGGATCAGCAGCACGTCGGTCTTGTCGAGCACGCTGATCCGCTCCATGGAGTACTCCTCGGTGGCCTCCGCCTGGGCCGCCGACGGCTCCGCGAGCGTGACACCGCAGTCCACCAGCACCTTCGTGTCGGTCCACTTCTCCCCCAGCGTCCAGAACGTCGTGTCGGACGCGGCCTGGGCGAAGGTGAAGGTGTACTTGCCGAGCACGTCGGCGTGGGTGGACTTGATCTTCTCGCAGGCGTCCTCGTACTCGGCGAGCAGCTTGTCGGCCTGCTCCTTGCGGCCGAGCACCTCGCCGACCTTGGCCGCCACCTCGGTGAGGCTGAGCTTCTGGAAGCTGATCACGACCGTCGGCGCGATGCCGGTGAGCTGCTTGTACAGCGCGTCGTCGGTGTCGATGGTGCGCAGGATGAGGTCGGGCTCGGTGTCGGCGACCTTCTCCGGGTCCGGCACCGTGAAGTCGCCGACGAGCGGCACCTTCGCGAGCTTGGTCTCGTAGCGCGGACCGGTGCCCTCGTAGCCGGAACCGGACGCGGCGACCGGGACGAGTCCGAGGTCGACGACGGCGAACGCGCCGAAGAAGTCGGCGCAGGCGACCTTCGTCGCCTTGGCCGGCACGGTGACCGTGCCCTTGTCGGTCCGCACGTCGCGCTCGGCGGCCGTACCACCGTCACCGCCGCCGCTCTCGTCGTCGCCGCACGCGGCGAGCAGCGCGATGGCGGCGACGCCCGCGGAGCCGGCCAGGAAGTTGCGCCTGCTGACGCGGCCGGACACGGTCAACCTGTTCACACGGACCTCATTTCCTCACCGGACGCCGGCGAGATCGGGGATGGGGTCGCTGCAGCGGTGGCAGTCGGTTCGGGGAGTCGGGGTGGAGCACTCGGCCTGTCGGTGCTGTGGTGGCGGCCGATGGGGACGATCAGCGGCGTGCCGGACACCGGGTCCGGCACGACGACGTTGGGCAGGTCGAACACGTCGACCACGAGGTCACGGGTGACGACCTCGGCGGGCAGGCCGGTGGCGACGACGGCACCGTCCTTCATGGCGATCAGGTGGTCTCCGTAGCGGCAGGCCAGGTTCAGGTCGTGCAGGACCATGACGATGGTGGTGCCGTCGGTCCGGTTCAGGTCGGTCAGCAGGTCGAGCACCTCGACCTGGTGGGTGACGTCGAGATAGGTGGTCGGTTCGTCGAGCAGCAGGACGCCGGTCTGCTGGGCGAGCGCCATCGCGATCCACACCCGCTGCCGCTGCCCGCCGGACAGCTCGTCGACCGGCCGCTCGGCGAGGTCGAGGGTGTCGGTGACACGCATGGCCTCGGCGACCGCCGCATCGTCGGTCGACGACCAGCGCCGGAACCAGCCGTGGTGCGGGTGGCGGCCCCGTCCCACGAGGTCGGTGACGGTGATGCCCTCCGGCGCGATCGGATGCTGCGGCAGGATGCCGAGCCGGGTCGCGACCTCGCGGGTGGGCATCCGGTGGATGTCGTGCCCGTCGAGCAGCACCTGACCGGCGGCAGGCGCGAGCAGCCGGGCGAGGCCACGCAGCAGCGTCGACTTGCCGCAGGCGTTGGCTCCGACCACGGCGGTGATGCGCCCGCGCGGGATCGTCACGGTGAGGTCGTGGACCACCTCCCGGCCGTCGTAGCCGAGCGTCACCCCCCGGCCGTCGAGTGCGCCGGGCACCGAGCCGTTGCCAGTGCCGTTGCCAGTGCCGTTGCCAGTGCCGCCGCGAGTCATCCGGCCCTTCCCATCCGGTTGGCCGTGGCCATGAGCCACAGGAGATAGGGGGCGCCGAGCACACCGGTGACCACACCGACCGGCAGTGGCACGATGCCCACCAGTTCGAGTACGTGCTGGGCGACGAGGTCGGAGCCGACCAGCACCACCGCGCCGACCAGTGCGGCGGGCACCAGCACCGAGCCGTTGCCGTGGGTCAGCCGGCGCGCGATGGGCGCGGAGACGAACGCGACGAACGCGACCGGTCCCGCCGCGGCGGTCGCGGCGGCCGCCAGCGCGACGGCGGTGACGATGAGACCGAGGCGGTGGCGTTCCACCCGGACCCCGAGTCCGGTGGCGGTGTCGTCGCCGAACTGCAGGGGGCGCATGCCCGCGGCGAGCACGACCGCGACCGGGACGAGCACGAGCACCGCGAGCGCGAGCGGGCCGACGTCGGTCCACGTGCGGGCGGTGAGGCTGCCCGTGAGCCACACCAGCGCCTGGTGCGCGTCTCGCACCTGCGCCCTGGTCATCAGGTAGGACACGACGCTCGAGAGAACGGCGGCCACGCCGATGCCGATCAGCACGAGCCGGTAGCCGCTGACCCCACGCCGCCACGCGAGGCCGTAGATCAACGCCGCGGTGCCGAGCGCGCCTGCGAACGCGCTGATCGAGACGGGTGCGCCGACGGCGTCGAAGACCACGATCGCGATGACGGCGGCGGCGCTCGCGCCCATGGTGATGCCGATGATGTCCGGGCTGGCGAGCGGGTTGCGGACGAGCCCCTGGAAGATCGCGCCGGAGATGCCGAACGCGACGCCTGCGAGCGCACCGGTCAGCGCGCGGGGCGCGCGGACCTCGGTGACGATGTACTCGGCGCGCCGCGTGCCCTGCCCGAACAGCGCCGTGACCACGTCGTCGGGTGCGATCGCCACGCTGCCGACGGACAACGCGGTGATGACCAGCGCGACCGCGACCACGGCGAGGACCGCGCCAACGAGGAAGACCCGCCGCAGGCCGTGCCTGCGCACGGCCGCGACCCTGGCGGCCGGTGTGAGGGTGGTGGTCACAGCTCGGCCACCTTTCGCCTGCGCACCAATGCCACGAGCACCGGCGCGCCGACGACCGCGGTGACGACACCGACCTGCACCTCACCCGGCGGCGCCACGACGCGACCGAGCACGTCGGCGGCGAGCAGCAACGATGGCGCGAGCACCATGGAATACAGGAGAACCCACCGGTAGTCCGGGCCGGTGAGCAGCCGCGCGGCGTGCGGGACGGCGAGCCCGACGAACGCGATCGGCCCGGCGATCGCGGTGGCCGCACCACACAGGGAGACCACCGCGATCGCGGCGAGTCCCTGTGCGAGCGCGACGTGCACGCCGAGCGAGCGGGCCACGTCGTCGCCGAGCGCCATCGCGTTGAGCAGGCGGCCGCACACCAGCGCCACCCCGGCGCCCACGGCAAGGAACGGCAGTGCCTGCCCCGCGACGGCCAGGTCGCGGTTGGCGAGCGAGCCGACCTGCCAGAAGCGGAACTGGTCGAACGCGTCGGTGTCGGTGAGCAGCACCGCGGTGGTCACCGAGCCGAGTGCCGCGCTGATGGCCGCGCCGGCGAGCGCGAGCTTCACCGGGGTGACTCCGTCGCGACCGAACGAGCCGATCCGGTACACCAGAAGCCCTGCGGCCGCCGCACCCGCGAAGCCGAACCACACGTAGCCGGTGAAGTGCGTGACGTGGAACGCGCTGATGCCGAGCACCATCAGCAGCGCCGCGCCCGCGTTGACGCCGAGGATGCCGGGATCGGCCAGCGGGTTTCTGGCGAGGCCCTGCATGACCGCGCCCGCGAGTCCCAGTGCGGCGCCCGCCAGGAGCCCGACGACGGTGCGCGGGACCCGCATCGTCGCGATGATCAGGTGGTCGGGGTCGTTCGGGTCATAGCCGCGGAGGACGTCGAGGAACGTACTCAGCGGCAGGGAAACCGACCCGACACAGATGCTGACGACCACCAGCCCGGCCAGTACCAGCACCGATGCGAGCAGGCCCGCGGCGAGCGCCGCCTGCCGGCCCGGCCGGGACGTGCGGTGCGCGCGGATGCCCTGCCCGCTCGTCGCCGTCGTGGTCACCGCACCGCCCAATCCCCGATCGCCAACCGGAATGTTGCTAAGGCTAGCCTAAGCAAATGTGTCGGCCACAAGGCATAGGCGATCGTTTACTGGTCGAAATATTGTAGACCTTTAGGTTAGGCTAACCACAGTCACAGGAGGTTGTCGATGACCGCAGCTCAGCTACCGATGTTGGTCACGGTTACCGCGACCAAGCCGCTCACCGAGCGGATGGTGCGGGTGACCCTTGCCGGCGACAGCCTCACCGACTTCGACTACGCGGGCCCCGACCACCTCGTCCGGCTGTTCGTCCCCGTCGTGCCGGGCGAGCCGACGTTGCCGGTCACGACGGAGTGGTGGCCAGAGCTGCGCGCGATGCCGGAGGCGACCCGCCCGGTGCTGCGGAACTACACGGTCCGCAGGCTGGACCGCGAACGGCGTGAGCTGGACATCGACTTCGTCCTGCACGGCCACGGCGAGGACAGCGGGCCCGGCGGGACATGGGCCGCCAACGCCGCGCCCGGCGACAAGATCGGCGTGCTGAGCGACGGCGCCGACTACCGCCCGCCCGCCGGCACCGAGTGGCAGCTGGTGGTCGGAGACGAGTCCGCCGTGCCGGCGATCGCCGCGATCGTCGAGCAGCTGCACTCCCCCGCCGTCGTCCTCATCGAGGTCGCCGACGCGGCCGACGAACTGCCGATCGCCGTGCCGGAGGGCACGACCGTGACATGGCTGCACCGCGGCGCCGCGACCCGAGGCGACACCGCTCTCGCCGCGCTACGAGAGCGGGACCTGCCGACGGGTACGCCGTACGCCTGGGTCGCGGGCGAGTCCGCGCTGGCCACCGGTGTACGCAGGCACCTCGTCAACGATCGCGGCATCGCCAAGGACCGGATCTACTTCTGCGGCTACTGGCGCCAGTCCGCCTGATCGGTTCGTCTGGTTCACCTGGATCGGTTGCGCTCGTCTGTGCGTTTGCCTCCGGCGAGGAGCCGCCGGAGGCAAAGAGCCGCCGAGGCAAACCCGGCGACGGCAACCGGCGGCAACGACCCGAAAGCGTTCAGGACATCGCGAAAGCCGGGGCCGGGCGCGCAGCGCCCGGCCCCGGCTTCGCTGATTAGTGGCCGTGGCCCTCGGTGCCGTCCGGCATCGGGTGGCCGTGCTGCCGCTCGATCTTCATCACCTCGGCGGGCATCACCACGAACGGGCGCATCATGCCCATGTCCTCGTGGTCACGCATGTGGCAGTGATGCAGGAACCGTCCACTGTGGTCGAACTTGGCGGCGACCGTGACGGCCTCCGCGTTGTTGACCTGTACGACGTCCTTCCAGCCGCCCTCGACCGGGGTGACCTCGCCGACGGAGACGAACTCCACCGGCGTCTTCGTGCCGCCGCCGATCGTGCGGCCCTGCTCGTCGAGGACGAACTCGAACTTGTCCTCGACGTCGTAGTGGTGCCGCTGGGTGACGCGGAAGTGGGTGGCGTGGATGTGCTGCGGGTGCGGCCATCCCGCGACGTCGAGGTTCATCCAGGTCCACCGCTCCCAGCTGCCGGTGGCGGCCATGAACGACACCGGGTCGTTGAAGTGCCGCGCCGTCCGCTCGTAGGTGCGGACCGTCCCGTCCTGGCCACGCACCTGCACGATGCCGTCGACCGGGAACGGGCCGGGCGGTGCGGGTACCTCACGCATCTCCCACTGCTCGATCTGCCCGGTGCCGAGCGGCGGGAACATGATCATGCGTGCCGGTGCGGCGGCGACCGCCGCCGCGTCCGGCTGCGGGAAGGCGGGGTCGAGCTTCCTGGGTGGCGGGTTGCCGCCACCGCCCCGGCCGGACACCCGGAACTCCATCACCTGTGGCCACGGGCCTGGGTCGTAGTCCTCGTTGACGAACCGCACCCGCTTGCCACGCAGCGCACCGAAGTCGACGAGCACGTCGGCGCGTTCCGCGGCGGCGACCGGCAGCGTGCCGTCGATCGCGACCGGCGCGGGCAGCAGACCGCCGTCGGTGCCGATCAGCTTCACCACGCCCTCGGGCACCGGGGTGCCGTCGTCGAACGTCAGGCGCAGCACGTAGGGGCGCACGTTCGACACGTTCGCGATCCGCAGCCGGTACCAGCGCGGCTCGACGTCCAGGTGCGGCCAGATGACGCCGTTGACGGTGGTGAACGGGCCGGAGAACGAGGTGGCCTGCAGTTCCGGCTCGGTCGTGTACATCACCGTCTTGTACAGCTGCGTGCCGGTGAGTTTGCCCGCCGCGTCGAGGTCGAAGTTGCGGTCGCACAACACGAGCGGCACCTCGAACCTGCCGGACGGCAGCCCGAGCTGCTCCTCGGTCCGGTCGCGGATCACGTACAGCCCGGCGAGGCCCGCGATGGTGTTCCACCGCGAGATCGGCATCGCGTGGTCGTGGTACCAGAGCAGCGTCGCGCGCTGGTCGTTCGCGTACTCGGCGACCTGGACGTCACCGGGCGGGATGCCGGCCTCCGGCCAGCCGTCGTTGTCCATGCCGGTCTCGGCGCCGTGCAGGTGCACCACGGTCCACGGCGGCAGGTTCGACACGTCGGCGAGCGCGGGCGCGCCGTCGCGGCCGGGCCGGTCCCACAACGGCGGGTCGGCCTGCGCGATCATCGGCGCCACGGCGACGAGCGGCATCTTCCCGCTCAGCTCGTTGACCCAGCGGACCCGCGTGCGGCGGTCGGACCGCACCTCGATGGTCGGGCCGGGCACGGTGCCGTCGAAGCCCCACACGGTCGTCGCGGGCAGCTGGGAGTGCATGCGCACCCGCGCGACCCGCATCCGCACCGTCACCTCGCCGTCGTGGTCGGGCCGGATCGTGCGTGGAATCGGCAGTGCGTCCCGGAACGGCTCCAGAGGTTCGGGGTGCGCGTTCTGCTGGTAGGCGACGCGGACGACCGAGGGCGCTCCCCGGCCGGGTAACCGGGGCATCCCGCTGGTCGCGACCGACGGTGTCACCGAGCGGACGCCGTCGGCGGTGCCGCCCGCGACCAGGTCGTAGAGCCCGTGCAGCGGGCCGCCGGGCAGCGTCACGGGGACGACCGCGGCGGTGGCGAGACCACCGACCAGCAGCCTGCGGCGCGACCAGCCCCGTCGTCCGCCGTCCTCGTCGTTGGTGGGGGTCATCGGGTCTCCTCTTCTGATGGGGCAAGCAAAGCGCCGACGGTGCGGCGTTCGAAGATGTCCTTCGGCGTGAGCCGGAACCCGGCGGCGATGATCCGCATGGACGCGAGGCTGTCCCCGCCGAGGGCGAGGAAGTCGTCGTCGAGGCCGACCCGCTCGACCCCCAGCGCGTCCGCGAACACCTGGCACAGCCGGTGTTCGTCGTCGGTGCGCGGGGCGCGGTAGGGCACGCCGGAGGTGAAGCGGGGTGCGGGAAGGCGAGCGCGGTCGACCTTGCCGTGTGCGGTGAGCGGCAGCGCGTCGAGCGCGGTGACCGAGGCGGGCACCATGAAGTCGGGCAGCCTCGTGGCGACCCACGCCCGCAGCTCGTCCTCGTCCACCTTCGGCGCCACGTACCCGGCGAGCCGTCCACCCGCGGCGGTGACCACCGCCTGCGACACCGCCGGGTGCGCGGTCAGCGCGGCCTCCACCTCGCCGAGTTCGACGCGGAAGCCACGCACCTTCACCTGACCGTCGGCGCGGCCGAGGAAGTCGATCGCACCCCGGTCGGTCCAGCGGGCGAGGTCCCCGGTGCGGTACATGCGGGCACCCGCGACGAACGGGTCGGCGACGAACCGGTCGGCGGTCAGCGCGGGCGCGCCGAGGTAGCCGCGGGCGACACCGGCGCCCGCGAGGTACAGCTCGCCCGCGACCCCCGGCGGCACCGGCGACAGCGCGGTGTCGAGGACGTAGGCGCGGGTGTTGTCGACCGGCGCACCCACCACGGGAGTCGGGCTGTCCGGCACGAACGCGGCGAGCGCGTCGACCGTGCACTCGGTCGGCCCGTACAGGTTCACCGCGATCAGGTCGGGGCACTCGGCGAGCGTGCGCCACTGCGCGTCGCCGACCGCGTCACCGCCGAACCCGATCATCGGCAGCGTGTCCAGCGCGCCGAGGTCGGTGAGCGGACCGAGCATCGCGGGCGGTACCTCGACGAAGTCGATGCGTTGTGCGGCAAGGAGATCGGCGATGGCGGCCGGGTCGGCGCGGTCGTCGTCGGAGACGATGTGGACGGTGTGGCCGTCGAAGAGCCACAGCTGCGGCTGCCAGGCCGCGTCGAAGGCGAACGGCCAGATGTGCGCCACGTTCAGCCGGTCCCGGCCGGTGCTGGCGCGGAGCGGGTCGTAGAGCGCGCGGCGGTGGCCGGCGAACAGGTTCGCGATCGAGGAGTGCGAAACCAGTACGCCCTTGGGTTTCCCGGTCGAGCCGGACGTGTAGATGAGGTAGGCGGGATGCTCCGGCCTCGGCGGCGGCCCCCCGAGCGGAGTCGTGGGTTGCCCGGTCACCTCGGGACTCGTCGGGTCGAGCGGGTCGCCAAGATCGTCGCGGGTGGCGATCACCACGGCGGGGCGGGCGTCGGCGAGGACGGCCCTGATGCGTTCCGCCGGGTAGGCGGGGTCGATCGGCAGGTAGACCGCGCCCGCCAGCAGAACCGCGACCATGGCGGTCATCGCGGTGACGGACCGGTCGAGGACCACGGCCACGACCTGCTCCGGCCCGGCGCCCCGGTCGATCAGCGCGCGGGCGAGACGGTTCGCGTCCTCGGCCAGGTCGCCGAAGGTCCTGCTGTCGTCGCCGCACACCACCGCGCGCCGCCCGGGATACCGTTCGGTCTGCCGCGTGAACAACTCCGGCAGCGACTCTCCTGCGGGGTGTTCGGCGCCGGAGCCGAACGCGAGGACCCGGCCGCGTTCGGCGGCCGACGCCGACGGCAGTGCCGCGAGCGGTGCGTCGGGCGAACGGACGAGCGCGGCGAGGACCTCGGCGAGCCGGTCGCCGATGCTGGCCGCGGTGTCGTCGTCGAACAGGTCGGCGCGGTACTCCAGCACGATCTCCAGTCCGCCGGACGGGAAGACGGTGACGGTGAGCGGATAGTGGGTCAGTGAGCGGCCGCCCGCGACGGCGACGTCGAGCCCGCCCGCGGTCTCGGCGTCGCGCAGCGCGTCCTCGTCGATCGGGAAGCTCTCGAACACCAGCAGAGTGTCGAACAGCGTCCGGTGCCCGCTCCAGCGCTGGATGTCCGCGAGTCCGGTGTGCTGGTGCTCGATCAGCCGCGCCTGCGCGAGTTGCAGCTCGGTGAGGCTGTCGCGGATGGTCGTGGCCATCGGCAGCCGCACCCGCACCGGCACCGTGTTGATCATCAGGCCGATGATGGCGCCGACGTCGGGCAGGTCGGTGCTGCGGCCGGACACGGTGGCGCCGAAGACGACGTCGGTGCTGCCGGTAGCCCGGCCGAGCACGACCGCCCAGGCGAGCTGCAGCACCGTGTTGAGGGTGACGTCGCTCGCGCGGGCCAGCGCGGTCAGTTCCCCGGCCAGGCCGTCGGGCAGGGCCAGCGGCAGGAGCCGGGCGCTCTCGGTCGTGGTGCCGGGTTCCGGCCCGGCTGGTGCCCCGTCCAGGTGGATTGGGGTGGTTATCGGTGGATCCCGGTGTTCGCCGGCAAGGCGCCGAAAGGTCCTCGTACCGGGTTGTACTTGGGCCTTTCGGCAACGCGGCCGGCGGGCGGCGGGGCCGTCGAGAATCATGCCGTATCCGCCTGGACGGGGCACTAGCAGCGTCGGGCCCGCGAGGCCGGTGAGCGCGGCCCGCCAGGCCGTCCTCGCCGCGTCGTCGTCCTTGCCTGCCAGCCATTCCAGGTAGGAGCGGAACCCGGTGTCCTCGGTCGCCGGGACGTCGAGTCCGGCGTAGGTGGCGAACAGTTCGCGGGCGAACAGCGGCACCGACCAGCCGTCGAGGACGCTGTGGTGGTTGGTGATCACGAGCCGGTGCTCGTCGGCCGCGACCCGGACCAGCGCGAGTCGCAGCAGCGGTGGCGCGGCGAGGTCGAACCGGTCCGCTCGCTGCGCGGCGGCGACGGCGTCGACGTCCGCGCCGGCGTGCTCTGACCACGGCACCGTCAGTCCGGTGTGGACGACCTGGGTGACCTCGCCGCCGGGGAGCACGCGGAAACCCGCTCGTAGCGCGGGATGCCGGTCGAGGACGCGTTGCGCGGCGGCCCGCAGCCGGTTCGGGTCGATGGCTCCGGTCAGGCGCAGGACGAGCTGCATCGTGTAGACGTCGTCGGTGTCCGGGTCGAAGCCGGACAGGAAGACCATGCCGCGTTGCAGCGGGGTGGCGGGCAGTACGTCGGTGACGCCGGGTTCCGCGAGGAGGCCGGCGTGCCGGTCCCGCCAGGTCCGCAACACGACGGCACCGGTGTCCGTGACGCTCTCGGCGCGCTGGGAGCGGCCAACGGCCGCGAGCGCGGCGACCGTCTTGTGCTCGAACACGTCCCGGGGGCTCAGCGCCAGTCCGGCCGCGCGGGCGCGGCTGACGAGCTGGATGCAGACAATGCTGTCGCCGCCCAGTTCGGCGAACCCGTCGTGCGTGCCGACCGACGGCAGGCCGAGCACCTCGGCGAAGATCGCGGCGAGGACACGTTCGTCGTCGGTGGCCGGGGCCGAGGTGCCGGTGAGGCCCGCCAGGTCGGGGGCTGGCAGTTCGCGGCGGGCGATCTTGCCGCTGGGGGTGGTCGGCAGTGCGTCGAGGCGCACGAACACCGACGGCACCTGGTGTTCGGCCAGCTGACGGGCCGCCGCCGCGCGGACCGCGCCGGTGTCGAGCGGGCCACCGTCCTCGGTGACGAGGTAGCCGACCACGCGGGTGGGTCCGTCACCGTCGGCGCGGACCGCGACCGCAGCGCCCGCGATGCCGTCGATGCGGCTGAGCACCGACTCGATCTCGGCGGGCTCGACGCGGAAGCCGCGGATCTTCACCTGCTCGTCGGTACGGCCGAGGTGGACGATCGTGCCGTCCTGGCGCAGCCGCACGAGATCACCCGTGCGGTACAGCCGCTCCCCCGGCGCACCGTGCGGGTCGGCGACGAACCGGCCGGCGGTGAGCGCGGGCTGGTGGAGGTAGCCGCGGGCCAGTCCGTCCCCGGCGAGGTACAGCTCCCCGACACCGCCGGGCGGGACTTCGCGCAGCCAGCCGTCCAGCACGCGTGCGACGGTGTTCGCGACCGGGGTGCCCAGGCTCAACTCCGTGGCGGAGTCCGGGCAGTAGAGGCTGTCGCCGCTGGCCTCCGAGCAGCCGTAGAGGTTCACGACCCGGCCACGCGACGCCGCGCCGAGCGCGGCGAGGTGTGCGGCGGTCAGTGCCTCACCGCTGGAGATCCACAGCCGCACCGAGTCCAGCGCGCCACTGCCGTGGTCGGCGAGCGTGCGCAGCAGGCTCGGGACACCCGTGACGCGGGTGGGACGGTGGGACTTGATCAGGTCGACGAGCGCCAGTGCGTCGGTGCGGTCCTGGGCGGGAGCGAGGACGACGGGCGCGCCCGCGACGAGTGCGCCGAGCAGTTCGGTGGAGCCGTCGAGGAAGCTGATGGAACTCTTCGCCAGCACCACGTCGCCTGTGCCGAGCGGTTCGGCGCGCTGAAGCCACTCGAGCCGGTTCGCGAGGCCCGCGCGGGTGCCGACCACGCCCTTGGGTGCTCCGGTGGAGCCGGAGGTGTAGACGAGGTAGGCGGGATGGTCCGGCGCCACGGCCACGGTCGGCGCTGGCGCGTCGGCGAGGTCGAGGGTCGTGAGGTCCACTTCGGACGCGAGACCGGCGAGCGCGGCGGGCAGCGCTCCCCTGGTGAGCACGAGGCCGGGGCGGGCGTCGGTGAGCATGAACCGCAGCCGCTCCTCCGGGTAGCCCAGATCCAGCGGCAGGTAGCAGGCGCCCGCGCGGAGGACCGCGAGCAGCGCGACGACCAGGTCGGCGTGGTAGCCGGTGGCGAGCCCGACGACCGACTCTGGACCGACGCCACGGGCCGCGAGGGTCGCGGCGAGCGCGTCGGCCCTGCGGTGCAGCTCCCCGGCCGTCAGTACGTCCTGGCCCGCGATCAGTGCCATCGCGTCCGGGTAGGTCGCGAGCCGCGTGATGACCGACGAGATGACGTCGGGGTGGGTGATGTCGTCGATCGGGCCGGCGACCGAGGTGTGCCCGGCGGTGAGCGCGTGGCCCACGGGCAGGGCCGGGTCGGCCACCACGGCGCCGAGCAACGTGCGCAGCCGGATGAGGATCCCGTTCGCTGTCGCGGGATCGAGCGCGTCCGGCCGGTGCTTCACCTCGAACCGGAGCCTGCCACCACCGGGGACGACGGTCAGCATCACCGGGTAGTGCGCGCCGTCGTGACCCGAGACGCGCTCCACCCGCAGGCCGGTGCCTGCCTCGGCCTGTTCGAGGGCGGCCTCGTCGACCGGGTAGTTCTCGATCACGAGCAGGGTGTCGAACAACTCGCCGGCACCCGCGACCCTGGTGACCGACGCGAGGTCGAGGTACTGGTGGTCGAGCAGCGCGGTCTGCGAGGCGGCCAGCCTGCGCAGGAAGTCCGCGAACGGCTCGTCGTGGCGCAACCGGCCGCGGACGGGCACGGTGTTGAGGAAGAGCCCGATCGCCTCGCCCACCCCCGGCACCTCGGCGGGCCGTCCGGCGACCGCCTGCCCGGTGACCACGTCGGTGCTGCCGGCATAGGCGGCGAGCACGGTGAGCCACGCGGCCTGCAGGACGGTGTTGAGGGTGACGCCGGTGGCGCGGGCGAGCGCGACGACCCGGTCGTGTTCGACGCTCTCGAGGGTCAGCGCCGTGCGCGTGACGGGCCCCGGCGCCGGGCGGCCCGAGGTGAACGGCGTGCAGGACACGACGTCGGCGAACGCGGTGCGCCAGGCGTGTTCGCTGGTGGCCCGGTCCCTGGTGGCGAGCCAGGCGAGGTAGTCGCGGTACTGGCCCGCCGGTGGCGGCGTGGCCGGATCGCGGTACAGGGCGAGGATCTCCCGCACCAGCAAGGCGTTGGACCAGCCGTCGAGCAGGATGTGGTGGCTCGTGATCACCAGCCGGTGCCGGTCGTCGGCCGTGCGCAGCAGATGGAACCGGAACAGCGGCGGGGTCGCGAGGTCGAACCGGATCGCGCGTTGCTCCGCGCCGACCCGTTCCGCCTCGGCGCGCGGGTCGGGCAGCCCGCGCAGGTCCACCTCGGTCCACTGTGGATCGACGGTCTCCGGGATCAGCGCGACCGGGTGGTCGACCTCCTCGAACCAGAAGCAGGCACGCAGGTTCGGGTGCCGGTCCAGCAACGCGTGAACCGCTGCGCGCAGCCGGGCCGGTTCGAGTTCGCCGGTCAGGTCGACGGCGAGCTGGACGGTGTACACGTCCGGCCCGTCCGGCTGGTAGCTGCTGAGGTACAGCAGGCCTTCCTGCAACGGCGACAACGGCAGGATGTCGGCCAGTGCTGGGGCCTGCGGTGTGGCCGGCTCGTTCATCGGGTCGCCCATTTCGCTCGGATCCGGTCCAGCTGTCCCTGGTTCAGCCGCGCGAGCGGCACGTCGACCGGCGTGTGCGCGCCCGCGTCGGGACGCGCCGCGGCGGCGGTGACCGCACGCAGCGCGCGGTCGAGCAGGTCGGCGAAGGCCGTCACCTCGGCCTCGTCGAGTACCCCGGAGGCGTAGGCGAGGTCGACCCGCAGTGCCAACCCGTCCTGCGTGTCGAGCGCGACGGCGTCGACGCTCAGCACGTGGTCGACGCGGCGGTCGTCGTCGACGGTGCCGCCGATCCCGCCGTCCACCGGCTGCCATCCCGGTGCGGTCCCGGCGCTCGCGCCGAGCCTGCCGAGGTAGTTGAACGCCACCAGCGGTGCGGGCAGGTCGGCGAGATCCTCCTGCAGCAGGCCGAAACCGATGCCGTCGTCCGGCACGCGCCGCAGGTGTTCCTTGACCTCGCGCACGACCCGTTCCGCGAGCGCGGGGTCGCGCTCGGCCTCGGTGACGCCGATGCCGGTGGTGCGCAGGCGGACCGGGTGGATGCTGGTGAACCAGCCGATCGTGCGCGACAGGTCGGTGCCTGGCACCTGGTCCTGGGCGCGGCCGTGGCTCTCCAGGTCCACCACGAGGTCCTCGGCGCCGGTCCAGCTGCGGGCGGCCAGCGCGAGGCCGGTGAGCAGTACCTCGTCGACGCGGGCCCGCAACCGGCCGGGCACGGTGGTGACGAGGTCGTCGGCCGGGAGCGTGCGGCGCAGGTGCGCGACCGTGGCGTGGGTGTCACGGTCCGGGTCGAACGCCCGTGACCCGAGCCGGGCCGGTGGCGCGGACAGCACCTGACGCCAGTAGCCGGTCTCCGCAGCCTTGCGTGCCGCGGCCGCCAGGAGCCCGTTCGCCCAGGTACGCAACGAGGTGCGGACCGGGCGCAGGGCCGGTGCGGCGCCGGCCGCCGCCGCGCGGTACGCGGATTCCAGGTCCGGCAACAGGATGCGCCAGGAGACCCCGTCCATCACGAGGTGGTGCACGAGGATCAGCAGCTCGGCAGGCTCGTCCGCGCCGTGGTCGAACAGGACCGCCGCGAGCAGTTCGCCCGCCTCCGGGTCGAGGCGGTCCCGCGCGCGCAGGAACCCTTCGCGGGGCGGTTCCGCGCCGGGCGCGCAGGCCAGCACCTCGAGCGGGTCGCCGACGAGGCCGGGCGGGCCGATGACCAGCCGAGGCTCGCCGGACCGGTCGAGGCGCCCACGCAGCGCGTGATGGTGGCGCAGCACCGCGGCGAACGCGGCGCGGAGCGCGTCGACGTCGACGTCGCGGGGCAGGCGCACGAGCATCGACTGGCCGAACTTCTCGATCGCCGGGTCGCGGGTGACGAACCGGCGCATGACCGGCGTGAGCGGCACGTCGCCGACATCATCGTCGTGCACGTCCGGTGCGGCGAGTTCGGTGGCGGCGAGAGCGAGCGCGCGGACCGTCTTGCGTTCGAACACGTCGCGCGGGGTGAGCGCGAGACCGCGTTCGCGGGCGGCGGCGACGAGCTGAATGGACAGGATGCTGTCCCCGCCCAGCTCGAAGAACGCGTCGGTGGCGCCGATGTCGTCGCGGCCGAGCAGCTCACGGAACAGGGCGAGCAGGATCTCCTCGCGCCGCCCCTCCGTCGGTGCGCCATCCCCGCGCGGTGTGTGGTCCGGTGCCGGCAGCGCGTCGCGGTCGAGCTTGCCCGCGACGGACAGCGGCAGCGCCGGGAGCCACACCCACGCCGAGGGCACCAGGTACTCCGGGAGCCGTGCGGCAACGGCGGCACTGACGGTCTCGACGGGTGGCTGGTCTCCTTCGGCGACGAGGTAGCCGACGAGCACCCGCCTGCCGCCGTCGATCTCCCTGGCGGCGACCGCGGCCGCGCGGATGCCCGGCTGGTCGACGAGCACGGCCTCGATCTCGGCGGGTTCGATGCGGTAGCCGTGGACCTTGATCTGGTCGTCGACCCGGCCGAGGTATGCCAGCAGGCCGTCCTCGGTCCACCGGACGAGGTCGCCGGTGCGGTAGAGCCGGGCGCCGGGCTCGCCGAACGGGTCGGCGACGAACCGGCCCGCGGTCAGTGCGGGCCGGCCGAGGTAGCCGCGGGCGAGGCCGGTGCCGCCGAGGTACAGCTCACCGGTGACGCCGGGCGGCACCGGCACCAGCTCGGGGCTGAGCACGTAGGCGCGCTTGTTCACGTCCGGGCGGCCGATCGGCAGGACGGCGGGCGCCCAGTCCGGGTCGGCGCGCCAGAGCGTGGAGTTCACCGTGTGCTCGGTGGGTCCGTACGCGTTGAGCAGGATCCGGCCCGCCGCCCAGCGGTGCACCAGCTCGCGGCGCAGCGCCTCGGTGCCGACGATCAGCGTGGTGCCGGCCGGGAGCGTGGTCACGTCCGGCAGCGACGACACGACCGAGGGCGGGATCACGAAGTGGGTCACCGCGTGCTCGTGCGCGAACGCGCCGAGCGCCGCGCCCGCGCGGGCGTGCTCCGGCAACAGGAACAGGCTCGCGCCGCAGAGGATCGAGATGCTCAGTTCGGCCAGCGACACGTCGAACGAGAACGACGCGAACTGGCCGACCCTCGCGCCGGGACCGCTGCGGGAGCCGCCCGCCATGGTGGCGATCAGGCTGCCGAGGCCGCCGTGTGGCACGGCGACGCCCTTGGGCCTGCCGGTCGAGCCGGACGTGTAGATCACGTAGGCCAGCGAGTCCGGCCCGATCCGGCTGGTGTCGGGGTCGGTGCCCTCGGGGATCGTGGTGTCCCACGCGGTCTCGACGGGCACCACGGGGATGCCATCGGCGCCGTCTGGCGCCCGCGCGCCTGCGGCGATCACCAGCGCCGGTCGCGCGTCGGCGAGGACGTGCCGGACGCGGGCGGCCGGGTGGCCGGGGTCGACGGGCAGGTACGCCGCGCCCGCCTTCGCCACGGCGAACATCGCGACGAGGAACTCGGCCGACCTCGGCAGCGCGATCGCGACGATCGACTCCGGCGGCAGCCCGCGCGCCAGCAGCACGCCGGCCAGCCGGTTGGCGAGGGTGTTCAGCTCGGCGAAGGTGAAGCGGCGGTCGCCGTCGGACAGGGCGAGCGCGCCGGGCCGCGCGGCCACCTGTGCCTCGAACAGCTGTGCCAGGTTCCCTTGCTGGACAACGGCGTCGGTCGCGTTCCAGTCGGTCAGCACCTTCGTTCGCTCTGCGGCGGTCAGCACACTGACCGAGCCGATCCGGGCATCCGGCCGGGTCGCGAGCGCGTCGAGGACGTCGGTGAGCCGGTCGAGCAGCGCGGTCGCGGTGCCCGCGTCGAACAGGTCGGTCGCGTAGGTCAGTGCGAGGGTGAGCCCCGGCTCGCCGCGGACCTCGCGGACGCCGAACGTGAGGTCGAACTTGGCGATCGCGACGCCGGGGTCGACCTCCTCGGTGTGCAGCCCCGGCAGCCCGAGGTCGGCCTCGTCGACGAGCCGGTGCGTGGCGACCACCTGGAACAGCGGGTGCCGCGACATCGACCTCGGCGGCGACAGGTGGTCGACGAGCCGTTCGAACGGGACGTCCACGTTGGCGAACGCGTCCAGGGTGGTGCGCCGGGTGCGGTCGAGCAGTTCGGCGAACGTGGGGTCGCCGGACAGGTCGTGACGCAGCACGAGGGTGTTGACGAAGAAGCCGACGAGGTCGTCGAGCGCCGGGTCGGTGCGCCCGGCCACCGGGCTGCCGAGCGGGATGTCCGTGCCGGCGCCGAGCTTGCCGAGCAGGACCGCGACCGCGGCCTGGAGCGCCATGAACACGGTGACGCCGTGACGGGTGGCCGCGGCGCGGACGGCCTCGGCCAGCCCGGGTGGCAGGTCGCGGACGATCTCCGCACCGAGGTAGGTCGCCACCGGTGGCCGGGGCCGGTCGGCAGGCAGGTTCAGCTCGTCCGGCAGACCGGCGAGCGCGGTCGACCAGTGGGTGAGCTGGTCGGCGGTCTCGATGTCTCGTTGCCACAGTGTGTAGTCCGCGTACTGCACCGGCAGCGGGGTCCACTGTGGCGACTGACCGGCGACGC
This sequence comes from Actinophytocola sp., assembly GCF_049647105.1. Taxonomy (GTDB): domain Bacteria; phylum Actinomycetota; class Actinomycetes; order Mycobacteriales; family Pseudonocardiaceae; genus Actinophytocola. Next base: position 18,063 of record NZ_JBARWZ010000105.1, read on the forward strand.
GGGCGGCGTAGGCCGTTGCGAGGTCGGCGAACAGGGGGCGAGCGGACCACTCGTCGGCGGCGATGTGGTGCACGAGGAACAGCACCACGTGGTCGGCGCCGGGGCGTAGCACCGTCACGCGCAGCGGCAGCTCGTCGGCGAGCCGGAACGGATACCGGGCGGCGTCGGCGAGCCGCGCCGCGAGGTCCTCCTCTGTGGTGTCGACGACGTCGAACGGCACCTCGGCGTCCGCCGTCACCACCTGGGTCGGGGTCGCGCCCTCCGGGTAGCGGGTGCGCAGGATCTCGTGCCGTGCCACGACATCGGCCACCGCGAGGCGTAACGCGGCGAGGTCGAGGTCGCCGGTCAGCCGGGCGGCGAACGGGATGTTGTAGGTGTGGCCGGGGCCTTCCATCCGGTGGATGAACCACAGCCGCTGTTGCGCCGGGGACAGCGGCAGCACCGAGGGCCGCTCGACCGGTCGCAGTGGCGGCCGGTCGGCGCCGGGTCGCAGGCGGGTGGCGAGCTGGCGGACGGTCGGCGCGTCGAACACGTCGGCGACGGTGATGCGTGCGTCGAACGCGGCGGCGACCTTGGCGACGACGCGGACCGCGAGCAGGGAGTGCAGGCCCAGTGCGAAGAAGTCGTCGGTCACGCCGACGTCCGCCCTGCCGAGCAGTGCGGCGACGATGCCTGCGAGGAGGTCCTCTGCCGGGTCTCGCGGTGCGGCGTCCGGTTCGGTCCGGGTGACGGCCGGGTCGGGCAGCGCCCTGCGGTCGAGCTTTCCGCTGGGGGTCAACGGAAGCTCGGGCAGCTCGACGATCAGGTCCGGCACGAGGTGGGCGGGCAGCCGGGCCGCCAGGGCGGCCAGCAGGGTCGGCGCGTCGCCGCCTGCCACGTACGCGGCGAGCCGCCGGTCGCCGTGCCCGTCGTCGGCCGCGATCACCGCCGCCGCACGCACGCCGGGCTGTGCGGTCAACGCGGCCTCGACCTCGCCGGGTTCGACGCGGACGCCACGGACCTTCACCTGGTCGTCGGTGCGGCCGAGGTAGTCGAGCGCGCCGTCGGGGCGGATCCGCACCAGGTCACCGGTCCGGTAGAGCCGGTCGCCGCCCTCGTACGCGACGAACCGGGACGCGGTCAGTCCCGGCCGGGCGTGATAGCCACGCGCCAGCTGGACACCGCCGAGGTACAGCTCCCCCGCGACCCCGTCGGGCACCGGGCGCAGCATCGGGTCGAGCACGTGGACGGTCGTGTTCCACACCGGGCACCCGATGGGGACGGTGTCGTCGTCGGAGTCGACCGCGTGGTGGGTGACGTCGACGGTGGCCTCGGTCGGGCCGTACAGGTTGTGCAGTGCCGCGCCCGGCAGCGCCGCCCGGCAGTGGGCCGCGAGGCCGGGGGTCAGCGCCTCGCCGCTCGTGACGACGAGCCGCAGGCCGGGCGCCCGCTGCCCGTCGAGGAAGGCACGCAGCATGGATGGCACGAAGTGCGCGACCGTGACGCCATGCCGTTCGATCACGTCGGCGAGGTGTGCCGGGTCGCGGTGCCCGCCCGGCTCGGTGAGCACCAGCGTGGCGCTTGCCAGTGCCGGCAGGAAGAACTCCCACACCGACACGTCGAACCCGGCCGGGGTCTTCTGCACGATGCGGTCCGCTGGGCCGATGTCGTAGGCCGCCAGCATCCACTCGAGACGGTTCACGAGCGCGCGGTGGGTCAGGACGGCGCCCTTCGGGGTGCCGGTCGAGCCGGACGTGTAGATCACGTACGCGGCGGTGCCGGGGTCGAGCGCCGGTTCGGTGTACGGCGCCGCCGTGATCTCATGAAGGTCCGTGAGGGTGAGCGCGGCGCCTGCGTCGTCGAGCACGAACCGGGTCCGCCCGGCCGGGTCGTCCGGGTCCACCGGCAGGTAGGCGGCACCGGCACGGAGGATGCCCCACAGCGCGACGACGAGTTCCACCGACCGAGGGATCGCCACCGCGACAACGCTTTCCGGTCCGATGCCCCTGGCGGTCAGGTGGGCGGCGACCGCCGCGCTGTCCCGCACGAGGTCGGCGTAGGTCAGTGTCCGGTCACCTCGGACGACGGCGACCGCGTCCGGCGCGGCACTCAGCAGGCGGTCAACGACCGTGCCCGGCGCCACCGCCCGCGCGGTGTCGTTGCGGGCGATGGTGGCGGTCCGCTCGGTGGGCAACCGCACGTCCACCTGGGACATCCGGGTCGCGGGCGCGGCCGTGACCGTGGTCAGCAGCGCCACGAGACGATCGAGCAGAGCGGTCACCGTGGTGCGGTCGAACAGGTCGGTGGCGTAGTTGACCGACACGGTCAGCCCGTCGACGCCCGGCAGTTCGTCGAACGCGAACGCGAGGTCGAACTTCGCGGCGTCCAGCGTGGCGGGCACGACCTGCGCCGTCAGTCCGGCGAACCCTGGCGCGTCGAGCTGGCGGTAGTTGTGGTTGACCAGCACCTGGAACAGCGGGTGCCTTGCTCGGGACCGACGTGGCGCCAGCTCGTCGACGAGCTGCTCGAACGGCACGTCCGCGTTGGCGAACGCGGCGAGGTCGTTGTCCAGGACCCGCTGGAGCAGGTCGGCGAACGTGGGGTCGCCGGACAGGTCGGTCCGCAGGACCACCGTGTTGACGAAGAACCCGACGAGCCCGTCGAGTGCCGGGTCGATCCGGCCACCGACCGGCGTCCCGATCGGGATGTCGGCACCGGCGCCCATCGCCGACAGCACGGCCGCGACCCCGGCCCGCAGCACCATGAACGGGGTCGCGCCGGACGCGCGGGCCAGCTCCCGGACCGCGCGGTGTGTCTCGGGTGGGAGATCGGCTTCGACCACGTCACCGGCGTAGCTCGGGGTCGCCGGTCGTGGCCGGTCGGTCGGCAGCGGCACCTCGTCCGGGAGGCCCGCGAGCCGGCTTCGCCAGTACTCGAGCTGGTCGCCGGTGTCGAGTTCGCGTTGCCACACGGCGTAGTCCGCGTACTGGACCGGCAGCGGCGTCCACTGTGGTGTTTCGCAGGCGACGCGGGCCGCGTAGGCGGCCGTGAGGTCGGCGAACAACGGACCGGCCGACAGCGCGTCGGCGGCGGTGTGGTGCACGAGCACGACAAGCGTGTGGTCCGTGCCGGACTCGCTCAGCAGCGTGACGTGCAGCGGTGGCTGCGCGGCGAGGTCGAACCGGTGCGCGAGCACGTCGGCGAGCGGCCGGTTCCGGTGCGCGCCGAACGGGACGGCCGGGTCGGTGAGCACGTGCTGGTAGGGCTCGCCGTCGGCCACCAGCAGGACGGTCCGCAGCACTTCGTGCCTGCGCATGACATCGCCGACCGCGGCGTGCATGGCGGTGGCGTCGACCGGTCCGGTCAGCCGCGTCACGAACGGGATCGTGTACGCGGACCCGGTGTCGTCCAGCTGTTCCAGGAACCACAGGCGGCGCTGGGCGTGGGAGAGCGGCACGCGTTCCGGCCGGTCACCGGCCGTCAACGCGGGCCGGGTGGCACGTTCGTCGAGCCGCGCGGCGAGCTCCCGGACGGACGGCGCCTCGAACACCGTGCGCAGCGAGACCTCGCGGTGCAACGTGGTGCGGATGCGGGCGACGAGCCGGGCGGCCAGCAGCGAGTGGCCGCCGAGATCGAAGAAGCTCGCCGACACGTCGACCGACGGCCGGTCGAGCACCAGCGCGACGATCCGTGCCAGCGCCCGTTCCCGCTCGTCGGCAGGCTCGGCGTGCACCGGTTCGCCGGCGGCGGGTGTCGACGCGGCGAGCGCGCGCCGGTCGATCTTGCCGCCGGGCAGCGTCGGCAGGGCGGGCAGGACGGTGAACGAGCTGGGCACGAGGTGCGCGGGCAAGGTGGCACGCAAGGTCGCCCGCAGTGCAGTCCGCGCCTGCGCGGCGTCACCGACGATGAACGCGGCCAGCTCGCGCTCACCCGCGTGGTCCCGCGCGACGACCGCGGCCGCCGTGATTCCTGGCAGGGCGGTGAGCGCGGACTCGACCTCGCCTGGCTCGACGCGGACGCCCCGCACCTTCACCTGGTCATCCGCGCGGCCGAGCACCATGAGCGCACCGGCCGAGGAGCGGCGGGCCAGGTCGCCGGTGCGGTAGAGCCTGCCGGGCCCGAACGGGTTGGCCACGAACCGGGTCGCGGTCAGTCCCGGCGCGCCGAGGTAGCCACGGGCCAGGCCGGCGCCCGCCAGGTACAGCTCACCGACCACCCCGGTGGCCGTCGGAGCGAGCCGGGCGTCGAGCACGTACGCCGCGGTGCCGTCGACCAGCGCGGTGAACGGGCCGCCGCCCTCGGCGACGAGGCTGTCACCGCTGGCCTCCGAGCAGCCGTACAGGTTCACGAGCCGCGCGGGGGTCGCGGCGGCGAGCGTGGCGGACAGCGGTTCGCCGCTGGAGATCCACGTGCGGACCATCGGCAGGTCCATCTCATTGAGCAACGCACGCAGCAGGCTCGGCACCACCGTCATGCGGCTGACCTCGCGCCGCGCCGCGAGGGTGGCCAGCGCGCGAGGATCGCGGCGCTCACCCGCCCCGGCCAGCACGACCGTCGCACCCCCGACGAGTGCGCCGAGCAGTTCGGTGCTGCCGTCGACGAAGCCCGGCGAACTCTTGGCCAGGACGACGTCCCGCGTACCGACCGGCACCGCGCGCTGCCCCCAGGCCAGCCGAGCGGCGAGTCCACCGTGGGTGCCGACGACACCCTTTGGTTCACCGGAGGACCCGGACGTGAACAGCACGTACGCGGGATGTGCGGCGTGCAGGACCCGTTCGGCGTCGGACAGCCGGGCGCCGGAACGGGCCGCGACGGCGGCGATGGTGCCTGCGTCGTCGAGGACCAGGGTCTCGCCGTGCCACCACCCGGGTGCCGCGCCGACGCAGACGAGCAGGCCCGGCCTGGTCCGCGTGGTCATGGAGCGCAGCCGGTCGACCGGGTAGTCGAGGTCCAGCGGCAGGTACGCCGCACCGGCCTCGAGCACGGCGAGCAGCGCGATCACGTAGTCGGCCGACGGCGGGCAGGCCAGTGCGACGACCGACTCCGGCCGGACACCGTGCTCGACGAGCAGGCGGGCGAGCCGGTTGACCCGCTGGGTGAGCCGCGCGTAGGACACCTCCGTCTCGCCGGCCACCAGCGCCACCCGGCCCGCGTTGCGCATCGCGGCCAAGCGCACGAGGTCGGGCACCAGCGCGTCCCCGGCCACCGGTGCTGGCGGGCGGGTGACCAGCTCGCGTTCGGCGGCGGTCAGCACGTCGTGGGTGCCGATGGCGGCATCCGGGTCCGACACGAGCGCGGTCAGCAGCGCGGCGAGCCGCTCGGTGAGCGTCACGACGGTGTCCCGGTCGAACAGGCCGGTCGCGTACTCGATGCCGCCGCCGAGCGGGCCGTCCCCGTCATCGCCGCCGCCGAAGAAGTTCACGGTCAGGTCGAACTTCGCGGTGTCCAGACCGAACGGCACCGCCCGGCTCACGAGCCCGGACACGCCCAGGTCGAGGTCCAGCTGGTGCTGGTGGGTGACCATCACCTGGAACAGCGGGTTGCGGCCGGTCGCACGGGCGGGCGCGAGCACCTCGACGAGGCGTTCGAATGGCACGTCGGCGTGCTCGAACGCCGCGAGGTCGGTCTCCCGGACCCGGCGCAGCAGTTCGGTGAAGCTCGGGTCGCCGTCCGTGCGCACCCGCAGCACGAGCGTGTTGACGAAGAACCCGACCAGCCCGTCGAGCGCGGCGTCGGACCGGCCTGCGCTCGGCGCGCCGAGCGGGATGTCCTCGCCCGCGCCCATCCTGGTCAGCAGCGCGGCGACGACGGCCTGGACGACCATGAACTCGGTGACGTCGTTGGCCCTGGCGAGCGCCACCAGTCGCCGGTGCACGTCCCCGGGCAGCTCGAACGTCTCGTACCCGCCGTCGTGCCCTGCCGAGTCCCGGCGGGCCCGATCCATGGGCAGCGCCAACTCCGCCGGCGCGCCCGCGAGCGCGTCCCGCCAGTACGCCACCTGGTCGGCGGCGCCGTCGGCGGCCAGCAGCCGGTGCTGCCAGCGGGCGTAGTCGGCGTACTGGACCGGCAGGGGCGTCCACCGCGGCGCGTTGCCCGCGCGACGCGCGGTGTAGGCGTGGCGCAGGTCGGCGAACAGCGGGCCGACCGACCACTCGTCGCCCGCGATGTGGTGCAGCAGCACGAGCAGCACGTGCTCGTCCGCGCCGACGGGGAACACCGCGACACGCAGCGGGATCTCGGTGGTCAGGTCGAACCGGTGCGCGGCGGCGACGGCGACCTGGTCGTCCACCGTGGACTCGGCGGCCTGCGACACCACGAACGGCACCTCGGCGGAGGGCAGCACGATCTGTACGCCGTCCCCGTCACCGTCGGCGAAGACCGTCCGCAGCGCCTCGTGCCGGTCGACCACGTCGGACACCGCGAGACGCAGCGCGTCGAGGTCGAGACCGCCGGACAACCGCAGCACGGACGGGATGTTGTAGGCCGGGCTCGGCCCGTCGAGCCGGTGCAGGAACCACAGTCGTTGCTGTGCGGGCGACATCGGCGCGGTGCCGGTGTGCGGCTCGGCGAACAGCGGCGGCCGGTCGGCCGCCGAGCCGAGCCGGGCGAGCAGCCCACGCGGTGTCGGGTGGTCGAACACGTCGCGGATCGCGACCGAAGCGCCGAACGCGGCACCGATGCGCGCGACCAGCCGGGTGACGAGCAGCGAATGACCGCCGAGGGCGAAGAACCCGTCGTCCTGGCCGACCCTCGGCGCGGCGAGCACCGCCGCGAACAGGCCGCACATCAGCTCCAGCCTGGCGTCACCCCGGTCGGTCCGTGCGAAGACCGGCGCGGCCGGGCTCGGCAGCGCGGCGCGATCGATCTTTCCGTTGGGGGTCAACGGGAACGCGTCGATCACGACGATGGCGGCGGGCACCAGGTGGTCCGGCAGCGACGCGGCGAGCGCGGCACGGAGATCCTCGGCCCGGCCGCCTTGCGCGACCGCGTACCCGATCAGCCGGGTGCCGAGCACCTCGTGCTCGTCGGCCACCACCAGCGCCGCCGACACCGACGGCAGCGCGCGGAGCGCCGTCTCCACCTCACCCGGCTCGACCCGGAAGCCGCGGATCTTCACCTGATGGTCGGCGCGGCCCGCGAACTCCAGGGTGCCGTCCGCGTGCAGGCGCACGAGGTCGCCGGTGCGGTACAGGCGCCCAGGACCGAACGGGTTGGCCACGAAGCGGGTCGCGGTCAGCGCGGGTGCATTGGCGTAGCCCCTGGCAAGGCCGCTGCCACCCGCGTACAGCTCACCGACCGCGCCGATCGGCACCGGACGCAGCCAGTCGTCGAGCACGTGGGCGGTCGTGTTGTGCACCGGCGTGCCGATGGGCAGTGCCGGTCCGTCGAGGCCGCCCGGTTCCGCGCGCCACAACGTGATGTCGACGGTGGTCTCGGTGGGACCGTAGGAGTTGAAGAGGGTGTGGCCTGCCGCCAGCCAGTGGCGCGCGAGGTCGGGCGGGCACGCCTCCCCCGCGACGATCACGACCGCGCCGGCCGCCACGACGTCCGTCGACAGGTCCGCGAGAGCGGACGGCGGCAGCGTGAGGTGCGTGATCCGGTACTCGGCGAGCAGGTCGGCGAAGGCAGGACCGAGCCGCCGGTGCGGTGGCGCGATCACGAGCGTGGCGCCGGTGGCGAGCCCCATCAACAGTTCCCACACCGAGGTGTCGAAGCTCTGCGACGCGAACTGCAGCACCCGGTCACCCGGACCGGGGCGGAAGTGCTCGGTCAGCGTGTGCGCGAGGCTTGGTAACCCTCGGTGAGTGACGACGACGCCCTTTGGCCTGCCGGTGGAGCCGGAGGTGTAGATGACGTACGCGGCGTGGTCCGCCCGCAGCGGGGCGACCCGGTCGGTGTCGGTGAGATCCTCGGCGGGCAGCGCGGCGGCGGCCGCCTCGGCGGAGGAGAGGAGGTCGACGGGCGCGGTGCCCGGCACGACCGGCAGGTGGGCGGTCTCGGTCAGCACCAGCGCGGGCCGCGCCTCGTCGAGCAGCATGGCGACCCGGTCGGCCGGGTAGTCGGTGTCCACCGGGACGTACACCCCGCCCGCCTTGACGGCGGCGAGCATCGCGACGACCTGGTCGGTGCCCCTCGGCAACACGACCGCGACCGCCTGCTCTGGGCCAACGCCGCGGTCGGCGAGGTAGCGCGCGAGCCGGTTCGCCCGCGTGTTCAGCTCGCCGTAGGTCAGCACGTCCCCGTCGCACAGCACCGCGTCGGCGGCCGGGTTGGTGGCGGCGCGCTCGACGAGCGTGCCGAGCGGCACCCATCCGACGTCGGTCGCGGTGCCGGTGAGCGCGGGGATCGGCTCGGTCCGCCGGTCCAGGCCGGCGAGCCGCCGCCGTGGGCCGGCGGCCACCGAGGCGAACAGGTCCCGCACCCGCTCCGCGAGCCGGACCGCGTCCGCCGCCGGCACGATCTCCGCGCGGTACCGCAGGTCCAGGCGCAGCCGCTCCCCCGGCGTCACCACGACACCGAGCGGGTAGTGGCTCGAGTCCGCACCGTCCACAGCGGACACCCGCAGGCCGGCAAGTCGCCCGAGCCGGTCCAGTTCGTCGGCGTCGGCCGGGTAGTTCTCCAGTACCGCGAACGTGTCGAACAGGTCCCCCCTGCCGTCCTGGATCTCCGGCAGGCCGAGGTACTGGTGGGCGAGCAGCCGCGACTGGTCGCGCTGGACCCTGGTGAGCAGGCCCGCGAGTGACTCGCCGGGCCGCAGCGTGACCCGCACCGGCGTGGTGTTGATCAGCAGCCCGATGATGTCGGCCGCCCTCGGCACCTCGTCGGAGCGGCCCGAGCTGGTCAGGCCGAACGCGACGTCGGTGCGGCCGGTGAGCTCGCCGAGCGCCAGCGCCCACACCGTCTGCAGCACGGTGTTCGGTGTGACGTCGAGACCGCGCGCGGTCTCGCCGACGGCGGCGGTGAGGCCGGCGTCGAGCCACACCGTGTGCGTCATGGTCGCCGCGGCGGCGTGCAGGTCGTGCCCGGCGGCCACGAGCGTCGGCTCGTCGAGACCGTCGAGGTAGCGGCGCCACACCGCCAGCGACGCCGCGGTGTCCTGTGTGGACAGCCAGGTCAGGTGGTCGCGGTACCGGGCGGGCGTCGGCAGTCCGGCGTCCGAGCCGGCCTGCGCGTACAGCTCGAACAGCTCCCGTACGAGCAGCGGCATGGACCATCCGTCGAGCAGGATGTGGTGATGGGTGATGACGAGGGTGTACCGGTCGTCGTCGAGTTGGAGTAGCAGGAACCGCAGCAACGGCGGCGATCCGAGGTCGAACGGCCGGTCGCGTTCCTCGGCGAGCACGCGGCCGGTTTCGGTGGTGCCACGCAGGTCCAGCTCCTGCCACGGCACCGCGACCTCGGCAGGCACCAGCGCGACCGGTTCACCTGACCGGCGGAACCGGAAGGCGGCGCGCAGGTTCGGGTGCCGCCGCAGCAGGGTGGCCACGGCGGCACGCATCGCCTTGGCCTCGACCGTGCCTTCGAGATCGAGGACGGTCTGGACGGTGTAGACGTCGGCCGCGGCACCGCCGTAGCCCGCCCAGAACATCAGCCCCTGTTGCAACGGCGAGAGGGGAAGAACATCCGCCAGACCACGCCGCGCACTCACCGGGACCTCCAGAGGTCGTCGAACTCGTCGATCTCGTCCTGGTCGAGGCTGACCAGGGGGAAATCCGAAGGGGTGTGGCCGCCCGCGCCGCCACCGGCGACGAACCGGGACAGGTCGTCGCATGCCGCGTGGAACCGGTCGGCCAGGCCGAGGGCCAGGTCGGCAGGCAGCCGTTCACCGGCCCATGCGATGCGGTAGCGCAGCATCGCGCCACCGGGACCGTCGACGGCGGTGACGGTGACGTCGACCGGATGCGGGATGGGCAGCCCCGGTGGCACGTGGCCGCCGAGTGGTTCTTCCGTGTCGACGGGTTCGAAGGCGCGACCGGTCCCCGCGCCGAGCCGCCCGAGGTAGTTGAAGCGCAGCTGCGGGGTCGGCAGCGTGCCCAGTTCGGCCGCTGTCGCGGGATCGAGGTGGCGCAGCAGTCCGTAGCCGATGCCGCGGTCCGGGGTGGCACGCAGCCGTTCCTTGACGTGCTTGACCGCGTCCGCGAGGTCGGCGCCCGGTAGTTCGAGCCGGACCGGGTACATGCTGGTGAACCACCCGACCGTGCGGCTGGTGTCGGCGTCGGAGAACAGCTCGTCCGCGCGGCCGTGCCCTTCCAGCAGAACGGTGACCTCGGGTGTGTCGAGCGCCAGCGCGATGGCGGTGAGCAGCAGCTCCTCCGGCCCGGCGTGGAACGCCTCGGCCACCTCACCGAGCAACGTGCCGGTGTCACACGCCGACAGCGAACCGGTGATCTCCTGTTGCGTGGCGGCCACGTCCGACACCGGATCGAGCACGACGCCCGGCCACGGCGGCGCCGAGGACAACGCGGTCTTCCAGTGTGGCAGCTCGGCCTGTCTGCGGGCGGTACCTGCCTCGGCGGTGAGGAGGTCGGTCCAGCGAAGGAACGACGTGCCGACGGCGAACGGTTCCGCTCCCGACCACACGGTCGCGAGGTCGGACAGCAGGATCCGCCACGACACCCCGTCGATCGCGAGGTGGTGCGCGGTGATCAGCAGGCGGTCGCCGAGCAACACCCAGTCGGTGAGGACACCGGCGGCGGGGTCGAGACGGCCTGCCGCGGCGGCGAGTTCGTCCTCGGTCGGGTCGCCGTCGTGCGGCAGCCTGGTGAGCACCGGGACCGCCGGACCGTCTGGTCGCAGCCGCCACCCCGAGTCGGTGCTCAGGCGAGCACGCAGCATCGGGTGCCTGGCCAGCATGGCGCCGAGTACCGCGCGCAGTCGCGCCTCGGTGACGTCGGCGGGCAGGGCGACGAGCATCCGCTGGGCGTAGGTCTCGATGGGACCGCCGTTGTCGCGCAGCGTGTGCATGATCGGGGTGAGCCCGGCACCGTGGCCGCCGCCCTGCTGCGTTTCGGGGGTGTTCGCGGCGGTGGTGACCGCGGCGAGCGCGGCCGGGGTGCGGTGGGTGAACACGTCGGCCGCGGTGAACCGCAGGCCCGCGGCACGGGCCCGCGCCACGAGCTGGATCGCCAGGATGCTGTCGCCGCCGAGGGAGAAGAAGCTGTCCCCCGCGCCGACCGAGGGCACGTCCAGCGCCTCGGCGAACAGCCGGGCGAGGGCCGCCTCGTCCGGTGTGGCCGGGGCGAGCGCCGACCGTGGCGCCGGTGCGGTGGCGAGCCCGGTCGCGACGGCGACGGAAAGTCTCGTCGTGTCGATCGGCGCGTCCGGCTCGGCGACGCAGCGGTCCAGGTGCTCGACGAACGAACGCAGCAGCCGGACCGCGTCCACTTCGGACAGTGCGTCGCGGCGGTACTTCAGTGACACGCCGACTCGTGGACCGGGGAACAGGGTCAGCGTCACCGGGTAGTGGGTGGCGTCGTCGGCGTCGATCGACTCCGGCGCCACCTCGCCGAACCCGGCGAGCAGCGCGTCCTCGTCGAGCGGGTAGTTCTCGAACACCACCAGCGTGTCGAACAGCGGACCGAGCCCGACGGCGCGCTGGACGCGGGACAGGCCGATCTGCTGGTGGTCGAGCGTGGCGGCCTGCCCGTCCTGCAGGCCGCGCAGGGCGGTCGCCACGGTGTCGCCATCGGTGACGCGGAACCGGGCGGGCACGGTGTTGACGAACATGCCGATCGCGGCGTCGATGCCGGGGATCTCCGGTGGCCTGCCGGAGACGGTCACGCCGAACACGACGTCGCCACTGCCGGTGGTGTCGGCGAGGGTCATGCCCCACGCCCCCTGCAGGACCGTGTTGAGCGTGAGTCCTCTGCTCATGGCGAACCCGCGCACCGCCGCGGTGCGGGTCTCGTCGAGTTCCTCGACCAGTTCGACGGGCAGTTCGGTCGCGGGGCCCTGCTGCGCGGGCACCAGCAGGGTGGGTGCGGCGAGCCCGGCGAGCAGTTCGCGCCAGGCGGCGAGGTCGGCGTCCTGGTCTCGCCGGGCGAGGTGGCGGAGGTGGTCGAGGTGCGCGCCGATGCCGGCGTCTCCCGGCACCCCGCCCGCGTACAGGGTGAGCAGCTCCCGCACGAGCAGTGGCGCGGACCAGCCGTCCCACGCGAGGTGGTGGCCGGTGATGACCAGCGCGGCGTGCCCGCCCGGCTGGGGCACGGTGGCGAACCGGAACAGTGGCGGCGCGGCCGGGTCGAAGCGCTCGTGCCGGTGCCGGGCGGCGACCACGGCCAGGTCCTCGTCGGCGATCTGCTCCACGGCAACGGGTTCGCCCTGGTGCAGGACGGCGACCGCCTCACCGTTGCCGAGGTGGCGGAACCCGGTTCGGAGCGCGGTGTGCCGGGCGACCAGCCGGGTGATGGCGGCGTTCATGCGGTCCGGGTCGAGCGGCGCGGCGAAGTGCAGGACGACCTGGACGGTGTAGACGTCCACGGCGTCGGGGTGGGTGTGCGCGAGCGCGAGCAGCCCTTCCTGCAGCGGCGCGACCGGCAGGACGTCGAGCCAGCCGGGGCATTCGCGGTCGAGCCGGTCCACATCGGACTGACGAAGGCCGGGACGGGTGAGGTCGGACGGGGTCCGCCAACCCGAGGTGGCGGCGGCGAGCCCGTCGGCCAGCGTCGCGAACGCCGTGTCGAGTGCGGTGCGGAACGTCGCGAGCGCGGCGGCCGGGTAGCCTGCGCCGTGGCCGAGCCGCAGCCGCAGGTCGCGACCATCGGGGCCGTCGACGGTGTAGGCCGTCAGCTCCAGCGGCGCGGCCGCCGGGGTGTCGTCGGCGTCGATCAGGTCGTCGTCGGCGCGGTGGCCGAGGAAGTTGACCAGCAGTTCCGGCTCGCCGAGCGCGCCGAGAACCGGCGCGGTCTGCGGGTTGAGGTGGCGGAGCAGCCCGTAGCCGACACCCTTGTCCGGCGTCGCACGCAGTGTTTCCTTGACGTGCTTGAGCATCTCGACCGGCGTGTCCATTTCGGACAGATCGAGGCGGACCGGGTACCTGGTGGTGAACCAGCCGACGAGGCCCGCGTTGGCGTCGTCACGCCCGTGTCCCTCGAGCGCGAGCGTCAGGTCCCGGCGCTGGCCGTCGCGCAGGAACAGGACGGCCATGGCGAGTGCGGCGACCACGAGGTCGGCCCCGTCCACGCGGAAGCGCTGTTCTCCCAGCACCCAAAGTTCGTCCACTGTGGACACTGTCGAGGTGAGGACACCCGGTGCGCCGTCACCGCGGTGGAGAACGGGGGCCCGGTCGGCGAGCGCGGTCCGCCAGTGTGCGAACTGGTCGAGCACCGAAACGCTGTTCGCCCGCTCGACCTGGTGATGCGCCCATGCCCGGAACCCCGGCACCGGGGCGAGCGGCCGGCCGGCGAGCACCGCGGCGAGGTCGGCACGCAGCACCCCCCATGACACCGCGTCCACGGCGAGGTGGTGCGCGGTCACCACCAGCGTCGACCCGTCGTGACACCAGATGGTGGTCCGGCCCGCCGACGGGTCCACCATGGACACCGAGGTCGCGGCGTCGGCACGCGGGTCGACCTTGCTCACCGTCCGCAGCCGCGGCTCGTCGGCGTCCGAGGGCACGTCGAGGGACCAGAAGCCGTCCTGGCTCACGGTGAGCCGGGCACGCAGCAGTTCGTGGCGTGCCATCAGCGCCCGCACCGCGGCGGGCACATCGGCGCCGGGCGGCAGCGGGAACACCGCGCTCTGCGTCGCGGTCTCACCGCCGCGCTCACGCAGCCAGTGCAGCATCGGGGTGAGCGGCACCGGACCGGCGACCGGAACGGCGTCGACCGGCGCGGCCACGTCCGCCGGCATCGCGGCCCTGGCCAGCTCGGCTGGGGACTGATGAGCGAACACGTCCCGGACACGCACGGTCAGACCCGCCGTGCGCAGCCGGTTCACCAGCTCGATCGCGAGGATGCTGTCCCCGCCCATGGCGAAGAACCCGGCGTCGGACGCCACCGCCGCCACGCCGAGTGTCTCGGCGAACGCCTGCCGCACCACGTCCGGCGCCTCGCCAGTGGTGGCGGGGACCTGTGCCGCGCGCGGGCCGGGCAGCGCGCCGCGGTCGAGCTTGCCGCTCGACGTGAGCGGCAGCGCGTCCAGTGGCATGACCACCGACGGCACCAGTGCCTCCGGCAGCACGGTCGACAGGAACTCCCGCACCTCGCCAGGCGCCACGGTCGCCGGTGTGACATAGCCGATCAGGCGGGTGTTGCCGTTGCGGTCCGTCCGCGCGGCGGCGGCCGCCGAGACGACCGCCGGATGGCGGCGCAGTGCGCTCTCCACCTCACCGAGCTCGATCCGCACCCCGCGCACCTTGACCTGGAAGTCGGTGCGTCCCAGGTACTCCAGCACGCCGTCGGCACGCCACCTGGCCAGGTCGCCGGTGCGGTACATGCGGGTGCCTGCCAACGGTCCCGACGCGCCGAACGGGTCGGCGACGAACCGGTCGGCGGTCAGGCCGGGCCGGTTCAGGTAACCGAGCGCGACCTGCGTGCCCGCCAGGTACAGCTCCCCCGCGACACCGGGCGGCACCGGGCGCAGGGCGGCGTCGAGCACGTGGGTCTCGGTGTTCCACACCGGTGCGCCGATCGGCACGGGACCCGTCGCGTCGGCCGACGTGGTGTGCCACGCGGTGACGTCGACGGCCGCCTCGGTCGGGCCGTACAGGTTGTGCAGTTCGGCGCCGAGCATGGCGTGGCAGTCGGCGACGGTGTCCGGCGGCAGCGCCTCGCCGCTGCAGAAGATCCGCCGCAGACCGGTGCAGGTCGCCGCGGCGGGGTCGGACAGGAACGCACGCAGCATCGACGGGACGAAGTGGACGGTCGTGACACCGGTGCGGATGATCTCCTCCGCGAGGTAGGCCGGGTCGCGGTGCCCGCCCGGCCGCGCCACCACGAGCGCGGCGCCGGTGGCGAGCGGCCAGAAGAACTCCCACACGGACACGTCGAACCCCGCCGGGGTCTTCTGCAGCACCACCTCGCCGGGGCCGAGCGGGTGCGCGGCCTGCGTCCACGCGAGCCGGTTCACGACCGCGCGGTGGCTGACCAGCACACCCTTGGGGCGACCGGTGGAGCCGGACGTGTAGATGACGTAGGCGGGCTCGTCCGGGGTGACGGGCGGCCAGTCGCGGATCACCTCGCCGCCACGGGCCGCGCGCACGTCGTCCGCCGTGAGCGTGAGCACCGGGGCCGCGTCCCTGGTCATCTGCTCGAGCCGCTCGGCGGGATGGTCCGGGTCGAGGGGCAGGTACGCCGCACCGGCGCGGAGCACCGCGTGCAGCGCGACGACCAGCTCGATCGACCGCTCGATCCGCACCGCGACGATCGTGTTCCTGCCCGCGCCGCGCGCCAGCAGCCCGGTCGCCACCGCGCCGACGTAGGCGTCGAACTCGGCGTAGGTGAGTCGTTCCGTGCCACCCGAGACCGCGAGCTCGTCCGGATGCGTTGCCACGGCGTGATCCAGGTTCGCGACCAGTGTCGTGTCCTGCACCGCCACCCGTTGGCCGGTGCGGTGGCGGCGCAACCACGCCGACTCGGCCGAGGGCAGTACCTCGACGGCGGTGACGGGCTCGTCGAGCCTGGCGGGCAGGTCCGCGAGCACGACACCGAGACGGTCGGCCAGCGCGCTGATCGTGGACTCGTCGAACAGGTCGGTCGAGTACTCGATGGTCACGGCGATGCCGCCGCTGCCGGGGCGCTCGCTGAACTTGACGGTCAGGTCCACCTTCGCGGTGCCGGTGTTCACCAACTCCACCCGCGCGGTCGCGTCACCGAGCCGCAACTGTTCGCCCGCGTCGTGTTCGTGCACCATCAGCACCTGGAACAGCGGGTGCAGCCCGGGCACCCTCGGCGGGTTGACCGCCTCGGTGACGCGGTCGAACGGCAGCTCGCCGTGTGCGAGCGTCTCGGTGTCCTCGGCCAGCACTCGCGCCAGCAACGCGCCGACCGTCGGTGCGCCGGACAGGTCGACCCGCAGCACGACGGTGTTGACGAAGCAGCCGACGAGATCGCGCAGGGCTGGTTCGGCGCGCCCGTCGACCGGGGTGCCGAGCGGTAGGTCGGTGCCCGCACCGTGCCGGGACAGCAGGATCGCCACCGCTGTCCTGAGGACGGTGAACGTCGTGACTCCGGCGGCTCTCGCGCAGTCGGCGACGGCGCGGTGGGTCTCGGCGGGGACCATCCGGCTGACGACCGCGCCGGCTCCGCTTGGCTCGTCGGGCCGCGGCCGGTCGGTGGGGAGCACCAGCTCCGGGGGCGCACCGGCGAGCCGGTCGCGCCAGAAGGCGGCCTGGCGAGCGGCCGCGCTGTCCGGGTCGGCCGGGTCACCGAGCAGTTCGGCGGCCCAGCGAGTGTGGTCGCGGTACCGCACCGGCAGCGGCGGCCAGTCCGGCGCGGCGCCCGTGACGCGGGCGTCGTAGGCCTGGCCGAGGTCTCGCAGCAGCGGCCCGGTGGACGCCTGGTCGGCGGCGCTGTGGTGCAGCACGAGCACCAGCACGTCACCGGCCGCGCCGGGCAGCAGTGTCGCGCGGACGGGTGGCCCGGTCGCGAGGTCGAACGGAGTCGCGATCTCGTCGCGGATCTGTGCCTCGACGTCGCCGGGCTCCGCGAACCGGAAGACGTCCGGCGCGTCCAGAACCCGTTGCCAGCCTTCTGGATCGAGCACGGTGCGCAGCGGCTCGTGCCGTGCGGTCACGTCCAGGACGGCGGCGGCGAGCGCGTCCCGGTCGATCCGGCCCGCGAAGCGGAGCACGAACGGCACGTGGTAGACCGGGCTCGGCCCGGCAAGTTGTTCTGCGAAGTGGAACCGGGCCTGCGCGGCCGACCACGGCACCCTGCCGTTGTCGTCATGCCTGCGCAGCACCGGCCGGGTGCTCGCGGGTCCGGCCCGGTCGACGACCTTCGCGAGCGCGGCGGGCGTGCGGGCGGCGAACACGTCCCGCAGGTCCAGCTCGACGTCCGCACCGGCACGCAACCGTGCGATCAGCCTGCCCGCGGTCAGTGAATGCCCGCCGAGCGCGAGAAAGTCGTCGTGCACCCCGACCTGGTCGTGGCCGAGTAACTCGGCGAACACCGCGCACAGCAGTCGTTCGGTGTCGGTGCGGGGCGCACGGTCCGGGCGGGGCGCGAGGTCCGGCGCGGGCAGTGCCGCGACGTCGAGCTTTCCGTTGGTGGTCAACGGAAGTTCGGACACCGGCACGACCGAGGCGGGCACCAGGTAGTGCGGCAGCCTGGTCCGCAGGTGCGCGAGCAGCTCGGCGGGCTCGAGGTCGGCGGACGGCACGACATAGGCGACCAGCAGGTCGCCGACCACCACGACGGCGCCGCGACCGACGGCGGGATGGGTGGCCAGCGCCAGCTCGATCTCGGCGGGTTCGATGCGGTAGCCACGCAGTTTCAGCTGGTCGTCGACCCGGCCGAGGTACTCGAGGCGACCGTCGTCGCGGACCCGCACGAGGTCACCGGTGCGATACCGCCGGGTGCCGTCCTCGCCGGCGACGAACCGGGTGGCGGTGAGCCCGCCAGGACCGGTGTAGCCGCGGGCCAGGTGTGGTCCGGACAGGTAGAGCTCGCCGGGCGCCCCGACCGGGACCGGCCGCAACCGCGCGTCCAGCACCTCGACGCTGGTCGCGCCGATCGGGGTGCCGATCACCGGGTCGGCGCCGGCGACCACGGCCTGTGTGGCGTCCACGGTGAACTCCGTCGGGCCGTAACTGTTGACCGCCAACAGGTCCGGCTCGTCGGCCAGCCGCATCCACAGCGACGCGGGCACCGCCTCTCCGCCGAACACCAGCACGCACGGGCGGTGCGGTCCTGCGAGCAGTCCGGCGTCGAGCAGCTCGGCCAGGTGCACCGGCGTGACGTCCACGTAGTCGATCCGCTCGGCACGCACCAGGCGGACGAAGGTATCCGCGTCGCGGTAGCAGGCGTCGTCGACGACGACCAGCTCGTGACCGGCGACGAGCCACAACACCGGGTCGATCGCGGCATCGAACGCGAACGCGGCGGTGTGCGCGACCCGCAGCCGCCGGTCGACGTAGGTGAGGACGCCGGTGCGGTGCGCGGCCAGCAGCGACGCGAGCGCGCCGTGGCTGACCTGCACGCCCTTCGGCCGGCCGGTGGAGCCCGACGTGTAGACGACGTAGGCGAGCTGGTCAGGACGCGACTCGACGGGCCGGGCGGGGTGCTCGGCGGCCACGAGGGTGCCGAGTTCGACCACCGGCACGCCGGGAGCGAGGCCGGCCAGGTCGGCGGCGGTGTCCGCGCCGCACGTGAGCACCAGTGCCGGCGCGGCATCGGCGAGGATGTGGCGCAGTCGTTCGGCCGGCTGGTCGCGGTCCAGCGGCAGCCAGGCCGCGCCGGCCCGCGCGACGGCGAGCATGGCGACGACGGTCGCCGCTGAGCGCGGCAGCGCGAGCGCGACCATCCGCTCCGGCCCCGCACCGTGTGCGCGAAGGCCTGCCGCGAGACGCGCTGTCTCGGCGTCCAGCTCGGCGAACGTCCACGACCGGGTGGTGTCGCGCAGGGCGACGGCCTCTGGCGTGGCGGCGGCCTGGTCGCGGAACGACTCGGCGAGCAGCGGCGCGTCCGCGGACTGGCCGGGGCCGTGGCGCCGGCTGCCGGTGCGCAGGGTGATGTCGTCGAGCCTGCCGTCGGCGAGCCGCGCGGCGAGCTCGCCGAGGTACTCGGCGAAGCGGGCGCCGTGACCGGCGTTCTGCACGGGTGAGTAGGTCTCGTCGTTGGTGTCGAGGTCGACCGAGAAGCGGCCTGCGCTGTGGTAGATCGACACGGTGACGTCGTCGACCGGACCGGCGGCGAGGTTGTGGAAGACGCCTGGTGTGCCCGCGAAGTCGAGGCCGTAGTCGAAGAACTTGATGTTGACGCTGGGCCCGTACAGGTCGGCGACGGTCCGTCCGGTGTCGCGCACGAGGTCCTCGAGCCGGTACCGCTGATGCCGGCGCAACGCGGCGAGGTCGGCGGCGACGCCCTTGACGAAGTCGGCGATGCGTGCGGCCGGGTCGACTCGCACGACCAGCGGCAACACGTTCGCGGCCATGCCGGGCACCCGCAGCAGGGCAGAGCCGACCCGGTCGGTCGTCGGGATGCCAAGACGCACGACGGGGTTGCCGGTCATGAGGCTCTGGTAGGCGGCATAGGCGGCGACGGCGACCTCGGCCCAGGTCGTACGCAACGCCTTCACCCCTGAGGTGAGCGCGGCGGCGGTGGCGTCGGGCAGGGGGGCCGAGTGCCGGGTGAACGCGTTCGCGCGCTCGGCCCGCCTGCCGCCGAGCGTGCCGGCGGGCGTGGTGTCGGCGAGCGCGGTCCGCCAGAACTCCCGGTCGCGTGCGTGGTCGGCCGAGTCCCGGTAGACGAGGTCGCGGTCGACGAGCAGCCGCAGTGGGGCGAACGGCGAGACGCCGGGTGTTTCGCCGGTGGCCAGCGCGGTGTAGATCTCGGCCGTGCGACGCAGCACCAGCGGATAGCTGTAGCCGTCCACCGCGATGTGGTGACAGCGGACGAACCACCGGTGCCGGCGCGCACCGAGCCGGTACAGCGTCGGCACGAACACCGGCTCGCGGGCCGGGTCGGCGGGTCGCGCCAACTCGGCCCGCATCAACCGCTCTGCCTCGGCCGAGGGCTCCGGCGTACCGGACACGTCGACCGTCCGCAGCGGCACGTCGAGTTCGTCGAGCACGACCTGCTGCTCACCGGCCGGGTCGACCCGGATCCGCAGCGTCTCGGCCTCGCCACACACCAGCTCACACGCGCGAGCCAGCAGGGTCGCGTCCAGCTCGCCGTCGAGGTCGACGTAGCCGCCCACGTTGTACGCCGGACTGTCCGGGTCGAGCCGCTGGGCGAGCCAGATGCCCTGCTGGGCGGTGGTCAACGGCAGCACAACACCGGCGACGCCGTGCACGATCGCTCCCTCGTGACCTCAGTTGTCGGTTGTCGCGTCGATCAGGCTTTTGGGCCGGAGATCGGTCCAATTCGCGTCCACGTAGTCGAGGCATTCCTGTCGATTCCCCGGCCCGTGCACCGTTCGCCAACCATTCGGCACGTCCACGAACTGCGGCCACAGCGAATGCTGGTTCTCGTCGTTGACGAGAACCAGGAACACACCGTTCTCGTCGTCGAACGGATTGGTCACGTGTTTCTCCCTTTCCTAACGGCCGACGGTCGCGGTCTCGCGACCGGAACGCAGCGTCTCGTCGCCGGGCACCGGCGCGGCCGGGTCCTCCCCCAACTCGACGATCTCGTTCTGCTGGTTGACATGGACGATGCGCGGCACGTGCCGCGCCAGCGCGTCGTCCGGCACGCCGACGTAGGTGATGATGATCACCAGGTCGCCGGGATGCACCAGGTGCGCCGCCGCGCCGTTGACGCCGACAACCCCACTGCCGGCGGGCCCGGTTATCGCATAGGTCTCGATCCTGCTGCCATTGGTGATATCGACCACCTGCACCCGCTCACCCTCACGAATATCGGCGGCGGCCATCAATTCCTGATCGATAGTCAACGAACCGACGTAATGCAGATCGGCCTGGGTAACGGTGGCGCGATGAATCTTTCCGTTGAGCACCGTGCGCAGCACGAAGACTCCCCTGAATTCGGAGGCTGGACAGCATGACGAGCGGCCGACCTCGCCGATCGCTTCTCTAGCGATGTTGCAACTTAGGCAAGGCTAACCATATGGTGCTGTATGTGGCAAGCCGTGCACAGCGAGAAGTCGTAAGAGGAGGGTCACACCCCGGCCACGACCAGGACTGGAGGACGCACAGCCGGTCAATGCCTGGCCGCTGCGGCGGTGCACCAGGTGTGCACGACGGCCGCGCGGGACTACGGGCTGCGGAGCCTGCGAGCAGCCGCCGCGGTGGACAACGCCCGCTGCCGAGCGGTGCTCACCCACGTCGGGTTCATCCCGATGGGGAGGAAGTCCAGCTGGCTCGGCACCGGTACCTGCTGCCGTTTTCGTCCCGCTGGCGGACTGATCCTTCTGTTGGCACCGCCGTGGCCGGGCGGGGAGGCC
>NZ_JBARWZ010000106.1:0-5891 GCF_049647105.1 Actinophytocola sp.
GGGGCCGGGCGGCTGTGCGCCCGGCCCCCACTAGCATGCCCCGAAAGACGCGTTCGTCCTTTGGTCCTTTGGTTGCGCTTTGCCTCCGGCGAGGAGCCGCCGGAGGCAAAGCGGCGAGGACAAGCAGGACACGAAAGAGGGCCTTCCCGTGCGGGAAGGCCCTCTTTCACGTCTCTGCGTCAGCGCTTCTTGCGGCGGGCGCCGGTCAGCCACAGCATGAAGTGGTTCATCCTGGGGAAGTGCTGTCCCTGTGAGGACACGAACTTCATCTGCCACGGCATGATGACCGTGCCGCGCTTGCGTTCGACCGCCTTGCAGATGGCGTCCGCCACCTGTTCCGGGGTCACCGTCGGCACGATCTTGGCGATCTTCGGCAGCTTGTCTTCCGAGTCCGGGTTGTTCGCGAAGTAGCTGGTGCTCACCGTACCCAGCACGATCTCCGTCGCGCCGACGCCGGAGCCGCGCAGGTCGGCCTTCAGCGCCAGGTCAAGGCCGCGCAGTGCCCAGCGGGCGCTCGCGTAGCCGACCGCGCCCGGCCAGACCCCTCGGGACACACCGGAGTTCACGGTGACGATCCAGCCTGCGCGCCTCGCCAGCATGCCCGTGACGAACGCGCGGGTCGTGAGCAGCGCTGCCAGGTACGGCACCTTCGCCATGGCCACCAGCTCGCCGGGCTCCGCGTCCTCAATGGACACCCAGCGGCCGGAACCCGCGCTGTTCACCAGCACGTCGACCTCGTGGCCGTCGGTGCGGATGGCTTCCGCCAGCTCCGCCACCGCGTCCAGTTCGCCAACATCACAGGTGTAGTGGTGTGCGCGGAGGCCGAGCTCAGCGGTCAGCGCCTTCAGCTTGGTCTCGCCCCTGGCCACCAGCAGCACAGTGGCGCCGCGGGCGTGCGCGGCGCGGGCGACGGCCTCGCCGATGCCGCTTGAGGCGCCGGTAACGAGTACGGTACGGCCGAGCAGTTTCATTGTGTGCCCCAGACGTCAGTGCGTGTGGTTCTTCTTGTACCCGCAGGCGGGGCACGCGGCCTTCGCACGCAGACTGCGCGCACGCAGGTGCTGCACCTTGCTCATGAACTTCGACTGCAGCGTGTTCGGCGGCGGCACGATGCCAAGCTGGCGCGCGGTCTGCAGGCAGTCGTAGATCGTGGTGTTGCCCGCGAGCAGGCCGTCGCGGAAGACCCACTCGTCGACGCAGCGCACCGACATGGACTGGCCGGTCGGCGCCATGTTGGTGAATGGCCACAACTTGGTGAGCGTGCCCGTCATCGTGTAGCGGGCGATGCCCAGCTGCTCGGTCGGCGACGGGATCGGGTCGCTCACGCGCGTGATCTTCAGGTCCGGGTAGGACGTCGCGAACGCGTTGATCACCTTGATCAGTTCCTTGCGGCCGCGGATCGGCCAGGGAACGCTCGGGTCGGTCCACACGATGTCGTCGGTGCACGTGTCCGCCACGGCCTCCGCGTCGAGCGCGTCCCACGCGGCGAGGTTGCGGTCCGCCCAGTCCTTCAAAAACGCCGGGTCCAGGCCGCCGGGCTGCTTCTTGGCCGCGGCCCGCGCGATCGGTGTGGCCATGGTGAGTCCTCCTACCGGGATCCCGGTCGATTGGTGGCGTGATTTCCGGATGTCGTCAAGAATTGTGCTTCCGCGCGGCATGTCGCGGCCAGTGCGGACGTTCCTGATTTTCACCTGATCCGTTCATCGAGTGGGTGTGGGTTCTTCACGTATCGCGCGCCGGGGTTCCCTGCCAGTGACTCGACGTGTGACCATCGGTTCACTCAATCCGCGGTACCAGGGCATACGTTCAGTGGTCGGAGTGAATAGTCATGAAGTTCCACTTACTGGGGTCATTGGAAGTCAGTGATGGCGCCTCGCGAATCGATCTCGGCGGTGTCAAACAGCGTGCCGTCCTCGGCTATCTGCTGCTGCACGCGAACCAGGTCGTGCCGAACAGCAGGATGCTGAACGCGCTGTGGGACTGTCAGCCGCCGTCGACCGCACGCAAGATGGTGCAGAACGCGGTGTCCGCGATCCGGCGCATGCTGGCCGCGGCCGGCCAGGACTGCTCGGCTCAGCTGATCACGCACGCGCCCGGCTACCAGCTGCGCGTCGACCCGGACGACGTGGACATGTACCAGTTCCGCCGTCTTGTCCACAGTGGACGGGAGGCCAGCGGCGCCGGTCAGCCGGAGCGCGGCACCCACCTGTTCAGGGAGGCGCTGACCCTCTGGCGCGGTCGCGCGCTCGCCGACCTCGTCGAGTCCGGCACCATGTGGTCGGAGCTGAGCGCGATCGAGGACGAGCGGCTCTCCGCGCTCGAGGACTGCTTCGACGCCGAGCTGCAGTGCGGCAGGCACCGCGAGATCACCCCCGAGCTGGAGGTGCTGACCGCCGCGGAGCCACTGCGTGAGCGGCTGTGCATCCAGTTCATGCTCGCCCTGTACCGCTCCGGCCGCCAGGTCGACGCGCTCAACGTCTACCGCAGGACCAGGGCCGCCCTCGTCGACGGGCTCGGCATCGAGCCCGGCCCCGAGCTGCAGGCGCTACAGCACATGATCCTGGAGCACGACGCCTCGATCCAGGTGCCCGTCTACGCCTGAGCATCCGCCCACACGACTGCGAAAGGCGGGGGAGCCACATGAGACAGTCGTCGCACAAGCAGGCCACCGCGCGGCTCGCGTTCTCCTGCTACGTCTTCACCAGCGATGCCCGGCTGCTGCTGACCATGCGCGGGCAGACCATGAAGACCTGGCCCGGGGTGTGGAGCAACTCCTGCCACGGCCACCCCGAACCAGGCGAGTCCACCTCGGACGCGGTGGCCCGCGCGCTGCGCGAGGAGCTGGGGCTCGTCGTCGTCCCCGAACTGGTGCTGCCCGGATACCGCGGTGTGACAGCGGGAGAGCGGTGCCTGGTCTACCGCGCCGTGACCGACGATCCCCCGCACCCTGACCCGGCCGCGGTCGGTGACTTCGAGTGGGTCGGGTGGGCCGACTTCGTGTACGCCCTGGTGGCTGGTGACCTCACGATGGCCCCGTGGTGTGGCCCCGAGGTCGCCGAACTGGGCGCGCTCGGTGAGAACCCGGCCCGCTGGCCGGTGGCCGATGAGGCGGTACCGCCCGCGGCGTGAGACCGGCGAACCGACACCGAGCTTCGCGGTCGCCGCACCCGTCCAGGTAGGACTGTCCCGGCGGGTGCGGCATCCGCGCCTTCCACGATCCGGTAACAACCCGGGGAAGTCCCCGGTAATTTCCCCGGCCAATTGCCGTGCACCACCGATGGTTCGCATTGCTCACGGCGTCGGTCGCGATGCACCATCTGATGGAGAACACGAGCCGGGAGGATCTGTGTCCATCGGAATCATCGGGACTGGGTCGTACATGCCGGAGTGGGTGGTGACCAACGCGGAGCTCGCCCAGCGCGTTCCCGGCACCACCGCGGAGCAGATCGCCGCCAAGACCGACATCCACACCCGTCGTTTCGCCGCGTCCGCCGAAGCAACCTCCGACCTCGCGGCGGTCGCCGCGACTCGCGCGCTCGAACAGGCAGGCCTCTCGGTCGATCGCGTCGACTATCTCATCGTGTCGACGTCGACCGGTGACCAGCCGCAGCCACCCACGTCCTGCCTCGTGCAGGACCTCGTCGGCGCGTACGGGGCCGCGTGCTTCGACGTCAACGCCGTGTGCGCGGGCTTCGTGCACGGGCTGGTGCTGGCGCAGAGCCTGGTCAACGTCCGGCCCGGCGCGCACGCGCTCGTGGTCGGCGCCGACGTGTACTCACGCATCCTTGACTTCGACGACCGGCGCACCGCGGTGCTGTTCGGGGACGGCGCCGGCGCCGCGGTCGTCGGTGAGGTCCCCGACGACCGAGGGCTCGCCGAGTTCGACCTGGCGACCCGAGGCGACCGGCACGACCTGATCTGGGTCGACGCGGGCGGCAGCAGGCGCCCCGCGTCGATCAAAACCCTCGCGGAGGGCGGGCACTTCTTCCGGATGAAGGGACGAGACGTCACCGAGATCGTCCTGCACGAGGTGCCTCCGTTCGTGGACAAACTGCTGGCCCGCGCCGGCGTGACCGCGGCAGACGTCGATCACGTCGTGCCGCACCAGGCGAACGGCAGACTGCTCTCGCAGCTGGTCGAGCGCTGCGGGCTGGCCGGTGCGACCACCCACCGCACCGTGGAGAAGTACGGCAACGTCGGCAGCGCATCGGTACCGGTGACGCTCGACGAGGCCAACCGCGCCGGCCTGCTGGCCGACGGCGACCTGGTCCTGCTGCTCGGTTTCGGCGGCGGGATGTCCATGGGTGCGAGCCTGCTCCGCTGGGCCGGCCCCGCAAGGAAGTGATCTCACCATGAACAGGATTCGACGCGTCGGCGTCGTGGGATGCGGCGTGATGGGTGCCGGTCTCGCCGAGGTCTGCGCCCGTGCCGGGCTCGACGTGCTGGTCGCGGTGTCGCGGCCGGGGCGGGAGGTGGACGGCAGGCGCAGGCTGGTCGGCTCGCTGGACAACGGGCTGCGCAAGGGAAAACTCACCGAGGCGGACCGGGACGCGGCACTCGCGCGGGTGTCGTTCACCGCCGACCTCACCGACTTCGCCGACCGGCAGTTCGTCATCGAGGCCGGGCCGGAGCAGGAGTCGGTCAAGCTGGACGTGTTCGCCACTCTCGACAAGGTGGTGGCGGACGACGACGCGATCCTCGGCTCCAACACCTCGTCGTTCCCGATCATCCAGCTCGGCCGCGTCACCGACCGGCCAGGCAAGGTCGTCGGCACGCACTTCTTCAACCCCGTCACGGTGCTGCCGCTGGTGGAGCTGGTCGGCTCGGTGCTCACCGAGGACGACACGGTCGCCACGGCGGAGACCTTCGTGACCGACGTGCTCGGCAAGCAGGTCGTGCGCACCAAGGACCGTTCCGGGTTCGTGGTGAACGCCTTGCTGATCCCGTACCTGCTGTCGGCGATCCGGGTGTACGAGTCCGGGGTGGCGTCGATGGCCGACATCGACACGGCCATGAAGCTGGGCTGTGCGCACCCGATGGGCCCGTTCGCGCTGAGCGACCTGATCGGCCTGGACATCGTGCAGGCCATCAGCGAGTCGCTCTACGCCGAGTACCGCGAGCCCCACTACTCGCCGCCGCCACTGCTGGCCCGCATGGTCTCGGCTGGGCTGCTCGGCAAGAAGACGGGGCGTGGCTTCTACGACTATCCGGCGCGCAAGGAAGTACAGGTCGCGGCATGAGCGGAGCTTGCGGAGCGAATCATCGAACAGAGCGCGGAGCTTGCGGAGCAATGAGCGGAGCTTGCGGAGCGAATCGTCGAACAGCGCATCGAGCACAGGGCGACCGCGAGCGGTTCCCCGGAGCCTGCGAGGGGGAATCATGAGCGTGATGGACTTCGCCGACTATCGGCTCAACATGCGCGCGGGTGCGCCCGCGCTGGCCCAGCGGTCCTTCTACCTGGTCGGGCTGACGCAGGGGGTGCGGCGCGGCACGCGTGCGGTCGCCGCCGACCCGCGTAAACGCCTGGCGGGCGTCATCCGCGCCCACCACCCGAACGCCGTCGTACACGACCCGGTCGACGCGTGGGACCGGGCGCACGACCAGGCGCCCGCCGAGTTCCACCGGCTCACCGGGCTCGCGGCGGGCAGCGACGTGTGTGTCGCGTGGCTGCCGGACCAGGAGTCCACCGCGGACGCGGTCGCGGAGGTGCAGGCCGCGCACCGCGGCGGCGCCACCGTGGTGGCGATCACCGGCGAGACCGACGACTTCGTGGTCCGCGCGTTCGCCACGGTGGTCCTGCCGGACCTCGACGCGTTCACCGACTGGTTGCACGCACAAGCCGCGTGAGGGCGTCATGTCCTGAGGGGCGCGGCCGGGGCACTGGCCCCGGC
>NZ_JBARWZ010000107.1:0-8516 GCF_049647105.1 Actinophytocola sp.
CGCCGTGCTGACCCGCGGCGCGCTGGCCGCCGCGCCCGGCGACCACGTCCGCGACCTCGCGGGCGCCGCCGTGCACGGCCTGATCCGCAGTGCCCAGACCGAGAACCCCGGCCGCTTCCGCCTCATCGATCTCGACGCGGCACCGGGGGGCGGCGGCGTACTCGACGCTCGCCGGGTTCCTGGAGACCGGGGAGACACCGACGTGCCCGGCCTGCTCGACGCGCTCGGTGCGACCGACGAACCGCGGCTCGCGGTCCGCCGCGGCGCTCTGCTCGCGCCGAGGCTGGTCCAGGCGAGGCCCGAGGGCATCGCGCTGCCCGGCGATCCGTGGCGGGTCGACGTCGCGGGTGGCGCCACGCTCGACCACCTGACCGCGGTCCCCGCGCCAGGTGCCACCGAGGACCTCGGTCCGGACCAGGTCCGGGTGGGCGTGCGGGCGGCAGGCGTGAACTTCCGGGACGTGGCCATCGCGCTGGGCGTGGTGCCCGACCAGACCGGCATGGGCACCGAGGGCGCTGGCGTCGTGCTGGCGACCGGCTCCTCGGTCACCGACCTGCGTGCGGGCGACCGCGTGTTCGGCCTCTTCGCCAATGGCTTCGGCCCGGTGACCACCACCGAGCGGTCGATGCTGGCCCCGATGCGTCCTGAGTGGACGTTCGCGCGGGCCGCGTCGGTCCCCACGGTCTTCCTCACCGCCTACCACGGCCTCGTCGACCTCGCCGGTGTCCGGTCAGGACAGACGGTCCTGGTGCACGCCGCCACCGGCGGGGTCGGCATGGCCGCCGTGCAGATCGCCCGCCACCTCGGCGCCGAGGTCTTCGCCACGGCGAGCCCCGGCAAGCACGACGTGCTGCGTGCCATGGGCTTCGACGACGACCACATCGCCTCCTCCCGCGACACCGACTTCGAGTTCACCTTCCGCGCCGCCACCGACGGCCGCGGTGTCGACGTGGTCCTCAACTCCCTGTCCGGCCGGTTCGTCGACGCGTCACTCGACGTGCTCGCCGCGGGCGGCCGGTTCATTGAGATGGGCAAGACCGACCTCCGCGACGCGGACACCGTCGCCGCGAGCCACCCCGGCGTCACCTACCGCGCCTTCGACCTCGCCGACGCGGGCGCCGAGCGGATCGCGGACCTGCTGACCACCGTCACCGGGCTGATCGACGACGGCGCCCTCAAGGTGCTCCCGGTGACCGGCTGGGACGTCCGCGACGCCGCCGCCGCCTTCCGACACATGGCGGCGGGCCGCCACACCGGCAAGAACGTCCTGACCTTCCCCCGGCCCATCGACCAGGACGGCACGGTGCTCGTCACCGGCGGCACCGGGACGCTGGGCGGCATCCTCGCCCGGCACCTCGCCACCGCGCACGGGGTGCGGCACCTGGTCCTCACCAGCCGTGGCGGCCCCGACACCCCCGGCGCCGCAGAACTCGTCGCCGAGCTGGCGGAACTCGGCGTCACCGCCACCGTCGCCGCCTGCGACGTCGCCGACCGCGCCGCCGTCGCCGCGCTGCTGGCCGCCATCCCGGCGCGACACCCGCTGACCGGCGTGGTGCACGCGGCCGGTGTGCTCGACGACGGGGTCCTGGAGGCGCTCACACCGGAGCGGATCGCCTCGGTCATGCGCCCGAAGACCGCCGCCGCCGTCCTGCACGAGCTGACCGCGACCGCCGACCTGGCCCTGTTCGCCCTGTTCTCGTCCGCGTCGGCCACGATCGGCTCGCCAGGACAGGCCAACTACGCCGCCGCCAACACCTACCTGGACTCCCTGGCCGCCCACCGCCGCGCCGAGGGGCTGCCCGCCGTCTCGCTCGGCTGGGGCCTGTGGGCGCAGGCGAGCACGATGACCGGGCACCTGTCCGACCGCGACCGCGCGAGGGCGGGCGAGCTGATCACCGCCGAGGACGGCATGGCGCTGTTCGACGCCGCGATCGCCGGGCAGGACCCGCACCTGGTCGCGATGCACCTGGACCTGGCCGCCGTGCGCCGCACCGACCCGGTCCCCGCACTGCTGCGCGGGCTCGTGGCCCCACGGTCGCGCCGGGTCGCCGCTGACGCGGTGGGCGCGGTGGAGGTGTCGTTCGCCGACCACCTCGCCCGGCTGCCCGCCGCCGAGCGCCGCCGCACCCTGCTCGACCGGGTGCGTGCGCAGGCCGCCGCCGTCCTCGGGCACCGCACCACGGAGGCGATCGGCGCGGACCAGTCGTTCAAGAACCTCGGGTTCGACTCGCTCACCGCGGTCGAACTGCGCAACCGGCTCGCCGACGCCACCGGGGTGCGGCTGCCCGCGACGCTGGTGTTCGACCATCCCACCCCGGCCGACCTCGCGGAACGGCTGCTCGAACGCCTCGGCGGCGACCAGGTCCCGGTCAAGGCGGACCCGCTGGCGCGGCTCACCGCCGAACTCGACGCCCTGCTGGCAGGCGGGCTGGACCCGGCCGCGCTGGCGCTGCGGCTGCGGCGGTTCACCCGCCCCGCCGCGACCGGCGATGGCGTCGCCGAGCGGCTCGAGGCCGCCTCGGTCGACGACGTCTTCGACTACATCGACAGAGAGCTTGGTGTGTCGTGACCAACGAAGAGAAGTTGCTGCGATACCTGAAGAAGGTCACGGCCGACCTCGCAGAGACCCGCAGGGAGCTTGACGCGGCGCGTGGCGCGGCACCGGAGCCGATCGCGGTGGTCGGCATGGGCTGCCGGTTCCCCGGCGGGGTCGCCGACCCGGACGCGCTGTGGCGGCTGGTCGCCGACGGCGGCGACGCCGTCACCGGCCTGCCGGAGGGGCGTGGCTGGGACACCGCCGCCGGTGACGCGATGGGTCTGCGTGGCGGGTTCGTCGCCGACGCCGACCGCTTCGACGCCGCACTGTTCGGCATCAGCCCCCGCGAGGCCCTGACCATGGACCCGCAGCAGCGGCTCGCGCTGGAGACGGCGTGGTCCGCGCTGGAGGACGCCAGGATCGACCCGCTGTCGCTGCGCGGCCACCGGACCGGCGTGTTCCTCGGCGCTGGCTCCTCCGCCTACGCCACCGCCGCCGACCTGCCCGACACCGCGGAGGGCCACCTGCTCACCGGCAGCGCCGCCAGCGTCGTGTCCGGCCGCGTCGCCTACGTCTTCGGGCTCAAGGGCCCGGCGATCACCGTCGACACCGCGTGCTCATCGTCGTTGGTCGCCATCCACCTTGCCTGCCAG
Organism: Actinophytocola sp.; assembly: GCF_049647105.1. Lineage (GTDB taxonomy): Bacteria > Actinomycetota > Actinomycetes > Mycobacteriales > Pseudonocardiaceae > Actinophytocola. The sequence goes on from NZ_JBARWZ010000107.1 coordinate 3,190, forward strand.
TCGCTGCGGGCGGGCGAGAGCGAGACAGCGCTGGCGGGCGGCGTGTCCGTCCTGGCCGGGCTGGGCTTGTTCAGTGAGTTCGGCAAGCAGGGCGCCCTGGCCGGTGACGGGCGCTGCAAGGCGTTCTCCGACGACGCCGACGGCACCGGCTGGGGCGAGGGCGCTGGTGTGCTCGTGCTGGCCCGGCTTTCCGACGCGGTGCGCGACGGTCGCCGGGTGCACGCGGTGATCCGCGGCTCCGCCATCAACTCCGACGGCGCCTCCAGCGGCCTCACCGCCCCGAACGGGCCGTCCCAGCGCACGGTCATCACCGCCGCACTCGCCGCCGCCGGGCTCGCACCGTCCGAGGTGGACGCCGTGGAGGCGCACGGCACTGGCACCCGCCTCGGCGACCCGATCGAGGCGCAGGCACTCATCGAGACCTACGGGCGGGACCGCGAACGGCCGCTGTGGCTGGGCTCGGTCAAGTCGAACATCGGCCACACCCAGGCCGCGGCCGGGGTGGCAGGGGTGATCAAGACCGTGCTGGCGCTGCGTCGAGGGCTGCTCCCGCCGACCCTGCACGTCGGCGAGCCCTCCAGCCACATCGACTGGACCGATGGCGACGTCGAACTGCTCACCGAGACCCAGGTGTGGCCAGCCACCGGCCGTCCCCGCCGCGCCGCGGTGTCGGCCTTCGGCATGAGCGGCACCAACGCGCACGCGATCATCGAGCAGGCACCGGTTACCCCGGCCGTGCCCGCCCCGGCCGATCCGGCCACGCCGGTCCCGGTGCTGGTGTCGGCCCGCTCCGAGTCAGCGCTGCGCGCACAGGCCGATCGGCTCGTCGCCCACCTGGACAGCAAGCCCCGCCTCGGCGTCCTCGATGTCGCCCGCTCGCTCGCCACGACCCGCGCCGCACTGCCGCACCGCGCGGCCGTGCTCGCCGGGAACCGCACCGAACTCCTGCGTGGCCTGCGCGAAATCGCCGGGGGCGGCGGCCAGGTCCTCGGCACCGCCACCGACGGCCGCCTCGCGTTCCTGTTCACGGGTCAGGGTTCGCAGCGTGCGGGGATGGGGCGTGAGCTGTGTGCCGCGTTCCCGGTGTTCGCCGGGGTGGTCGACGATCTTTCGGCTCGGTTGGGCGAGATTCCGTGGGATGACCAGGAGTTGCTTGACCGGACGCGGCACGCGCAGGCCGCGTTGTTCGTGTTCGAGGTGGCGTTGTTCCGGCTCACCGAGTCGTGGGGCCTGACGCCCGACTACGTCCTCGGTCATTCGATCGGTGAGATCGCGGCCGCGCACGTGGCCGGTGTGCTGTCGCTGGACGACGCCTGCCGGTTGGTGTCGGCGCGGGGTCGGTTGATGGCGGTGTTGCCCGCTGGTGGGGCGATGCTGGCGGCCGAGGTGTCCGAAGTGGACGTTCCGGCCGGTGTCGATGTCGCTGCGGTGAACGGTCCGGTTTCTCTTGTGGTGTCTGGCACTGAGGACGAGATCGGCGTTCTTGAACAGCGTTGGCGGTCCGAGGGTCGCCGGGTGAAGCGGCTCGCCGTGTCGCATGCGTTCCACTCGAAGCTGATGGAGCCGATGCTGGCGGAGTTCGCCACGGTGGCCGAGTCGCTGAGCTACCACGAGCCCGCGATCCGTATGCCTGGTGCGGTGACCGATCCCGCCTACTGGGTTCGTCAGGTTCGCGACACCGTCCGGTTCGCCGATGCTGTCGCCGCGCTCCGCGAGGACGGCGTGACCTCCTTCGTCGAACTGGGCCCGGACAACGCCCTGTCCGTGCACGTCGACGGCGCCGTGCCGTTGCAACGCAAAAACCGCGACGAGGTGCCCGCCGTGCTCGGCGGGCTCGCCGCCGCGCACGTCGGCGGGGTCCGCGTCGACTGGACCGCCGTGTTCGCCCCGTGGGGCGGGCGCCTGACCGACCTGCCGACCTACCCGTTCGAGGGCGACCGCTACTGGCTGCCAGAGCGCGCGGCCACCGTGCACGCCGACCCGGCCGAGGAACGGTTCTGGCGTTCGGTGGAGGTCCAGGACACCGCGGCCGTCGCCACGACCCTCGGGCTCGACCCCGGCAACGGCCTGGCCACCGTGCTGCCCGCCCTGTACCGGTGGCGCAAGGGCCGCCAGGACACCACCACCGTCGACTCCTGGCGCTACCGCGTCACCTGGGTGCCCCTCACCGGCCTGCCCGCCCCGCGTGCGCTCGGCACCTGGCTCGTCGTCACCCCCGAAGGGGTCACCGATCCGGCCGCCGATGCCCTGCGCGACCACGGCGCCACCGTCGTCGAACTGGCGCTGCCCGCCGAGGACGACCGCTGGGAGATCGCCGGGCTCGTGCTCGACGCGGTCACCGCGGCCGACGGCGTGGACGGCGTGCTGTCCCTGCTCGGCGGCAACGCGGAACCGCACCCCGAATACGGGCCGACCGCCACCGGCCTGACCGCCAATGTCGTGCTGCTACAGGCACTCGGCGTCGCGGCCGTCGACGCGCCACTGTGGATCGCCACCCGGGGCGCGGTCGCCGTCGGCCGCGCCGACGCCGCCCCCGACCCCATGCTCGCCCAGATCTGGGGCGCCGGACGGGTCGCCGCGCTGGAACTGCCCGGCCGCTGGGGTGGCCTGGTCGACCTGCCGGAGACCATCGACCACCGGGCGAGCGCCGCGCTGGCTGCGGTCCTGGCGGGCGACACCGGCGAGGACCAGGTGGCCGTGCGCGCCACCGGCGCCTTCGGCCGCCGCCTGAACCGTGCCCCCGCCCCCGCACCGGACCGCGACTGGCGGCCCGCCGGGCCCGTCCTGATCACCGGCGGCACCGGGGCACTCGGCCGCCGCGTCGCCCGCTGGCTGGCCGGGCGCGGCGCCACCGACCTGGTCATCACCAGCCGCTCCGGTCCGGCCGCCCCCGGCGCCGCCGACCTGGTCGCCGAACTGGCCGGCCTCGGCGTCACCGCGACGATCGTGGCCTGCGACGTCGCCGACCGGGACGCGCTGGCCCGCGTGCTGGCCGACCACCCGGTCACCGCCGTCATGCACACCGCGGGTGTCGCCGAGTCCGCGCCGCTGACCGACCTCACGCTCGCCGAGTTCGCCGGCGTGCTGGCCGCCAAGGTCGGCGGCGCGCGCAACCTGGACGAATTGCTGCCCACCGCCGACGCGTTCGTGCTGTTCTCGTCCATCGGCGGCATCTGGGGCAGCGGCAACGCCGCCGCCTACGGCGCCGCCAACGCCTACCTCGACGCGCTCGCCGAGAACCGCCGCGCCCGCGGCCTGTCCGCCACCGCCGTCGCCTGGGGGCCGTGGGCTGGCGAGGGCATGGCGGCGGGGGAGACCGCCGAACACATCGCCAGATGGGGCCTCGCCCCGATGGCGCCCGAGCTGGGGCTGTCCGCGCTCGGCCAGGCACTCGACGCCGACGAGACCACGCTCGTGGTGTCCGCCGTCGACTGGCCGGTGTTCGCGCCGATCTTCTGCACCTCCCGGCCGAGCCCGCTCATCGCCGCCGTCCCCGAGGCGGCCGCCGTGCTCGCCGCGACCGGCCGGGATGAGGACCGGACCGACGCCACCACCCGATGGGCCGACCGGCTCGCGCCGCTGACCGCCGCCGAGCGCACCGGCCTCGTCCTCGACCTGGTCCGCACCGAGGTCGCCGCCGTGCTCGGCCACCGGGGCCCCGCCGACGTCGCCCCCGGCCTGTCGTTCTCCGACCTCGGCATCGACTCGCTGACCGCCGTTGAGGTCCGCGACCGGCTCACCACCGCCACCGGCCTGCGCCTGCCCGCGAGCCTCGCCTTCGACTACCCCAAGCCCAGCGCGCTCGCCGCGCACCTGCTCACCGGGCTGGTCGCCGACACCACCCCGGCCCGTGCCACCGTCACCCGCGACCCCGGCGCCACCGACACAGACACTGCCACCGACGCGATCGCGATCATCGGCATGGCCTGCCGGTACCCGGGCGGCATCGGCACCCCGGAACAGCTGTGGGAGCTGCTGGCGAACGGTGGCGAGGCGCTCTCGCCGTTCCCGGCCGACCGCGGCTGGAACCTCGACGAGCTGTTCGGCCGCGAGCGCGGCGCGTCGTATGTGCGGGCCGGTGGCTTCCTCACCGGTGCCGCCGACTTCGACGCCGCGTTCTTCGGCATCAGCCCCCGCGAGGCGGTCGCCATGGACCCCCAGCAGCGCCTGCTGCTGGAGACCAGCTGGGAGGCCTTCGAGCTGGCCGGTGTCGACCCGCGCGCGCTGGCCGGCAGCCGCACCGGCGTGTTCGTCGGCAGCAACGTCCAGGACTACGGCTACGTGCTGACCTCGTCAGCCGAGGATGTGTCCGGGCAGCTGGTCGGCGGCACCACCGCCGGCATCCTCTCCGGCAGGCTCGCCTACACGTTCGGACTGGAGGGTCCGGCCGTCACCGTCGACACCGCGTGCTCGTCCTCGCTGGTCGCACTGCACATGGCCGCGTCGGCGCTGCGTGCGGGGGAGTGCACGATGGCGCTGGCCGCCGGGGTCACCGTGATGTCGACCCCCGGCCCGTTCGTCGAGTTCAGCACCCTGTCCGGGCTCAGCGAGGACGGCCGCTGCCGGGCGTTCGCCGACTCCGCCGACGGCACCGGCTGGGGCGAGGGCGCGGGCGTGCTGCTGGTCGAACGCCTCGCCGACGCCCGCCGCAACGGCCACCCCGTCCTCGCCGTGATCCGCGCGTCCGCGATCAACTCCGACGGCGCGTCCAACGGTCTCACCGCCCCGAACGGGCCCGCGCAGCAGCGGGTCATCCTGGCCGCGCTCGACAGCGCCGGGCTCGCACCGTCCGATGTGGACGCCGTCGAGGCGCACGGCACCGGCACCACCCTCGGTGACCCGATCGAGGCGCAGGCACTGCTCGCCACGTACGGCCAGGACCGGGACGAGCCGCTGTGGCTGGGTTCTGTGAAGTCCAACATCGGCCACACGCAGGCCGCGTCCGGGGTCGCCGGGGTCATGAAGGTCGTGCTGGCCCTGCGTAACGGGCTACTGCCGAAGACCCTGCACGTCGACGCGCCGACCACGCACGTCGACTGGTCCGCCGGGTCCGTCGAACTGCTCACCGAGCACCGCCCGTGGGTTCGCGGCGACCGGCCGCGCCGTGCGGGCGTGTCGTCCTTCGGTGCCAGCGGCACCAACGCACACGTGATCATCGAGGAGCCAGAGGAGGTCCCGGCGCCGAGGGCAGGGGCGGCTGACGCGCCGGTCCCGCTGGTGCTGTCCGCGAGCAGCGAGCAGGCGCTGCGTGCCCAGGCCGCCCGCCTGCGCACCCACCTCGCCGCCCACCCCGGCCTCGCGGCCGCCGACGTCGGCGCCACCCTGGC
>NZ_JBARWZ010000108.1:0-8548 GCF_049647105.1 Actinophytocola sp.
CCGACCACCGCGGCCAGCCCGCCGGCGAGCACGCCGGCGATGAACCCTACTGCGAGCCCGGGCAGAGTCAGCCGGGCCAGACGAAACAGGTGCATCGCACTCAGTCCTTAATCCAGTACCACGCCGAACCTGAAGATGCTGTAGAACAGCATGCCCAGGTAGAACACCGCGCCGAACCCGATGATGGCGTTCGACCACCACCTCGGACGGATGGGCTTCGGCAACATCCTGTTGTTCACCAGCAGCAACGTCACGCAGTAGGCACCCATGGCGAACGATGACAAGAACGCCAATATGTCGAGGATCCCGCTGGGTCCATCAGCGGGTCCGAACAAGAGGATCATGATGCCGAAGGTGATGACGCCCCACAGGAACCCCGCGTACAGGTGCGAAAGGCGGAACCGCCTGGCGCCCGGCACGTGGAAGTAGGTCATGTCCGCCTGTCCCCTGGAGAACGAGTCGAACAGACCGAGGGTCGCGTTCAGTCCGATCAGTGCGATGAATCCGAAGAAGACGCCGCCGAGCACCGGGCCGCCCGCGGCCGCGAACGCGTCCGACATGGCCCGCAGCGCCGCATCACGGTCACCGCCCTCGATGAGGGTCTTGACGTCCGGGTTCTCGCGCGCCGCCGACTGGGCGAGCACGGTGAACGAGATCGTCACCAGCATCGTGATGCCCCAGAACAGAAGGAACGCGTCGAACGTCACCCACTTGCGCCAACCCCGCCACTTCGCCATTTCCTTGGGGTCGTCCGTGTCGAACATGAACCCGCGCGCCGGAATCTCTTCCTCTTCCTTCGCGTTGCGCAGACCGCGGATCTTCGGCACGTGCGCACCCATGCCGGCGCCGCTCTCCCGCAGGTGCAGCGTGTACCACATCTGCTGCATACCCGACGGGCCTGCGAACGCGATCGAGCCGACCACGATCGGGAACCACGTGGCGCTGAACATCTCCGATGGCATGTACCCGAACGCGAACATGCCGCCGAGCGTGCTGGAGAGGTCGCCCCAGGTGCCCACAATGGACGCGATGATCGCGGTACCGATCACGAGCACGCCGATCAGGATGGCGAGCACGTTCTCGAGCAGGTCGTAGATGACACTGGCCAGGCTGAAGACGATCCCGACCAGGATCAGGGCAACGCAGGCGGTCACGACCCACGGAATGCCGGTTATCTCCTCGAAGGCGGAAGCACCCGCCGAAAGATGTCCTGGCCAGATGTACACCAGGATCGCCGTCACGAAGAAGAACCACATCAACGGCTTGAACACGCGTGCCGCGCCGTTGAAGATGCTTTCTCCCGTGGCCATGGCGTAGCGCGCCATCTCGAGCATCACCACTGCCTGCAGGGTGACACCGATCAGGAACAGCCACCTGATCTCCGGTCCGAAGACCAGCACCAGCCGAGGCCACATGTACGACTCGCCCATACCGACGCCGAGTGCGACCAGGAAGACGGTCGGCCCGAGGATGTGGATGGACGGCGGCGCTTCGGGAAGCGGGCGAATCGGCATCGGCTCGAGCCCCCCGGCTCGCCAGACGCGTTCTTCACCCACCTTCTCGAAGGTCGCCCCGGACGCGCCGCTGCCCGTGGACAGCCCCGCGCCAGAGGGGTTGCGAGAATCCACCATTGGACCTCCAGAGATAACTTCGTGAAGCGGGATGCCGCGGCCTTCACGTCCGCGGCCCCACCTCTTGCCGCCTGCCTGTTGACCCCTGCTTGATCACCCAACTTGCGGGTCGGTCAGCCTCGGCCGGCCCCTTTGGCCACCGTTCCCGTAGCGGCCAAGCTCGTGTGTCGCGACTAGCCGTCGATCAGGCCGGCGGCCCGCGCCCACCGGTACTTCGCGCCCAGCACGGCCACGGGTCGTTCCGTGGTGTACGGGTACGCGATCACCCGGTGGTCGAACAGGTGGTCGCACGCCTGCTCGACCTCGGTGTCACCGGCGAGCGACGCCACCACGGGCTTGTCGATGCCCTTGGCGCGGTACTCGTTCACCACCTTCGCGGTGAGCTCGGCGAAGACCATGGGCGGCGTGACGATCGTGTGCCAGTAACCCAGGATCAGCGCGTGGATGCGCGGGTCCTCCATGCCGAGGCGGATCGTGGCCTCGTAGGTCGACGGCGGTTCGCCACCGGTGATGTCGATCGGGTTGCCCGCGGCGCCGAACGGCGGGATGAAGGCGCGGAACGCCTCGTCAAGGTCCGGCGGAATGTCCATCAGGGACAGTCCTTCCGCGACACACGCGTCCGAGAGCAGCACGCCGGAGCCACCGGCGCCGGTGATGATGACGACGTTCTCGCCCTTCGGCGTCGGCATCAGCGGAAGACCGCGGGCGTACTCGAGCATCTCGTTGAGTCCCGGGGCGCGCACGACACCGGCCTGCCGCAGGATGTCGTCGTACACCTTGTCGTCACCGGCGAGCGCGCCCGTGTGCGAGCTGGCGGCGCGGGCACCCATGTCGGTCCGGCCCGCCTTCAGCACGACGACCGGCTTCTTCTTGGTCATCCGCTTCGCGGTCTCGACGAACGCCCTGCCATCCTTGAGGTCCTCGAGGTGCATGGCGACACACTGGGTGTTGTCGTCGTTCTCGAAGAACGTCAGCAGGTCGTCCTCGTCCACATCGGACTTGTTGCCGAGGCCGACGATCGCGGACACGCCCATCTTGGTGGTGCGGGCGAAGCCGAGGATCGCCATGCCGATGCCGCCGGACTGCGAGGTCAGCGCCACGCCGCCCTTCACGTCGTACGGCGTGCAGAAGGTCGCGCACAGGTTCTGCGGCGTGTAGTAGTAGCCATAGATGTTCGGGCCGAGCATCCGGACCCGGTAGCGCGTCGCGATCTCGACGATCTCGTCCTGCAGTTCCTGGTTGCCGGTCTCGGCGAACCCGGACGGGATCATGACGACCGCGGTGACGCCCTTCTCGCCGCACTCGGTCAGCGCGGCGGGCACGAACTTGGCCGGTACCGCGAAGACCGCGACGTCCACGTCACCCGGGATGTCCCCGACCGACTTGTACGCCTTGCGGCCCTGGATCTCGTCGGCCTTCGGGTTGATCGGGTAGATCTCGCCGGCGTAGCCGCCGTTGATCAGGTTCTTCATGACCGAGTTGCCGATCTTGCCTGCCTGGTCGGACGCGCCGATGACCGCGACGGAACGCGGGTTCATCATCGTGTTCATCGCAGCCAGAATGTCCTCCTGCGAGTGCTGGACGGGTCCGGTGCGCTCCTCGGTCTCCAGCAGTATCCGCACGTCCGCCGCGACCGCGCCGTCCGCCGAGGCGAACACCGGGTTGAGGTCGAACTCGCTGATCTCCGGGAAGTCGGTGACCAGCCGCGACACCTTGGCGATCACGTCGGCCAGCGCGTCGAGGTCGGCGGGCACCGCGCCGCGGGCGCCCTGGAGCACCTCGGCGGCCTTGATACCGGTGACCATCGACCTCGCCTCGGCGTCGTCGAGCGGCGCGAGCCGGAACGTGACGTCCTTGAGCACCTCGACCAGCACGCCACCGAGACCGAACGCGACAACCTTGCCGAACGTGCCGTCGGTCGTGGCGCCGACGATGACCTCGGTACTGCCCGTGCCGCCGACCATCTCCTGGATCTGCACGCCGGTGACGTCCGCGTCGGCCTTGTACGCCTTGGCGTTCGCGATGATCGTGTCGTACGCGGCACGTGCCGCGTCACCACCGTCGACGCCGACGATCACGCCGCCTGCTTCCGTCTTGTGCAGGATGTCCGGGGAGACGATCTTCGCCACCACGGCATTGCCGATCTCCTCGGCGAGCTTTGCCGCCTCATCCGCCGACGTGGCGAGACCCTCACGCGGGGTGGGAATCCCGTACGCGTCGCAGACCCGCTTGCCCTCCGGGGCGGTGAGCGAGTCGCGACCTGCGGCCTTGACCTCGTCAAGGACCTCGCGGACGGCCTCTTTGTCTACATCGGACAGTGTTGCAGTCATGATCCTCAGATCACTCCACTCGCCTTGAGGTCGGCCATGTCGCTCTCGGACAGGCCCAGCTCGTTTCCGTAGATCTCCTGGTTGTGTTCCCCCAGCAGCGGGGAACGCTTCACCTCGGCCGGTGAGTCGGACAGCTTGATCGGCATGCCGACGGTCGTGAACTCACCGCGCTCGGGGTGGTCGACCTTGACGACGATCTCGTTCTCCGCCAACGACTCGTCCTCGATGATCTCCTTGGTCGAGAGGATCGGCCCGCACGGGATGTTGTGCTCGTTGAGCTTCGCGAGCACCTCCCACTTGTCGTGGTCGGCCGACCAGTCCTCGATCAGCTGGAACATCTTGTCCAGCTTGCTCAGCCGTACCTCCGGGGTCGCCCAGTCCGGGTCGTTGGCCAGTTCCGGCCGCCCGATCAGCTGCGTGATCGGGGCCCAGCCCACCGGCTGGACGATCACGTAGATGTAGTCGTTCGGCCCGCCTGGCGCGCACTTGATCGCCCAGCCCGGCTGCCCGCCACCGGACGCGTTGGCGGAGCGGGGCACCTCGTCGCCGAACTCCTTGTTCGGGTACTCGTTGAGCGCGCCGTGGGCCAGGCGCTGCTGGTCGCGCAGCTTGACCCGGCACAGGTTGAGCACCGCGTGCTGCATCGCGACCGTGACCCGCTGACCCTGACCGGTGTGCTCACGCTGGTACAGCGCGGCGAGAATGCCTGCCACGGCGTGCATGCCCGTGCCGGAGTCGCCGATCTGCGCGCCGGTCGCGAGCGGCGGCCCGTCCTCGAAACCCGTCGTGGACATCGAGCCGCCCATGGCCTGCGCGACCACCTCGTACGCCTTGTAGAACTTGTACGGGCCATCGCCGAAACCCTTGATCGATGCGTAGATCAGCTTCGGGTTGATCTCCTGGAGCTTCTCCCATGGGAAGCCCATCCGGTCGACCGCGCCAGGGCCGAAGTTCTCCGCGAGGATGTCGAACTTCTTGACCAGGTCGACGAAGAGCTCCTTGCCCTTGTCGGACTTCATGTTCAGCGTGATGCTGCGCTTGTTGGAGTTCAGCATCGTGAAGTAGAGGCTGTCCACGTCCGGCACGTCACGCAGCTGCTTGCGTGTGATGTCACCGGTGATGGCCTCGAGCTTCACCACGTCCGCGCCCATCCACGCGAGGATCTGCGTCGCGGACGGTCCACTCTGGACGTGGGTCATGTCGAGGACGCGGACGCCTTCGAGTGCCTTGCGCATGCCAAGTCCCCTTACTTGTACATGGTCTGGTTCATCGTCCCCGGCGCGTAGACCTCGGGGTCGACCCAGACGTTGATCAGCGACGGCAGGCCGCTCTCGCGAGCGCGCTCCAGCGCGGGCCGGATGTCCTTCGGGTCGCGGACCTCCTCGCCGTAGCCGCCGAGCATCTTCGCGAACTCGCTGTACCGGATGTCGCCCAGCGTGTTGCCGACGCGGCCGCGGTCCGCGCCGTACTTCTGGATCTGGCCGTAGCGGATCTGGTTCATCGACGAGTTGTTGCCGACGATGCCGACGAACGGCAGGTTGAACCGCACGAGCGTCTCGAAGTCGAAGCCGGTCAACGAGAAGGCGCCGTCACCGAAGAGCGCGACGACCTCCTTGTCCGGGCGGGCGTACTTGGCGGCCATCACGAACGGCACGCCGACGCCGAGTGTCCCGAGTGGACCGGGATCCATCCAGTGGCCCGGCGACTTGGGCTGCACGACCTGGCCGGAGAAGGTGACGATGTCGCCGCCGTCGCCGATGTAGATCGAGTCCTCGGTGAGGAACTCGTTGATCTCGTGCACCAGGCGGTACGGGTCGATCGGCGAGGCGTCGGAGAGCTGGCGCGGCAGGCGCTTCTCGTAGGCCTGGGTCTCGACCGCGCGCAGCTCCTCCAGCCACGACTTGCGGGCCACGGCGCCGTTGTCGACCCGGCCGGACGCGGCCTGGGTGACCGCGGCGAGCACCGCGCCCGCGTCGCCGACGATGCCGAGGTCGACATCGCGGTTCTTGCCGACCGTGCGGTAGTCGAGGTCGACCTGCACGACGGTGGCCGACTGCGACAGCCGCTTGCCGTAGCCCATGCGGAAGTCGAACGGCGTGCCGACGATGATGATCAGGTCGGCGTTCTGGAACGCGTAACGCCGCGCGAGCTGCAGGTGGTGCGGGTCACCGGGGGGCAGGGTGCCGCGGCCGGAGCCGTTCATGAACGCGGGCACGTTCAGCGTGCGGACGAACTCGGCCGCCGCGTCGGTGCCTCGGGTGCCCCACACCTGGCTGCCGAGCAGCACGCACGGCTTCTCCGCGCCGACCACGAGGTCCGCCAGCTTTTCGATGGCCTCGGGGTCACCGGCCGAGCGGGTCGAGGCGCGGTAGGCACCGGCCTTGGGAATCCGCGCCTTCTCCAGCGGCACCGACGCGTCGAGCACGTCGCGGGGGATCTCGAGGAACGACGGGCCCGGCGCACCGTGGAAGCACTCCCGGAAGGCCATCGACACCAGGTCGGCCGCGCGCTCGGTGCTTGGCACGGTCGCGGCGAACTTGGTGATCGGGCTCATCATGTCGACGTGTGGGAGGTCCTGCAGCGAGCCCATCTTGTGCTGGGAGAGCGCGCCCTGGCCGCCGATCAGCAACATGGGACTCTCGGCACGCAGCGCGTTCGCCACGCCGGTGACCGCGTCGGTGGTGCCTGGGCCCGCGGTGACGACCGCGACGCCCGGCTTGCCCGTGATGCGTGCGTACCCGTCGGCCGCGTGCGCCGCCACCTGCTCGTGGCGTACGTCGATGACGTCGATGCCCTCGTCGACACAACCGTCGTAGATGTCGATGATGTGGCCACCGCAGAGCGTGAAGATCACGTCCACGCCTTCGGCCTTGAGCGCCTTCGCCACCAGATGTCCGCCGGAGATCGTCTCGGGGTTGCCCTCCGAGGAACCGCCCGGCGTCGTCTGAGCCTGTGAAGCCATCTGTGTCGTCATCTCCTTAGGGGTGGACTTGGCGCATACTGCATACCGTATGACTCTAATGAGTACGAGTGTCGCGGTCCAGGGGTTGTCAGTCGCGCCAGTCGCAGGTGGCGCCTGACCACTGTTTCGCCAGTTCAGCCAGCCGTGCGGCGGCCTCCCCGCGATCCGCGCCGCGACCGACCGCGACGCCGAGCAGGTAGACGGCCACGACCGCGGCGGGTCTCGCCACCGCACGCTGTACGTCCCTCGCGAGGGCGAGTATCGCCGCGGTATCGACCTGACCTGGGTCGATACCGAGCTCGACGCAAGCTTTCGAGGTCCAGTCCGCGATGTCGTCCATGCTCACCACTTCTCGTTTCACCTAACATCTCATACTGTATGCAGTAGTCCCTTTGAATACAAGAACGGAGCTTGCGGTGAAAGTTGCTGTTCTTGGGGCAGGCGCCATCGGCGCGTACGTCGGTGCGGCGTTGCACCGGGCGGGCGTCGAGGTCCACCTCATCGCCAGAGGTCCCCACCTGCAGAAAATCCGAGAGTCGGGGGTTCGCGTCGTGAGCCCGCGAGGTGATTTCGAAGCCCGTCCGAACGCCACCGACGACCCGGCCGAGGTGGGCCCGGTGGACCACGTCTTCCTGGGCCTCAAGGCGAACCGGTACGCGGACGCCGGGCCGATGATCAAGCCGCTGCTCCACGACGAGACCACCATCATCGCGGCGCAGAACGGCATCCCGTGGTGGTACTTCCACGGGATCGACACCAAGTACCGCGGCCACCGGATCGACAGCGTCGACCCGGGGGGTGCCGTGAGTGCCGCGCTGCCGGTGGACCGGGCGATCGGCTGCGTCGTGTACGCGGCGACCGAGATCGCGTCGCCCGGCGTGATCAAGCATCTGGAGGGCACCCGGTTCTCCATCGGCGAGCCCACGGGGGAGATCAGCTCGCGGTGCACGGACTTCTCCCAGGCGATGATCGCCGGTGGGTTGAAGTGCCCGGTGGAGCCCGACCTGCGCAAGGACATCTGGCTCAAGCTGATGGGCAACATCGCGTTCAACCCGATCAGCGCGCTGACCCGCGCGACGATGAAGAGCATCTGCACCCACCATGACACCCGCGAGGTGGTGATCCGGATGATGCGCGAGACCCTCGACGTGGCGGCCAGACTCGGCACCTACCCGGAGATCTCCATCGAACGCCGCATGGCAGGCGCCGAACGCACGGGCGAGCACAAAACGTCCACCCTCCAGGACCTGGAGAAGGGCAAGCCCATGGAACTGGACGTAATCCTGAAGGCAGTAGTCGAACTAGCCGACCTGACAACCGCAGAAGCCCCAACCCTCCGCATCGTCTCCGCCCTAGCCGACCTACTAAACACCCAAACCCCCACCTAACCCCGCGAGTCCACGCTTCAGAACCCGCGAGTCCACGGTTCGGAACCCGCGAGTCCACCGTTCGGAACCTCCGAGTTGGCGGTTCGTGCCTATCGCCGTTAGGCCTGAACGGCCAACTCAGCGGTCCTGAACCGAAGTCTCGCGGGTTCTGAACCGTGGACTCGCGGGTTCTGAACCGTGGACTCGCGGGTTCTGAACCGTGGACTCGCGGGGGTTGCTGGTTAGTTCGCCTGCCAC
>NZ_JBARWZ010000109.1:0-17682 GCF_049647105.1 Actinophytocola sp.
CGCCGCCCTCTACCGAATAGTCATCGTCCGCCTACGCCACTGCCCCCGCACCCGCGCCTACCTCGAACGCCGCACCGCCGAAGGCCTCCCCAAACGCCACATCATCCGCTGCCTCAAACGCTACGTCGCCCGCGAAATCCACCGAGCCCTCACCACAGACCTCACCAACCCCACAAACACCCCTTGACATCTATAGGAGCATCTTTCGGGACATCGCTGATCAGCCACGTTCGCGGCGGGCCCCACCGGATGGTGCTGTCCGGGACAGCAAGAACCCGGGCGGTCCTCTTCTTGAGGTGTCGTGGCAGTCGTTGATCGCCGCTGTGCGAGACGGCCACCTGTCCCGCTGAACACCGGAACTACCTGCGCCCCCAGAGCCTCTCCGGTTCTGGGGGCGCACTGCTGCGTTCAGGTCACGGCTGGCGATCGTGCCGCGCGGCCTGGCCTAGTTCCCCGTCGCCGTGAAGTGCTGGAGGTCCTTCGGGGTGGTCCACTCGCCGCCCCACGACCACCCGGCCGCCGCGAACGCGCGGACCGCGACGTCGCCTGGTTCGACCATGCCCGGCCGCACGTTCGCCCGGTCCACATAGGACGAGGCCAGCTCCGGCAGCACGAGGTCGCCGCGGATGTAGGGGTTGCAGAACGGGTTCAGGTCGATCGCCAGCCCGTACGCGTGCGCCGACCATCGCGTCTGCCCAACGGCGGGACGGCACACGAACGCGGTCGTGTTGTTGCCGTCGCCGGTCGGCGGCGCGGTCAGCTCGGCGAGGGTCACGACCCGCATCTCCTCGATCGGGAACCGTGCGTCGAAGAGGTGCCCGAACACGCGGGTGACGGTGTCCGCGACGCCGGCGCCGACGATCATCTCGCCGGTGTGTGCCCGGCCGTCGTAGCCGAGGAACGACATCGTGAGGTACCGCAGTTCCGTTGTGGCGACGGGACAGGAGGGTTGCCAGGTGCTGCGCGCGAGCACGCCGGCGGGCACCGGCGCGACCGTCGCCGCGTACCGGCCGTCGCCCGGCGGGGGCAGCAGGTCGGTGGTGGGCAGGCGCCGGTTCGCCAGTTCGGGCGGCGTCGGCAGCACCTGGCCGTATCCGTCTGGGCGCAGCGGCAGCGGCCGCGCGCCGACCGTCCACTCCGGACCGGGTGGTGCCGTCGTGGTCGTGGCCGGTGGCGAAGTCGTTGGCACGACGGACGAAACGGACAGCGATGGCGAGCCGGACGACGGTGTGGGCGGCGGTGCGGATGGCGCGCCGGTGCACCCCGCCAGCATCACGGCGGCGAGCACCACGAACCCACGCGGACGAACCACGTACCCCAGCATGCCTCATGCTGAAGTTCACCCGGTTCAGCTACATGGTTCAAGTTGACCACCGCATACCCAACCGGGAAGGTCGAGTATTCCCAACAACTAGGAGACGACACATGGGGGCGACCTCCAGGGTCACTCGGCTTCTGCTCGCGGTGGCGCTGGTCGCCGCCGGTGTCGCGGTCGGGCTCGCACCGGCGAACGCCGACCAGGAGAACCAGCAGATCGTCGGCGGCAGCAGGGTCAGCATCGCCGACCGCCCCTACGTCGTGTACCTGACGACCGCAGAGGGCTTCCAGTTCTGCGGCGGCACGCTCGTCGACGACGACAAGGTCGTCACCGCCGCACACTGCACCGCGGGCAAGCGGCCTGCCGACGTCGTCGTGGTGGCGGGCCGCGAGGACAAGGAGAGCGACGCGGGTGTCGTCGCCCCGGTCGAGAAGATCTGGGTGCACCCGGAGTTCACCGACGTCCGCTCCGGCAACGACGTGTCCGTGCTGACGCTCAGGCATCGGGTGCCGTACGAGCCGCTGGACCTGCCCAAGGAGGACGACGCCGGCCTGTACGCGGCCGGTCGGCCGGGCCTGATCCTGGGCTGGGGCCGCGTCGCGGCCGGCGGGCGGCCGTCGCGGTACCTCCTGCAGGCGAGCGTGCCGGTGATGGCCGACCAGGACTGCGCCAAGTCCTACCCCGCGTACAAACAGGCGGTCATGATCTGCGCCGGTGTCCCGCAGGGCGGCATCGACTCCTGCCAGGGCGACTCGGGCGGCCCGCTCGTCGTGGACGGCAGGCTTGCCGGGATCACGTCGTGGGGCGAGGGCTGCGCGGCCCCGGGCAAGCCGGGCGTGTACACGCGGGTGGCGGTCTACCGGGACGTTGTCAAGGACCAACTCTAGGAGAGAAGCCCTAGCATCTGGGGTTGTGCTGTACTCCGCGAAGGGCGACGAGATCACCGCCGCCGAACTGTACCCGCTGCTCCGGCTGCGGGTGGACGTGTTCGTGGTCGAGCAGGAGTGCCCGTACCCCGAACTGGACGGCAGGGACCTGCTGCCGTCGACCGTGCACGTGTGGTGGCAGCCCGCCGACGAGGTGCATGCCTGCCTGCGCCTGCTCCGCGACCCGGACGGCACCCACCGCATCGGCCGCGTCTGCACGACCCTCTCCACCAGGGGCAGCGGCCTCGGCGCGCTGCTGATGAAGGCGGCGATGGAACACATCGGCGACGAGGCCGCCGTGCTGGAGGCGCAGACGTACGCGCTGAACTTCTACGGCGGTTTCGGCTTCGTCCCGGAGGGCGAGCGCTACCTCGAAGACGGCATCGAACACCAGACGATGCGCCGCGCGGCGGTCAGGTAGGCCGGTGCCGGACGATGACGTCGATCGCGCGGTCGATGTCGGACTCCGACAGGTCCGCGCGTGCGGTCAGGCGCAGCCGGGAGACACCGTCCGGGACCGACGGGGGCCGGAAGCAGCCCACCCACACGCCCGCCGCGCGGCACTCGTCCGCCCACTGGACCGCCTGCTCGGGTGACGGTGCGAGCACCGACACCACCGCGGCCGCCGGGTCGGTGACCGTGAGGCCCGCGTCCCGCAGCCGGGACGCGAACGTCAGCGCCACCTCGCGCACCCGCTCCGGCAGCGTGGGGTCCTCCTTGAGGAGGTTCAGCGCCGCCAGCGCGGCCACCGCGCTCGACGGGGCCAGGCCGGTGTCGAAGATGAAGCTGCGGGCCGAGTCGACCAGGTGCTTGATCACGCGCCGGGGGCCGAGTACCGCGCCACCCTGCGCACCGAGCGCCTTGGACAGCGTCACGGTCGTCACCACGTCCGGTTCGCCGATCAGGCCGGCGTCCGCGACCGCGCCCCGGCCACCAGGGCCCAGCACACCCAGGCCGTGCGCGTCGTCGACCACCAGGGCCGCCCCGTGCGCGCGGCACGCGTCATGCAGCTCGCGTAGCGGCGCGAGGTCACCGTCCACAGAGAACACCGAGTCCGTCACCATCAGTGCGCGTTCGGTGCGCCGCGTCCTGAGCGCGTGCGTGACGGCCGCCACGTCGCCGTGCTTCATGACCGCCACGTCCGCGCGGGACAGGCGGCAGCCGTCGATCAGCGAGGCGTGCAGGTAGGCGTCGGTGACGATGGCCGAACCCTTGCCGGACAGCGCGGTCACCGCGCCGAGGTTCGCGGTGAAGCCCGACGAGAACACCAGGGCCGCCTGCGTGCCACAGAACTTCGCCAGCTCGTGCTCCAGCTCGATATGTGCCTCGGTGGTGCCGGTGACGAGCCGCGAACCGGTCGAACCCGCGCCCCAGCGCAGGGTGGCGGCCGCCGCGGCGCCGGTCACCCGCTTGTCGCGGGACAGGCCGAGGTAGTCGTTGCCCGCCAGGTCCAGCAGGTCGGAGTCGGCGCGGCGGGGGCGAAGCTGCCGCGCGAGCCCCGCGCGGCGGCGCTCGTCCGCGTGGGTGTCGAGCCAGTCGAAGACCGAGGTCACGCGGTCGAGTCTGACAGCAAGCGGTTCCGAGGCCCGGCGACGGGGTGCACGGCTGGTAACGGTTCGGCATGATCCTTGCTCGCCATCCCCGGTGGGGTTAACGTCCGTTTCTGGCGTGATCGACGTCACTACCCATGGAGTGTGGCCTCGCAAATGGTGCCGGTCTTGTCGGTCAACAACCTCGAAGTCGTGTACGACGACGTCGTCCTCGTCCTGCGCGGTCTGTCCGTCGGCGTGCCCGACGGCGCCATCGTCGCGCTTCTCGGGGCGAACGGCGCGGGCAAGACCACGTTGCTCCGCGCCGTCACCGGCCTCCTCGTCGTGCACCGCGGCAAGATCACCAAGGGCACGGTGGCCGTCGCGGGTGACGACCTGACCGGCGCGGACCCCGCCGACGTCGTCCGCAGGGGCGTCGCGCAGGTGATGGAGGGGCGGCGGATCTTCGCCGAGATGTCGGTCGAGGACAACCTGCGCGCGGGCGGCCATTCGCGGAAGCGGGCCGAGTACCGCGAAGACGTGACCAGGGTGTTCGACCTGTTCCCGCTGCTCGCGCAGCGCCGCCGCAGCACGGCGGGCTACCTGTCCGGCGGTGAGCAGCAGATGCTCGCGATCGGCCGTGCGCTGATGGCCCGCCCGAAGCTGCTGCTGCTGGACGAGCCGTCGCTGGGGCTCGCGCCGAAGCTCGTCGAGCAGGTCCGCGACATCATCGTGCAGATCAACGGGCAGGGCACGAGCGTGCTGCTGGTCGAGCAGAACGCGGTCATGGCGCTGTCCATCGCGAGCTACGGCTACGTGCTGGAGGTCGGCAAGGTCGTGCGGGACGGACCGGCCGCCGAGCTGCTGGACGACGAGGACATCCGCGAGTTCTACCTGGGTTCGGCGGCAGGCAGCGCCGACGAGCCAGGCAGGCGCTCGTTCGCCGACGTCAAGAGCTACCGGAGGAAGAAGCGATGGAGCGCGTGAGCGGCGTGACACCACTTCTCGAGGTGTCCGACCTGACGTTGCGCTTCGGTGGTGTCACCGCGTTGAACGGCGTCAGCTTCACCGTCGGCCGTGGCGAGCTGTTCGCGGTGATCGGCCCGAACGGCGCGGGCAAGACGTCGATCTTCAACTGCCTCAACGGCGTCTACCGCCCGCAGCGCGGCACGATCACCCTCGCGGGTGAGCGGCTCCATGGCCGCTCACCGGCCACGATCGCCGGGATGGGCGTGGCGCGGACGTTCCAGAACCTCGGCCTGTTCGAGCAGCTCACGCTGATCGAGAACCTGATGCTTGGCCGCCACCACCTGATGCGCACCGGGATGCTGGCCGGGATGGCGTGGTGGGGGCGGGCGAAACGCGAGGAGGTCGACCACCGCGCGGCCTGTGAGGAGATCGTCGAGCTGCTGGAACTCGAGCCCTACCGCCGCACCCCGGCCGGGCTGCTGCCCTACGGCGTGGCGAAACGCGCCGAGCTGGGCCGGGCACTCGCGATGTCGCCGACGCTGCTGCTGCTCGATGAGCCGGTCGCGGGCATGAACGTCGAGGAGACCGAGGACATGGCCCGCTACCTGGTCGAGGTCCGCCGCGAGCTGGACCTCGCGATGATCCTCGTCGAGCACGACACGCGACTCGTGATGGACCTCGCGGACCGCGTGCTGGCACTGGACTTCGGTACCCCCATCGCGACGGGCACACCGGAGGAGATCCAGCGCGATCCCAAGGTGGTCGAGGCGTACCTCGGTGGTGCGGCATGACGGCCACCACGACGCCGACCCTGTGCGCGCGGTTGCTCGAGCACTCCAGGGACCGGGCCGACGCGGTGGCGATCCGGGAGAAGCACCGCGGCATCTGGCGCCAGTGGACGTGGGCCGAGTACGCGCGGCGCGTCGCGAACGTGGCGGCGGGCCTGCGGTCGCTCGGCGTCGGGCCGGGTGCGCGGGTCGCGATCCACGCGGAGAACCGCCCGGAGTGGGTGATCGCGGACCTCGCCGTGCAGGGGCTCGGCGCGTGCTCGGTGGGGGTGTACCCGACCTCGCCGGCGGCGGAGGTCGAGTACGTGCTGGCGCACTCCGAGGCGTCGGTGCTGATCGCCGAGGACGAGGAGCAGCTCGACAAGGCGCTCGAGGTCCGGTCACGGCTGCCGCTGCTCCAGCACGTGGTGGTGATGGATCCGCGCGGGGTGCGCTCGGCGGCGCTCACCTTCGCGGACCTGGAGAAGGACATCCCGGATTCCCTTGCCGCGTACGAGGACTCGGTCACCGCGCTGGACCCGGCCGACACGGCGATCCTGGTCTACACGTCCGGCACCACCGGCCCGCCGAAGGGCGCGATGATCTCGCACGCGAACCTGGTCGCGGCCGGCGAGACCGCGGTGGCGCAGGGCACGCGGGAGGGCGACGAGGTCCTGAGCTACCTGCCGCTGTGCCACGTGGCGGAGCGGTTGATCTCGGTGATCGACGGCGTGTGGGTGCCCGCGGTGGTCAACTTCGGCGAAGGCGGCCCGTCGTTCCCGAACGACCTGCGTGACGTGCAACCCACCGTCTTCCTCGGCGTGCCAAGGGTGTGGGAGAAGATGCTGGCGACGATCGAGATCCGGATGGGCGACGCGTCCCGGCTGAAGCGCCTGCTGTTCCGTTCGTGTCTGCGCCAGGGCCGCCGGGTGGCGCCGCGCCGGATGGCGGGTCGCGCTTCGGTGCTGGACCGCCTCGTGGCGCTTCTGTGCGAGGTGCTGGTTTTCCGTGCGCTGCGGGAAAAGCTGGGCATGTCCCGGGTGCGGGTGCCGCTGAGCGGCGCGGCGCCGATCGCGCCGCAGGTGCTGGAGTACCTGTGGGCCATCGGAATCCCGGTCCGGGAGGGTTACGGGCAGACCGAGAACACGGCGATCTGCACGCTGACCCCGGCCGACGACATCCGCCTCGGCACGGTCGGCACCGTGCTGCCCGGCGTGGAGGTGCGGCTGGCCGGCGACGGCGAGATCCTGACCCGCTCGGCTGGCGTGTTCCAGGGCTACCTGAACGATCCGACGGCGACCAAGGCCACGGTCGACGAGGACGGCTGGCTGCACACGGGCGATGTCGGCGAGCTGACCGACGACGGCTTCCTGCGCATCACCGACCGCAAGAAGGACATCATCATCACGGCGGGCGGCAAGAACATCTCCCCGTCGGAGATAGAGAACCGGCTCAAGGTGTCCCCGTACGTGCGGGAGGCGGTGGTGATCGGCGACCGCAGGAAGTACGTGACCGCGCTGATCGGCATCGAGCTCGACACGGTCGGCAACTGGGCGTCCCGGCGCGGCCTCGCCTACACCACCTACGCCGACCTGTCCGCGAAGGACGAGGTGCGTGCGCTGATCGACGAGGTGGTGACGGCGGCGAACGCCGAGCTCGCGCAGGTGGAACGCATCAAGCAGTTCACCATGATGACGAAGGAACTCGACCACGAGGACGGCGAGCTGACGGCGACGCAGAAGGTGAAGCGCAAGGCGCTGGAACTCCGGTTCGGACCCGAGATCGAGGCGATGTACCCGTGACGACGTTCCTCACCAACGTGTTCGCAGGGCTCGCGCTCGGGTCCATCTACGCGCTCGTCGCGCTCGGGTTCGTCGTGATCTTCAAGTCGACCGGGGTCATCAACTTCGCGCAGGGCGGGCTGCTCGCGCTCGGTGCGTACTTCGGCTACACCTTCACCGACAACCTGGGCATCGCGTTCGGGATCGCGATCCTCCTCGCGTGCGCGTCGGCGGCGTTCGTCGGCGCGAGCGTCGAACGGCTGGTACTGCGCCGAATGGTCGGCCAGCCGCCGTTCGCCGTCATCATGATCACCATCGGCCTCCTGTTCGTCATCGAGCCGCTCATCACGTCGATCTGGGGGTTCGGCAACCTGCCGCTCACCAACCCGTGGAACATCCAGACCGTCGAGGTGGGCGGGCTCGTGCTCGGCGTGCGTGACCTCTGGACCATCGGCATCACCGTGGCGGTCGTGATCGCGTTCTTCCTCTTCTTCCGGTTCACGCGCATGGGTCTGGCCATGCGGGCCACCGCGTTCGACCCGGAAGCCGCGCTGGCGCAGGGGATCAGCGCTCGCCGCGTCTACGCGACGTCGTGGGCCATCGCCGCGGCACTGGCCGCGCTCGCCGGCATCACCCTCGCCGCGGGACCGGGCGGGCTCTCGCCGTCGATCAGCTTCATCGCGTTCGCCGCGTTCCCCGCGATGATCCTCGGCGGCCTCGACTCACCGGCGGGTGCGGTGCTCGGCGGCGTGATCATCGGCCTCGCCGAGGCGCTCACCCGCGGCTACCAGGACCAGCTGTTCTCGTGGGCGGGTGCGAACGTCTCGCTGATCGTGCCGTACCTGATCATGATCGTCATCCTGCTCATCCGGCCGTACGGACTGCTCGGCACCAAGGACGTGAGGCGCATATGAGTAAGCCGCACCGGAATCTCGTCCGCAGCTATGGGCAGGACCTGCGTCTCTTCGGCTCACCGCTGTCCAAAGTGGGCCTTGGGCTCATGATCGTCACGCTGCTGGTGCTGCCGACGGTCGTGCAGGACGACTTCTGGCTGTCGGTGCTCATCTACTCCGGCATCACCGCGATCGGCGCGATCGGGCTCAACCTCCTCACCGGCTTCTGCGGCCAGATCTCGCTGGGCCACGCGTTCTTCATCGGCGCGGGTGCCTACGCGGCCGCGGTCGTCGGCGGCGACCTCGAACTGCCGCTGTTCGTGTGGCTGCTGGCCTCCGCCGCGGTCGGTGCCGTGCTCGGCGGGCTCATCGGCCCGTTCACGCTGCGCCTGCGCGGCCACTACCTCGCGATCGTCACCCTCGGGCTGATCTTCATCGGCGAGCACCTGTGGCGGAACCTGCGCAGCGTCACCGGCGGCAACAACGGCACGTCCGTCGGCGCGCAGGTCACCGTCGGGCCGGTCGACCTCGGCGCGCTCGAGATCGCGGGGGAGAACTACTCCCGCAACCAGGGCTACTTCTGGCTCGTGTGGGTGCTGGTCGCGATCGTCGCGTTGCTGGCGAAGAACCTCGTCCGCACCCGACCCGGCCGGGCGCTGCGTGCCGTCCGCGACCACGACCAAGCCGCCGAGGTCATCGGCGTGCGCGCCGGGCGGTACAAGATCGGCGCGTTCATGGTGTCGAGCGCGATCGCGGCGATGGCAGGCGCGCTCTTCGGGTCCTACCAGCAGCACGTCAGCCCCGACGACTGGACGTTGCTGCTGTCCATCCAGTACATCGCGATCATCATCGTCGGCGGCCTCGGCACGATCTTCGGATCGATCCTCGGCGCGATCTTCGTCGGGGCGCTGCCCGCGCTCATCGACGAGTACTCCAGCGCCATCCCCGGCGTCGCCACCGAGGCGGGCGGCGACGGGTTCATCTCTGTTTTCGCACTCAACCAGGCAATTTTCGGCCTACTGATCGTTTTGTTCCTCGTCTTCGAGCCCAGAGGACTCGCGGGCATCTGGTTCCGGGTCAAGGCTTACTTCAAAGCATGGCCCTTTTCTTACTGATGCAAGGAGGCGTGTCATGACACGCAAGGTTGCCGCGCTGGCACTGGGGCTCGCCCTCGCCCTCACGGCCTGCGGTGGTGCGGGGGAGGACGACGACGGTGGCGGCGGCGCGGCGGGAACGCCGGGCAGCACCGCCGGATTCGACGGCAAGACCATCAAGCTGGGTGTGCTGACCCCGCTGTCCGGCACGGTCGCGGTGATCGGACAGCCGCTGACCGCGGGCAACGAGGTGTACTTCGAGGCGCTCAACGCCAAGGGCGGCATCGGGGGGAAGTACAAGGTCGAGCTGGTCCAGGAGGACACGCAGTACAAGACCGACATCGCCGTCCAGAAGTACAACAAGATCAAGAGCGACGTCGTCGCGTTCACCCAGGTGCTCGGCACCGCGCCGACGCTGGCCGTCCTTCCGCAGCTCAAGTCCGACAAGATCCTCGCCGCGCCCGCGTCCCTGGACGCCCTGTGGGTGCGGGAGGACAACCTGCTGCCGGTCGGCGGTCCGTACCAGGTGCAGGCCATCAACGCGATGGAGTACTACTTCACCGACGGCGGCGGCGCCAAGAGCGACCGGATCTGCACGATGATCCAGGACGACGTGTACGGCGAGGCGGGCCAGCAGGGCATCGACTTCGCGGCGGAGAAGTACGGTTTCACGGTCGCCAACACGCAGAAGTTCAAGGTGGGCACCGAGAACTACGCGGGCCAGATCGGCGCGCTCGCCGGTGCGAGCTGCCAGGTGGTGTTCCTCGTGGCCACGCCGTCGGACGCGGCGAAGATCTGGGGCACCGCGGCGCAGGCCCGGTTCGCGCCGCAGTGGTTCGGGCAGTCGCCGAGCTACACCGGCGCGCTCGCGAAGTCCGCGGTGGCGCCGTACATGCAGCAGTCGGTGCTGATCGTGTCCGAGGGCACCGAATGGGGCGACGACTCCGTGCCCGGTATGACGCAGATGGTGGCGGACGCCGAGAAGTACGCGTCCGGCCAGGAACCGGATTACTACTTCGCGTTCGGCTACAACCAGGCCCGCGCGATGACCGCCGTGCTGGAAAAGGCGGTGGAACTCGGTGACCTGTCCCGCGAGGGAATTCTCCGTGCGTCGAGTGAACTGGGCACGGTGACGTTCGACGGATTGACCGGGGATTACCAGTACGGCCCCGCCGCCGACCGGAACCCGCCCAGGTCGAGCACCATTTTCGGGGTCGACCCGAGTAAGCCGTTCGGGCTGAAGAAGATCAAGTACAACTTCACGTCCGACGCCGCGAAGGAATTCGAGTTCAAGAAGGCCGAACTCTGACATCGGAACAGTTTTTGCATTTTCGCCGAGACCGGGGCCGGGGTCGCCACTGTGGTGACCCCGGCCCCGGTCGTCTCGCGCGAGCGCACCGCGGTGCTGGTGCAAAGGGCCACGTCAGCGCTGCTGCGGTTGGTGGTACTCGCCGGTAAGTCCATCCGTTCGTCGGGTCGTCATCGGGCCCGGTGAATCCGCTGGTCAACGCCATGTTGACGGCCATATTCACCCATCCGGCCTACGACCTTCTGCCGTTGTGGCCGCTTGTGACCGACGAGTAGCCATAAGTCAGCTCGTGGGCACAACGGGCCTGAACAAGGGAGAAAGAGGATGGCTGAGGCAAGGCGCCTGCTACGCCTGATCGGGGTTGCCGCAGCGGCTCTCGCAACGGTCGGTATCGCCGGCACGGCCACCGCGGCCGCCGACGACGTCACACCGATGATCATCGGTGGCGAGGAGACCACCATCGAGGAGAACCCGTTCGCCGTGGCGCTGACCACGCCGGACGGTTTCCAGTTCTGCGGCGGCACGATCGTCGCACCGAACAAGGTCCTGACCGCGGCCCACTGCACCGAGGGCAGCTCGCCCGCGGACATCCAGGTGGTCGCCGGCCGGACCGCACTGTCCGCGGGTGGCGGCACCACCGCAGGCGTCACGGACATCTGGATCCACCCGGCCTGGAACTCCAGCGCGTTGCAGAACGACGCGTCGGTGCTCACGCTCGACGCGTCGCTGACCGAGGCGCCGCTGCCGATCGCGGGGCCGGACGACGGTGCGATGTACGCCGAGGGCGCCAACAGCACGGTGCTCGGCTGGGGCACGACCGAGAGCGGGTCCACTTCGGACGTGCTGCGCAAGGTCGACGTCCCGGTCGTGTCCGACGCAGCCTGCACCGCGTCCTACGCCGACCAGTACGACGCCGCCTCCATGGTGTGCGCCGGCCTGGCCGAGGGTGGCAAGGACAGCTGCCAGGGTGACTCCGGTGGCCCGCTGGTCGGCGTCGCCGCCGACGGCACCCGCAAGCTGATCGGCATCGTGTCGTGGGGCCAGGGTTGCGCCGAGCCGAACTTCTACGGTGTCTACGGCCGCGTCGCCGCGTTCTACGACGAGCTGTCGGGCCAGATCGGCTGATCAATCTCCACGTGTTGTCCGGAAGGACCGCTCCTGCTCGTCAGGGGCGGTCCTTCCATTTGATGGAGCAGCCGATGCTCGGCAGCTGCCCGACCTCGATCTCCTGGCCCGCGAGCACCGAGTCGACGGCGTCGCCAAGCTCGTCCCCGGTCACCGGCACGCCGTTGCCGGGTCGCGCCGCGTCGAACCGGCCACGGTAGACCAGCTTCTTCGCGCCGTCGTACAGGAAGAAGTCGGGCGTGCAGGCGGCGTGAAAGTCCCGCGCGGCGGCCTGCTCGGTGTCCGTGACGTACGGGAAGGACCACCGCCACGCCCTGGCGTTCTCCGCCATGTGCTCCGGCGCCTCGTCCGCGCGGTCCGGGTTGGGGTTGATCCCGATCATCCCGAGCCCCTGCCGCCGCCACTGTGCCGCGAGCGCGCCGAGGCGGGGTGCGATGAGCTTCACGTACGGGCAGTGGTTGCAGACGAACGCGACCAGCGTGCCGCGCGGTCCCGCGGCCCGGTCGAAGGTCCAGGTCGTGCCGTCCGGCTCGGCGAGCGAGAAGTCGGGGGCGGTACTGCCGAGCGGGACCATCGATGAGGGTGTGGCGACCATGGCCAGACGATACCGGCGTGCGTGGGGCATGCTGTCGCCCATGAGTGAGTCGCACTACCTGGCCGGACTCGACCTGGCGGGCCGCCGCGTCGTGGTCGTCGGCGGCGGGACGGTGGCGCAACGCAGGCTGCCGAGGCTGGTGTCGTCGGGGGCCAGGGTGGAGGTGATCTCCCCGAGCGCGACGGCGTCGGTCGAGGCCATGGCGACGTCCGGTGCGGTCGTGTGGCACGAACGCCCCTATGCCGACGGTGATCTTGACGGGGCCTGGTACGTGCTGTGCTGCACGTCGTCGCGGCCGGTGAACGAGGCGGTGTCGGCGGAGGCGCAGCGCCGCCGCGTGTTCTGCGTCCGCGCCGACGACGGCGCCGAGGGCACGGCGGTGACCCCGGCGACCGGCAACCACGACGGCCTGCTGGTCGGCGTCCTCGCCGGTGGCGCGTTCCGCCGCTCGGCCACCGTGCGCGACGGTCTCCTGTCGGCCCTTCGTGCCGGTGCCGTGCCGGTGGCGGGCGCCCGCCCGCACGGTGTCGCCCTGGTGGGCGGCGGCCCCGGTGACCCGGACCTGATCACGGTCCGCGGCCGCAGGCTCCTGGGGCTGGCGGACGTCGTGGTGGCCGACCACCTGGCCCCGGGCGCGTTGGTGGAGGAACTGGACCCGTCGGTGACGGTGATCGACGCGGCCAAGCTCCCGTACGGCCGGGCGGCGTCCCAGGACGCGATCAACGAACTGCTGATCTCCCACGCCCGCGAGGGCCGTTTCGTGGTGCGCCTCAAGGGCGGCGACCCGTACGTCTTCGGTCGCGGTTTCGAGGAGCTGCTCGCCTGCGCCGCCGAGGACGTCCCTGTGACGGTGGTGCCGGGCGTGACCTCGGCGTTCGGCGTGCCCGCGATGGCGGGGGTGCCGGTGACGCATCGGGGGGTGGCGCACGAGGTGGTGGTGGTGTCGGGCCATGTCCCGCCGGGACATCCCACGTCACTGGTCGACTGGCCCGCGCTGGCGGCGCTGAAGGGCACGCTGGTGCTGCTGATGGCCGTGGAACGCATTGGCCTGATCGTCAACGCGTTGCTGGCGGGTGGCCGGGCCCCGGACACCCCGGCCGTCGTGATCCAGGAAGGCACCACAGCGCGCCAGCGGGTGGTGAAGTCCACTTTGGACAGACTGGCGGACGAGGTTGCGGCGCAAGGAGTTCGCCCACCCGCGATCGTGGTGATCGGCCCGGTAACCGCCCTGGGGAAGTGAGGAGGGCGGCCTCCGGCCCCCCGATTCCCAGCGTACCGCCGAGGACCGACAGTTCCGCGTGGTTGTCCACAGGCCCAGCGGTTGTCCACAGTGGCCGCGCAAGCGCGGATTTGTGTCGTCCCCACAAGGTAAAGTGGTTCGAGGGGCCGGAGGCCGCCCCTCGGGCGGTTGTCCACACCCCGCCCGCCGAGGCCCCGTTTCTGTCGGTGGCATCGGGTAGTGCAGCGCCTGTCGGGAGTGGCGGGGGTTTCGCTGCGGTTGTTTGGTGGCGGGCTTGCGCCCTGCCTGGTCGATGCCCCGAACATGTCGACACGGTGGCTGGCGTGGTTGTCCACAGGCCGATCGTCGGCGGCCCGGTTTTGTCGGTGGTCGCGGGTAGCGTGGTTCGAGGGGGCCGGAGGCCACGGCCTGGCCGTGGGGTGCTGAGACGCGTCGGCCCCCGGCGCGAGTGCGCCGGGGGCCGAAGTCGTTGCTGCGTCAGCGGTCTCGGTTGCGTTCCGAGCGGCCGCGGCGCGGGTTGAAGCGCTCGCGGTTGCGGTTGCCCTGCCCGCGGTAGCCGCCACCGCCACCCGCGTGGCGGGCACGCGGCGGACGCTTCGTCTGCTCCTGCTCGACGATCGGCTCGCCGCTCGGCATGCGGGCACCCGTGATGCGGACCAGGTCGTCCGCGCCAGGGGTCACCTTCGTGCTCGTCGGGCGGACGCCTGCCTGCTCGGTCATGCGGGACACCGTGCGGCGCTCCTGGTGGGTCACCACCGTGACCACCGTGCCCGACTCGCCTGCCCGTGCGGTGCGGCCAGCGCGGTGCAGGTACGCCTTCGAGTCCGCGGGCGGGTCGACGTGCACGACGAGGCTCACGCCGTCGACGTGGATGCCGCGTGCGGCGACGTCCGTCGCGACCAGGACCGGGAGCGAGCCCTCTTTGAAGTCACCGAGGACGCGGTTGCGGGCGCCCTGGGTCTTGCCGCCGTGGAGTGCGCCGGCGTTGACGCCAATCGAGCGGAGCTTCGCGGTCAGCCGGTCCACGTGGTGCTTCGTGCGGAGGAACATGATGGTGCGGCCCTCGCGGGCGGCCATCTCCGCGATCACCGCGGGCTTGTCCTCCTTGGACACCAGCAGCACGTGGTGGTCCATCGTGGTCACGCTGGCTTTCGCCGACTGCACCGAGTGCGTCACCGGGTCGTGCAGGTAGCGGTTGACGAGCTGCTGGACGTCACCGTCCAGGGTGGCCGAGAACAGCATCCGCTGGCCGACCGGCGTCAGGTCGAGGATCGCCCGGACCTGCGGCATGAAGCCCATGTCGGCCATCTGGTCGGCCTCGTCGAGCGCGGTGAACGCGACCTCGTCCAGGACACAGGTGCCCTGGCGGACGTGGTCGGACAGGCGGCCCGGCGTGGCGATCAGCAGGTCGACACCGCGACGCAGCGCATCCGCCTGCTTCGAGAACGACATGCCGCCGACGACCGTGCGGCACCAGAGGCCGAGTGACCTGGCGAGCGGCGTCAGGGCGTCGCTGACCTGCATGGCCAGCTCACGCGTCGGCACGAGAACGATCGCACGCGGGTACTTGGGGCGGGCCTTGCCGCCGTCGAGACGGGACAGGAGCGCGAGCCCGAAGGCCAGCGTCTTGCCGGAACCGGTCTGCGCGCGGCCGAGGACGTCCCGGCCGGCGAGCGCGTCGGGCAGCGTCGCGATCTGGATGGGGAACGGCTTGATGATGTCGGCCTTGGCCAGCTCAGCGGACAGCTTCGGCGACAGGCCCAGCTCGTCGAACGTGTCGACGTCTGCGATGACGCTGGTGGGGATCTCGTCGAGCGCGTTGGTCTGCACGTGGTCGACGCGAGGCCGGCGATCGAACTTGTTGCTGCTCACTCGGCTGCGAGGCTTGCGTGAGCTACGACCGGCAGACGCCGACCGGTTGTGCATCGTGGTCACAAAGGTCCTCTCGGGACTTGGCGCGTCTCGGAGAACCCTGTTGTGTTCAGGGGCACGGACGAGCCCGGCGCACGTTGCGCCAAATTGCGTGGTGGTCACCGCTTGCCGAACCGACTCTGTTTCGCCGGGCAGGGGAGCGGCACAGGGTCCGCTCGCGGTGCGATCTTCAGCTTACTCGATCCCGATGTCGCGCGGCACGCGGCACGCCATGTGCCACCTGCCAGGACGGGTCACGGCGCCTGACGGCCCACCGCCTTGACCAACTGTCGGAGCACCAATTTGATTCCCCGGCCAAGGACGGAGATCCGGACCATGACGTTCGACACATGCGCCGAAATGCCCGAGTTGGGGGCTTCGGAGGGGCGCGAGAGCGGGAGGGATCTGCGACGTGGGCAGGGCGCCGGAGGCGTGGGAATGGGAAGCGGAGCTGGGCACCGGGACAGGGAGGCGGACCAGGAGGCGGGCGGCTGGCAGCGGGCGGAAAGCGGTGACGGGCCGGGACGGGAGACGAGACAGGAGGCCGCAGAGCTGGGAGCGGAGCGGAGCGGGGACACCGGAACAGGAAGCGAAGGCGGAGCAGGAGACGGAAAGCGGGTGGAAAGCGGATGCGGAGGCGGAAGGCGGGGCGGGGGGATCGGGAGACGTGAAGCAGGAGGCCACAGGGCTGGACGCAGGAAGCGGAGAGGGGAGGCGAGAAGAAGGGTGGGAGGCGAGATGGCGCGAGGCGGAGGTGGGGCGTGGGAACGAGAGAGGGCGAGACACGAGGCATGTAAAGGAGGAACGGGGGGCGAGGCGTGAGGCGAGACGCGAAGGAAGAGACAAGGCGAGGCGTGAGAGGAAGGAGGGATGGCGAGGAAAGACGCGAGACGCGAGATGCGCAGGGAGGGAGTGGGATGCGGGCGTGGGGAGGGAGTGCGAGGCGCGAGGCCGGGAAGGGGAGGCGGGCATACGTCGGCCCCCACCCTCCGGATACCGCTCCCCTCGTTCCGGAAAGGGTGGGGGCCGATCTCGTCATGTCCGGGGGTTCGTCAGCGGCGATGCACGGTCGGCCACTCGCCCTGCCACGGCTCTCCGTTGCGCCGCTCCGCTTCCGCAGCGTCATCCCATCGGGCCACGGGCCGGATGTCCCACAGGCCGTTCTCGCGCTCGATGAGGATGCCGTTCCCTGCGGACCAGTACCGGCCGAACATGGTGAGGTTGACCAGTTCTCGGGTGGCGCGGTCGATGACCTGTTCGTCGTTGGAGTGGATCGCCGCGACGAGGTCTGCGGGACCGGATGCCGAGGCTTCTCGCCGGATCACAGCACAATCACCTTCTCCACCTGTCCGGCAACCTTGAGAATGACGCGGCTGCTCCCGTGGCATACGCATCCACAGGAGGGCGGGCACGGAGGCGTCCCACATTCAAGACAGCCCACACCAGGTGCCGAGTTCGTGGCGGTGTCCATGCCTGTTCACTCCCTCCCATCTCGGCTTGCGGTCACCGTCAGGTGGGTGACCAGTTCCTGATGGGGCACCTGTGCCGCGACCGCCAACGCCGCGACGGCGTCGAGGCCCAGCAACACCCGGTCCGTGCCGTGGGCCATCCGTGCCTGTGCCCACGCCGCGACCGCCCCATACCGGGGAGTCGGGTCGGCGGCAACCGTCTGCAAATCCACACTGAACGCGTCTGGGCGGTTCAGGTACCGGTCCGTCGCACGCCCCAGCAGGGCCGCAGGTGACTCGCCCATGGCCGCGCAGATCTCAACCAGCCGCGCCACCGTCGACTGCCGGGCCCCGGTCTCGTACGAGGCGAGTGTCTGTGCGGTGATCGTGGACGGTAATCGGGAGGTCAGGTCACGGCGGGAGAGGCCGTGTCGTCGGCGGGCGGCCCGCAACTCCTCACCAACCAGGGATGTCACCTGCGCGGCGGTCAGGTCCACAGGTCCCGCTCCTTGTGCGTGTCGGCGAGGTCCCCGCCGTGGATGAGCAGGCACGCCAGGCACCGTTTCGCTCCCGGCAGCGGGTCGATCAACCGTGAGGTTGGTGCGCAGTGGTCACAGATCGCCTCCGACGAGATCTCCCCCAGTTGGGGGAAGGCGTGTACGAAGTGGTCCCACGGGGACTGCCGCCACAGCAGGTCACCAGGCCAGGCAGGGTCGGAGTGTCTACCCATCACGCACCTCCGTGAGGTGGCCTGACGGGCGCGGCACGTCGGGGGCA
>NZ_JBARWZ010000110.1:0-2580 GCF_049647105.1 Actinophytocola sp.
GCGCGGATGCTGCGGCTGCTCGGCACCGTGCCGGCGCCGACGGTGTGCGTCCACCTCGGTGCGGCGCTGGCCGACGTGCCCGTCGCGCGGGGCCGCGCGACCCTCGGCGAGCTGTCCGGTGCGCACCTGGTGATCGGCGCGGGGGAGGACCGCTACCGTTTCCACGACCTGATCCGCGAGTTCGCCCGCGACCGCGCCGTCGCGGAGGAGCCTGCCGCGGTGGCCGGGCGGTTGGTCGACTGGTACCTGTTCATCGCCGACGAGGCCAACCGGCTCGTCAACCCCGACCGCGACGCGGTGAAGCCCACGTTCCGGTTCCCCCTGCCCCCACTGCCCTTCCCGGCGAGCAGGCACGATGCGACGGCGTTCCTGGAGTCCGAACGGGACGGTTTCCTTCCGGTGGTCCAGTACGCGCGCGAACAGGGCATGTCCACCTCGGCGTGGCACCTGGTGTACCTGCTCACCAGCTTCTACGAGGTGAGCGGCCACTGGACTGAGCGCGTCGACCTCTGCCGCGCCGGGCTCGGTGCCGCCCGCGACAGCGGCGACCGGGCCGCGGAGGCGGAGATGCTGCGCGCGCTCGGCGTCGCCTACTACATGACCAGGAGGCTCACCGAGGCGGTGGAGACCAACCGGACCGCGCTCGGCGTGGTCCGCGACCTCGGCGACCTCGCGGGGGAGGGGCACGTGCTCAACAACCTCGCCAACGCCTACGCCGAGCTCCGCCGGTTCGACGAGGCGGTACCGGTCTTCCGCGAGGCCGGCGAGCGGGCCACGGCCGCCGGGAACCTGATCGGCGTCGCACTGTCCAAGCGCAACCTCGGTTACGCGCTCGTGCGGATGGGCCGCGCGCAGGAGAGCCTCGCGCCGCTGGCGGCCGCGCTCGAGATCTTCGACGACATCGGCAACGCGCGGCTCCGCGCGGGCACCCTCGACACCCTGGGCGAGGCGCACCGCGACCTGGGCAGGCACGCCGACGCGCTGCGCGACTTCGCCGAGGCGCTGGCCATCAGCAGGGAGATCGGCGACCGGTGGCTGGAGTGGGAACTGTTGCGCGACTGCGGGATCACCCACCTCGCGGCCGGCGACCCGGCCGCCGCGCTGGACCATTTCGGACAGTCGCTGGCGGTCACCCGCGCCGTGCACGACCGCAACGGCGAGGCGATCGCGCTGGAGCTGATCGGCCGGGTGCACCTGCGTGCCGGCAGGCACGACGAGGCCGCCGGGCACCTGGAGCATGCCCTCGCGGTCCGCTCCCAGGTCCCCGACGGCTTCGAGGAGGCACACATCCACCGCGACCTCGCCGAGCTCGCCGCCGCGCGCGGCAACGGCGCGGCCGCGTCCCTGCACCGCGGCCGCGCCGTGCACCTCTACCTCCGGGTCAACGCCACGGCCGAGGCCGAGGCGCTCACCCCTCCCGGATCGTGATCTTCGCCCGTCCCACGCCGATCGTGCCCGCGTCGACGCCGGTGATCTCCGCGCCGAAGTACTCACCCTGCGCGGCGCCCGCCAGCAGCTCGACGGGCACGTTCACGCGGTCCGCGCCCGAGGGGATGGTCACGATCTGCTTCTTGACCGGCACGTAGTCCTTGCCCGCCACCGCGGTCCCGTCCACCGTCTGCAGGCTCAGCGAGACCGGCACCTGGGCGATCGTGTTGAGGCGCAAGGGAATCGCGCACACGTCGGAGGGCCACCAGCAGATCCCGCCCTCCATGATCGCCACCACGAGACCGTCGCCGGAGGAGCCGCCGTCGTCGTTGAGCACCGACACGCTCCCGGCGCCGCCCGCGATGGTCACGCCGCGCGGGCTGAACAGCTCGACCGTGAAGTCCTCTTCCTGCTCGTGCTGGTCGTCGCGCACCACCTGGACCGGCACGACCCGGGGACCGGGCGTGGTCCAGCTCAGCATCGCGGTCGCGGCCACGTAGTCCTGGCCGTCCTCCGCCGTCCCCTCGACCGTCCGGTAACGCACCGAGCCCGTCGCCGGGCAGCCGGCCGCCGGCGGTGCCATCGTCACGGTGACCGCGAAGGTCTTGGTGCCTCCCCCCGACCCCTCGTACTGCCGCACGTCGGCCACCGACACCGAGGGTGCCGCACACACCGATGGCACCGCGGCCGCGCTCACCCCGCCAGCGACGACATTCCCCACCGTGGCGGCGGCCACCGCCGCCACCACCGCGAACACCTTGGCGCGCATACGTTCCCCCCATCTTCCGTCACTCATGACCGAAGGTGTACAGAGCGGTGGTTGTGGTGCGGTTGTGACCGATTGCCCGAAGGGGCAAGTTGTTTCCCTTCACCAGGCGTGATCTTGAGCGGTACGGGGTACTCGCGAGTACGGGAAGCCAGGTAGATCTTTGGGGTCGGCCATGAACGAACATCGCTTACACCACTTCGGCAGCACTGCCACCAACTCCGTCGTCCGTCGCCGCCGGGTCCGTGCGGCCCGCAAGAGGGTGGCGGCCACCCGCGCCACGATCGCCAGGTCCTACGCCTCGGCCATGCCCGCGCGGGACACCCTCCGCGACACCGGCCCCGCTGACTGACCGGTCCGCGTCGCGCCGCGCGGGGGTCTCCCCG
>NZ_JBARWZ010000111.1:0-13383 GCF_049647105.1 Actinophytocola sp.
GGCCCCGGCCGCGCCTTTCTGGTTACGGCGCGATTCGAATTCAAGGCCACTTCATAGTGGTTGACGTGAGCGTCGTGAAAACCTCATTGCGCGCCATATGGATACGTACCAAAGGGGTCACATGAACATCCGTCGGCAGCCGAATGTCCATGAGCAGTTCGCCGCCCGCGCCGTGTCGCGGCCGGATGGCATCGCGGTCGTGTCCGGAGACCAGCAG
Organism: Actinophytocola sp.; assembly: GCF_049647105.1. GTDB lineage: Bacteria > Actinomycetota > Actinomycetes > Mycobacteriales > Pseudonocardiaceae > Actinophytocola. Next base: position 218 of record NZ_JBARWZ010000111.1, read on the forward strand.
CTCACCTACGCCGAGCTGGCGGAACGCGTCAACCAGCTGGCCAACTACCTGCACCACAACGGGACCGGGCCGGGCTCCGTCGTGATGGTCCACATGGAACGGTCGATCGACACGATCGTCGCGCTGCTCGCCACCCTCGCGGCGGGCGGCACCTACCTGCCGGTCGAGCCCGGCGTGCCGGACAGCCGGATCCGCGCGTTCGCCGAGGAGACCCGCGCCACCACCGTCATCGCCAACGCGCGGGACGCCCATCGCTTCGCCACCTTCGCCGACCTCGTCGTCACCACCGCGGCGGGTCTCGCCGGCGAGTATCCGGTGACCGCGCCGGAGGTCACGGTGTTCGGCGTCGACGCCGCGTACATCATCTACACCTCCGGCTCCACCGGCACCCCGAAGGGGGTGGTGGTCGACCACGCCGCGCTGAGCCACGTGATCGGTGAGCTCGCCGCCTGGTACGAGATCACCCCCGCCGACCGGGTACTGCAGTTCGGCGCGCTGTCGTTCGACACCTCCATCGAGCAGATCATGGTGGCGCTGACCGCCGGGGCGACGCTCGTGCTGCCCGACATGAGCTGGGCGCCGAGCGAGCTGCCGGACCGGCTGCGCAGGCACGGTGTCACGGTCATGGATCTCACCCCCGCGTACTGGCGGCGGTTCCTCACCGAGCTGGCCGCCCGCCCGGTCGAGCTGCCCGTCCGGCTGTCCATTGTGGGCGGTGAGGCCGTGCTGGCCGAGGACTGCCGCACCGCGCTGGAGCTGTTGCCGGACGTGCGGCTCGTCAACGCGTACGGCCTCACCGAGACCACGATCACCTCGTGCGTCGTGGACCTGACGGCGGACATCCTGCCGCCACGCGGCGCCGCGCCGGTCGGGCCGCCGCTGCCCGGCGCCACCGTGCACGTCCTCGACGAGGACCTGCGGCCGGTGCCGCCGGGGGCGCGCGGTGAGATCTGCATCGGCGGGCTGGGGGTCGCGCGGTACCTCAACCCGGACGCGATCGCCAACGCCCGGTACGTCCCGGACCCGTTCACCGACGAGCAGGGCGCGCGGATGTACCGCACCGGTGACCTCGGCGCGTGGACGCCGCAGGGGAACCTCGAGGTGGTCGGCCGCATCGACCGCCAGCTCAAGATCCGAGGGTTCCGGGTGGAGCCCGGCGAGGTCGAGGCCACGCTCGCCGCGCACGAGCTGGTCGGCAACGTCGCGGTGACCGACTACGAGCAGAACGGCCAGCGCAGGCTCGCCGCCTACTACACCACCGCACCCGGCGCGACACTCGACACCAAGGAGCTGCGGGACTTCGCGGCCGGGTTCCTGCCGGACTACCTGGTGCCGACGGCTTTCGTCGCGCTGCCGGAGCTGCCGCTGAAGACCAACGGCAAGGTCGACCTCACCGCCCTGCCGTTCCCGGTGACGGTCGAGGAACCCGCCGACGAGGACGCCTCGACCGTCGTCAGCCTGTTCGAGCGCGGCGTGGCGCGGCTGTGGTGCCAGGTCCTGGAGCGGGACAAGGTCGGCCCACACGACAACTTCTTCGCCCTTGGCGGGAACTCCATCCTCGCCGCGGAGCTGCTCGCCAAGGTGCGTGGCACGTTCGGCGTGATGATCACGCAGGTGCGCCCGCTGATCCGGCTGCTGCTCGAGGACGCGTCGCTGCGCAGCTTCGCGTTCGCCGTGCAGGCCGCCAGGTCGGGCACGCTGCCCGGCGACGACACCCGCAAACGGGTCGACTTCGCCGCCGAGTCCCGGCTGGACGTGCCGATCGACACCGGCCTGTCCGGCAAGGCGGCCTGGCAGGACCCGCAGCACGTGTTCCTCACCGGTGCCACCGGTTTCCTCGGCACCTACCTGCTGCGTGAGCTGCTGTCCACGACGGACGCGGTGGTGCACTGCCTCGTGCGTGCCGACGACGCCGACACGGCGATGACCCGCCTGCAGTCCACCGCGCTGCACTACTACGGCGACGACCTCGCCCAGTGCCGCATCGCGGGCCGGATCGTCGCCGTCCCCGGTGACCTCGCCAAGCCGGGGCTCGGGTTGTCCGAAGAGGCCTTCGACCGGCTGGCGCGGACCGTCGACGTGATCCACCACCCCGGCGGGCTCGTCAACTTCATCTACCCGTACTCGCACATGCGCCCGGCGAACGTCGAGGGCACCCGCGAGATCATCAGGATGGCCGCCCGTCACCGCAACATCCCGGTCCACTACACGTCCACGATGGCCGTGGTCGCCGGGTTCGGCACGGCCGGGATCCGGCACGTCGACGAGGACACCCCGCTCGCGCACGCCGACCACCTGTCGGTCGGGTACGTGGAGAGCAAGTGGGTCGCGGAGGCGTTGCTGCTCAACGCGGCGGAGCAGGGCCTGCCGGTGGCGATCTACCGCGCCGCCGACATCTCCGGCGACCAGGTGACCGGCGCGTGGAACACCGCGACCGAGATGTGCGCGATGAAGAAGTTCGTCGTCGACTCCGGCACCGCGCCGGTCGCGGAGCTGCCGCTGGACTACACGCCCGTCGACGTCTTCGCCGCCGCGGTCGCGCACATCGCCACCAGCTCGTTGCCACGCGGGGACGTCTACCACCTCACCAACCCCGGCAAGGTCAACATCGCCGAGCTGATCGGCCGGATGCGGGCCAGAGGGCACGAGATCCGCGAGGTGTCGTGGCAGGAATGGCTCGACGAGCTGGTGAAGCTCGCGGTGGAGCAACCGGAGCACCCGATGACCCCGTTCGCGCCGCTGTTCATCGACCGGTGCGCGACCGGCGAGATGAGCGTCGCGGAGATGTACCTGGAGGACACGTTCCCGGCGTTCGGCCGCGCGAACGTGGAGAACGCGCTGCGGGGCAGCGGGATCGTGATCCCGCCGGTCGACGCGGCGATGCTCGACAGCTATCTCGACTACCTGACCGACATCGACTTCCTGCGAGCCGCGTGATGGACAGCTTCCTCGGCACCGCGAACCCATGGCGGACGCTCGATCTCACCGAAGCGCCCGCCGACGGCCCGGTCGCCTTCCACGACGACCTCACCCCGGCGACCCTCCTCGACGCCTACCGGCACGGGCTGTACCCGTTCCCGGCCGACACCGAGGAACAGAAGATCCTCAGTGAGATGACCTACGAGGGCCGGGTGCCCGTGCTGGGTGACGGCGCCGACCCGTACGCGGTCGCCTGGTGCTCGCCCGACCCCCGGCCGGTGATCTCCGTCGACGAGGTCCGCCTCCAGCGCAGCCTGCGCAAGCAGCTGCGGAACAAGGTGGAGTGGACCACCACGGTGGACGTGTGCTTCGAGCGGGTGGTGCGGCAGTGCCGGGCGGGCCGGGAGCCGAGATGGCTGACCGACCGGCTGGTCGCGAGCCTGGTGGCACTGCACGAGGCCGGGCACGCACACAGCGTGGAGGTGTGGGACGGCGAGGAACTGGTCGGCGGCACCTTCGGCGTGCGGGTCGGTGGCGTGTTCTCCGCCGACTCGCAGTTCACCCTCGCCAGCGGCGCGTCGAAGGTCGCGATCGCGTGCCTGGTGCGGCGGATGGCGCGGAGCGGCGGCGTCGCGGTCGACGTGCAGCACGACGGTGACCACGCGCGCCTGATCGGCGCCGTGCCGATTCCCCGGGCGCGGTACCTGGAACTGTTGCGGGAACACGGATCCGTGGCGGGCACCATGGCAGCCGAGCCGCTGCCCGCCAGGGAGCTGGCGGCCTGACGATCGTGGTGGTGACGCTCGCCGAATGGCCGGGCGTCACCACCACGATGGTGGTCTCGGGGCCGTCAGGCCACGTGGCGGTGCTGGTTCTCGTGGTGTGACGGGCCGGGTGCCGGGTCGGCGATCCACGGGCCCTCGATCGACGGGTCGAGGACGCCGTCCTCCAGCCACGTGTACCGGTCGGTGAGCACGTTGCGGGACACGGCGCGGTCGTGGTCGTCGGTGTTGCTCCACAGTCGGCCGAACAGTTCGGCGATGCGCAGGCGGGCCTGGTGGCAGAACGCGTCGGCCAGTTCGAGTGCGCCCTCGGCGTCGGTGCGGGTCTTCGCGTACACGCAGCTCACGCTCATCGCGTACAGCTCGGCGGTGATGTCCACCAGCCTGCCGAGGTAGAGCTGCCGGTCCGCGAGTTCGGACGGCCAGCGGGTGCGGCCGTGCGCCACGTGCTGGGCCACGCTGCGGCAGGTGCGCTCGACGAAGCGCAGGTGTGGTGCCAGCAGGCCGAAGTCGTCCACGGTCACCGGTTCGTCCACTGTGGACGCCGGATTGTCGATGGCGAGGACCTCCTGCGCGATGAAGCCACGCAGTGCCTCGGTCGAGCCGTCGAAGATGCGGCCGATGCGCACGTCCCGCAGCAACTGCTCGGCAGGCACTCCGCGTTCGCCTCGTGCCGCCGCGGACTCGGCGGTCTCATAGCCCCGGCCGCCGCGGATCTGTAGCAGTTCGTCGGCCACCAGCCATGCCTTCTCCGACGCGAACAGCTTCGCCAGCTCCGCCTCCATGTGCGTGTCGCCGCCCGCGTCCGCGTGCCTGCCCGTCACCTCGACCATGGCCTCCAGCGCGAACGCGGTGGCCGCGATGAACGAGATCTTCGCCGCCACCGCCTCGTGCTCGCCGATCGGCTTGCCCCACTGCACCCGCACCCGTGACCACTCGCGGGCGATCTTCAGGCTCCACTTGGCCGCCGCCGCGGACACCGCGGGCAGCGAAAGCCTGCCGGTGTCCTGTGCGGCCAGCGCGACCTCCAGGCCCTCGCCTTCCGGACCGATCCGGTGACCGGCGGGGACTACCACGTCGTGGAACCGCACGACGCCGTTCTCCAGGCCGCGCAGGCCGAGGAACTCGCCGCGGTGCTCGACGGTGACGCCGGGGGAGCGGGCCTCGACCACGAACGCGGTCATCCCCGTCTCGGGCACCATCGCCATGACCACGATCAGGTCGGCGAGCACCCCGTTGGTGACCCACGACTTCAGCCCGTTCAGCGTGTACGAGCCGTCGGCGGCGCGCACGGCGGTGGTGCGCATGCGGAACGGGTCGTTGCCGATGTCGGGTTCGGTGAGGGTGAACGCGGAGATCTCCCGCACGCACCTCGGCAGGAACTCCCGCTTCTGCTCGTCGGTGCCGGACAGCAGGATCGGCTGGGTCAGCCCGATCGCCTGGTGCGCGGCCAGCAGTTCGCCGAGTGCGGAGTGGGTCGTGTTGACCAGCATCAGTGCCCGCAGGTAACAGGCGCCCGGCAGGCCAAGACCGCCGTACTCCTTCGGGAGCTTGATGGCGAACGCGCCGATGTCCTTCAACCCGGCGATCACCTCGTCGGGGATCCGGCCATCGCGTTCGATGAGCCTGCTGTCCACCTTGTCCACGCAGAAGTCACGCAGCCGCGCGAGGAACGCCTTGCTGTCCGCGTCGAGTCCTTGGCCGGGCAGCGGGTCGAGCAGCCCCAGCCGGAACCGGCCGAGGAACAGCTCGCCGCCGAAACTCTCCACAGTAGACACGAGGTGTCCCTCCACAGGTGACGGCCGGGTGGCCCTTTGCAGGACCACCCGGCCGGATTTCCTTAAGCTGCTTCCACTTCCTGTTCGTCCGCCTTCTCCTGCGCGGGCGCGCCGGTCGGCGGCACCTGCCGCAGCCGGGCGAACGCCAGCACCGCGCCAGCCGCGGCGATGATCGCGGCCACCAGCGCGCCGAGGTTGAGCCCGCTCGTGAACGCGGCCCGCGCAGGCTCGAGCACCGTCGTGGCCACGTCCGGGGACAGCGTGCTCGCCGAGGACACCGCGCCGTCAAGGCTGTCCCGCGCCGCCGCGGCGGCCTCCTCTGGCAGGCCACCGGGCAGGGTGTCGGCGACCTCGCCCCGGTACACCGCGATGCCGATGCTGCCGATGAGCGCGATGCCCAGCGAGATGCCAAGGTCGTTCGCCGTGGTGGACAGCCCGGACGCCCCGCCGGCCTTCTCCGGCGGCACCGCGCCGACGATCATGTCGGTGGTGAGCGCCATGGCCGGGTTGACCGCCGGGTACAGCACGATGAAGCCCGCGATCAGCAGCGGCAGACCCGCCGTGCTCTCCACCTGCGTCAGCATCAGGTAGCCGACCACCTGCACGGCGAGGCCGACCCCGATGATGATGCCGGGGCTCACCCGGCGCGCGATGATCGGCGAGACCAGCGACACGACGACGAGGAGCACCGCGGCGGGCAGGATGGCGAGCGCGGTCTGCAGCGGGGACAGGGCCGCGACCAGTTGCAGGTACTGCGTGAACATCAGGTACACGCCACCCATGCCCGCCGCGGCCAGGATGAACACACCGAGCGCGCCGCTGACCGTGCGGTTGGCGAACAGGCGCACATCCAGCAGGGGTGCCTCCAGCCGCAGCTGGCGCAGGACGAACCAGACGCCGAACGCGATGCCCGCGGCGATCGTGCCGAGCGCGATGCCGAGCGAGTCGTCCTTGGCGAGGGTCTTCACGCCGTAGATGAACGGCAGGAGCGTGGCGAGCAGGAGGCCGACGGACAGCAGGTCGAGCTTCGCGCCCCACGAGTCGGTGTGGGCGGGCAGCAGCAGCGGCGCGCCGATGATCACGATCGCCATGATCGGCACCGCGACGAGGAACGTCGCCCGCCACGAGAACGCCTCCAGCAGGACCGCGGACACGATCGGGCCGAGCGTGACGCCCGCCGAGATGCTGGCTGCCCACACGCCGATCGCGACGCCGCGCTGCTTCGCGTTGTGGAACATGGAGAAGATCAGGCCGAGCGTCGATGGCATCTGTGTCGCCGCGGCGACGCCGAGGATCGCCCGCCACAGGATCATCAGCGCCGGGTCGTCGGTGAACGCGGCGAGGATCGACACGATCCCGAACACCGCGGCACCGATGATCAGCAGCCGCCTGCGGCCGATCTTGTCGGCGATCGTGCCCATCGCGACGAGGAAGCCGGCCATGGTGAAGCCGTAGATGTCGAGGATCCACAGCAGCTCGGTGCTGCTGGGGTTGAGGTCCCTGGCGATGTGCGGGATGGCCAGGAACAGGATCGTCAACATCATGAACAGGAGCAGGGAGGGAAGTACCAGCAGGCCCAGTCCCAGCCATTCCCTGCGACCGGCTCGTGGCTCGGACGACGTGTTCGCAGAGGACATCGGAGTTCCCTTCGTGTCTGACGGCTGATCGGTGCCTGCCGATGGTACCCCACCGGGGTATGGGTATGGAACCGGCGTGTGCGGCTCCGCCTCGACTCTGACAAGAAGGCCTTGCAGTGCACTGGTACCGCGCTCGCACGTCACTCGCGGCCCTGGACAACCGCCGATACCCGCTGCTGGTATGTCCACATGACCGACATCGTCTCGCGCGCGCGGACCGAGATCGCCAAGCACGCGACGGGCAACCGGTTCGCCGACCTGCTCGAGGCAGGCGCCGTGCCGGAAGAACGGTTGCGGTGGCTCGCGGGGGAGCTGTACCGGCTGGTCGGCAGTGACCGGCGCAGCCAGGCCCTGCTCGCGGCGCGGTTCCCGGCTTCGCCCGCCGGGGACCTGTTCCTCACGCTCGCACAGGGTGAGGCGGAAGCGTTGCGGCTGCTCGGTGACTTCGCGAGCGCGGTCGGCATGGGAGAGGCCGAACTGGCGGCGTACGAGCCGTTGCCACTCGCGCAGGCGTACCCCGCGTATCTGACGCAGCTCGCGGTGTTCGGGTCGAGCAGCGCGATGGCGCTGGCCCTGCTGGCGAACGTGGACGAGTCCGGCGGCACGTACGCCAGGGTGGCCGCGGCGTTGCGGGGTCGCTACGGGCTGTCGGAGAAGGCGGTCGGCCACTTCCTCTACTTCGCCGAGACCCCGCAGGAACTGCTCGACGTGGCCCGCGCGGTGCTGGACGCCGGGCTGGCCGGCGGCGAGGACGCCGACGAGGCCGTGCGTTCCGCGCGGATCGTGAGCGCCCTGGAGGGCGCTTTCTGGGATGCCCTCGCCGACGGACTCGCCTAACATTGGCTGATGGCCGGTCTGAAGTCCGTGAATGTCGGTGTGCCGAGGGACAATCCTTGGAAGACCACCGGGACTACCGGGATCGACAAGCGGCCGGTGGCTGGGCCGGTCGCGGTCAGCGCGCCAGGGCCGAAGGGCACCGGTGCGGTCGGGCTCGCCGGGGACCGGGTGTACGACGTCCGGCATCACGGCGGTGACGACCAGGCGGTTTACGCCTACGCGCGCGAGGGTCTCGATCGCTGGGCCGAGCGGCTGGGCAGGCCCCTGTCCGACGGGGTGTTCGGCGAGAACCTGACCACGGTCGGTGTCGATGTCGATGGTGCGCTGATCGGTGAGCGCTGGCTTGTCGGTTCGGACGTGGTGCTGGAGGTGTCGTGCCCGCGGATTCCGTGTGGCACGTTCCAGGGGTGGATGGCCGAACACGGCTGGCTCGCGACGTTCACCGAGGCGGCTGAGCCCGGGGCCTACCTTCGGGTCGTCGAGCCGGGGTCCGTTCGCGCGGGTGACCCGGTCGTCGTGGTTGCGCGGCCTGACCATGACGTGACGGTGGCGCTCGCGTTTCGTGCCTTGACCACGTCTCCGGAGCTGCTGCCACGTCTTGCGGTCGCCGAGGCGTTTCCCGCGGAGGGGCTGGCCAAGGTGCGTAGGCGCGTTGGTCTTTGAGGTTGGGTGTCGACTCAGAGACTGGTCAGGGCGCTCAGTGGGATCTTGACGCGGCGGTCTATGCGGTCTTCCGCCCACGTGCGGGTGTCGACCAGCCACCACTGCTCCACCTCGACCAGGTACAGCCGGTGTGGTGCGGGCGCCACCAGTGCCGATGCCGGCAACGTGTACTCGGCGCGGTCCTTGGCGTCGGGTAGAACCGCGTCGTAGAACGTCGCGTGGTACAGCTCCACCTCCGCTGAGGACAGTTCGCGGCACACGCCGTTGAACTGTGCGCCGTCCACCGCCATCAGCTCGTTCCCTGCCACGAACAGCGAGCCGCTGACCAGCGGGCGGGTGGTGATGTCATTGCTGTGCCGCGACTGGATCGCCGAGCCGAACAGGAAGCGCAGCGGGTCCGGCAGCCATGCGTACTGCAGCACCGTCGACCACGGTTGTTCGTCGGTGGACACGGTGGCCAGCGACAGGTACTTCGCCTCGTCGAGCAACCGGCGGGTCCTGGTCGCCAGACTGTCCTCCGCCATGTCAGGCGGCCTCGATGGCGTGGTGACACGGCGGCTGTGTGCCATCGGCGGCCCTGAACCCGATCATGGTGCTCCTCCTGGAAGTACGCGAACACCGACCGTGGGATTGGGCCGAGGCGACACGGCGAAAATAACCGGACACCGTCCGAATCGGAATGCTGGAATCCGGCTCGTGTCGCGATGGTGGTCGCGAAAGCACTGGCCGTGGCCGGTCCGGTAACCGGCGCTCCAGGAGGAATCGACTGGAATTCCCCAGGTGGGGCGAGTGTCGCACGATCGGACCACAAGCGGGAACACCCTGGTGGGCAACGGGATTCGGTTCACAAATGTAAAAAGCGACCTGTGGCGTAGGACGGTTGGACGCACCGGTTCCTCCTGACTTGACGTGATATGCACCACATCGGGTCAGGAATTCTTTTGCCTTGTCATGAAAACCCCGTGACTGACGTGGTGTTTTCGGGTGACAGCCCGGAAAAACGCACTGCTCAGCGCGCACCGGGTAGGCGCGGCCGGCGTGTGCTTTCGCAATCGCCCGTCTGGCGGCGGTTCGATCGATGGATTGACCATGCCTGCCTGCGGTCAGTTGAGTACGGAACGTCATCTGTTCGGCCATCGTGCTTGTCGGGAGTGCTGAATGCTTCAGCAGGAGAACGGCGTCACTTCCGCACGCGGGCTTGTCATCGTCGTCAACCCTGTGCACCATCCCTCACCGCGGCTCACCGCCGCCTCTGCCGCGGCGGGCGCGCTCGGCGTGCTCGAACTGCCCGCGCGGGATTCCCGCCGTGCCAAGGAGATCCTCGACCGGACCGCCGCATGGTCGCCGCACCCGTTCGGCGTGCGGATCCGTCCCGGTGTCACCGTCGGCCGGTTGCCCGAGTCCGCACACGTTGTCCTGCTTGGGGATCCCGCCAGGACCCCAGGGGAGTTCCCTGGCAGGACCGTGCTCGTGGAGGTCACCTCGGTGCGGGCCGCGCGGGCCGCGGTCGCGGGTGGTGCGGCCGGGCTGCTCGCGCGTGGCGCGGAATGTGGTGGCGTGTCAGGAGAACTGGGCACGTTCGTCCTGCTCCAGCAACTGCTCGCCGACCCAGGGATCGACATACCGGTGTGGGCGTGGGGTGGCATCGGCCCGGACACGGCGGCCGCGGCGGTCGTCGGCGGCGCCGCCGGGGTCGTGCTCGACACCCAGTTCGCCCTGTACGCCGAGGCCGGGCTCCCCACCGCCACCACCGACGCGATCAGTGGCCTCGACGGTTCCGAAACCGTGCGGTGGCAAGGGATCCGGGTACTGCGCCGCGGCCGCCGCGACGGTGACCTGCCCGTCGACCTTGCCGACCGGCTCGGGCCGGGGCAGTACCTGCCCGCCGGGCAGGACGTCGCGCTCGCCACGTCGTTCGCCGCGCGCTGGCCGACGGTCGGTGCCGCCGTGCGCGGCATCCGGGCGGCCGTGCGGGACGCCGTCGCCGACCACGCACCCGTCGGCGCGCTGACCGCCGGCTGCCCTTCGCTCGGTACGCCCCTGCCCGTCGCGCAGGGTCCGATGACCCGCGTGAGTGACCAGCCCGCGTTCGCGGACGCCGTCGCGACGGCCGGTGGCCTGCCCTTCCTCGCGCTCGCACTGTCCACAGCGGACCAGACGCGGACGATGCTCAGCCGCACCAAGGAACGCCTCGGCGACCGGCCGTGGGGGGTCGGCATCCTCGGGTTCGCCGACGAGGCGGTCCGCAACGCGCAGCTCGACGTGGTGCGGGAGCTGGCGCCGACCCACGCGATCATCGCGGGTGGCCGCCCGGCGCAGGCCGCCGCGCTGGAGGCCGACGGCATCACCACCTACCTGCACGTGCCATCACCCGGCCTGCTGCGCCAGTTCCTCGCCGCCGGCGCGCGCCGGTTCGTGTTCGAGGGCGCCGAGTGCGGTGGGCATGTCGGGCCACGCAACAGTTTTCCGCTCTGGCAGAGCCAGATCGAGGTGGTACGGGGGCACGTGGAAGAGGGAGGCACGCCGCCCGCGGTGTTGTTCGCGGGCGGTGCGCACGACGATCGATCGGTCGCGATGATCGCGGCGATGGCCGCGCCACTCATCCGTGCCGGGGTCGAGGTCGGTGTGCTCATGGGCACCGCCTACCTGTTCACCGAGGAGGCGGTCGCGTCCGGCGCGATCCAGCCGCTGTTCCAGCGCCAGGTCGTCGCCGCCGCGCGGACCGACCTGCTCGAAACCGCGCCGGGGCACGCGACCCGGTGTGTGCACAGTGGTTTCACCGCCGACTTCGCACGCATGGCCGCGTCGCTGCGTGCCGGGGGAGTGCCCGACCGCGAGGTGTGGGAGCGGCTCGAACAGCTCAACATCGGACGGCTTCGACTGGCCAGCAAGGGCATCGAGCGGGTCGGCGACGAGCTGCGCACGGTCGGCGAGGACCGCCAGGCCGCCGAGGGCATGTTCATGGCCGGTGAGGTCGCCGTGCTGCGGGACCGGGTGACGACGGTCGCCGCACTGCACGATTCGGTGACCGAGGGTGCCGCCGCCTTCTTCACCCGGCGGGCACAGGAGCTGCGCGACGAGCCGGTGGCCGAAGAGGCACCGGAACCGCTGCGGATCGCGATCGTCGGCATGGCGGCCATGTTCCCCGGCGCCCCCGACCTCGCGACCTACTGGGCGAACGTGGTGTCCGGCAAGGACTCCGTGACCGAGGTACCCGCGCACCGCTGGGACCGGGAGACCTACTTCGGTGAGCACGGCGACCGTACCCCGTCGCGGTGGGGCGGGTTCCTGCCGGAGATCCCCTTCGACCCGCTGAGCTACGGCATCCCGCCCGCCTCGCTCGCGCACATCGAGCCGGTGCAGCTCCTCGCGCTCGAGGCGGCACGGCGCGCGCTCGCCGACGCCGGGTACGACGGCAGGGACACCGCGCACGACCGCACGTCGGTGGTGTTCGGCGCGGAGGCGGGCAGCGACCTGTCGAGCGCGACCACGCTGCGTACCGTCCTGCCCGGCTACCTCGGCGAACTGCCCGCCGACCTGGCAGAACAGCTTCCCGAGCTGACCGAGGACTCGTTCCCCGGCATGCTCGCGAACGTCATCGCGGGCCGGATCGCGAACCGGCTCAACCTGGGCGGCGCCAACTACACGGTCGACGCGGCGTGCGCGTCGTCGCTGACCGCGGTCGACGTGGCGTGCAAGGAGCTCGTCGCGAACACCAGCGATCTCGTGCTGTGCGGCGGCGCCGACCTGCACAACGGCATCAACGACTACCTCCTGTTCTCGTCGGTGCACGCGCTCTCGCCGTCCGGCCGCTCTGCCACGTTCGACGCCGCCGCCGACGGCATCGCGCTGGGTGAGGGCGTCGCGTGCGTGGTGCTCAAGCGGCTCGCCGACGCGGAACGCGACGGCGACCGGATCTACGCGGTGATCGACGGTGTCGGCGCCGCCAGTGACGGCCGCGCGCTCGGCCTCACCGCGCCCCGCCCCGAGGGGCAGCGGTCCGCGCTGACCCGCGCCTACCGCAACGCGGGCGTGTCCCCGGCGGAGGTGGGGCTCGTCGAGGCACACGGCACCGGCACGGTCGTTGGTGACCGCACCGAGCTGGCCACGCTCACCGAGGTGTTCGCCGAGGCGGGCGCGGCGCCCGGCGCGTGCGCGCTCGGGTCGGTGAAGTCGCAGATCGGGCACACCAAGTGCGCGGCCGGGCTCGCCGGGCTGATCAAGGCGACGCTCGCACTGCACCACGGGGTGACGCCGCCGACGCGCAACCTCTCCGCGCCGAACGCGGCGTGGGGGCCGGACAGCCCGTTCGTGTTCCACACCGAGGCGCGGCCGTGGGCCGTCGAACCGGCGCGGCGGATCGCCGGGGTGAGCGCGTTCGGCTTCGGCGGCACCAACTTCCACGTCGTCCTGCGTGCGCACGAGCAGGCACCCGGGGCGCACGCGCTCGACGAGTGGCCATCGGAGCTGTTCACGTTCCGCGGCCAGGACGACGACACCGCCCGGCGGGCGGCGCGGACGCTGCTCGGCCTCGTCGAGGAGGGCGGCCC
>NZ_JBARWZ010000112.1:0-13491 GCF_049647105.1 Actinophytocola sp.
GCACGGCCCGGCCGCGGGCCAGGTGCCATGGCAGGCGCGGGAGACGCTGGAGGACCTGCTGCGGGCGGCGGTGCACGACGTGCTCGCGATCCCCGTGCCCCGGCCGGAGTCCGGCGCCGCGCCGCCGCTGGCCGAGCCGCCCTCGGAACCGTTCGACCGCGACCGCGCCCGCCACGTCCTGCGCACCTACCGGGTGCCGTCCTACGACGACGGCGGGTCCGACGCGGAGGTCATGATCTTCGAGGACGAGGTCGTCACCAGGGTCGGCCACACCTGGCGGGTGCTGCGCGCGACCGACGCGGTGGCGGGCCGCGACCTCGTGGCCGAGGCGGTGCGCCAGTTCGGGCCCTTCCCCGGCGGGGTGCCCCGCGGCCTGGTGATCAAGGAGCAGGCCGCGGCGGGCCCGCACTGGGTCGTCGTCCTGAACACCGATCCCGCCACGACGTTCACCTTCGAGTCGTTCGGCTCGGATGCCTACAACCCGGCCACCCGCCGGTTCGAGGTGACCTTCGGCGACCCGCCCGTGGCGCCGGGCAGCGTGGAGAAGCGCGCGGTGACCGACCGGGCCCAGCTCGTCGCGGTGATCGACGAGCTGATGGGCGCTGGCATCCAGGCGCAGATCGAGACCGCGGCGCCGAAGCTGGCGACGACGTCGGCGGCCGAGTACGCCGAGCAGGTCCGGCAGGCGGTCACGGCCGAGGTCGAGCGGCGGGCCGACGAGCAGCTCACCATGCTGGCGGGCAAGGCCCCGGTGTGCGTGGTGATAGTGCGGATCGGCACGCACTTCGTCGTGCTCATCGCCGACGACGCGAACGCGGCCACGCTGCACTGGACCGGCAGCGCCAACCTCTGGCCGGTCGCCACCGAGCACGCTGCGGAACCGATCGCCACCCAGCAGGCGGAGGGCGCGGGTGGCGAGGCGGGCGGCGGGAGCGGTGGCACTGCCACGGGCACCGGCGGCGGTGGCGCGGGCGGTGCTGGCGGCGCTGGTGACGGCTCGCCGGGCTCGGGCGGCGCTGGTGACGGCTCGCCGGGTTCGGGCGGTGGCATGGGCGGTGGCACGGGTGGCGGCACCGGCGGACCTGGCGGGTTCGTCGTCGACCCGACCCTGCCGACCGTGCCAGGCGAGGACGAGGTCACCAACCGGTTCCCGGTGGTCCGCTCCGATGGCGAGACGCCGGTCTGCGCACCGTTCAACGGGGAGCCGAACGTCACCGAGCTTGGCCCCGTCGGCGACGAGCTGCGGAGGTTGATCGACGACCTCGCCTTCCGGCTGCAGATCCAGCCCTGCTACTTCGCCGCGAACTTCTGCCTCACCGCCGCCGGCGCGCTGCGGGCGCGGGCGGCCGGCATCAGCACCTACATCACGACGAGCGAACGCGAGGGCTTCACCGAGCCGGTCCCCGAGGGCACCGGTGACCTCGGCCCGCTGCGGTTCCGGCCGGTCGCCTCCCCGGCCACCCAGTTCCTCCGCCACCTCGCCGGGATCGTGCCGCGCCTGCACGGGCTGGCGCTGCGCACCCTCGCCACCTACCGCGACGCTGAGCACTGGCCCAAGGTCCACGGCGGGTGGATCACCAGCCCCGCGTCGTGGGAACTGCACTTCCTCACCGAGTTCACGCCTTCGGTGAAGGAGGCGGTGGGGGAGATCTTCGTGTCCGGCAGCCAGGCGTTGCTGTTGCAGCTCCTCCTGTCCTCCCGGCAGGGCATCGAGGCGAGGCTCGCCAGATTCGAGCAGTACGCCCCGATCTTCGAACGGCTCATGGTCAGCCAGCTGACCGACTACGTGGAGCTGGGGGAACTGCGCACGGCGCTGCGCCGCCACGACGCCGCGTCGTGGGTGCACAAGGCCACCGGCGGCGACCTGGTGGCGGCAGCGGCGGCGGCGAACCCGGCGACGGCGTGGTTCGCCGCGGCACGGGCGCTGTCCGGCGCGTTCCTCACCGCCGAGCAGACCACGGGAGCGGGCGAGAAGGGCGAGATCGTCACCGAGGACGGCGTCACCCGCGTCCGCGACTCGCACGGTGTCCTGTGGACACCGCACGAGCTGGAGAGCGCGATGGTGACCCGCCGGGGCGAGGCGGAAGGCATCGACCCGCTGGTCAAGCAGATCGCCGACGTGCCGGAACTGCTGGCCAGGTTCCGCGACAACCGCGACGCGATCCGCGCCGAGCTGCTGGCCGTGCTCACCGAGATGTCGGCGCAGAACGCCGAGATGCTCGCGAAGGCACGCGCCGACGCCTGGTTCGCCTTCCGCGCGAGCCAGCTCAGCCAGCACATCCCGTCCGCGACCGTGCCAGGCAGCCAGTACGCACTGCAGGGCATCCACCTGCGGGTGCACGAGGAGCTGGGGGAGTTCTTCGCCGGCGACGCCTTCTACCCGCTCGGCATCGACCGGCTGTTCAGCGGTGAGCTCGGGCGTAGCGAGCTGACCACCTTCGGCATCACAGCGGGCATCACGCTGCTGGCCGTCCTGTGCCCGCCGCTCGGCATCGCGGCCGGGATCGCGTTCGCGGCCGCCGACGTGGTCCGCGCACACGAGCGGGAACGGTTGCACGGCGCGCTGATCGACCCGGAACTGGTCCTCGACCGCGCGGTGGTCGAGCTGGAGCTGTTCGCCGCCTACCTCGGGCTCGCGCTGTCGCTCGTGCCCGTCGGCGGTGCGGTGGCCAAGAGCGCGGGCCGGGGCGGGGTGGCCGCGTTGCGCACCGGGCTGAAGTCGGGGCTGCGCGCGGGGTTGCTGGCGGGTGGCGGCGCGGCGCGCGCGGACCTCGTCCGCCGGTGGAACCGGATGCTGATCGAGGCCGCCAAACGGGACCTGCTGACCGCGTTCATCACCGAGCTGGTCAGCGACGCCGTGCTGGACCGGGTGGTCTCGGAGGCCATGGCGCCCCTGCTGTCCTATGTGGAGCGCGAGGCGCGGATCACCGGCGCGGTCGGCGGCCGCGAAGGCGCGCGGTTCGTCATCGCCGTGCTCGACTCCGAGAGCTCGGCGCGCACGCCCGGCACATCGACCTCCGGAAAGGCGGGACCGCCGTGACCGGGAAGGTCCGCCTCGGTGTCGGCCGCAGGCTCGACACCGCCGCGATCAGCGCCGCGGCGCGGGCGAACCCGCGACTGCGCGGGTTCGTGCACACGGTCGGCAGGCACAGCCGCGGCGGCGACCGGCGGGCGGCCGCGCTGCTCGAACACCTCATCCTGCGGGTGCTCGACGACGTCGGCGACGTGTACGCGGGCCCGGCGATCACCCGGCTGGAACGGATCCAGGTGCTGCGCGAGAACGTCGCGGCGATCCTCGACTCCGTGCTGCGCGGCGACGACGTGCCGCCCGGCGTGCGGGTGTCCGCGCTCGGCGACTACTTCGACCACCTCGACGCCGAGATGCGCGACCTCAGCTCGCCGAGGGGCGGCCTGCTCGGCGACGAGCCGATCCGCCTGTCCGGCGACGACCCGACCGTCTACGCGCAGACGCTGATCGACGAGTTCGAAGGCACCACCGCGCCCGGTGGCGGCCACACCGAGCCGGACCTGCGGCCCGCCTTCGCCGGGCTGCCCGCCGGGCAGCAGGCCGCGATGCGCAAGGTCGCCGCCGAGGACCCGGCCGGACTGTGGCGGGTGGTGTCCTCGGAGTCCGAGGCGGCGAAGACGGCCGCGCTGCGGGACCTGGAGCAGGGCCTCGGCCTGACCGACGCGGAGCTGGCCGACCTGCGGGCCGCCGTCGACACGCTCGGCAAGGCCCGCTCCCGCGGCTTCCACGCCGACCCCGTGCGCCTCGCCGCGGCACTGGAACGCATCGCGGACAAGGAGCTCCGCGACATCGTGGCGGCCGGCACCGACGTGTGGGTGGTCCACCAGCTGGCCATCCACAACCCCGCGGCGCTCGCCGACGCGTGGGCTCGCTACAAGGCGAGCGCGAAGGGCCCGCTCACCCCGGGCGGGTTCCGCGCCAACATCCGCACCTGGATGACCCACTGGGGCCGCGCCACCCAGGGCGAGTTCACGGCCGCGTTCTCGTTGAACGCCTTGGACATCCTGCTCAAAGGGCCCGACTACCGGCCGAACGAGGGCGGCACCGACCTGGTCGGCATCGGGCACGACGGCTGGGTGTGGGTGATCGACGACAAGTCCCACCGGGCGGCGGGCGTGAGCAGCGCCACCGCGCTCACCAAGAACCTCGCGAAGAACCTGCGCGACGACGCGGACACCTTCCGTACCGAGCTAGCAAGGTGGCGCACCGAGGTGCCGGACTTCGTGCCGGACGAGCGGGTGGTCGACGCGATCATCACCATGCGCGGCGCCGCCGCCGACATCGAACGGCTGCCCGCCGGTCTCTCCGACGCCGCGAGGGCCGCCGCCATCCGCAAGATCCTGACCGGCCACCGGCTGCGGCTGCGGGTCACCAGCGCGATGGGTGAGGTGGTCGACGTGTCCGACGCACTGCGCGATCTCGGGCTGCGGGTCACCCCGACCGGGCCCACGATCCCGTTGCCGCCGAGGGGAGGGCGATGAACCATGGCCATCACCAAGAGCTTCATGCGGTACAAGAACGTGCCGTCCGCCGTGATCAGTGACGGCATCCTGCCGATTCCACTGTGGTCGGTCACGCAGATGCTGCTCGCGCAGACCTACCACCTGCCGCCGATCGGCTCCACCGCGCACAAGGCGATCGTCGCGACGCACGACGACACGATCACGCTCACCGGGGTGCTGGTCGGCGCCGAGCGGTACGCGTGGAAGTTCGCGCTGGAGACGATGGCCGAGGCGAGCAAGCGCGGCACCGCGCTCGCCGCGTACAGCAAGGGCACCCTCGGCGGGCTCATCCTGATCACCTCGATGACCATCCGCACCGACATGCAGGTGCAGTCGCTCACGTTCACCGCATCCTCGGCCAAACGCGACGCGCTCGACGTGTCGCTCGTGATGGCACACCTGCCCCGGCCGAGCCTGCTCGGCAAGCTGCTCGACGTGGCGAGCGTCGGGATCGGCGCGCTCGCGGACTTCGGGGGGTCGTGATGGTGGCCTTCCCGATCGACCGGTACCTGTTGCCGGAGCGCGAAAACGGGGCACTGCCCGACGGCTTCACCGAGGTGCGCGACTCGCTCGTGGCCGGGCTGCCGCACCGGATCGAGCTGACCGCGGCCGTGCACGCCGCGTTGATCCTGCCGACCGGGCTCGCCAACCAGTGGCTTGCCGCCGACCCACTCGACCTCGTGTCCACCTCGGACGACGAGACCGCGAACCGGCCATCGGCCGCGCTCGCGGCGCCCGGCCTTGCCGAGCGCGCACCGCTGCGGCTGGTGGTCCTGCGCCAGGACGAGGCCCTCGGCTCGGTGCCCCTCGTCGTCGGGCTGCGCCGCACCTGCGGGCCGGTGGAGGTCGCGGTGCTCGGCTGGCGGCTGTGCGCGGGCACCGTCCGCGGCGCAGGCGACTTCGGCTCGTTCGTCGCGCTCGGCGTGCGGGCCGTCGACCTGGCGGTCGACGTGTTCGGCCCGCCCCCGGTGCACCGGTTCGTGCTCCGTCGGCGACCGCTGACGGCGAAGATCGAGTCCGAGATCCACCTGCGGCCCGAGTTCATCGCACTGGCGGACAAGAAGCAGCGCAGGAGGGTGGCGCGATGATCCCGCAGCAGCTCGGCCAGATCAAGATGGGGACGCTCGGCAACGACGCGGGGTGGGCGCTGACGTTCCACCGCGAGGCCGCGGGTGCCGCCGTCCCGGCGCCGTTCCTGACCGTCGACGCCGCCCACTACTACGCGAGCATCGACGCGACGCTGCCCGATGGCCTCGCGCCGGGCGCGTACAAGATCACCATCGAGCAGTTCACCGACGACCACTTCGCGCTGCTGAAGTCCGTCAAAGCGAACGTCGTGGTGCGGCTGTACCTGTTCTGGCGCGACGCGAACACCACGGCGAAGGCGTACTTCACCAACATGATCGGCCTGAACGCGGCGCCCCCGCTGGATCCCGCGACCCAGGTGGCCGAGCTGCGGCTGACGAAGTCCAGCCGCCGCGCGGGTGAGCGCGGCTACGACACCGAGCTGACCCTGGAGGAACAGGCGTACGCCCTGCTGCGCGGACGGTTCGCGGGCCCGGCGCCGCTCGCCGCGACCGGCTTCGCCGCCGCTCTGCGCCAGATCGCCACCCGGTCGCATTCGAACTTCCACCTCCACGAGACCAACCCGGACGACACGATGACCCACGCCCAGGGTGAGGCCGGTGGCAGTGAGGAGGTCGCGTTCGCCGCAGGCACGCGGTACCTGGCCGCCGTCGAGGGCATCGCGAACGCGATCCAGCTCGGCAGGAACCTGTACGGGCGCGGCATGGTCCTGATCCGCGACGGCACGGTCCACATCGGAAAGCGGCCGATCCCGTTCCCCTTCCCGTCCCCGGACGTCAAGGACCTCACCCTCGCGACCGGGCTGCTGCACAGCGAGCAGCGCGGCGAGGAGGAGACCGACCCGTACGCCGACACCGGCGCGAGCGCGACCGCACCACCGAAGCGTGCCGTGTGGACACTCACGCTCAAGGGCAGGTCCGACCTCAAGCCCGGCGACGTGGTGCGGTTCGAACCACCGGAGGAGGGCGGGTCGGCGCTGCCTGGCGTCGGCGGCGCCATCGCGGGTGCGTTCGCCGCACCGTTCCTGCCGTCGATGGGCACGCTCACCGGCGACGCGAAGCTCGCCTACGTCCGGTCGGTGCGGCATACCCAGTCCCGCACCAAGGGGTTCGCGACGGTCGTCGAGGGTGTGGTCATCGCGAGCGCCGCGGCCGCGTGGGACGTGTGGCGCGACGCCACCCCCTCGGCGCCGCCGCCCGGCACCTCGTCGGCCACGCCCGGTGAGGCCGCAGCGGAGGCGGTGCGCAGGATCGCGCGGGCGACCCGGCTCGACACCCGCACGCTCGAGGTCGGCGAGGTCCGCGTGACCACCACGAACGCGAGCGGCCCGGTCGAACCACCCGCGCAGACCCAGACCGTGCGGGAAGGCCTCGCCCGGCCCGACGGGCGGCCGAACGGCGTGCGCAGGCTGCCGGTCCGCGCCGACGCCCCGACGCCCGTGGCGGGCGTGGCCTACCTGACACCGTTCGCGTGGGGCGGGTGCGGGCTGGTCCTGCCGCGTTACCCCGGCACCCGCGTGGCGCTCGGCTTCCGCAACGGGGTCACCGACGACCCGGTGCAGCTCGGCGCGCTGTGGCCGTCCGGGCACGCGCCGGTCTCCGAGCCGGGGGACTGGTGGCTGACGCTGCCGGTCGGGGTGGCCACGGAGAAGCGGGCGTCGGTGCCGGACACCGAGTCGGTCGGCGACCACACCGGCAAGGTCGTGCACGACCTCACCGACGGCGACGGCAACCGGGTGATCGAGCTCGGCGAGCTGACCGTCCGGGTGGGACGGTCGAGCCTTCAGGCCAAGGGCACGCGACCGGCACGCGCGGGCGACCAGGACAGCGTGACGATCGAGCACACCGGCGGCGCGAAGCTCGTGCTCAAACAGGACGGCAGCGTCGAGATCACCGGCAAGAAGATCGACCTGGACGCGGGCACCGGCACGATCACGATGAAGGCCGCCACCGTCGATGTCCAGGTCACCAACGCGATGGAGGTGCACTGATGGCCGGCGTGCTGACCGAGGGAAGCCGGATCGCCTGCGCCACCAACGGCGCCGTGTCCGCGACGGGTGAGGCGAAGCTGAAGGTCGCGGGCAACCCGGTGCTCGTGCTCGCCGGTGTCGCGGGCAAGTCGGTGGGTTCCTGCACGACGGTGACCGACACCAACACCGGCAGCAAGCAATGCGCCACGGTCGCGGCCGTCACCGGTGGCCAGGCCACGAAGCTGACGGTGGGCAACGCCCCCGTCCTGCTCGACACGTTGGCGGGCACCGCGGACGGCATCCACCCACCACCCAAGCCGGCCGCGCTTTCCGCGCAGGCCAACCAGACCACGATGACGGCGGTGTGAGATGAACCAGCCTGCCGACCGGTTCGAAGCCGACCGCGTCGCCCGCCGGGACCGCCTGCTCGGCTGGGGGCTCGCGTGCCCCCTCACCATGCCGGGCATCGACCTCGCCCGCGACATCGAGTTCACCGGGTCGCCGGGCGGGCGGGACCTCGCGGTCGTCCGCGGCCCGGACAACCTCGGCCAGGCGCTGTCGGTCGCCTTCACCACGCTGCGCGAGTCCGACGTGTTCAACACCGCGTTCGGGTTCGACGGGCTCAACGCGCTCGCCGAACCGGCCGAGCCGGTGCTGGCCCGCGAACGGGTGCGCATCGGCGTGATCACCGTCCTCGACCGCGATCCGAGGGTGCACCGGATCGTGGACGTCAACCTGGACGACGGCAGGCTCGACCCCGAGGGCCCGGCCGACGACGCCACCCGCGAGGCGCTGCGTCACGCACGCACGCTCGCGGTCAACGTCCAGTTCGAGACCGTCGTCGGCGACGTGCTGGCGGTCGACCTGGGAGCGCTGCCCAATGTCTGAGCCACTTTTCGAAGCACCGCCGGACAACACCGATGTCCTCGCGATCGACGCGGCCGTGCTGCGGTCCACCGGCTCGACCGGTTTCGGCGTCACCGAGACCGGGTTCGTGCCCAAGTCCTACGTGCGGCTGCTGGCCGAGAAGCTCGCCACCGCACAGCTGATGTTCGGCGACGACGTCGACCTGACCAGTGGCTCGGTCCTGCGCAAGATCCTCGAGCTGACCGCGCTGGAGGACGCGCGGGTGTGGGCGGCGATCGGGTCGGTGTACGACAACGGCTACGTGGTCTCCGCCTCCGGTGACGCGCTCACCCGGCTCGGCGAGGATCTCGGCGTCCCGCGCCCGCGTCTGCAGGCCACCGGCACGATCACCGTCACGCTGATCGCCGCGCTCCCGGCCACGCACCCGCGGCTCGTGTTGCCGCGTGGCGCCCGGCTCGCCACCCCCGGCGGCCACCACGTGGCACTCGAGGACACCGTGGTGCTCACCGCGACGCAGCCGGTCGCGACCCCGGCGGTCGCGGCGTTCTTCCCCGGCCCCGAGCACAACCTCGACCCGGCGCAGCCCAACCAGCGGATCGACCGCTGGAACCACGCGGACACCGCGCTCGCCGACCTCGTCGCCGCCGAGCAGGCGGCGGGCGAGGTGCTGACCGAGATCACCCACACCGCGCCGCTCACCGGTGGCGAGCTGACCGTGCCAGACGCCCGCTACCGGCAGCTGCTGCTCGCCGCGCCCCGGTCGATCTGGACCGCGGAGGCGGTCGGGCTCGCGGTGGGCACCGTGCCGGGCGTGCGTCAGGTGCAGGTCTTCGACGGCAGGGGCGGGCTGGACATCAACCAGTCGATCTTCGGCAACTTCACCTTCATCGAGCGGGTGTTCGCGAGCGAGCGCGACCTCGGCAACCCGTACTACTTCACGGTGCTGGTCGCGCCGACCGCCGCCGCCATCTGGGACGGTCAGGACGGCCTGCACGCCTCGGTCGAGTCGGTGATCGAGGATCTGCGGCCGGTGGGGATCTTCGCGTCGGTGGAGAAGGCGGAGGAGGTCGGCATCGGGGTCACCGCGGACCTGGTCGTGCGCGGCCTGCCACTGCCGACCGGTTCGCGGATCGCGGTCAACTCCTCCAGCGCCGCGGCCGAGCTGCGGGCACGCCTGCACACCCGGCTGCGGGCCTACGTCGACGGTCTCCCGTTCGGTGAGCCGGTGCGGGTGGCCGAGGTGATGTGGACGCTGATGAACGAGCCGGGGGTGACCGACGTGCGCGACCTGCGGCTGGTGCGGTTCCCCGCCGACGCGGGCACCGTCGTCACCGCGACCACGCCTGCCGGTGACGGCACCCAGGTGCTCGGGCCCGGCGAGAACGCGACCCTCGCGGCGAACCAGATCCCGGCCTACGTCGACCGGGACAACCCGGCGCCGTTCACGATCGTCTAGGAGGAGGGCCATGGCGCGCGTCGCGTTCGACGGACCGGGAGCCGCGGTCGAGCAGAACCTGCTCGACCACCTCACGGGGCCCTACGCCGGTGCCTCCCGGCGGGTGCGGGTGCCGCTGGACGCCGAGGGGGAGGCCGCGGTCGACTGGACGTCCCGGCACCCGGTGCTGCTCGCCGTGCTCCTCGAGGACCTCGGCGAGGAGGCGGTCGAGGTGGCGGTCACGATCGAGGGGGAGGGGCAGCGGCCCGTCGAGTTCGCGCCGTGGTCGGAGGCGGGGGCGTCGCTGCCGGTGTTCGTGCCGGACACCGCGGCGCAGCCGCTCGTGCCCGTGTTCGCGGTGGCGGTCGAGACCCGGCGCGGTGCCGACGTGGTGACCGGTGTCGTCGAACTCGCCGTGGTGGAGGGGAATCTCGGGCGCCTGCTGTACCTGCTGGGGCAGGAGAAGGTGCGGCTGAGGCGGGCCGCGCGGGAGGTGCACGCCTACCGCACCCTCGACCTGGCCCGGCGTGACGCGCTCGACCGCATCGGCGCCGACCTCGGCGTCACCCGGTTCGACGACCAGCTCGTGTACGACGAGGACGCGGGTGAGGTGTACGCACGGCACGGCGCCAGGGAGTCCGATGTGGACTATGCGCTGCGGCTGGGGATGTACCGGCGGTTCCTCGCGCCGAGCCCCGGTGCGGTGACCCGGTTGCTGGACGGCCTGTTCGCCGACCTGCCCGGCGGTGCGCGGCCCGCGCTGGTCGAGACCGACGACCGGTTCGCGGTCGCCATCCACCTCGTCGGCGTCGGCGGTGCGCAGCACCGGGACAACTTCCTGACCCAGCTGCGCCGCGACCGTCTCGTCCTGCCAGCACCGCAGGCGAACGGGATCCACCAGGGACGCAGGCTGTCCGCCCGGCGGCTCGCGGAGATCGAGGCGCTGCGTGCCCGGCTGCGTGCCGGGTTCGTCGTCGCGGCCGCGCACGCGCTGGCCCCGCCGCTCGCGCACGCGCTGGACCGGGTCGCGCGGGTGTGCGCCGCGATCGGTTTCGGCACCCGGTGGACGATCCAGCGCGCGCAGGACGCCGCCGCGGGCAGCCGGTACCAGCTCGGGCTCGGCGTTGACATCGCGGTGCCGACGAGCGCACAGGCCGCCGACGTGCGGGCCAGGGTCCTCGACGAGGACCGGGAACCCGGCCGGGACACGACCGCGGAGGCACTGGTCACCGCGATCCGCGCGGCCGGGGTGCCCGCCGCCGGGGACGACCCGGAGCTCGCGTGGCTGTGGCACGGGTGTGGCCTCGCGACCGTGCACCGGCTGAGCACCGGCTCGCTGTACCTGTCGCACCTGCCGACCGGCGGCCTCGCGATCACCGGCCCGGCGACCGCCGCCCCCGGTTCCGTGCAGCAGCTGTCCGCGCTCTTCCACGCACCGGGCGACCCGGGCGGCAACGCGCTGCTCGTGCGGGGACTGGCCGCCGCCGGGCGGGACTGGGCGGACCGCGGCGAGACACCATGGACCACGCTCACCGACGCGGCCGCCCGCACCCGGTGGGGCACCGTGCCGGTACGCCCGGCCGGCCAGCCGGTGCACCAGGCGTTCGCCGCCGCCGGGCTGCCGTCGATCGTCGACCCGGGCCCCGTCGTCACCGCGCTCACCGCGTTGCCGGAGGAGCTGGTGGAGACGATCGAACTGGACGCCGCGTTCTCCGGCGCGCTGGTCGCGGGTCAGCCCGCCGCCGTCGACCGGCTGACCCGGCTCGTCGCCGTACTGCGCGCGAACGGCATCGCCGCCGCGCTTCCGTTGGCCGACAACGGGAGCCGGGTGCTGCTCGTGGTGAGCGTGATCGGGCTGCCGGGGGGAGGGCTCAACCTCGCCGAGCGCAGGGCCACCGGGTTCCGCTGGTACCTGGTGCGGCTCGGTGGTGCCGACGGTGAGATCAAGGCGGTCGGCAGCCGCACGATCTTGCGTGCCGCCGATGCCGGGCTGCTGGCCGTGGTCGTCGTGTCCTACCAGCGGGCGGGCAACACCGACCCCTACGAGTTCCGCGTTGAGCTGCCCGATGGCGCCGTGCTCACGCTCGCCCAGTACGAGCGACTGATGAACGCGCTGCGCCGTGTCCACCCGATCGGGGTTGAGGTGAACACGTACGCGATCCGTCGCGACCACGTGGACCTCGACGGTGACGGCACCGCGGAGCCGCTGCTGCCCGCGGTGGCGAAGACCTTCCGTACCTATCAGCGCAGGACGCGCAGCGGCGTCTACGAGTGAGGGGAGGGCCAGTCATGGCCAACCAGATCAACTACGACGGGCTGACCGTCACCGAGCTGTACGAGGCGTTCACCACCAAGGGGATCGAGCCCGCAGAGGCGAGCATCCTGGTGTCGTCGTGGATCTATGAGAACGTGGGCCGCACGCGGCGGGTGTTCAACTACGTGCAGCCGTTCCCCGGGACCGAGCCCGCCTGTCAGCCGCCGCCGTTCGCGCGGACCTTCCAGCACGACGACTGGGTGGACGGCGAAAACGTGGTGCAGGCAGGCGCGACGACCGGTGAACTCGGCTTCAACGAACGGTTCCACCGCATCGAGGCCGACCTCGACCACCTCGGCTCCGACGTGGCACGCGCGTTCACCTGCATGGCCACGATGCGGGCGAGCCTGCGGACGCTGCTCGACGAGCTCCGCGCGGAGATCAACCGGATCCACGACGCCACCCACGAGTTCAAGAACGTGCTGCCGCTGACCGACAAGACGCCGAACTACGTTGGGGTGCTCGACGTTGGCAAGTACATGGGCACCACCAAGTTCCTCGAGAAGACCGTCAGCGTGTGGGAGACCAAGACCGGCACCATCGTGCTGCCCGCCGTCGAGACGCTCGGCGTCGACGTCGTGCTCGGCCCGAAGCTCAAGAACGCGGCGATGCTCGGCCGTTTCGTGGTGGAGACCGACGACGTGGACGACAAGTTCCCGAGGTCGTTCGAGCTGGCCGAGTTCCTGGACGCCTACGGCGACGACCAGGTCGGCGACGGCCGCACGATCCGCGACGTGCTCAAGGTCCTGCCAGCGAGCGCACGGTTCGAGTCGATCGCCGAGATGGTCGACGAGACCGGATCCCGCGAGGCCGCCATCGTCCGCACCACCCTGGGCGCGCAGTCCGCGGTGGCCGCGGCGCTGGGCATCGACGCGGACCTGGAAGAGGTGGTCGACGCGGACATCGCGAAGCTCGGTGCCGTCCCGACCAAGGCCCGCGCGGTGATGGCGCGGGCGGGCATCGACACCGTCGGCGCGCTCGCGGACGCGAGTCGCGGCCAGTTGCTGGAGCTGATGCAGCAGGCGGGGGTGCGCGCGACGCAGGGCGACGTCGCCGAATGGATCTCGTTCGCCCGCACGATGTCCCAACTCCGCTGATCCTGGCTCGTCCCCTCCGGAGGGGCGTGGCCGCCGCTTCCGCTGGTCATCGGGGCGATTTCAATGCCCCGAAAGATGCTCCTATAGATGTCAAGGGGTGTTTGTGGGGTTGGTGAGGTCTGTGGTGAGGGCTCGGTGGATTTCGCGGGCGACGTAGCGTTTGAGGCAGCGGATGATGTGGCGTTTGGGGAGG
>NZ_JBARWZ010000113.1:0-9979 GCF_049647105.1 Actinophytocola sp.
CACGGCAGGCACGGGCACCTCGGTGATCACGTAGCGTCAGAAACTTCATGATCACCTACGCCCGTGCCTGCCCTCGTCCGGGTCACCCAAGATCAACTCAAGTGATCTACTGCCGGAGCCTCTTAGGACAGTCGGATGCCGTCCGCTTGGTGGGGCCCACGTGCCAGCTGCTGAGTGGCGAAGGAAGGTGAACGGCTGTCGACAGTGGGGGCTCCGGTGCGCTGGTCAAGAAGTGGCACAGGTTAGCAACGCTCTGCGATCGGCGGTAACGTTCTGCGTTGACTGGCGATGGGCCTTCGGGGTGCCGCGCATACGTCAGCGGCACGGTTCAACAAGTAGAGGTCGGTGATCGCGTTGGCGCAGGACACCGTCGCGGCGACGACCCTGCCTTCGGGGGTGGCCGCCGGCGACCCGCCCATCAACTTCCGGGCGCACGAGGTCCGCGCGAATTCCCACGGTGCCCGGCAAGACTTCGAGGAGATGATCGGGCAGCTCGTCCGCGCCGTCCGACCCGGTGTCGCGGCCATGGTCGCCGCCAACCCGGGTGACTGGGGCCTCGATGTGTTCATTGGTGACCTCGGCGGCCAGATTGTGGTGTGGCAGTCGAAATACTTCATGCCCCAGGTCGCGGGCGGTACCCATCAAACGCAGATCCGCGAGTCCTTCAACTCGGCGATGAAGCACGCGTCCATCGAGAAGTACACGGTGGACCAGTGGATTCTCTGCGTGCCGTCCAGCATGGACGGACCAACGCTGAAGTGGTGGGCGGGCTGGAAGAAGCGAATGGAGAAGCAGCACGGGGTACTGATCGAGCTGTGGGACGAGAACGAGCTGCGGGGACTTCTGCTCTCGCCCGACGCGGACGCGGTGCGCAGGCACTACTACGGACCCGCCCGGCCGGCGCGCACGGTCGCCCAGGTCGTGGCCTTGGCAGATGAGGACTCCGACCGGCTGGACTCAGCGTTGTTCGTGCGTCAGCTCCGGGAGGCGGGACACACCGAGGTCTCTGCGTCCAAGCACCAGTTCTTCAACGCCGAGGTGATGGCGAGGGAGATCGTGGACAAGGGAGTGCCCTCGGAGGTCGCCGCACTGTCCCATGCCGACGCGGCGGTACACGGGCTATGGGAGGACCACTTCAACGACGCGTGCCAGACGCACGAGGGCGCGCGCCTGCCAAGCTTGCAGAAGTCGGTGATGGGCGAGATCAGAGCCCAGCACGAGGCGCTGGGAGTCGGGCTTCCTGCGGGTCCGGTCCACACATCCGGCCTGATGCACCGGGTGGTCGACGACCGTCGGGCTGGATGGGTCCGCCACTGGCGGCAGGTCGCGAAGGACCACCTCCGCCCTGCGGAGAGCGGGCAACCGGGCGACGCGCCCGATGCTGCGACTGCGGCGGAGCCGTCGTGACGACGCCCCCCGACGCCACGTCGGAACCAAGCACACGACCGCCGGTCGTGGTACCGGAGGACGATGTCGTCTTCCGGCTAGCGCAGCTGGTTCTGTTGCTTGCATCGCTCCGCCAGCTGGATCTGCCCGGGGCATCGATCGAACGTCTGGGCTTCTACGACTTCCTCGTGGCCAACCCGATGCTCGTGCTGACCGACGAGGAGGACCGGGACCGCAAGCGGCTGCTGATGGCGGGCTTCGACGGGCGGGCATTGAGCTACGCCAGCCCGGCGCACCGCTTCACCACCCGACGGGAGCGCCTCCAACATGACTTGGCCCTGCTCGTGGCTTACGGCTTAGTGGCACCAGCGGTGGACAAGAGCGTGCTGTACGCCGTGACCACCGAAGGCGTCGAGCTCGCTGGAAAGTTCAGCGCCGTCTACGCCCGGTCGTACCGACTGTCCGCAGAGATCCTGCTCGGCAGGCTGCGTCGCTTGAGCGACACACGGCTACGCGAAGCCGTTCACACCTGGACCACGACAGCACTCGACTCCGCGCGCCCAGAGACCCTCGACCTCCTCGACGCCATCCACCTGCTGGAGGACAGCCCGGCAGCCGACCTATCCATCATTGACGGACCTGAACCCCCGCCCACCGACGGACACCGCACATGAGCACCGAGAACGATCCCGCCAACACCACACAGGACACCCCACCCCCCGCAGAGGGCTCCTCCGCGACCCAGCCCGCCATCGTTCCCCGCGGCATCCGAGTCGTGCGCCTTCGACTCAAGGGCGTGGACCGCGACTACGAGGTCGACCTCCGAGACGCAGACGCGAACCTGCGGTCATTGTCCGTCATCGCAGGCGCGTTCAGCACGGGCAAATCGTCCGTCCTGGAGTTCGTGGCCTACTGCCTCGGAGGAAAGGACCACCCGCAACACCCGGAGATCCTCCGCAAAGTCAGGTCTGCCCTGCTAGAGGTGCAGCTCAACGGACAACCCCACGTCATCGAGCGGGCCGTCGGCGAACCGTCCGTCGCCGCGTTCGTCAGGATAGGGCGGTTGGGCGCCATCGAAACCCCACCGCTCGACAAGAAGATGATCAAACCTGCAGGTGCTCCGGACAGCCTGTCGAGCTTCCTGCTGTCCTACTGCGGCCTGGAAGGGGTGGAGCTGCGCGAGGCTCCCACACAGGCGGAGTCTGGGACCGATCCGCTCAGCATCCGTGACCTGCTGTGGCTCAGTTACATGCCCAACGAGCGCCTCGACGATAAGCACTTGCTGTTCGAGAGTTCGCCCATGAAGCGGCTCAAGCTCGGCCAAGTGGTCGACGTCGTGTTCGGTGTCCACGACGACAAGGCGGTCGAACTAGGTCGCCGAATCAGGGAGCTGGAGACCCGACTGGCCAAGGCCCGCGCCGACTACGCCACAACTCAAACGTTCCTCGACGAACAGGAGTTCGGCACGCGGATCGAGGTTGAACTCGTCCGCAGCGACGCTCAGCGAGCGGCTGAGCACGCGGCCCGCGCACTCGATGATCTGGATAGCCAGATCCGCGCGACGTCCACCTTCGCCGTCGACCTGCGCGCACGGCACAAGGACGCGTCTCGGCAGGCACAGCAGGCCGCGACGCTCGTGCGCGACCGCGAGACCCAGGTGCGCCGCCTCGTCCCCCTCCGCGCCCAGTACGCCGCCGACATCACCAAACTCACGATGCTCGCCGAGGCGCGGATGCTGTTCGATCCATTGCAGGTGAAGGTCTGTCCCGCCTGCCTGACCACGCTCTGCGATGCCCCGCACATCGCCGACGGCCACTGCACGCTCTGCAGCTCCGGGGTCACTGTGCACGCTGTACAGACCAGCAAAGCCAGCACGTCTGTCAACGGCACCGCACCAAGCACTGACGGTCTGGAGACCGAGGCGAAGTTCGACGTGTCCTCCGAGCTGCGGGCCACCAAGGCCCGCTTGGCGGAGATCACCACGTTCGTCGAGGAGCTTGAATCAGACCTCGGTCGCCTGCGCGTCGAGGCCGAGCAGGCCAACCACGTCGAGGCCGGTCTCGCGCGCGAGGTGGACGCCGCCACCAACGACGCTGTGAGCCCCTACCTCAGCCAGCGCGACGATTTGATGCGCCAGCAGCAGGCCGCCGCTGCCAGCGTGGACCGGGCGAAGACCGCGATCAGGATGCTCGACAGCCTCGACCGGCGCGGAGCTACGGTCACCCGCCTGGAAGCGAACGTCGCCGCCCTGCGGGCCGAGATGAACGAGGCCGCCATCCAGCCGGACCGCAACGACGTCATCCACCGCATCAGCGAGCGTTACGTAGCCATCCTCACCTCCTGGCGCTACCCCAAGCTAGACCAGGCGTTCATCGACGGCCGCCTCGTCCCCCACATGCGCGGCATGAGCTACACCAATGCCTCCTCCGGTGGCCGGACCCTGATCTCCCTGGCCTGGGTACTGGCCATCTTCCAGATTGCCTGGGAGACCGGCAGTGCCCACCCGGGCTTCCTCATGATCGACAGCCCTCAGAAGAACCTCGGCCAAGGCGGCGACCGCGACGCCGAGTTCGCCGACAGCATCGCTGTCACCGACTTCTACCAACACCTTCACACCTGGCTCGCAGGCCCTGGCCACGGCGCCCAGATCATTGTCGTCGACAACGCACCCCCCACCACCGCCGACGCCGACATCGTCGTCCGCTACTCCCGACGGGAAGACCAACCCCCCTACGGCCTCATCGACGACGAAGTCTCCTGACCGACCGCAGAAAAGTTCGTACGCTTCAGTGGCAGGCGTCATGCAGTTGTACCTTTACAGGCCAGGTTCTGTAGTGAGGTAGTGGCGTCCGTCATTCTTTACGGTCCGGTTCATCTAGCGGGCGCTTGGAGCGGATCGAAGATCGTGGTCACGAGTCGATACACATCGTCCCGACCAAGGCAACCGATACTCGATCAGCCGTAGCCGGAAGGGCGGGAACCTCGACTTCTTCGGTTGGTGATCTCGGCGACGTGAGAGCCGTCGGACAGCATTTCCACCGGATGCAGACTCAGGGTCGCTGCCACTCTCCATAGCAGTTCAGCGCCGGTGTAACCGCCTTGGTCCAGCAGCGGAACGAGTAGATGTGTCGATCGGCCAGTACCAGCATGCCCGGCCGCAACGAAGGGAACATCTCCTCGGTCAACATCGTCTCCGCGGCGGCATAACCACCCCGGGCGTCGAAGACTGTATGGGTTTCCAGTTCCACCAAACATGGTGTGTGAATTTGTGGATAGGCCGTCTTCTCCGCGCCGCGACCCGAGCCAGGCCGTCCGAACTCACGGTCGTTCTCCTCGGTATCCGGTACCGTAAACGTCGTACCGTCAACCGCTGTCAACAACCAACCCTTATATCAAGTCCCCACCATCTCCCGGCCCACTCTCGGTCGCATCACCGCCCGCGTCGCGGTTTCCATCGACTCCGAACCCAAACGACGACGAGCATCACCAATCGACCCGGTCGTCGGCACCCGATAACCCTGACCGCCACGACCGAACACCGCCATGATAATCTTCGCCGCCGACCGGTACGACTCGTGCGGAATCAGACACAACGCAAGCGTGAAATAGAAGGCCAATCGAGCGGGTAACGCATGAGCCCGCTGCTCCCGACGCCGGTATTAACCCGACCGGCATTGGGGCTAGGTCAGGCGTTGCCGCAGTGCCCGGAGCTGGTTCAGCAGGCCATCGATTGTGCGCATGTTGTTGTCCTGCTTGGTGTGTAGGCGATGTGCGGCAGCGTACGCGGTCTCCGCCAAGTCGATGGTCGAGGGAAAGAGTGGGCTATGGATGGCCAACAAGCAGTTCGCCAGGTTGACAAGCAGAAGTGCCCAACGGCATTGCTGATGCTCGTCCACTGCATCCGTGGGATCTGCTGCTCTCGGCACGTCATCAAGTTCCGCCAAAGATTCGACGGTCAGCGGCCGGAAAGTACCGCTCAATACACACACCGCGCGCCACTGCTGGTGGACCGCAGCGGCGAAGTCACCCTGTTGGTGCAGCAGATTGCCGTAACGGCCGATGACGAAGGCTTGCTCGGACGGCGGTAGCGCAGTAGCCCCGATGGCGATGGCCCGCTGGTAGATCGCCTCGGCCTCGCCGGGGCGCCCGGCCTGCCGGGCAATGGCACCCATCCAACCCAGTTCCAGGGCCAGCGACGCGTGGTCGTCCAGCTCGTGATGCAGGCGGCATGCGTGCCCGCGGGCGGCTAGCGCTGCTTCGAGCTTCTCATGGTCCCACAAGCGTTCAGAGACCCATGTGAGAAATTTGGCGGCCTCCGCGGCCGTGTCGTCGTATGGTGCATCTACGGATCGGCGACGCATGTCCGAGCGCAACGCCTCAAGACGCGTGGCCACGGCATCGGCTGCTTCCGGGGTGCGCTGCCGCTTGACCGCGTCCTCGATCAGGTCGACGAGTTCGCCTGCTAGCGATCCGCTGTAGAACATTTCTGCCCAGGCATCGATCGCCTCGACTAACCCGACCCGAGCCGCGACGCCTTCAGGTTTCCGTCCTGCAGCCTCGGCTGTTATCCGCGCCCGCAGCAGCTCGTTATTCTCGGCGCCGACCTGGTAAAGCTGCTCCGGATAGCGGGCAAGAACGTTACGCCCTAAGGGTTCCTCCAGCACTTCGAGCCCCGCCAGTACGACCGCCTCGCCGTACCAGCGCACGGCGTCGTCATGCTCGCCGCGTGTTAGCGCGACCGCACCCAAGGCCATCCGAGCCGCGCCTGCAACTCGGGGCAATTCGTTGTCCAGGTGGTCGCGGGCCACCTCAACCAGCGCCTCGTGCTGGCCGTCAGCCCAGTAGGCGTCGAACAACAGCCACGTGCACAGGAACCGGTACCGCCGGCCGTCGACGATTTCGCTGCCCAGTCGCAGCACCGCGGTCCGTTCCGGCCCGGTCAGCGGACCGGAGCCGAGCAGCAGCGCGGCGTGCGCGGCGATGGTGCTCTTGCCTTTCAGCAGCGGGGTGAGCGCGGCGACGGCCTTCTGTCCCTCACCACGACTGACCGCGTCTGCCCCGATAGCTAGCGTCGTCAAGGACGCCGAACCGTCGGCACCCACGACAGACAGCACTTCGTCCAGGTTGCCGGAAATCGAGCTGTTCAGGGCCAATCGGAGCAGGGCGTCCGCGAAGGGGGTCGGATCTGTGTCTAGCTGCCGCGCCATGGCCAGCCCTTCACTTGCTACAGTCGCCGCCATCGCCCGGTGGGCCGGTGTTTCGGAAGTCAGCAGCAGGTTCATCAGGTGCAGCCGGTTGTGAAGACGCCCGGCCTGGACAGGCGGGTTGACCGTGCGCTCGTTGAGCAGGTATCGGATGGCCTGTCCGAGCCTGCCGCGATGCTCGGCGAGGTCGCCAAGCAAGTGCAGCATCTCGGCCTGGTCGAACCGCGACATCATGGGCAAGTTCTTGACGTCGGCCAGGGCCAGTGTTAGCGCCTGGTCGGGATGCCCAGTCCTGGCCAGTGCGTACGCCTCGGTTCGACGCAGTGTTCTCGGTACGTCATCGCCGAGGCGGGTACGGGCAGCGGCCACCACGTCGAGAACCCGACCCGGCTCGCCTGCGTGCAGCGCGGCCAGCGCACGCCGCGTCCAGCCAAACCAGGTGTCGTGGTCCTCATCAGCCTCCACCGACTGCTGGTCCACGTCGACCAGCGCGTCCTCCAACGTGGTGTAGTTCTCGATCAGCTCCTCGTGGATCTGCGGCCAAGCGGGCAGGCCCGTCTTTAGACCGCGCACGAGGGCGATTGAGGCGGTGAAGTCCAGCTGTGCCAGGCCCTGTGCGGCCCGGGTAAGACCGAGCAGGTCGCAGCTGCCCCAGCTGCCGGGCGGCGACGGCCAAGGCCAGGTTGGCTGTCGTCGAGGCGCGCAGGGAACTGCTCCAGGCTAGGTCCTCCGTCCGGGTCCGGGTTGGTTCGGCGATCACCCGTCGCAACGACAGAACGTGCACGTCTTGAGGTGGTATCCCGGCTCGCACGACGTCTTGAACGACCGGAAACGGCTCGATTAGGCAGACTGGATCGACGACCGAGGCTAGCCGTCCGGCGCGGATGTGATCGGCGACGTCCTCAGTAAGCGAGAGGGCGGGTAGGGGCAGACCGTCCTCGACGGTGTCGTCGCGCTGCGCGTATGCAGGCAGGGCGAGCTGGAGGTCGCGGTATGCGCGCCTTAGCTGGCGCAGCGGCGCTTCGTCCGCGGCAGTTTCCTCGGCGTGCCGGTTGACCTGCGCGCGGGCATCGGCCACCCGGTCAGCGAATTCGACGGCTGGGGCGCCGCCCCAGCTCAGTGCGGTGAGCAGTGCGCGGATCGGGTCACGGTCGTGGGCCACACTCATACGATCCAGGTAAGTCGGGTCTTCAGGGAGCACGTTGGCGAGCAACTCATGCAACGCGGGCGGTCCGGCGAACCGCGACGCGACCAGCGCCATACGCTCGCGGAAAGTGAGGCGGGGAAGCAGGAAGGCGCCGCCCGGCCCGCTCGTAGGGGCGCAACGGGTAAGCAGGTGGCCCAGATGGTCGAGGGTGTCGGCGGAGAGCCCGCTGGACGGTTGCGCCTGCACGGTGATCGGACCGGACATATCCTCGGCGGCGGCGAACAGCCTGCCCAGCACGCCTTCCTCAGTGGTCAAGCGGGCCGGTTCGACCGGTTCGCCTGGCGTGCCGGCGAAGCTCATGGCGAGATCGTCAATGTCGCGCAACCACAGCACGGGCTGCACGAGACGGTAGGTGCATTCATCGGTCGTGCCGGAGCTGTCTCGCAGGGCATCCAGCCCTGAGCGGACCGCGTCGGCCAACGGCACGCCTGCTGCCAGGCGGGCGTACAGCGACCGGAACAAGGCCACCGCTGCGCCAGCCTGCAATGGTTCTCTAGCACCCAGCGCGACCCGAGCTCCGGCGCGTACCACCTGCGCAGGGAACGGCACCTCATCGATGCCGCGCTGTTGAGCAGCAGAACAGGAGTTGGTGAAGAAGACCGCGCAGCCCAGCGCGCGCAGCAGATCCAGCAGTTCGGTGTCCGAGACCGAGACCGCGTCGTTCCCATCGCGGACCTGGAAAGAGAAAACCGCGTCCAGGTCGTCGTCCGCCACCTCGACCCCGGATTTGCCGTGGGCGTCCAGGTGCACCACCCGTAGCGCTTCCGGCGCAGGCCAGCGATCGAAAGCCAGGTCGGCCCGGTGAGCGTCAGTGCGCAGCGACCGCGGGGCGATCCCGGAGTCAGGCCGCAGCACCTCGGCCAGCACCTCACCGAGCACAAGATGGCGCGGAAGGTCCCGATCGCCATGCGGTCGCGAGCCCAACCAGACCAATTCCGCGACGGCTGGGGCGAGTGGTGTGGGTGACCGTGCCTCGGAACGCTCCAGATGAACCACCAGGCAATCTCCGGTGACATGCAGCGCCTCCCACAACGGCCGGTGCGCCGCGCCGGACCCTGACACCGCCAGCACAACCGGGTCGTCACCGTCGGGCCAGACTGGGCCTAGCGCCAAGCGCAAATACCGAGCGTACCGGCGGGCCGCCAGGTCCACCCCAGCGGTTCGGCCTGCGTTGAGCAGCGCCTCTAACCCAGTGCGGTCCAGCCGAGTTACCGGCAGGCGGACCGGGTGAGGCTCCGCGGAGCCAGTCACCGTCTCCCGGCGCACGCCGAACAGACCACCTGCGTCGACATCCTCGACGGTCAGCACCACCGGTGGGATCATTCCGGCTGCAACCGCACAACGACCTCGGTGACCCCGTCCTCCTTCACAGACACGGTGATTCGGTCGTCAGCGGCCTTACCTGGAGCGCGTTTGCGGATCCGGGATACCACGGTCTGCACCGCCGCGGTGACCGCAGCCCCTGTCAGCTCGACGCCCGCACCAACGATGAAGTCCTGCACCACCTCCACGACTCCGAAAATGCCATCGGAGTCGTTCTCCACAGCGGGCACGGGGGTGAACCGCCCAGCGAGCTCAGACTCCCCGGACAGCCCTGACAACTCGCGCAACACCAATGCGGTGTTCTCCTCAGCCCCGATCACTCGCATCCGGACTAGGTCACCAGGCAGGATCTCCGGCACAGCACATCAACTCCCAGATTGATCACAAAGACTGTGAGGTATATCCCTCGATTGGAATCGCACGTTACTTCCGAAGACGAGGAGCGGATACGGCGACCTAAATCGGGGAGGCCGATGTTGCCCACAGGGGCTCCCGAGGCGAGACGCGTGCGATCCTTTGAGACTTGGGGCTACGGCAGCATCCCCTCGTTCCCGGCTCAGGTGATCACCAACTCGACTGCGGCGACCAGTTCACCGTCGTAGCGGATGCAGGCCCGGCCCGACGGCCCTCGTCATGGCATGCCTCAGCTTAAGCTAGTCGACGCCACTGACAGCCAAGCTGGTAGCACCGCGAGCGCCGCCATCGGGACTGCTGCAGCGCAGGACTCCGAATAAGAGGCTCCGGCAGTAGATCACTTGAGTTGATCTTGGGTGACCCGGACGAGGGCAGGCACGGGCGTAGGTGATCATGAAGTTTCTGACGCTACGTGATCACCGAGGTGCCCGTGCCTGCCGTGCCA
>NZ_JBARWZ010000114.1:0-24418 GCF_049647105.1 Actinophytocola sp.
CGGGGCCACCTCCTGGGGCCGCGGCCCTGGCGTCGCGGCGGGCCAGGTGCGCGAACGCGTCCTTCAGCTCGGCGGGCCCGACGACCTCGACGTCGGCGTCGAACTGTCCGATGGCCGCCGCCAGTCCGGCCCACGACCACGAGCCCAGCACCAGCCGGCAGCGGTACTGGCCGAGTTCCTCGACGAGCCCGTCACGGGCATACGGGGACACCTCGGCGGCGGGCAGGTCGAGGAGCACTTCGCCGCGGCAGGGCCATTCGCCCGCCGCGCCCCGGAACTTCTCCGCCACGAAGGCGGCCACGTCACCACCGGGCAGTTCGCGTGGCGTGAAGCGGGGACCGGTCGGGATGCGCGGGCTGATCCGGTCGGCGCGGAAGGTGCGCCAGTCCTCGCGGTCGAGGTCCCAGGCGACGAGGTACCAGCGGCCGCCCCGGGTGACCAGATGGTGGGGCTCCGCGCGGCGTGGCGCGGTCGAGGTGGAGTAGTCGAAGCGCAGCACCTCGCGGGCGTGGATGGCGGCGGACAGCGCCATGAGCACGGTCGCCGCCCGCAGCGAGGGGATCATCGCGGCCGTCCCCGACCTGTCGGCGGCGCACCCGTTGCCCGAGGCGCCGTGGCACGAGCCTGGCACGGTGCGCAGCGTGCGCCGGGTGCTGTTGCATCTCATCGCCGAGACCGCCCAGCACGCCGGGCACGCCGACCTCCTGCGCGAGACACTCGACGGCCAGACCGCAGGCTGACCGGAGAAACCGGCGAGTCCACGGTTCGGAACCCGCGAGTCCACGGTTCGAGACTCGCGAGTCCACGGTTCGGAACCCGCGAGTCCACGGTTCAGGACCTGCGAGTCTGGGGTTCGGGACTCGCGAGTCTGGGGTTCGGGACTCGCGAGTCGAAACTCGCGAGTCGAAACTCGCGAGTCGGGACCTGCCGAGTTGGTGGTTCGCGCGCTTTGCCCGCACGTTCCGAACGACAAACTCGCGGGTCCTGAACCGAAGACTCGCGGGTTCCGAACCGAGGACTCGCGGGTTCTGAAACGTGGACTCGCGGGTTCTGAACCGTGGACTCGCGGGTTCTGAACCGTGGACTCGCGGGTTCTGAACCGTGGACTCGCGGGGTTCTGAACCGTGGACTCGCGGGGTTCTGGGGGTGGGTCTGTGGTGGGGGTGTTAGCGTTAACATTTGGGGGGGTTGGAGAGGATGGATCGATGACGATCAGCCGACGGACCTTTAGCCGTGCTGTGCTGGCGGGAGCGGCGGTCGCCGCAGGCGGGGCGCCGCGCTTCGCGTCCGCCGCGCAGGCGGCGGCCAACACGGCCTATGCCATGACCTACTTCACCGAGTCGCCGCAGATGGCAGGCGCGGACTACGGACTGCACCTCGCCGTCAGCAGGAACGGTCTCGACTGGACGCCCCTGAACCAGAACAACCCGGTGGTCACGCCGACCTCGGGTGAGCTGGGACTGCGGGACCCGTTCGTGTTCCGCAAGCAGGACGGCACCTTCGTCGTGCTCGCCACGGACCTCAAGGGCACGGACTTCACCAAGAAGAGCCAGTACCTGCACGTGTGGGACTCGACGAACCTGACGTCGTTCACCGGCTACCGCCGCATCCGGATGCACACGCTCGACACCCACACCTGGGCGCCGACCGCGTTCTGGGACGCGTCGCGCGGGCAGTACGGCATCGTATACTCCGCCTACAACGGCCGCGACTCGCTCCTCGTGAACTACACGACCGACTTCCGCACGGTGACCGGTCCGCAGACCTTCTTCAGCCCCAGTTTCGGTGTCCTCGACGGTGACGTCGTCGTGGACGGCGCCACGACCTACCTGTACTACAAGAACCTCGCCGACGGTTACCTCTACGGCGCGCGATCCTCCACAGGCGCGCCAGGCAGCTTCACCACCTACACAAGCGGGTTGCGCCAGGGGAACGCCATCGAGGCGCCCCTGCTGCTGAAGACGAACGAGGGTGGCTGGCGGCTGTGGGGTGACTCGTTCAGCCCGGTCAACAACGACTACTACGCATGGTCCTCAGGCAACGCGACCTCGTGGACCGCACTGAACCAGCGCGACTACACCCCGCCACTGAACGCCAAACACGGCTCGATGACCGGCATCACCGACGCCGAGTACAACGCCATCGTCTCCCGGTGGGGCACACCGAACTGGGTACGGCTCAAGTCGTCGAACTTCCCGGACCGGTACGTCCGGCACGCGGACAACATCGGCCGCCTGGACGCATACCCGTTCGACCCCTACCAGGACCAGCTGTGGCGACTGGTGCCCGGCCTCGCCGACTCGGCAGGCGTGTCCTTCCAGTCGGTGAACTATCCCGACCGCCACCTCCGCCACTACAGCTACGCGATCCGCCTCGACACCAACGACAACACGGCGGCCTACCGCGCCGACGCGACCTTCCACCGCGTCGCCGGACTGGCGGACTCGTCATGGACGTCGTTCCGTTCGTACAACTTCCCGGACCGCTACCTCCGACACGCCAACAACCTCATGCGCATCGACCCAATCAGCACAGCGACCGACCGCCAGGACGCAACCTTCCGCGTCACCCCATAGCGGACTCCCCGAGGTAATGGCGCAAGCCCGCCAAAGGGGCTCCCTGCCATCCCGTCGACCTGGCAGCGCCCGATCACGCCGTGTCAAGGGGGCCCGAAAGGGCCAAAGCACAACATGCGGAAGCCGGGTCCCCCTTGGCGCGGTGTGATAGCACGAAGTGAGGTCGACGGGATGGCAGGCAGACCCGCACCCAACCGCAGCCAGACTGCAAACCCCCCGCCATCCCAGAGACCTGCCCCTCCGGCGAGGAGCCGCCGGAGGCAAAGCCCAGCGAGGACGGAAACGACCAAGGAGACAGTTCCGTCGCGGGCAACGGTGAGCAGGACGGCGCCGAAGAGGACGGCGGGCCCGCGCGCGACGCGACACTGGAGGCCCTGTCGGACATGGCCGTCACCGGCGAGGGCGCGCGGCGGGTGAGCGGCTCCAGATCAGCAGATCCACTGTGGACAGTGAGCTGCCGTTGTGCGCAGTCGTGTTGACCGGATGCGCACCGAGGCCCGTCCAGGCGCTGGTGGTCAATACCCTGTCGGGCATGGCTTTGGTGTGGTTGCCGATCGACGAGAAACTGCTGGACGCGGCACTGGTGTTCGCCTCGGCGTCGTGGGAGCGTGCCGACCTGGACGCGTCGTGGGTGGCGGCGGGCTGGCACGTCCCCGCCTCCGGCTCGGTGGCCGACGACCTCTTCGATGGGCTGGATCAGCGCCAGTGGACGGGTGACCGGCTCATGACCATCGGGCTGACCGCGGACTGTTCGTCGATCGTCGCCGTGACGATCGAGTTCGCCACGTTCGTCGATCCCGAGGACGAGGAGGACGAGCCCCTGGTCGCCGAGGACGAGGGCTGGTCGGGCCTGCCGGAAGGTACCCGGGCCGACTTCGACGAGACGTGGCGCGCAGGCGTGGCGGCGGTGACGACCCGGCTCGGCCCGCCCGAGGCCACCGGCATGCACGGCGAGCACTGGCAGCACGCCGTCTGGCGCGTCGGTGACGCGCTGCTCGCCCTGGTGCAGGGCGAGCACATCGACACGTACGGCTTGTGGGACGAGGCCGCGCTGTGGCTCGTGCGGCACCCCGCCGACGCGCCGCTGCTCACCGGCGACGAGCTGTACGACGTCATGTGGGGCCCGGTCACGCAGCCGGGCTGACCGCTCCGTCGTGCCGCCCGGCGCCACGGCGCTCAGACTGGGGCAATGACCAGCGAGACCGAGGAGCAGACGCGTGCCGACGCGTGGCGGGCCGCGGCGCTCGTGGTCGCCGCGGCGGTGCAGATCCTCGCCGGGTTCGTGGGTGGCGCGGGCCTGTGGGGCGAGGCGGTCGGTGAGGTCGCCAACGCGTACCCGACGCTGCTTCTGCCCGGTGGCGCCGCCTTCACCATCTGGTCGCTGATCTACGTCGGGTTCGCCGCGCTCGCCGTGCGCCAGGCTCTGCCCGGCCAGCGACACCGAACGGTGCACCGCCGCACCGGGTGGTGGCTCGTGGCCGCCGGTGTGCTGAACGCGGCGTGGGTCGCGCTGTTCGCGCAGCGGCTCACCGTCCTCGCCCAGCTGGTGATCATCGCGCTGCTGGTCTGTCTCGCGGTGGTGGCGTCGCGGCTGCGAGCCGGCGCGGACGGCTGGCCCGACCGGCTCCTGCTGCACCTCCCGGTGGGGGTGTACCTCGGCTGGGTGTCGATGGCGACGGTGGCGGGTGCCGCCACCACGGCGGCGTCGTACGACGCCGCGCCGACGACGGCGGTGGCGATCGCCGTGCTGGTGCTGACCGGACTCGCCGCGGCCGTGGCCGTGGCCGTGCTGCCATCGGTCGTCGGGTTCGCGGTGACGGTGTGCTGGGCGCTGGCGTGGATCGCCTCCCGCACACCGGAAAGCGCGGTGGCTGTGACCGCGTTGCTGGCGGTCGCCGTGGTGGTGGTCGCCGCGGTGGTGCGCCTATGGCGTGCCGGTGACCGGTCGACGGCCGCGTGGGGCTGACGAGACCGCCGACGCCGCGGCGAAAACGGCTCAGCGCCCGGCGATAGGCCGATCGCGCCAACGTGTCCCACGGGAGTAGGTCCGGCACCCACCAGGCCGGTAAGTCCGACCTGTTGCGATGGACCGATCAGGTACAGGGGGGATGAATCGGGTGCCCGTTCGTTAACGGCTCTTCCGGCCCCCACGACGCACACCTCGCCCGGAGTCACGTGGCCTGGGCGAAGAGGAGGGCATGGACATGTCCAGAATTCGATGGCACCGGCGTTTCGGCTCGATCGTCCTCACCGCCACGGTGGCCGCCTCGTCGGTGGCGGTCGTGGCGACGGGGGTGACCGCGGGGGTGGCCAAGGCGGATCCCGGCACGCCTGGCTCACCGCAGGCACCGGTGGTGGTCTACACCGAGGACTTCGAGCACGGCATGGGCAACATCGGCGTGCGTGTCACGGACTACACCGGCGCACCGCCGGTGAACGCGACCTACGAGGCCGACCCGGCGTGGCTGGCCAACTGTGACGGCTGGGTGCTCAACGCTGCCGCGCCCGACCCGGCCGACTCGGACTGCAACGGCCGCTGGCCTAGCCTCCAGCAGATGGCCGCGATCCTCGGCCAGTACGGCGGCAACGGCGTGTCGAACCACGCGCTGGGCGAGGAGTCCGCGTTCTTCCCGGTCGGCGCCGACAAGGTGGTGGTGGAGACCGCCTCGGCGATCCCGCTCAGCGGGGCGAGCCGGTTCCTGACCTTCTCGGTGGACGTCACCGAGGTCGGCTGTGCCGGGGTCCACTCGCTGCTGAAGTTCTATCTGATGGACGGCGCGACGGCGATCCCGACGTTCAGCTCGCCGATCGAGGCCTGCGTGAACCCGCCCGGGCACGTCAACGGGGTGCCCACCGGCACCTACACCAGCAACGGGCCGGTGCTGTTCTCCGGTAGCGCCATGGGTCTGCGGCTGGTCAACGGGCAGGGTGGCTTCTCCGGCAACGACTTCTCCATCGACAACATCCGGGTCCTCGACGTGACCCCGCAGCTGGACAAGACGTTCGGCCCGGTCACGGTGCCGCAGAACGGTGCCACGACGCTGACCTACACGGTCACCAACACCGACGAGCTGGCGGTGAAGAGCGGCTGGTCGTTCGCCGACGCGATGCCCGCCGGGCTGACCGTCGTTCCCGGCTCTGCGACCACGAACTGTGGCACCGTCTCCACCACCGCCGGCACGGTTTCCGTCGCCGGGAACCTCGCCGCCGGGCAGGCGGCGTGCGCCGCCACCGTGAGCGTGCGGGCTTCTTCGCCGGGCACCTACCAGAGCTGCGGGCCGAACGTGACCTCGGTGACCGGGGTGTCCCGGCCAGGCTGTGCGAGCGTGACCTTCACCGCAGCGCCGTCGGCCGACGCGGGCGGTCCGTACTCCGGCCAGGAGGGCGCCGCCGTCGCCATCGCGGGCGCGGTGTCCGATCCGGACAGTCCTAATGCGACGATCAACTGGACGGTGGCGCCGGGTGCCGGGGTCGACCCGGGCGCGACCTGCGTGATCGACGATCCGGCCGACCCGACCACCAGCGTGCGGTGTACCGACGACGGTGCCTACACGCTGACCATGACCGCGTCCGACGGGCTCAACCCGCCGGTCGCCGCGACCGCGACGCTGACCCTGTTCAACGAGGCGCCGGCGGTCACCATCACCTCCCCGTCCGACGGGATCGTGGTCGCCACGGGCGCGGTCGTCGGCTTCACCGCGCCCTTCACCGATCCCGGCGCGAACGACACGCACACCTGCACGGCCGACTTCGACGACGGGACCCCGGTGGTGGACGGCACGGTCAGCGGGGGCACCTGCGCGACCAGCCACGGTTTCGCCGTGCCCGGCACGCACAACGTGCTGGTGACGGTGTTCGACGACGACGGCGCGTCGGCCACCGACGTGGTGGCGGTGGTCGTGGACGCCCCGCCATCGGTCGTCCCCGGCGGCCCGTACACCGGGCAGGAGGGCAGCGCGATCGGGCTCACCGGCCAGGTGACCGACGGCGGCTCCGGCGTCACGCACACCTGGACCGTCGCCCCGGCGTCCGGGGTGGACCAGGGCGCGAGCTGTGTGTTCGCCGACGCCGGCGCACTGGCGACGACCCTCACCTGCACCGATGACGGCACGTTCACGCTGACCCTGACCGCGGACGACGGGCTGAACGCGCCGGTCGCCGTGAACACCACGGTGACGGTCACCAACGCGGCCCCCTCGGTCACGGTCACCGCGCCCGCCGACGGGGTCGTGGTACCCAATGGGGCCACAGTGGACGTCGCGGCCGACTTCACCGACGCGGGCGCGAACGACACCCACACGTGCACGGTCGACTTCGGCGACGGCTCTCCGATCGTGAACGGCACGGTCAGCGGGGGCACCTGCGCGGCGAGCCACGAGTTCACCGTGTCCGGCACGCACGAGGTCGTGGTGACGCTCACCGACGACGACGGCGGCGCGGGCACCGACACCGTGAGCGTGGTCGTCAACTCCGCGCCTGAGGTGTCGGCCGGTGGCCCGTACTCCGGGCAGGAGGGCGCCGCGATCGCCATCGCCGGTGACGTGATCGACCCGGACGGCCCGAACCTGAGCCACACGTGGGCGATCACCCCGGGTGCGGGCGTCGATCCGGGCACGACCTGTGCCCTTGCCGATGCCGCCGCCGAGCTGACCACGGTGACCTGCACCGACGACGGCACGTTCACGCTGACGCTGACCGCGGACGACGGGTTGAACGCGCCGGTCACC
The DNA here is from genome assembly GCF_049647105.1 of Actinophytocola sp. GTDB lineage: Bacteria > Actinomycetota > Actinomycetes > Mycobacteriales > Pseudonocardiaceae > Actinophytocola. Next base: position 7,304 of record NZ_JBARWZ010000114.1, read on the forward strand.
GCGACCACGACGCTGACGCTGTTCAACGAGGCGCCGACGGTGGAGATCACCGCGCCAGAGGACGGGGTCGTGGTCGCCACCGGCGCGGTCGTGGCGTTCACCGCGCCCTTCGCCGACCCGGGTGCGAACGACACGCACACCTGCACCGCCGACTTCGACGACGGCTCACCGGTCGTCGACGGCACGGTCGGCGGGGACACCTGCGCGACCAGCCACGGCTTCACCGCGCCGGGCACGCACAACGTGCTGGTGACCGTCCTCGACGACGACGGCGCCTCGGCGACCGACGTGGTGTCCGTGGTGGTCAACGCCCCGCCGGTGGTGAACGCCGGTGGCCCGTACAGCGGCGTGGAGGGCGCCGCGACCGCCATCGCCGGTGCGGTGACCGACCCGGACGGCCCGGCACTGACCACCACGTGGGCGATCACCCCGGGAGCGGGGGTGGACGCGGGCGCGACCTGTGCCCTCGCCGACGCCGCCGCGGTGGCGACGACGGTGACCTGCACCGACGACGGCACGTTCACGCTGACGCTGACCGCCGACGACGGGGTCAACGCGCCGGTCACCGCGACCGCCACGCTGACCGTGGCCAACGCGGCGCCGGTGGTGGCGATCTCCGCGCCAGGGGAAGGCGCGCTGTTCGAGCGGGGTGACTCCGTCACGGTCACCGCGCCGTTCACCGACGCGGGCGCGAACGACACCCACACCTGTGCGGTCGGCTTCGGCGACGGCACCGCGGTGGTCGCGGGCACGGTCGCCGGTGGCACCTGCACGGCCACGCACGCGTACACCGCGCTGGGCCCCCACACGATCACCGTGACCGTCACCGACGACGACGGCGGCGCGGGCACGGACACGGTGCTGGTCGTGGTCTACGTGACCGGTGAGGCGTGGGCGGTGAGCGCGAACGGACCGGTGACGATCATCAAGACACCACACGCGGTCTGCCCACCGGACGAGACGCTCACCCAGGTCGGGCTGAACGTTCCTGGCGTGGTCAACCTCGGCGCGCTCAACGCGGCCTGCACGGTGTCGCCGACCACGGGCGTCACCAGGGCCACGTCGTCGGTCGATGGCGCGAGCCTGCTCGGCGGGCTGATCTCGATCAGCACCATCGAGAGCGCGTGCGTCGCCGGACCGGGCGGTCTGACCGGCTCGTCCCTGGTCGGCACGATCAACGGCCAGCCGATCGGCGGCGGCACCGGGTCGATCACGATCCCGCTGGTCGCGACCGTCCACTACAACCAGACGGTGACCACACCGGCCGGTGAGCTGTTCCAGTACGCGATCCGCGTCCAGACGTTGCTGGGCCAGGAGATAGTGCTCGGCGGCTGCCGGATCGGCTGAACCACGAAGGCAGGGTGACCGTGGCCGCGGCGGTCACCCTGCCTTCCTGCGTCGTCTACGCGGGACACTTGGCCAGCACGGCCACGATCGCGTCGTGTTCGGCCTGGTCCGTTGACAGGTTGTACTTCTTCTTGACCCGCACCCAGTTCGCCACGTACCCGCACGGGTCCTGGCTCGGCAGCCACCTCGCCGGGTCCCCGTCGGACTTGCTCTGGTTGCTCGAACCCGTCACGGCGATCAGGCCCTCGATGTCGTTCGCGTAGGCCTGGCGTTGTGCCGGTGGCCAGTCGCCCGGCCGCTGGCGGCGGCCGTCCACCACCGGGCCGGACCTGGCCGCCTCCGCGAGGGGAACGATGTGGTCGATCTGCAGGTCACGGGGGTTGGAGGTGGTGACGCCGTCGTAGCTGCTGCGCCATGTCCCGGCGGTCGGCGCGCACTCCTCGTTGACCGCGACGCCCTGGCCCTGTTGCCGCAGCACGGTTTCCCGGGTCGTGCACTCGCCGTTGGCGGCCCAGTCGGTGAGCCAGTCGTCGCGGTCGTAGTGCGCGCCGGTGTCCTCCGGCTGGATCTGCAGCTGTGCCAGCTGTGCACTCACCGGGCCCGCGGGTGCGGGTGCGGCGGGCGGTGCCGGCGCGGCGGACTCTGGCAGGGCCTGTTGCAGTTCCTCACAGCCGGTCAGCAGTGCGACTGTGGTCGCGGCACCGGCGAGGAGCACGATGGGGCGAGCTTTCACTTGGCCTCCAAGGGTTTCCCCATGATCGTGCCCCAGGTACCGGGTGCGGTGGTGACGAGCGGGCGCCGCCTGCGTCATCCGGGCGAGCGGGCTGCTCCTTCCGCACGAACCAGGCGGCGGCCTCGGTCCGGTGACCGCCGCGCGACGACGCGACGTCCACTCAGGACCAGGACGTACCACCTGTTCGGGTGATGACGCCGGGTTCTGGCTGCGAAACAGCTGGTCAGCGTCGAGTGTTGACGGGAGACAGCGACACCGACGGAGGAGGACCGAGGCGGCATGAGCAACCTGATAGCCATCACCTACCCGGACCTGGCGGCAGCCAACCAGGCCCGGGACCGCGTTCTGGAGCTGCGCGCCGAGGAGCTGATCAGGCTCGAGGACATCGTCGTGCTGGAACGCAGGCAGGACGGCAAGATCAAGCTGCACCAGGCCACCGGCTCGCCGACGACGAGCGGCGCGCTCACCGGCGCCCTGTTCGGTGGTCTCATCGGGGTGCTGTTCTTCGTGCCGCTGCTCGGTGCCGCGCTGGGTGCGGCAGGCGGTGCGGCGGCGGGTTCGACCGTCGACACCGGCGTCAACGACGACTTCATGCGCCGTCTCGGGGCCGGGCTGGCGCCGGGGGCGGCGGCCCTGTTCCTGCTCATCACCGAGAGCACGCCGGACAAGGTGATCCCCCGCCTTGCCCCGCTTGGTGGCGAGCTGCTGACCACGTCGCTCAGTGCAGAGGGCGAGGAACGGCTCCGGGAGGCGATCGACGCGGCCCGCAAACAGCACACCGCGAAGACACCAGCGCCCTGACCCCCTGGCAGGACCCGGCACCGGCTCGGCAGGCGCAGGCCTGCCGAGCCGTAGTCGGTAAAATGGCCACACGGCCAGTGACCGCACGTGGATACAGGTAGCGCCATGACCCGATCCGGACGCGAGGGGAGCGGGCGGCGCCTTTCCGCGGAGCTCTACACCGGGCCGTTCCACGTGGTCCTTCGCGCGGCGATCCGGCAGCGTGGGTTGACGCTCGAGCGGTTGCGGGTGCACCTGGCCCGCCGGGGTATCACCGTCGGGTTGTCCAGCCTCAGCAACTGGCAGACGGGCCACACCCGGCCGGACACCCCCGGTTCGCTGCGGGCGATCCGGGCACTGGAGGAGATTCTCGGTCTGCCGCCGGGTTCGCTCGTCCGGCTGCTCCCCGACGCGGACCCCGGCACGCGGCCGGGGCAGGAACGCCGCGGCGGGGTCGCGGACATCGCGCCGGTCGCCGAACTGCTCGACGCGGTGCCGGGGGCACAGGACCGGGACGTCGAGCTGGTCAGCGTGCAACACAAGATCGCCGTCGACGCGCAGCGGCGCACCACGTCGATGTGGAGCCGCACGGTGGTTCGCGCGTTGCGGGACGGGGTGGACCGGTATCTCGTGCGGTACTACGGAAATCCGGGCTGCGTGCCCTCGCTGGTGCGGCCGAGGCCGCTGGGCAACTGCAGTCTCGCGAGATTCGTGCCGCACCCCAGTGCTCCCGCTCTGGTGTACGAGCTGGCGTTCGGTCACGAGCTGCGTGCGGGTGAGACGTGGGTGTTCGAGTGTGAGCTCGTCGACCCGACCGCGGGGGTTTCGCGGGAGTTCGCCTACGGCTTTCGTTATCCCGCTGAACAATATGTGCTCGAAGTGGCGTTCGACCCTCATGCGCGGCCATCGGCCTGCTACTCCTTCGCTCAGCGTGACCTGAGCGACGAGCGTCACCCGACCGGGACGCTCACCCTGAGCACGCACAACACCGTGCACCTGATCGCCTCGGTCGTCAGCTCCGGGGTGCTCGGCATCCGCTGGGAATGGCCGTGAACCTCCCGCCCCATCCGAAATTTCGGAGGCCTCGCCGGTATTGCCGGTGATCCCGCGCGTCCGGTGTCATCACGGTATGCCCCGTTTCACCGGGGCAGCGAATCTCCTCTCCCTGCTGACAAAGGAGTTCGACCGTGAAAGCACATCGGAGAAGCACCGCGCTACTGGCCGCCGTGCTGGCCGCGGGCGCGTTCGTCGCCGCACCAGCGCAGGCGGAAGGGGACCGGGTCGCGGCGCGGGCGGCCGCCGACCTCTCGCTCGCGCAGCGGCCGCTCGTCGAGGCCGCGGAGAAGGTGCTGGCGGTGGCCGATCGCGGCGCGGGCACCGGGTTCGCGGGCATCGTGCTGGGGGACAAGCAGGTCACGCTGTGGTGGAAGGGCGCGGTACCGGCGCCCGTCGCGGCCACGGTGGCGCGCGTGTCCCGCGACGTGCCAGTGCGGGTCGCGGCCGCCGCGTACTCCCAGGCCGAGATCGCGGCCGCGGCGGGTGAGGTCAGGGCGTGGCTGGACGCGAACCCGGGCACCGGGATCCACGGTGTGAAGAGCCCGGGCGACGGCAGTGGGCTCGTGCTGGCCGCCCACCCCGGCGTCACCACGCGCTCGGCGGACATGGCGATGCTGCGCGCGGCGGCGGGTGTGCCGCTCACGGTCCGGCAGGAGGAGCCGATGACCGACGTCTCCCGGCAGGACGACTCGCCACCGTGGTGGGGTGGCGCGCGGACCTGGAACCAGACGGCGAGCACGCTGTGCACGTCCGGTTTCGGCGTGCGGGACAACGCCAACCGGCGGTACATCCTGACCGCGGAACACTGCGGCCAGGTCGGCAGCCGCATCGCCGACGCCAAGGGTGAGTTCATCGGCACCACCAGCGCGGGCCACGACGATCACGACATCGGCCTCATCCCGGCGAACAGCGAGAACTTCATGTACGTCGGCGGCGGCGACAGCAACACGGGTGCACGGGTGACCGGGTGGGGCCACGTGTTCGTCGGCCAGTACCTGTGTCAGTCCGGGGTCACCAGCGCCGAGGCGACCGGCGGGCCGGTCTGCAACCTGAAGGTCATCTTCTTCTGGCAGGACCGCGAGGACCTCGTCGAGGCCGAGCAGACCGAGGGCCAGAGCGCCGCGCGCGGCGGTGACAGCGGCGGTTCGGTGTACTCCAACGCCTCCGGCGGCGTGGTCGCCAACGGCACGGTGACCCGGGCAGGCGGCGCCAGGCTGGGCTTCCAGGACTTCGCAACGGCCAACCGGGACTTCGGCGTCACCATCCCCTGACCGGCACGCGAAGGAGGGTGCGCGGCCACGGCCGCGAACCCTCCTTCGATCATTCAGCCGCTGTTGTCACTACCGGGGGATGAACACCCCGTTGAACCACTGCCCGTTGCCATTGTCCGAGTAGTCGTTGACGTTGAAGCTGTAGTTCATGTGGTTTCGCGGGTAGCCGAGCCAGCCCGACGCCGCCGTGCTGTCGCAGATCACGTCGTCGGTGCAGATGGTCACCGTTGGCACGTTGCCGAAGAAGGTGTCGGAGCCCGCGAGCGGCGCGCCGATGATCCCGGAGTACCACTGCCCGGCCAGGCCCGCGGCACCCGGTCCCGCCGCACGCTTCGGGTCGGCGATCAGCACCGCGTTCACGTTGCCGAACGTCTGCCAGTTCTCGGTGACCCAGATGTGCGCCACCGCGGCGCCCTCGGAGAACCCGATGACCTTGGAGTGCTGGCCGGGGCACACGTTCCGCTGGTCACGGATCAGCCGGTTCAGCTCGTTGACGCCCTCGCGCGCGCTCTGGCTGTTGAGCGCGGCCGAGTAGCCGACCCGCTGGCTGACGTTGCCGGTGAAGATGCCCGACGTCGGGTCGTTCAACCCGCCGACGACGATCGTGTACGTGCCACCGCACGGTGCCGCCTGCGCGGTGGCCGCGGTGACCATCGACAGTCCGGCCGCCATCAGCGCGCCGGTCAGCAGCACCGCTAACTTTCTTCTCATCTGGCCTCCCGTGGTTCCGGTATCCGTGCGTAGCGCATCATGAACGCAACGTCGGCACCAGGAGGGCTGGGCAAGTCTGGAAAGTCTGGAATGGGGTAAAGATGTCTGACGGCCCTCCCGGCACCGAGCCCATCAGCACCGCTGCCGACCTCGGCCGCGAGCTGAAGCGCTGGGCCAGGCGCGGTCCCGAAGGGCCGGTCAAGATCGCCGCGCTCGCCAGGCAGGTCAACGTCTCCCAGAGCACGCTCTACGCCTACCTGGCAGGCACGACGCTGCCACCGATCGAGGTGCTGGACGACCTGCTCGGCACACTCGGCGTCCCGGCTGCGGAACAGCGGCGCCTCGCCACCGCCCGTGACGCGTTGCGCCGTCGCAGGGAGCCCGCCGCACACGACCGCACGCCGAACGAGCTGCCTGCCGACCCCGCCGGTTTCACCGGGCGCGGTCAGGAGCTGGACGCGTTGAGCGCGGTGCTCGCCGGTCCCGCCGACGGTGGCGTGCCGGTCCGGATCGCGACGGTGTCCGGCCCGGCCGGGGTCGGCAAGACGGCGTTGGTGGTGCACTGGAGCCATCGCGTCGCCGAGACGTTTCCGGACGGCTGCCTCTACGCCGACCTCCACGGGTACTCCCCGGTCGAGCCGAGGCGCCCTGCCGACGTGCTGGCCGCGTTCCTGCGCAGCCTCGGACTCGATGACGCGGGCATCCCGGACGACGAACACGAGCGGGCGGCCCGTTTCCGCAGCATCGTGTCCGGGCGGCGGCTGCTGGTCGTGCTCGACAACGCGCTCGACGTCGACCAGGTGCGGCCGCTCCTGCCGGGCAGCCCGGCCTGCTTCGCGGTGACCACCAGCCGAGCCGACCTCGCCGGTCTCCAGGTCGAACCCGGCGCCCGGCAGATCGAGCTCCGCCCGCTGCCCGCCGACGAGGGGATGGCGTTGCTGCGGGCGCACATCGGCGCGCGGGTCGAGGAGTCCGGCGAGTCCTCCGACGCCGCGCGGAGGCTGGCGCGGCACTGCGGTGGGCTGCCGCTCGCGTTGCGCATCGTGGCCGCGCATGCCGTGCGGCGCGAGCAGCCGCTCACCGAGCTGGTCGCGGAGCTGACCGCCCAGGGGACCGGGCTGTTCGACGTCGGCGACCCGGCCACCGCCATCGGCACGGTGTTCTCATGGTCCATGCGGCACCTGCACGGTCACGCGGCGGACTTCTGGCTGTTCGGCGCCCATCCGGCGCGGGACATCGACCCCTACGCCGCCGCCGCGCTGCTCGGCACGGACCCGCGCACCACGCGCGGGCGCGTCGACCGGCTCGTGCGGGCCCACCTGGTGCGGCGGTCGGCAAACGGGCGCCTCGACATGCACGACCTCGTGCGCACCTATGCCCGCGAACGCGCGGCGGCGGAGATGCCGGCGCGGGATCGCGCCGCCGCCGTGGCACGCCTCGTCGACTACCTCACCGTCGCCGCGACCCGGGCGATGGACGTGTTGCACCCGTCGGACACGGACCGGGAGGAACGCGGGGAAGGTGACCACGGCGGCATGGCCGTGCCGCCGATCACGACACCGGCCGAGGCGAGGACGTGGCTCGACGCCGAGTGGCAGAACCTGCTCGCGGTGCTCGCGTTCACCGCGGGCCAGGGCCTGGCGGGCCCGGCCGGCGACCTGGCGGCGGTGCTGAGGCGGCGCCTCGACCAGGGCGGCAGGCACGACGACGCGCTCGTCGTACTCGGGCACGCGCTGCACGCGAGCAGGCTCGCGGGTGACGACGCGGCGGAGGGCGCCGCGCTCTACGACCTCGGGGTGGCACATCTGCGGCTCGGCAGGCACGAGGACGCGATGAACCTCCATCGCCAGGCTCTGGCGATCTGTCGTGCAGGCAGTGACCGCAACGCGGAGGCGGGCGCACTCAACAACCTCGGCAACCTCTTCGAGCGCCTCGGCCGGTACGAGGAGGCGATCGACCACTACCAGCAGGCGCTCGTGCTCGTGCACGAGCTGGACCTGCGCGTCGGCAAGGCGACGCTGCTGACCAACCTCGGGGTCGTCCACACCAGACTGGGCGACCACGAGCGGGCGTTGCGCGACTGCGCCGAGGCGCTGGCCATCTTCAAGGAGGTGGGCGACAGCGGTGGCACGGCGAGGACGCTGGGCAACCTCGGCGAGGTGCACCGCCTCGCGGGCCGCCTCGACGACGCCATCGGCTGCTACGAGGAAGCACTGAACACGGCGGAGGCGATCGGTGCGCACGGCATCGTGACCGAGGTGCTCAACCATCTCGGCGCCGCCCGTCTGGCGACGAACTCACCCGACCTGGCACATTCCTGGCACACCGACGCGCTCGCGGCGGCGCGTGCCACCGGCGACCGGTACGAGGAGGCGCGGGCGCTGGAAGGCATCGGAAGCGTCCGCAACGCCACCGGCGACACCGGCCACGCCGTCGAGTCGTGGCGGGCGGCACTGACGCTGTACCGGCAGATGGGTCTGAGAGAAGCGGATCGGGTGGCGAGCCTGTTACCGAGGGCATGACCAGAACCCGGATCGTCCACATCGGACCCGTGGGTCGGTCGGCAGCCCGAGGGTGAATGTGCGCTCTCCTTTTGCGGTACCTGTGACCAGGCCTGACACTACTCGGGACGGTAGTGATCCGGTCCCTAGGTGGTGGGTCGAAAGTGTCGGACTCGAAGTCGCCGGTCGTCTTCGGCGTGCCCACTCTCATGGCGATGGTCGTCGGCTCGATGGTCGGTGCCGGGATCTTCTCGCTGCCCGCCCGCTTCGCGGGCCAGACGGGCGTCGCCGGGGCACTGATCTCGTGGGCCATCGCGGGCGCGGGCATGCTGATGCTGGCCTTCGTCTTCCAGAGCCTGGCCGTGCGCAAGCCCGACCTCGACGCCGGTGTGTTCGCCTACGCCAAGGCGGGTTTCGGCGAGTACCTCGGGTTCTACTCCGCGTTCGGGTACTGGGCGAGCTCGTGCGTCGGCAACGTCACCTACTGGATCCTGATCATGTCGACCGTCGGCGCGCTGTGGCCCGCGCTCGGCGAGGGCGACACGCTCGTGGCGTTCGTGCTGTCGTCGGCGTGCGTCTGGATCTTCTACCTGCTCGTCCGCCGCGGCGTGAAGGAGGCGACGGCGATCAACCGGATCGTCACGATCGCCAAGCTGGTCCCGATCATCGTCTTCGTGCTCCTCGTGCTGTTCCTGCTCGACGCGAAGGTGTTCGCGGACAACTTCCAGGGCACCGGTGACGTCGGCGGCCTCGCGGAACAGGTCCGCGGCACCATGCTGGCCACGGTGTTCGTGTTCCTCGGGGTCGAGGGTGCGAGCGTGTACTCCCGCCACGCGCGGCGGCGCGAGGACGTCGGCAGGGCGACCGTCCTCGGCTTCCTGAGCGTGCTGGCGATCTTCGCGTCGGTCACGATCGTCTCGTACGGCGTCCTCCCCATGGAGGAGATCGCGGACCTGCGCCAGCCGTCGATGGCAGGCGTGCTGGAAGCGGCGGTCGGCCCGTGGGGCAAGGCGTTCGTGAGCATCGGGCTGATCATCTCGGTGCTCGGTGCCTACCTGGCGTGGACCCTGATGGCCTCCGAGGTGCTGTTCATGGCGGCCAAGGAACGCGACATGCCGAAGGTGTTCGCCCGCCTGAGCGAGGCTGACGTGCCCCGCACGGCGGTGTTCGCCACGTCCCTCGCGGTCCAGGTCCTCCTGCTGATCACGGTCTTCTCTGAGGACGCGTTCACCTTCGCGCTCGACCTCACCAGCGCCCTGTCGCTGATCCCGTTCCTGCTCGCCGCGGGCTACGCGGTCCGCATCGCCATGACCCGCGACAGCTACGAGCAACAGGGGGACGGCCGCAACAAGGACCTCGTGGTCGCGTCGCTCGCCACCATCTACACGATCGTGCTGCTGTTCGCGGCCGGCCCGAAGTTCCTCCTGATCTCCTTCCTCCTCTACGCGCCGTCGACCGCGCTGTTCGTCATCGCGCGGCGCGAGCAGAACCGGCGGGCCTTCGTCGGGGTCGAGTGGGTCATCCTGGCCGTCTCGGTCATCGGGGCGGTCGCGGGCCTGATCGCCCTCGTCACAGGCGCCATCACCATCTGATCACCGGGTTACGCCGGACGATGTGAAGGGAACGAACATGACCGAGGCGGCGACCGCCGGACGGCACGGCGTGCACTCCGAGGTGGGCCGGCTGCGGAAGGTGCTCGTGTGCCGTCCCGGCCTCGCCCACCGCAGGCTGACCCCGACGAACTCGGACGACCTGCTCTTCGACGACGTGCTGTGGGTGGAGAACGCGCAGCGCGACCACATGGACTTCGTCAACAAGCTGCGGGAACGCGACGTGGAGGTCCTCGAGCTGCACGAGGTGCTGGCCGAGACCGTGGCCGACCAGAAGGCGCGGGACTGGCTCCTGGACCGCACGATCACCCCGAACCAGGTCGGGCTGGGACTCATCGAGCCCACCCGGGCCTACCTTGAGACGCTGACCGCCCGGCAACTGGCCGAGCACCTCATCGGCGGCCTCGCGCCATCGGACCTCCCAGAGGACTTCCGGCAGGACCATCTGGTCCTCGCCGAGTACTCCCCGGACGCGCGGGAGTACCTCATGCCCCCGCTGCCCAACACCCTCTACACCAGGGACACGACGTGCTGGCTGTACGGCGGGGTGACGATGAACCCGCTGTACTGGCCAGCCCGGCACGAAGAGACGCTGATCATGAAGGCCGTCTACGAGTTCCACCCGGGCTTCGCGGGCGCCACCACCTGGTGGGGCGACCCGGAACAGGACTGGGGACAGGCCACGTTCGAGGGCGGCGACATCATGCCGGTCGGCAACCGGACCGTCCTCATGGGAATGAGCGAGCGCACGTCCCACCAGGCGATCACCCAGGTCGCGAAGGCCCTGTTCGACGGGGGAGCGGCCGACCACGTGATCGTCGCCGGGATGCCCAAGCTACGCGCGGCCATGCACCTGGACACGGTCCTCACCTTCGCGGACCGGGACGTGGTCACCGTCTACCCCAAGATCGTCGACAGCATCCACACGTTCTCGCTGCGCCCCTCGGACCGGGCGCCCGGCCTGGAGACCACCGACGAGGGGACCGGCCGGTTCATGGACGTGGTGGCCACCGCGCTCGGCGTCTCCGACATGCGTGTCGTGAACACCGGCGGCGACGCCTACGAGTCGGAGCGGCAGCAGTGGGACAGCGGCAACAACGCGGTCGCGCTGGAGCCGGGCGTGGTCTTCACCTACGACCGCAACACCACCACCAACACCCTGCTCCGCAAGGCGGGCGTCGAGGTCATCACGATCGTCGGCGCGGAGCTCGGCCGCGGCCGGGGCGGCGGGCACTGCATGACCTGCCCCCTGATCCGGGACTCGCTCGACGGCTGACCGGGCCGGTCAGGTCGGGCGGCGGTTGCGGCGCGCGGTGCGGACCACGAACAGGACCAGCAGCAACAGGCCGACCCCACCACCCGCGCCGATGATCGCGACGCGTTCCGGTCCCCAGTCGCGCTCGTACGGCGGTGGCATCTCGAACGGCGACGCGACGGACTCGTCCCGGGGGAGGCCCTCCTCTTCCGGGATGAACGCGGTCAGCGCGGCCATCGGGTTGATCATCCCGTAGCCGACGAGGTTGTCGTGGCCGCCGTTCGCCGCCGGGTGTGCGGCCGTGGCCCTGATCCGGTCCATCACCTGCTGTGCGTCGAGGCCCTCGAAGCGGTCGCGGACCAGCGCGGCGAGCCCGGCGACGTAGGGCGCGGCGAAGCTGGTGCCCTGGATCTCCGCCTTCTTGCCCTGTTTGTCGAACGTCAGGTTGACGAGGTTGGTCCGGTTGACGGGGTCGAGCGTGGTGATGGCCGTGCCGGGCGCGGCGACCGACACCCACGGACCCTGGATGGAGAACTCGGCGGCCTCACCCCTTTCGGTCATCGCGGCGACCGACAGCACGTAGTCGGCGAACCAGGGCGGGAACACGATCTCGGTGGGGTTGCGCGGGTCGGGGCTGTTCTGGTTGGGGCAGGTGCCCTCGCCGATGTTGCCGGCGGAGGCCACCACGACGATGTCGCGTTCCTCCACCGCGTAGCGCAGCGCCGCCTGCAACTCCCGTTCCTCCTGCTTGATCGGCCCCCCGCTCGCCGACCTGCAGTTGTTCACCGACATGTTCATCACGGTGACGTCGGGGGTGTCGGCGGCACGAATGACCGCCTTGGCAAGGGTCCCGAGGGTGCCCGCGCCGCGCTTTGACCTGTCGGGGTTCGTGAACTTGTAGTTGGCGCTGGTCTGGCGGATGCTGACGATCCGCGCGGACGGTGCGATGCCGCGGAACCCGATCGCCTCGTCGGCCGGGTCGGCGGCGATGATGCCCGCGACCATGGTGCCGTGTCCGTCGCAGTCCTCGAGGCCGTCGCCACCGCGGACCACGTAGTCGCCGCCGCCCTCAAGCCGTCCGCCGAAGTAGGTGTGGTCGGTGACGCCGGTGTCGATCACCGCCACCTTCTGGCCCTCGCCGTTCGCGAACGCGGGCAGTTCGTCGAACCGCAACTGGTCCTGGCCCCACGGCTTGTGCTCGATCTGCGTCGTGGGCGGCAGGGAAGAGACACACGGGGTTTCCAGCACGTAGGTCTCGTCCGGCTGCCCGTCGTCCCTCGGCGGCGCGAACCCGGCCGGTAACGGGGGCGGTGCCGCCATGCCCTCCTCCGGCTCCGGAGGTGGCTGTGACGCTGCCGCACCAGGCGCGAACCCCAGCACAGCGGTGGCACATGCAAACACCGCGACCCACCGAACCACCATGTGAACTCCCCCAGGAGAACCAACGCTGGCCGCCCATCATACGGGCCGGGAATCGCCAGGCCCGCACGACGTCGGAGCGTCCTGGCCGGACGGGCAGCCACCGACCCTGTTCGCGGGCCCTCCTACTGGCACAGCCTCGCCGCCCGGTCAGGTTCCTGACCGGGCGGGCGCACACCGGCGACCGTCAGAGTTTTGCCTCCTGCAGATCCGCCAGCGACATGATGCGGTCCTCGAGCTGGACCTTGGACTGGATGTACTGGACGTCGATGCCGAACCGCTGGAACTTGGTGGCGGCGTTGATGAGGTACGGCACGACCTCCGTCCGGCCCGCGCTGTACCGGCCGGAGTGGTCGTTGATCTTCCAGCTGCCCTCGTGCTCTTCGAGTTCGCCGCTGATCCTCGCCTTGCCGACCAGCGCCTCGCCGTTCGGGCCGAACTTCACCGCGAGGGTCGGGTGACCGAGGCCGTCCAGCACGTTGTCCGCCGGTATGTCCTCGCCCAGCTGGGACTTCTTGGCCTGCATGGCCGACACGGTCTCCTTCGGATCGACACCGAAGGCGGCCGACATCTTCGTGGGGTCCTCCACCCCGACGACCAGGTGGCTGTCGTCCTCCTTGATGGCCCAGAGGTACGTGACGCCACCGGCCGGGGTGAAGCCGCCGCTGTTCGCGTCAAGGTCGTAGTACGCGGCGTTGATCCGCATCGGCGCGTCGGTGACGCCCTCCTTGGCGACGATGTCACCCGTGGTCCTGACGTTGTCCTTGTCGTACGGCGCTTCCTGCTGTTTCACCTTGCCCGGCAGCTTGGCCGTGCCGTACAGCTCGTCCGGCGACTTCCCGGTGTCGGGTGGCGGCTGCTGTCCGGCTTCCGGCAGCAGATGCCCCATCAGGACCCGGATCCGTCTCTTGTACTGCTCCTCGCGCTGGCCCTCGTTGTTCATCGTGCAGTCCTTTCGTGCCGCGTGGTCACCCGCGCTCAGAGGCGATCTGCTGGATCAGCTCCCTGCGGCGTTCCTCCGAGATGTCGTCGAACTCCGCGGTCTGGTCGAGCAGTGTCACGACGTCCTTCTCTTCAAGGTCCGCCGCCGGTGTCTCTCCTGCCCGCGCGGTGATCTGGACGCCGTACTCGGCGAACGTGGCGATCCGCTGCTCCGCCGACTGCGTGTCGAGGTGCTCCACCAGCGCGGTCGCGGGCGCGACGACACCGGACTCCGTTGCGTAGTAGAGGAACCATTCGCGGAACTGGGCCCAGGACTCGTCGTCGCCGGTCCACTGCGGGCCGTACTCCGCGACGAACCGGTGCCAGGCGCCCTCGTCGTAGGCACCGGTGTCGGTCTCGGTGCCGGTGACCTCGGCGACCTCGGTGACCACCTCGTAGGCGAGGGCTTCGAGCTTGCCGCTGTCGTCGAGCACCGCGACGCGGTCGTCGTCGGTCATGTCGTCCAGCCGGGTGAGCAGCCCGTCCACGAGCGGGTGGTCGGCAGAGTTCGCCAGGCCCGTCCGCTCCACCAGGTACGCGCGCAGGTCCGGCCACGACTTCTCGGGGTCGCCGGTACGTGCGGCCGCGAGTTCCAGCAATGGCGTGTGCACCCACGCCCACAGTTCGTCCGCGTTGGTCATCGTCACTCCTGCTGATTAGTCGAGGCGGAGGTGCGAGAAGTCGAACCGGAGTTGCGCGACGGTGGCGCGGAGCGCGCCCGCGGCGGCGAGCAGTGCGGCACCCACGGCAGGCGCCAGCGCGGGGGCCGCGGTGTTCACCACGTCGGCGAAGTTCATTATCTCGCCAAGCAGTTGGCGGAAGTTGGCCCACGTGCGCGCACCCTGGAAGGTCACCCACGCGTTCCACAGCGTGTTGCCCGCCCGGTAGATCCTGACCATGGAGCCAAAGCTGAGGCTGTTGGTCATGGGTTCGTCTCCTCTGTCGGCGAGTCCTCCGCGTTGGCGATGGCGGCGGCGTCAGTGGCGGGCACCCCGATCCTGGTCAGCCACGACTCGAAGGAATCCGCCTCTGCCAGCGTGTTCAGCCACTCGTACTGGCTGAGGTCGATGTCGACGATGCTGTCCGGGTCGGGCTGTTCCCCCTCGGCCTCCTGCTCGCCGACGGCGCCCACCTCGACCAGGCCGGCGAGCACGTCGGTGGCGTGCTCCGGGTTGTCCGCCCAGCCGCTGCCGAGCTCACCGGACAACTCCTCGGCGCATTGCGCGCCCCACGAATCGCCCCATTTCGCTTCGAACTCCCGGACCCAGTCCGGGCCGATCTTTTGCTCCAGCAGTTGGTCGAACTCGGGATTTGTCCACGGCACATCGGTCGACATTTACCGACCTCCCCACGTGTGGCGGTTGTGCCTCGACACTAAACACCGTGTCCGGGCCGGAGTATGCCCTTTCACGCAGCTCAAAGGGAGACGATTGTTACCGCGCCACAACAAAGATCGCGATCCGTGCGGATTCCAGGGAATCCGCACGGGGTTGGTGGGCGGGCCGGAGGGCCGGCGGCACTGGGGATGCCCTGTCGTAGGCTCATCGCCGTGGGTCGGACTCTGATCGCTGGGCGCTACCGCCTGGAGGAGAAAGTCGGCGCCGGTGGTATGGGGGTCGTATGGCAGGCCACCGATCTGGAGCTGGGGCGGGTGGTCGCACTCAAGCGGTCGCAGTCGGGTGATGGCGGCCAGATCCGGCGGGAGGCGCGGATCGGGGCGGGGTTGCAGCATCCGCACGTGGTCACCGTCTACGACGCGGTCATCCACGACGACGACCGCTGGCTGGTGATGGAGTACCTGCGTTCGCGCAGCCTCGCCACCATTCTGGAGGACGACGGCGCACTGCCCCCTGTGGACGCGGCCCGCATCGGCGCCCAGCTCGCGAGCGCGCTGGCGGCCATGCACGCCAGGGGCATGGTGCACCGGGACATCAAGCCGGGCAACGTGCTTGTCGCCGAGGACGGCACCGCGAAGCTGACCGACCTCGGCATCGCCAGGTGGGCGGACGAGACCCGCACCGACACCGGGATCGTCGGCACCCCGGGTTACCTCGCCCCCGAGGTGGCCGACGGGGGTGCCTCTGGCAGGGCCGCAGACATCTTCTCCCTCGGGGCCACGTTGTTCGCCGCGGTGGAGGGCGGCTCGCCGTGGGGGAGCCGGGACACGCCGTTCCGGCAGCTGCGGCGGGCGGCGGCGTTCGAGCTGGAACCGGTTCGCCAGGCAGGCCCGCTGGCCCCGGTGCTCGACGCGCTGCTCCAGCGGCAGCCCTCGGCACGGCCGTCCTCGGCGGACGCGACGCGGATGCTGTCGGAGCTCGCCGGGGCGACCGTCCCGGAGCCACCCCGGCGCCGGTTCCGCGTGCCGCGCCGGTTACTCGCCGCCGGTGCGGTGGCGGTGGTGGCCGCCGTGGTCGCCGGTGCGATCGTGTTCTGGCCCGACAGCGCGGTCACCGCCGACACCACCGGCGACCCGCGCACCGCCGACCCGTGCGGGATGTTCGACCTCGGCCCGCTGCGCGCGTTCGGCGACCCGGTCATCGACGGGGCCGGTGAGCGCTTCAACGACTGCCACGTGCTGATCAACCGCAACGACAGCGACGAGGACGTGATCGACATCCGGGCGTTCATCGAACTGCCCGGCTTCAAGCCGCTGCGCCGTCCCCAGCCCGGCCAGATGGAGCTGCCCGACCTGACGCCCGCGCAGGACGGTGACTGCGGGCGGTCCCTGACCTTGCCGGACGGCAACGTGTTCACGATCGGCGTCACGCACTGGGCGGGATGGCCCGCCCCACTGTGCGAAGTGGCCGACCAGACGATCGTCAGCGCGCTGGCCGTGTTGAACCGAGGGCAGATTCCCCGGCGTCCGCGCCCGCATCCCGCCGACTCCCTCGCGCTCGTCAACGCCTGCTCACTGCTGAACTCCGAGGAGATCGGGCAGGCGCTCGGCAGGGCCGTGCCAGGGGAGGCGACCTTCGCGGCCTGGGAGTGCGAGTGGCTCTCCGGGCCGAAGTCCGTGTACGTCGCCTTCGACCGCGAGGACTGGCCCATGTCGACGGAGGGGCGCAGGCAGATCGAGGTCGGCACGCGGGTCGGACACGTGCAGGAGGGCACCTCCGGCCATCCGGACGCCTGCCAGGTCGAGGTCGCCTACCGGCGGTTCGGGCCGGAACGGCGGTTGGTCGAGACGGTGGAGCTCTACGTCGAGCGTGCGGAGACCACGCCGGCGGAGAACTGCGCGGAGGCCGAGGCGATGATGCTGGCCATCAACGACCGGTTGCCGATGACCGGCTGACCTGGATATCCATCGTCCACAGTGGTGGGCCGCCAGGTGAACGTCAAAGTCGGTTTGTGCTGGTAGCGGCGGTGATGATGGGGATGATTCGGGTTCGGTCGGCGGCGTTGCGTTGCAGGGTGCGGGTGATTTGGGTGATGCCGGCCAGGCGTAGTAGGC
>NZ_JBARWZ010000115.1:0-19471 GCF_049647105.1 Actinophytocola sp.
CCCGGACAACTGGCGTTTGTCCGGGACCGCGGCCCTGTCTGGAAGGGTAACCCGTGGAGGCTTTCGGTGAGATCGCCCGAAAAGCCGGTGCCTGGTTGCCGCTGATCGGTGTCAGCGCGTTGCTCGGCACGCTCGGTGCGCTGGCGCTGCCGATGGTGCTCGGCCGGGCCGTCGACGCGATCGTGTACGGCGGGTCCCCGATGTGGTTCTGGCTGGCCGCCGGGCTGATCGTGCTCGGCATCGCGGCCGACCTGGTCGACGCGTTCGCGGGCACCGCGTGCGTGGCGGGCACGACCGCGTGGGTGCGGAACCGGCTGGTGGGCCACGTGTTGTCGGCCGGGCCCCGGCACGGGTTCGCGACGGGTGACCTGGTGAGCCGGGTCTCCGGCAATGCCGCGGAAGCGGCGAACGCCGGGCCCGCGCTGGTGACGGTGTGGACCTCGGTGCTTCCGCCGGTCGGCAGCCTCGTTCTACTTGTATATCTGGACATCTGGCTCGCGGTGGCGTTCCTCGCTGGTGTCGGACTGGTCGCGGTGGTGCTGCGGCTGTTCACGGTGCGGACCGCGGCGGTGGTGACGGCCTACCTGACGGTGCAGGGCCGGATCGCGGCGCGGCTGTCGGAGTCACTCGCCGGGCTGCGGACGATCGCGGCGGCAGGCACGGTGAACCGGGAGGAGCGCCGGGTGCTGGCGCCGTTGCCCGAGCTGCACGAGCAGGGGATGCGCAGCTGGCGGGTGCTGTCGGGGGCGGCGGCACAGGGCGCGGTGGTGGGGCCGCTGGTGCTGGTGGCGGTGCTGGGAACCGGGGGATGGGCGCTCGCGCAGGGCCGGTTGACACCGGGAGAGCTGTTCGCGGCCGGGCAGTACGCGATGCTTGGCGCGGGGCTCGGGGGATTGACGAGCGTGTTCGGCAGGCTGGCGCGATCACGGGCGGGCGCGACCCGGGTGGGTGCGGTGCTGGCGGTGCCTGCCGTTTCGCATGGCGACGCGACGCTGCCGTGGGGGCAGGGCAGGCTGGCGTTCTGTGCTGTGTCGGTGGATTCGCTGCTGACCGACGTGACGTTCACGGTGCCGGGTGGGTCGTCGGCCGCGGTGGTGGGGCGGTCGGGGGCGGGGAAGTCGGTGCTCGCGGAGGTGGCCGCGCGGTTGCGTGACGCGTCGTCGGGTTCGGTGCTGCTGGACGGGGTGCCGCTGTCGTCGTTGTCGCACGAGGAGTTGCACGCGGCGGTGGGGGTCGCGTTCGAACGGCCGAGGCTGGTCGGTGCCACGGTCGGTGCCGCCATCGGCACGCGGCCGGAGGAGGCGGCACGGGCGACGTACGCACACGAGTTCGTGTCGCGGTTGCCGTCCGGGTACGACACCCCGCTGTCGTCGGCGCCGATGTCGGGTGGGGAGTTGCAGCGGCTGGGGCTGGCACGGGCATGGGGCGCCACACGGCTGCTGGTGCTGGACGACGCGACGTCCAGTGTGGACATGGTGACGGAGCTGCGCATCAGCCGCGCGATGATCGAGGCGGGCGGGCGGACCCGGTTGGTGGTGACGCACCGGATGTCGACCGCCGCGCGGGCGGATCTCGTGGTGTGGCTGGACGCGGGACGGGTGCGGGCAGTGGGCACACACGAGGAGCTGTGGGCGGACCGCGACTACCGCGAGGTGTTCGGATGACTCGTCCCGCCGGGTGCGATCCCAGTGTCCCGAAAGACGCTTTCAGGTCGTTGAGCCTGGATTTTGTCTCGCCGGTTTGCCTTCGGCGGTCGTTTGCCTCCGGCGGCTCCTCGCCGGAGGGGCAGGTCTCCAGGATGGTCTGGGGTTTCGAGGTTTCTTGCGTTGGGTTCGGGTCTGCCTGCCATCCCGTCGTCCTCCCTACGGGCTATCACACCGCGTCAAGGGGGCGGTTCCAGCGTTTGGCGCGGGTTTGTGTTGTTGGTGCCCCCTTGACACGGTGTGATCGGGCTCTGCCAGGTCGACGGGATGGCAGGGAGCCCCTTGGTGGCGGGCTTGCGCCCTTCGGGCGCCCCTTTCGGGGCGCTGGGCACCGCACCCTGCGGGTGCCATGCCACGAAAGGCGCTTTCGGGGCATAGTTGGCGCCACGAAAGCCGCCTTTGGGACGTTCAACGCCCTGAAAGCGCCTTTCGGGGCATCGCGCCTGTCCTCCACCCTGGCGGGAAGCGGGGTTGATCAGGTCGATGGCCGTCGCGCGACCAGACAAACTGAGAAGAACGTCGGTGGATTCAGGTTGAGCGTCCCGAAAGCGTCTTTCGGGGCATCTCACCTGTCCGCCGCCAGGGCCGGGCGCTGCGCGCCCCGGCCCTGGCGGAACCACTTTCCCGACCCCTTGCCTGGTGCGCGGAGGGGACTTTCGTCCACACTGGGTTCGGTTGGTTTGTGGACGGACGCCCGAAGTGGGCCGGAAATGTCGGTGTCCGCTGGTAGCGTGGAATTCGGGGGACCCCCTGCCGTGTCAATGGGACGTTCGTTCGTGGATGTGGGACGGGCGGGGTTGACGTGAAACGGGAACTTCGTTATGCCGTCGCATCATTGTCGCCGCGGCCGACCGCGGCATTGCTGCTCTGGTCATTGCCGGAGGCGGTG
Organism: Actinophytocola sp.; assembly: GCF_049647105.1. Taxonomy (GTDB): domain Bacteria; phylum Actinomycetota; class Actinomycetes; order Mycobacteriales; family Pseudonocardiaceae; genus Actinophytocola. The sequence continues at coordinate 2,593 of NZ_JBARWZ010000115.1, forward strand.
CCCGCGGCCGTTTCCGGAATCGCCATCGCCAACGCCGTCGACCAGGGGTTCCTGGCCGGGCGGCCCGGTGTCGGCATGCTCTGGCTCGCCTCCCTGCTCGTCGTCTCCGTCGTCGGTGCGGTCGGCACCCGCATGGTGTTCCGGCGGCTCGGGGACCTCGCGGAACCCTTCCGCGACAAGCTCGTGCACCGCGTGGTCGGCGGCGCGTTGCGCAACGGCGCCGACGGACGGCCCGACCACGGCGCGCTCGCCAGGTTCACCCGCCAGGTGGAAATCGTGCGGGACACCTACGCCGGGCTCGTCGTCGTCGTGCGCGGGTTCCTCGTCACCGTGGTCGGCGTCGTCATCGGCTCCCTGTCGATCGCGCCCGCCATCGCGCTCCTGATCCTGCCGCCGTTCCTCCTCGGGCTGCTCGCCTTCCTCGCCGTCCTCGGGGTCGCCGCCGCCCGTCAGCGGGCATCGGTCCTCGCCGACGAACGGCTCAGCGACGCCGCCGACCGCGTGTTCTCCGGCGTCCGTGACATCTCCGCATGCGGAACCGAGGCGGCCGCCGCCGCGCTCGTCGCCACCCCCATCGCCGAGCAGGCCGCCGCCGAGCGGGCCCTCGCCAAGGTCGCCGCACTGCGGACCGCGTGTTTCGCGATCGGGGGCTGGCTTCCCCTGCTGGTGCTGCTCTTCGCCGGGCCGTGGCTCGTCGGGAACGGGCTCACCGCGGGCGGGATCATGGGTGGTGCCACGTATGTCCTCTTCGGACTACAACCGGCGCTGCAGAACTTCGTCGCCGGGGTCGGGGGCAGCGGGCTGCGGTTCGTGATCACCCTCGGCCGGGTCCTCGACGCCAGCGACGTCGCCGCCGCACCGCGGGCGGACCACCCGAAGCTCGACGGGCACACCGTCCGGCTCCGGGACGTCACCTTCGCCTACGGCCCGCACGCCGAACCGGTCGTCGACCACCTCGACCTCACCGTCGAGCACGGCGAACACCTCGCCGTCGTCGGGCCGAGCGGCATCGGGAAGTCCACTGTGGTCAGTCTGCTGTGCGGGCTGCTGCGACCCGACGATGGTGAGGTGACCCTGGGCGATGTGCCCTCGGCCGACCTCGAACCCGCCGAGCTCGCCACCACCCGGGTGCTGATCCCGCAGGAGGCCTACGTCTTCACCGGCACCCTGCGCGAGAACCTCACGTACCTGAACCCCGATGCCACCACGGACGAGCTGGACTCCGCCGCCGCGGCCATCGGCGCGGACCTCGGCGACTACGACACCGAACTCCGGCCGGAGGAGATGTCCGCAGGCGAACGGCAGCTCGTCGCGCTCGTGCGCGCCTACCTGTCGCCCGCGCCGCTCGTCGTGCTCGACGAGGCCACCTGCCACCTCGACCCGGTCGCGGAACGTCGCGCCGAGGACGCCTTCGCGGCGCGCGGCACGTTGATCGTGATCGCGCACCGGATCAGTTCCGCGCTGCGGGCCGACCGGGTGCTCGTGCTCGACGGCGCGGGTGCCGCGGTCGGTGACCACGCCACGCTGCTGCGAACCTCGCCCCTCTACCGCGACCTGCTCGGCCACTGGGAAGCCGGCCGAACCCCGGCGTCACAGCCAGCCTGACTCGGTCGCGATGCGGATCGCGTCGATCCGTGTCCTGGCCCCGGTCTTGTTCATCGCGTTCGACAGGTAGTTGCGCACCGTTCCCGGTGACAGCGAAAGCTGTTTCGCGATCTCCGGACCGCTCGCCCCCTGCGCCGCCAGCTGCAGCACCGACAACTCCCTTGGTGTGAAAGGGTTCCTGCCCGCCGACAGGGCGGCGATCACCAGGTTCGCGTCGATCACCGTGCCGCCCTGCGCGACGCCGCGGATCGCGTGCAGCAGCCGTGCGGCCGGCGCGTTCTTGTCGATCAAACCGGACACGTCGGCGGCAAGTAGCCTTTTCAACAAACCAACCGGTCGTTTTACCGTAAGCGCCACAATTTGGCACTCCGGCAACCGCTTGCGTAGCTCGTGTACAGTGGTCAACCCTTTGTTCTCCGGCAGGTCGGCAGACACCACCGCGACATCCGGTCGCAACCGGACCGCCACCGACACCGCCTTCTCGTTACATTTCAGGTCAGCGATGACCTCGATGTCCTCCTCCACCGACAACAGACTCACCAATGCCGTGCGCAGAAGGTCCATGTCCTCCGCGAGCAGAACACGGATGGATCTTCGTTCCTCCTGAACCACCGGGTCGGCGGAGCTGCGACGCGCCATGCATCCTCCTGGGACGGTAATCAGCCTGGTGCGGCGATCCCCATCCGATCGCCGTTCCCACAGAGGAGGTCACGACCGACCGAATTCTTGTTACAGATCGTCCTTCACTTGGAGCAACGAGAGAAACAATGAGGTGGATACGGCGCGGGAATGCTACACAAAATATGTTTGGAAATTCTCGGACGGACTAGCGAGGACCCACTCAAAGTAGTTTTCGACAAGCGGCCATCTGGTGCAGATGCACTACGACATCCGCACCAGATGGCTAGTCCTCCTAGCGGTTCAGACCCGTGTCATGGCCGCGCCCATGGCGTTCGCGATCAACGGTGTGTAGCCGCTCGTGTGCCCGGTGATGTTGGGGTGCCAGGAACTCCAGGACGGGGGTCGGGGAGGCCGTTGATCCATTCGGGTGTCGTTGCGGACGCGTGGGCCGGGTGAGGTCGAGCACGCGTCGACGAACCCGGCGTCGTGGCTGTACGTGGTGGCGGACACCCGGTCCGTGACGTCGATCATCGCGGGGCCTGCCAATGGAACCGGTCGTTGGCCGGGCCGATCACGAGCTGGGAGATGGCGACGACGCAGCCAAGGCAGTCGGGGGCGGAGCCGTCGTCGGCGACGAGCGTCGAGGCTCTTGTCGAGTGGCTGCAGATCGCCGCGGCGGTGACCTCACCCAGCGCGTGGAACGCGTGAGCCTGGCGGTCCCACGGCGACACCACCCAAACAAACTGGGCGGCTGGCCCATACGTGTACCGCCGGTACCCGCGTGGTGACTCACCGTTCACAACGCACCTCCGTGAGAGCGCCTGACGGGCGCGGCAGGTTGGGGGTCAGCCGCGTCCGTCGGGGGATGCGGGGCCGGGGGTGATGTGGCGGGTTCGACGCGGTCGCCTGCATCACCCCCGGCCCGTGGGGGCAGCGCACGTGGGGGAGTTGCGCTGCCCGATTCGGGGCGGCCGGAGGGGGCGACACGGCTGTCCCGAAGATATTTTTCAAGATCGTGGTGGAACCGGGCCTCGCTTCGTCTCAGCGACCAGCGGAGCAGCAGCCCCAGTCCGCCGACGAGGATCACGAACCCGGCGAAGATGGCCCACCCGGCCTGATCTGGTGTCATGGCTGCCGCCTCGCCGCGTAGGCGACCAGGCCGATCAGTCCGAAGACCACCCCGGCCAGGAGTACGAACGGCAGCCACCACATGGTCACGAACCCGGCTGCTGTTTTGACTGCCGACGCTGCTCGTCGACTGCTGCCACGTCCAGTCGACGTGCCTTGTTGCGGGGGTCGCTCGCTGCTTTCGATTGCGGGTAGACCTCACGCTCGGTGGGACGGTCTCCGTCTCTCTGCACAGCTGCTCCCTGGGGTCGCTGACTGCCTGTTGGTGTCGACCCGGCAGGCCGGTTGAAGCCGAACCTGCCGGGCGAGACCGACACCGCGTGCACATCGACACCTTGAGGAACCGATACGGTGTGGCCTGCTAGCACTGTACAACTGGACATGTCCAATTGGCTATGCCCAAATGGGGGATGTGTAATAGCGTCCGCTGTCAGGGCAAGATGAAGCCAGGAGACAGACAGATGGACAGCCCCACGGAGGCCACAGATGGCGACCCAGAACCCGCAACGGGTCGAATTCGGGCAGGCGGTGAAACGCGCCCGCCTCGCCGCCGAAGTGACCCTCAAGCAGGTCGAAGAGCGACTGCATTGGTATCCAGGCAAGGCCAGCCGTGTCGAAGCAGGCACCCGTGTGCCCGTCCCCGCAGAGGTCTACCAGCTCGCCGACCTGTTCAATCTGAACAGCGAGGACCGGGCTGCGCTCCACGCGCTCGCCGACGCCGCCCGCAAACGTGAAGTGTCCGCGCACGTCGCCGACTTCGCGCAGTCATTCCTCACCTACGAACGCGCCGCCACCCAGTACGACTACTGGGACGCCGAACTGATCCCCGCCATCCTCCAAACCAAGACCTACGCGCGGGCTCTCCTCGCCACCGCAGGCACCGACGACCTCGACGCACAGGTCGTCGATCGGGTCGCTCGCCGCGCAGTCCTGACCCGAGACGACCCACCGACTGTGCGGGTCCTTCTCGGCGAGGCTGCCCTACGCAGCCAGGTGGGCGGCCCGGACGGGCTCCGCGAACAGCTCGAACATGTGCTCGAGACCGCCACTCTGCCGAACGTCACCATCCGGGTGCTTCCCGACACCGTCGGCGCGCACCGCGCCAAGGGCGTCGGCTTCACCTACCTGCATCTCGCCTCATCCGACGTGACCCGCGTCTACATCGACGGCATCACCGACGCCACCTACATCCACGAGGCCGACGAGACCGCGGTCTACTCCGCCACGTTCGAAGGCATCTGGGCGCAGGCGTTGGACGACGAAGGCTCTGCGACGATCCTCCGCGTGCACATCGGTACCGATTGACGGAGGAGCTACATGGAGGAGCGCTGGAAGAAGTCGTCACGGTCAAGCGGGGCGAACACCTGCGTCGAGCTGGGTAGCAGCGGCGCCGCGATCCGAGACTCGAAGAACCCGGACGGCCCTCGCATCGAGGTGTCGTGGCAGACGCTGGTCGCCGCGATGAAGCGAGCCCACTGACCACCGCGACTGCGCCCCCAGAGCATTGGTAGCCCTGGGGGCGCACTGCTGTGTTCAGGCCGGTGGCGTCATGTCCACTCCGGCCTGCTCGACTCCCTGACCAGGCACGCGACCATGACGGATACATCCGGCGCCACGATGCGCTGGAGGGAAGTCGAGCTTGAGCGGCGGGAACAACGGAGACTGCGTCGAGTTGGGTCACGCGGTTGGCGTCCGCGACAGCAAGAACCCGGGTGGCCCTCACCTCGAGCTGTCGTGGCGGTCGTTGATCGTCGCTGTGCGAGACGACCACCTATCCCGCTGACACACTGCACGGCCTGCGCCCCCAGAGCCTCACGGATCTGGGGGCGCAGACGGTTCAGACCTGTGCCAGGGCGGCGTTCATGGCGTTCGCGACCAGCGGGGTGTAGCCGTTCGTGTGGCCGGCGGCGTTGGGGTGGTAGGACTCCAGGACCGGGTTCGAGAGGCCGTTGACCCACTCGGCGTCGTCGCAGACGGCGTGGCCGGTGAAGGGTGAGCGCACGTCGACGAACCGGAACCCGTGCGCCGCCGCGCGGCCCGCGATGGTCGTCGCGAGCAGGTCGGCGGTGGCGTTCAGTGAGGTCTGCTCCGACGGGCTGATCCGTGCGCCCGCGTTGCACTCCTCGCCGTTGAACAGGCGGGGGTAGCCGACCACGACGACCCGCGCGTTCGGTGCCCTCGTGCGGATCTGGCCATAGAGGTTGTTCAATGCGCCGGGCAGCGTGTCGCGGATGTAGTTGTTCGCGTTGTTGATGTCACCCGTGCAGGTCCACGGCCACGGCAGGGCGCACTGGGTGATCACGTCGGCGAACCCGGCGTCGTTGCCGCCGACCGACACGGTCACGTATGCGGTGGCCGCGTTGAGGCTGCCCAGTTGGTTCAGTACGTCCGGCACCCGCGCTCCGGAGCACGCGGCGAAGGTCAGCGGCGCGCCGAGCCGCGCGGCCACCTGCACCGGGTAGGCCTGCGCGCCTCGGTAGCAGGAACCGCTGTCCGGGTAGTAGGTGCGGGTGCCGACGCCGGACGAGTACGAGTCGCCGAGCGCGGTGTACGGACCGGCCGCCGCCTGGGCCTGGCCGACGCCGACGAGGGTGAGCAGGGTGGCGATGGCGGTGGCCAACGCCAGTCGTTTGCCTTGTCGCATGGGTTGTCTCCACACGTTGCAGGGGATGTCCGGGGGGTCGGACATGATCAGCGTGCGTGTGTGCCCCGCGCCGGGCAATCGGCTGATTCGGTAATTGTTTTCGGCTATTCGGGAGAGTTCGCGACTTTCCGTCGTCTTCAGTGCGTGGCGCTAAAGTTGGGCACATGTGCCGAAACATCACCCCGCTCCGCGGACTCGAGCCCGCCGCCACCGACGAGGAGATCAAGGCGGCCGCTCTTCAGTTCGTCCGCAAGGTGGCCGGCGTCGCGACGGTCACCGACAAGACCCGCGACGCGATCGACCAGGCCGTCGCCGAGATCACCGCGAGCACCACGCGCCTGCTGGCCGAGCTGCCGCCGCGCAAGCAGCCGCCCGCGACGGTGCCGCCGCTGCGCAGGCCGGAGGTTCGCGCCCGGATAGCGGCGCGGGCGGCCGAGTCCAGCTGATCCCTCCACGATGTGACCGTCTGTGACGTCTCACACCGTCGAGTGGTGTAATTCGGCACTCAGCGTGATCCCGAGGTAGAGTCGCGGGTCGGCCGTCTGTCGGTTCAGACGGCTCGCTGCACCGCGTGCCGCCGGACGCAGCGCTATCCACGGAGGATCCGTTGAGCCTGCGTTCGCCCGGTGATCGATGACCGCCATCTGCGCTGAGTCACTGCTCGACACGCTCACCACGCCACTCGCCAGGTTCAGCGGCGCCGCCGCCGCCGCGCCCCGCACCCTGAACGACATCCTCGCCGACACCGCGGCCCGCCACCCGGCGGCGCCCGCGATCGACGACGGCGCGACCGTGCTCACCTACACCGGCCTGCTGTCGGCTGTCGACGAGCTGCGTCAGAAGCTCGCCGCCGAGGGCATCGGCGCCGGTGACCGGGTCGGCGTCCGGGTGCCGTCCGGCACCGCGGACCTGTACGTCGCGATCCTCGCCGTGCTCGCGGCGGGCGCGGCCTATGTCCCGGTCGACTTCGAGGACCCCGACGAGCGCGCTGACCTGGTGTTCGCCGAGGCCGCGGTGTGCGCGGTGCTTGGCGCGGGCCGCGAGCTGGTCGTGTGCGACACCCCGGCCGGGCGCGGTCCCGCCGGCCTTGCCGACGACGCGTGGATCATCTTCACCTCCGGCTCCACCGGCAAGCCGAAGGGTGTCGCGGTCAGCCACCGCTCGGCAGCCGCGTTCGTCGACGCCGAGGCGGACCTGTTCCTCGTCGACGACCCCATCGGTCAGGACGATCGCGTACTCGCCGGGCTGTCCGTCGCGTTCGACGCCTCCTGCGAGGAGATGTGGCTCGCGTGGCGGTACGGCGCGTGCCTCGTGCCCGCGCCGCGCTGGCTCGTCCGCACCGGTGTCGACCTCGGGCCGTGGCTGGTGGAGCAGGAGATCACGGTCGTCTCCACGGTGCCGACACTCGTCGCGCTGTGGCCGCCCGAGGCGCTGCTCGACGTGCGGCTGCTGATCCTCGGCGGCGAGGCGTGCCCGCCCGACCTGGCGGAACGGCTCGCCCAGGACGGCCGCGAGGTCTGGAACACCTACGGCCCCACCGAGGCCACGGTCGTCGCGTGCGGCGCCCGCATGACCGGCGACGGCCCGGTCCGCATCGGACTGCCGCTCGCGGGCTGGGAGCTGGCGGTCGTGGACCCGGCCGGTGAGGTCGTGCCCATGTGCGGCACGGGCGAGCTGGTCATCGGCGGTGTCGGCCTCGCAAGGTACCTCGACCCCGGCAAGGACGCCGAGAAGTACGCGCCGCTGCCATCGCTTGGCTGGCCCCGTGCCTACCGCAGCGGTGACCTCGTGCGTGCCGAGCCCGAGGGCCTGGTGTTCCTCGGCCGCGCCGACGAGCAGGTCAAGCTCGGCGGCCGCCGCATCGAGCTGGGGGAGATCGACGCCGCGCTGCTGGCGCTGCCCGGGGTGACCGGCGCCGCCGCGGCCGTCCGCACCACCGCGAGCGGCACCCAGCTGCTCGTCGGCTACGTCGTCGTGGCCAAGGACTTCGACACCGACGGCGCGCTGACCAGGCTGCGGGAGGCCCTGCCCGCCGCGCTCGTGCCTCGGCTCGCGGTCGTCGGCACGCTGCCCACCCGCACCTCCGGCAAGGTCGACCGGAACGCGCTGCCCTGGCCGCTGGCTCCCGGCACGGCCGAGACCGCCGAACTGCGCGGCACGCAGGCGTGGCTCGGTGAACGCTGGGCCGAGGTCCTCGGCACGCCACCCGCCGGACCCGGCGCCGACTTCTTCGCGTCCGGCGGTGGCAGCCTCGCCGCCGCCCGGCTCGTGTCGCTGGTGCGTGCGGGCTACCCCTCGATGTCGGTGGGCGACGTCTACCACCACCCGACCGTCGCGGCGCTGGCCGCGCGGCTCGACGACCTGGCGGGCACGCGGGCATCGACCCGGGAGATCGCACCCGTGCCGCGGCGCGCCGCGGTGATCCAGACTCTCGCGATGCTGCCGCTGCTGACGATCGTCGGTCTGCGGTGGACGGTCGCGCTCGCCGCGCTCGGTAACGTGCTCGGCTATCCGGTCACCACGTCGTGGTGGCTCGTCGGCGCGGGCTGGCTGCTGTTGTTCAGCCCGCCCGGCAGGCTCGCGATCGCCGCCGGTGGTGCCCGGATGTTGTTGCGTGGCATCAAACCCGGCACCTATCCGCGTGGCGGCGGCGTCCACCTGCGACTGTGGGCGGCAGAACAGCTCGCCGAACGGAGCGGCGCGACCGACCTCGCGGGCTCCTGGCTCACCCACTACGCCCGCGCGCTCGGCGCCCGCATCGCCGAGGGCGCCGACCTGCACTCGCTGCCGCCGGTCACCGGCATGTTGAAGGTCTGCGCCGGTGCCGCGATCGAGCCGGAGGTCGACCTGTCCGGCACGTGGGTCGACGGCGACCTCGTCCACATCGGCAAGATCCGCATCGGCGCCGACGCGACCGTCGGTGCGCGCAGCACCCTGTTCCCCGGCGCCCGCATCGGCAAGCGCGCCGAGATCGCGCCCGGCTCCGGGGTGGTCGGCGCCGTGCCGACCGGGCAGCGCTGGTCCGGGGTGCCCGCGGTCAAGCAGGGCAAGGCCGCGCACCGGTGGCCCAAGGCCCGCCCGGCCCGGCCGCGCACCTGGCTCGCCATCTACGACGTCACCTCCGTCCTCCTCGGACTGCTGCCGGTGGTGTCCGCGCTCCCGGCGCTGTGGCTGCTGACCGTCTTCCTCGGCGGCACCCCGGCAGTGGGCGCCGCGCTCGCCGCCGTGCCCGCGGTGACCGTGGCCTGGTTCGGCACGCACGCACTGCTGACGCTGGTGTCCGTGCGGCTGCTCGGCATCGGCCTGCGCGCGGGCCACCATCCCGTGCGCGGCCGCGTCGCGTGGCAGGCGTGGACCACGCTGCGGCTCATGGACTCCGCGCGCAGCCTGCTCTTTCCGTTGTACGCCAGCCTGTTCACGCCCGTCTGGCTGCGTGCGCTCGGCATGCGCGTCGGCAGGCACGTCGAGGCGTCGACCGTCGTGGCGCTGCCCGCGATGACGACCGTCGGCGACGGTGCGTTCCTCGCCGACGACACCCTGGTCGCCGCCTACGAGCTCGGCGGCGGCTGGCTGCGGATCGCGGCCGTGCGGGTCGGGAAACGTGCGTTCGTCGGCAACTCCGGCATGGCGGCACCCGGCCGTTCGGTGCCCAAGCGCGGGCTCGTCGGGGTGCTGTCCGCGGCGCCGAAACACGCCAAGGCGGGCAGTTCCTATCTGGGCATGCCGCCGATCAAGCTGCCGCGCGTGGCCGAGCGCGGCGAGGCAGGGCGGACCTACGAGCCGCCACGCGGGCTGCTCGTCGCCCGCGCGCTCGTCGAGCTGTGCCGGATCGTGCCGATGATGTGCTCGGTCGCGCTCGCCGTGCTGGTGCTCGCCGGGATCGCCGCGGTCGGCCTCCCGCTCGGGTTGCTGCTCGGCGGGGTGCTGCTCGCGGGTGGCGGGTTCGTCGCGTGCGTGGTCGCGGTGGCCGCGAAGTGGGTGCTGGTCGGCCGGTTCCGTGCGCGCAACCACCCGCTGTGGTCGTCGTTCGTGTGGCGCAACGAACTGGCGGACACCTTCGTCGAGGTCCTGGCGGTGCCGTGGCTCGTCGGCGCGGTCGGCGGCACACCGCTGATGTCGTGGTGGCTGCGTGCGCTCGGTGCACGCGTCGGCCGCGGCGTGTGGTGCGACTCGTACTGGCTGCCAGAGGCGGACCTGGTCCATCTGGGTGATGGAGCGACCGTGAATCGAGGGTGTGTTGTGCAAACACACCTGTTCCATGATCGGATCTTGCGCATGGACCAGGTGACTCTCTCCGCCGGTGCCACGCTCGGCCCCCACGGCATCGTGCTTCCCGGCACCACTCTCGGCGCGCATACCTGCGTCGGGCCCGCATCGCTCGTGATGGCGGGCGAGCAGGTGCCCCCGGGCACCCGCTGGCTCGGCAACCCCGTCGCGGCATGGCGCTGAGGGACATCGACCTACTCGGGCACGGCAACCCCGGCTACCGGGTCTCGCACTACGACCTCGAGCTGGCGACCAAGCCGGCGACCGGACGGCTGACGGGGAAGGCGCGACTGACCGTGGTCGCGTCGGCGCCGGACACTCCGCTCGTGTTCGACCTCGGGCCGTTCCGGGTCGAGCGGGTGCTGGTGGACGGCCAACCGGTGCGGTGGACGCACCGGGGCGGCAAGCTGCGCATCCGCGGCCGGTTCCTCGTGGACACCCCGTTCCCGGTGGAGATCCGGTACGCGGGACGGCCGGCGCCGGTGCGCACCCGGCACTGGGGCGAGGTCGGCTGGGACGAACTGACCGACGGCGTGATCGTCGCGAGCCAGCCGGTCGGTGCGCCGTCCTGGTTCCCCTGCAACGATCTCGTCGGCGCGAAGGCCACGTTCCGCATCGAGGTCACCGTGCCCACCGCGTACACGGTGGTGGCCAACGGGGTGCTCGCGGCCAGGTTGGTCCGCGGCTCGACCACCACGTGGACCTACCTCGCCGACGAGCCGATGGCGCCCTATCTCGCGACTGTCCAAATAGGATTATACGAGCGGAGCCTGTTGTCGTCCGGGCAGATCCTCGCGGTGTCCAGGGGGCTCTCGCGGGCCGCGCAGCACGACTTCGCCCGCCAGCCCAAGATGATGCGGGTGTTCACGGACCTGTTCGGCCCGTATCCGTTCGCGGAGTACGCCGTGGTGGTGACCGACGACGAACTGGAGGTGCCGGTCGAGGCGCAGGCCCTGTCGATCTTCGGCGCCAACCACGTCGACGGGCGCCGCGGCCACGAGCGGCTGGTCGCGCACGAGCTGGCCCACCAGTGGTTCGGCAACAGCGTCGGCCTCGCGGACTGGCAGCACATCTGGCTCAACGAGGGCTTCGCCGCGTACGCGGAGTGGCTGTGGTCCGAGCGGTCCGGCGGTCAGCCCGCCGAGGCGCTCGCGGCACGGTCCCGGAGCCTGCTCGCGACCAAGCCGCAGAACCTCCGCATCGGTGAGCCGTCCGCCCGCGACATGTTCGACGACCGCCTCTACCAGCGCGGCGCCCTCACCCTCCACACCTTGCGCACACTGCTCGGCGACGACGTGTTCTTCCCCCTGTTGCGGGAGTGGACCGCCATCCACCAGTACGACACGGTGGTGACGTCGGACTTCGTGTCCCTCGCCGAACGCCACGCGGGCCGTTCGCTGACCGCGTTCTTCTACCTGTGGCTGTATCAGCCCGCTTTGCCGTGAGTGCACAAATGTGTCCTCTCCGTGCACACTCGATCGCTGTGGGTGAGATCGGCCCGTAGCGTCGGTGGGCATGCTGAAGGTGCTCCTGGCGGCCGCGATCGCGCTGGTCCCTGCCGCCGTACCCGCTTCAGCCGACGTGTCCGTCCAGGACACGCGGCCACCCGGATGCTCCAGCCACTTCAAGGACCCCAACCCCAGACAGCGGACCATCATCCGCGACACCAACCTGCACGAGATGTCGAACCCGCCGGTCTGCGCGCCGCACGGCCCCTACCTCGGCGCACTGAGTGCCGGGTCGACGTTCGTCGTCTACTACGCCGACCCGTTCGAGCCGCTGTGGTGCTACGGCTACTCGTGGCAGCTCGCACGGACCGGCTACATCCTGTGCGAGGCCTACGACGCTCCAGCCGCCGCGCCAGCCGAACCCGTCGCCCAGCCCCGTGAACCCTGTAACGGCACCTACACGCACTGCGAGACCAACCAGTGCGACGCCGGGCGGTTCTACCGCAACTACGACCCGACCGCCGACAACTTCTCGTGGGAGTGGGGCGACCCGCTCGCGAAGGGCGAGCAGGGCGACATCCGTGACGAGCCCTACCGCCGCTACGGGCCGCGCGGGGTGCGGGCCATGCACGGCGGCCAGTGGGGGTTCTACAGCACGGGCTGTTTCCCGTAAGCACGCAACGCGCAGGTCCGGGGGTCCCAGTCTGTGTCCGAGTGCGGACATAGACTGCGGGCCTCCCGGACGACATAAGGAGCGCGTGTGCCAGAGCCGAGCGGTTCGCCGAACGGCGTGACGGAACTGGCGGGCGGACCGAGCGGACAGAGCAAGCCGGTCGGCCTCGTGGTCGGCACCGTCGCCGCCAGCCCGCTCGAGTTCTCCGTCGGGGTGGCGTCGGACCAGTACCTGCAGCTCGACGACGTGGTCGTCACCCGGCGCAAGCTGCCGGACGGCAGCGAGGTGCAGATCGCCGGTGTCGTCACCCAGATCGAGGCCGGGCACGAGGGCGCGCGGTTCGCCTCCGACGTCTTCCTGATCGAACAGGGCGCGCTGCCCGCCGAGGTGTCCGAGGTCGCCGAGATCACCGTCACCAGGGTCGAGCCCGAGGTGTACGTGCCGCCGCGGCCGGGCAGTCCGGTGTCGCGGGCCGAGGGCGCGGAACGAGACTCCGCGCTGTACTTCGACACGATGGCCGACGCGAAGGTGCCGGTCGGGCTCGGACGTGACGGCCAGCCCGTGTTCCTCAACTTCGAGTTCGTGGACGGCACCCGGGGCGGCCACGTCTCCATCTCCGGCGTCTCCGGCATCGCGACCAAGACCTCGTTCGCCACGTTCCTGCTGCACTCGATCTTCAACTCGGGCGTGCTGCACGGCGAGGCGCACAACACCAAGGCGCTGATCTTCTCCGTCAAGGGCGAGGACCTGCTGTTCCTCGACTACGAGAACTCGCGGCTCACCGACGAGATGCGTGCCAAGTACGGCCTGCTCGGCCTGCCGTCGTCGTCGTTCCGCAACGTGCAGGTGTTCGCGCCGCCCCGGCCAGGTGACCCGAGCGGCACCCCGGACGTGCGGGCCCGCGACCGCGCGGTGTCGCCGTTCTACTGGACGCTCACCGAGTTCTGCGAGCAGGAGCTGCTGCCGTTCGTGTTCGCCGACGGCGAGGACGAACGCGCCCAGTACACGATGCTGATCGGCCAGGTCGCCGCCCGGCTCAAGCGTGACTACACGAAGGTCGGCGCAGACGGGGCCATCTCGGTCTCCGGCGTGGACACCCGCAACGGTGGCCCCATCCGCACGTTCGAGCAGCTCGTCGCGCTGATCGAGGACGAGCTGCTCGACGAGGAGCTGCGCCGCGACTGGGTGGCGGGGTCCACCTCGACCGGCAGCGTCAACGCCTTCCTGCGCCGCCTGCGCTCGGCCGTGAAGCCGCTCGAACGGCTGATCCGGGCGGACCTCAAGGACCGGGGGGATCGGTCGCTCACCACGTCGAAGGCGCAGGTCACGGTCATCGACCTGCACAACCTGCCGGACCGGGCACAGCGGTTCGTGGTCGGTGTTTCGCTGCGGCAGGAGTTCCGGCGCAAGGAGGAGCAGGGCACCGCGCGGCCGCTCATGTTCATCGTGCTGGACGAGCTGAACAAGTACGCGCCACGCGACGGCGACAGCCCGATCAAGCAGATCCTGCTCGACGTCGCGGAGCGTGGCCGTTCGCTTGGCGTGATCCTCATCGGCGCGCAGCAGACCGCGTCCGAGGTGGAGCGGCGGATCGTCGCGAACTGTTCGATCCGCGTCGCGGGCAGGCTCGACCCGGCCGAGGCGTCGCGGCCCGAGTACGGCTACCTGCCGCCCGCGCAGCGGCAGCGTGCAACGATCGCGAAGCCCGGCACGATGTTCGTCTCGCAACCCGACATCCCGGTGCCGCTCGCGATCGAGTTCCCCTTCCCGGCCTGGGCCACCCGGCCTGCCGAGAAGGGCGCCTGGACCGGCGTCGACGACGGCCCCGCGCCGCCCGCCGACCCGTTCTCCGGCCTGGATGACGACCCGCCGCCGTTCTGAGTCGTTACTGAGGGGTTTCATGAAGATCCTGCACACGGCCGACTGGCACGTAGGCAAGGTGCTGAAGAACCAGCCACGCATCGACGAGCAGCGCGCCGTGCTCCGCGACCTGGTGCGGGTCGCGGACTCCGAGGATGTCGACCTCGTCATCGTGGCGGGCGACCTGTTCGAGACCGCGGCGCCCACCCCGCAGGCACAGGGCCTGGTCATGCAGACACTCATGGCGCTGCGCAGCGAGGGCAGGCACGTGGTGGTGCTCGCGGGCAACCACGACAACGCACGGCTCGTGCAGGATGTCTACCGGCCGGTGCTCGGCGAGCTGGGCATGCACGTGATCGGCACTCCGCAGCGTCCCGACCGCGGCGGCACGGCGACGCTGACGGCGCGGTCTGGCGAGCAGGCAGTGGTGGCCGCGCTGCCGTTCCTGTCCCACCGGCACGCGGTGCGGGCCGCGGAAGTGTTGCTGCACAACCCTTCCCAGCACAACCAGGACTACGCCAACCGCGTGCGCGCGATCGTCGGCACGCTGTGCGCCGGGTTCACCGGCGACACCGTCAACCTCGTCACCACGCACGCGACGCTGCTCGGCGGCCGGTGGGGCGGCGGCGAGCGGGCGGTGCAGACGCTGCTCGGCTACGAGGTGCCGCCGGACACGTTCCCCGTGAGCACGCACTACGCCGCGCTCGGCCACCTGCACCGGTACCAGGAGATCGGCGGGCCGTGCCCGATCGCGTACTCCGGTTCGCCGATCGCGCTGGACTTCGGCGAGGAGGACAACCAGTCGGTCGCGTTGATCGTCACGGTCACCCCGGACAGCCGCGCCAGGATCCGCCCGGTGCCGCTGACCGGCGGCCGCCGCCTCGCCACGCTGCGCGGCACGCTCGACGAGGTCGTCGCCGCCGGCGAGGAGGCCGGGGACGCGTTCCTGCGGGTGATCCTCACGCAGAAGGCCAGCGCCGGGCTCGCCGACCTGGTCCGCGAGAAGCTGCCGAACACGCTCGACGTGCAGATCGACGAGAAGTTCCGCGCGCAGGCGCAGGCCGGTGCCGTGCGGTCGCGGATCGGCCGGTCACCGACGGACCTGTTCGCGGACTTCCTGTCGGAGAAGGAAGTCGACGACCCGCGCCTCGCCGCGATGTTCGCCGAACTGCTCGAGGAGTCGACGTGAGCGGGAGTGACGGAGCGCGCGCCGTCTGGACTGACGAGCAGCGCAGGAGGGAAGACGGCGTGTTAGCGGAGGAACGACGCGAACAATTCCACCCAGGGGGTCGTTGACATGCGTCCGTTGCGCCTGATGTTCGAGGGCTTTGGCAGCTACCGCGACGAGACCGACGTCGCGCTGCACGACGTCGACTTCTTCGTGCTCACCGGGCCGACCGGGGCAGGCAAGTCGACGGTGATCGACGCGCTGTGCTTCGCGCTGTACGGCACGGTTCCCCGCTGGGGCAAGGGGAACGTCATCCGCAACGCGCTCGCGCCATCGGTCAACGAGGGCAAGGTGTGCCTCGTGTTCGAGGCGGCGGGCGGCCGGTACGCGGCGGTGCGGCTGCTGCGGCGGACCGCGCAGGGCAACGTGCAGACCAAGGAGGCGCGGCTCGACCGGCTCGACCCGGGTGTGCCGCCCGACGCCGACCTCACCAAGATCCTCGAGGCCGTCGCCGAGTCCGTGGCCGAGGGGGACAAGGTCACCGGCGCGGTCAGCGAGCTGCTCGGCATCGGGTACGACCAGTTCACCCAGTGCGTCGTGCTGCCACAGGGCCGGTTCGCGGAGTTCCTGCAGGCCAAGCCGAGCGACCGGCAGGACCTGCTGATCCAGCTGCTCGCCTACGCCATCTACGAGGACGTCGGGCAGCGCGCCAGGGAGCGTGCCAGGGTCGCCAAGAGCAAGCTGGAGATGACCGAGAAGCGGCTGGGCGAGCTGGGTGCGGTCACCGAGGACGTGGTCGCCGCGGCCGAGAAGCGCGTCGCCGCCCTGGACGCGCTCGTGCCGACCGTGGACGAGGCCGTCGAGAAGATGGCCGAGGTGCGCACGAAGTGGTCCGAGGCCAACGCGGCCGCCAAGGTCGTCCGTGAACAGCTCACCGACCTGGGCGGGCTCCGCCGCCCCGGTGACGTGGTCGACCTGGCCACCCGGCTCGTCGACGCCGACGAGCAGGTCGCGCGCCGCGCGGAGGAGCGCACCACCGCCGAGAAGGCGGAGGCCGAGGCGGAGACCGTCAGGTCCGGCCTGCCGGAGGCCATGGAGCTGACCCGCTGGCGCGACGCCCACGTTCGCCAGACCACGCTCGCCGAGCGCCTGGAGCGGCTCCGCGCGGACGCGAAGCGGGCCGACGACGCCGAGCACGTCGCGGCGGGGGAGTTCGCGTCGGCCGAGCAGGCGCTCGTCGACGCCGAGACCGCCCAGGTCGCCGCCGACCGGGCCCACCGGTCGGTCGCGCTCGCCGCGGACCTGGTCGAGGGCGAGCCGTGCCCGGTGTGCCGCCAGCAGGTCCACGACCTGCCCCACCACGCGATGCCCGCCGACCTCGACGACGCGCGTGGCGCGGTCAAGGCGGCGAAGTCGCGGGTCACCGCGTTGCGCAAGGCGCACGCGGACGCCAGCTTGGCCGCCGC
>NZ_JBARWZ010000116.1:0-2850 GCF_049647105.1 Actinophytocola sp.
GCGCCGCGCTGGCACACCGGGCCGCCGTGGTCGGCGACCGCGCCGAACTGCTCGACGGCCTCGCCGCGCTGGCCACGGGCACCCCGTCGGCCGCGGTGGTCAGCGGCACCGCCATCAACCCGGGCGGCGAACGGACCGGGCCGGTGTTCGTCTTCCCCGGCCAGGGCTCGCAGTGGGCGGGCATGGCCGTCGACCTGCTCGACGCGTCCCCGGTATTCCTGGCGGCGTTCGAGTCCTGCGAGCACGCGCTGGCCCCGCACCTCGACTTCGTGCCGTCCCAGGTGCTGCGTGGTGACGACGGGTGGCTCGACCGGGTCGAGGTCGTCCAGCCGCTGCTGTTCGCGGTGATGGTGTCCCTGGCGGCCCTGTGGCGCTCGTGCGGCGTCGAACCCGTTGCCGTGGTGGGACATTCCCAGGGTGAGGTGGCCGCGGCCGCCGTGTGCGGCGCGCTGTCGCTGGCCGACGCGGCGAAGGTGGTCGCCCTGCGCAGCCGGGCCATCGCCGAGGAGCTGTCCGGCCGGGGCGGCATGGTCTCGGTCGCGCTGCCCGCCGACACGGTCCGCGCGCGCCTCCCGCACTGGCAGGGCGCGGTCGAGCTGGCGGCGGTCAACGGGCCCGCGTCCGTCGTCGTCTCCGGCACCCCGGCCGGGCTGGCCGACCTGGTCGCCACGTTCACCGGGGAAGGCAAGCGCGCCAAGCACATTCCGGTGGACTACGCGTCGCACTCCGCGCAGGTCGCCGCGATCCGCGACCGCCTGCGCCGCGACCTCGCGGGCATCACGCCGCGGTCGTCGGACCTCCCGTTCTACTCCGCCGTCACCGGCGAGCAGCTCGACACCGCCGCGCTGGACGCGGAGTACTGGTACGCCAACCTCCGCGAGACCGTCCGCTTCGACGCGGCCATCACCGCACTGCTCGGCCACGGGCACCGGCTGTTCATCGAGGTCAGCCCGCACCCCGTCCTGGCGATGGCCGTGCGGGAGACCGACGCAGAAGCACGCGTCACCGGCACGCTGCGCCGCGACGAGGACGGCCCGCGCCGCTTCCACACCAGCCTCGCCGAGGCGGGCGTGCACGGCGCCGCTCCGGACTGGACCACCGTCTTCCCCGGTGCCGCACTCGTCGACCTGCCCACCTACGCCTTCCAGCGCAAGCGATACTGGCCCGCGCCGCACCAGTGGACGACCGCGCCGCCCCCGGCGGGCACCGCGGCAGAGGACCGCTTCTGGTCCGCCGTGGAGTCGGGTGACGCCACCGAGGCCGCCGACGTGCTCGACCTGGCCTCCGGTCGCGCACTGGCGCCGCTGCTCCCGGCCCTGTCGGCCTGGCGGCGCGGCCTGCGCGAGCGCGCCGCCGTGGATGCCTGGCGCTACGCGGTCACCTGGCTGCCGGTCGCCGAGCCCGACACCCCGGTCCTCACCGGCCGCTGGCTGATCGTCACGCCGGACGCCGACCACCCGGTCGCCGTCCGCGTCGCCGCCGCGCTGCGCGACCGGCTGGCCACTGTGGACACCCTGGTGGCCGACCCGGCCACCGCCGACGCCGCCGACCTGTCGGACCGGCTGCGCGACGGCGAATGGACCGGCGTCCTGTCGCTGCTGGCACTGGACACGACCGCCCACCCCGCGCACCCCGTCCTCCCCTCGGGCCTGGCCGCCACCCTGACCCTCCTGCACGCGCTGCTCGACGCCGACCCCGGCGCCCCGCTGTGGTGCGTGACCCAGGGCGCGGTCGCCGCCGCCCAGGACGCGCCTGCCAGCCCCGAGCAGGCCCAGGTCTGGGGTCTCGGCCGGGTCGCGGCGCTGGAGCACCCCCGGCACTGGGGCGGCCTCGTGGACCTCCCCGACGAGGTGGACGCCCGCGCCGCCACCCGCCTGGTCGCCGCGATCACCCGCGACGACGGCGAGGACCAGCTGGCCGTGCGCCCAGCAGGACTCCTTGCCCGCAGGCTCGTCCGTGCGAGCGGCGGCGGCCCGGTCCGCACCTGGCGTCCGAGCGGTGCGGTGCTGGTCACCGGCGGCACCGGCGCCATCGGCGGGCATGTCGCCCGCTGGCTGGCGGACAACGGCGCGGCGGACCTGGTCCTGGTCAGCAGGCGGGGCGCGGACGCTCCCGGCGCGGAAGAACTCGCCAGGGACCTGGCCGCCCGCGGCGCCTCGGTCACCTTCGCCGCCTGCGACGTCGCCGACCGCGCCGCCGTCGCCACCATGCTCGACGACCTGCGTGCGCAGGGCCTGCCCGTCCGCACCGTCATGCACACGGCGGGCGCCAGCACCCTGGAACGCCTGGAGCACACCGGGGTCGCCGTCCTGGCCGGCCTGGTCGGCGCGAAGGCCGCCGGGGCACGGAACCTCACGGAGCTGCTCGACCCGTCCGAGGTGGACGCGATCGTGCACTTCTCGTCCATCGCCGGTGTGTGGGGGGTCGGCAGGCACGGCGGCTACGCCGCGGGCAACGCCTACCTCGACGCGCTCGCGCAACGTTCCCGCGCCGACGGCGTGCCGGCGCTGTCGGTGGCCTGGGGCCCGTGGGACGGCGGCGGCATGGTCGCCGCCACCGAGGTCGAGCCGATGCTGCGCCGAGGTGTCCCGCTGATCGAGCCCGCACCCGCCGTCCGCGCCCTCCAGCAGGCACTCGACCACGACGACACGTTCGTCGCGGCCGCCGAGGTCGACTGGTACCGCTTCACCCCGGCGTTCACCGTCATGCGGCCAAGCCCGCTGATCGGCGAGCTGCCCGAGGTCAAGCTGGTCGCCGCCGCGGCACCCGCCCGCGCCGGGGAACCGGCCGACGACGCCGGGCTGGCCGCGACGCTCGCCGGGCAGACCCCGGCCGAGCGCGAGCGCACGC
>NZ_JBARWZ010000117.1:0-1702 GCF_049647105.1 Actinophytocola sp.
GTGCCACCCGCCGCCAGCCGCAGGGACACCGCGGTCGCGATCGCCTCCTCGTCGTCGAGGAGCAGCGGCGGCAGCCGGGTGCCCGCGCCGAGCTGGTAGCCGCCACCGACCCCCGCCGTCGCGTGCACCGGGTAGCCGAGCACGCGCAGCCGTTCCACGTCGCGGCGCACCGAGCGGTCGGTGACGCCCAGCTCGGCGGCCAGTTCCGTGGCGGTCCACGACGGCCGGTGCTGCAACAGCGCCAGCAGCCGCAGTACCCGTTCTGTCGTCGCCTCGACGGTCACCCGATCATCGTCGCACGAATCACGGACGGCACCTGTCCGCTATCCGGGGCAGGCTGTACGCCATGACCGACCAGACCTGGAACCTCCTGCTCCGCGAGCAGCTGGACTGGCACTGGATCCAGCAACTGCGCGCCCGCCTCGACGGGCTCACCGACGACGAGTACTTCTGGGAGCCGGTGCCCGGCTGCTGGAACGTGCGCCCTCGCGACCCTGGCCGGCCCGGGTCCGGCACGATGACCATCGACTTCGCGTTTCCGCAGCCGGTCCCGCCGCCGTTCACCACGATCGCGTGGCGGCTCGGGCACGTGATCGTGGGCGTGCTCGCGATGCGCAACGCGTCGCACTTCGGTCGCGCGGCCACCGACTACGACTCGTTCCCCTACGCCGCGACCGCGACCGAGGCACTGGCCCAGCTCGACGAGGAGTACGCCACGTGGCTCGCCGGGGTCGAGGCCCTCGGCGAGACGGGTCTGGCCCGCCTGTGCGGCGAGGCCGAGGGTCCGTACGCCGAGTTCCCGCTCGCCGCGCTCGTGCTGCACATCAACCGCGAGATGATCCACCACCTGGCCGAGGTGTCCCTGCTCCGCGACCTGTACCTGCACACCCGACGAGAGGCGAGCTGACATGGCACGCGACGTCCAGATCACCTTCGACTGCGCCGACCCGGCCGGGTTGTCCGCGTTCTGGGCCGAGGCACTCGGCTACCGGCTGCAGGATCCGCCGCCGGGCTTCGAGACGTGGGAGCAGGCCCTAGACGCGATGGGGGTGCCGCCCGAGCGCCGCAACGACGCCTCGGCGGTGATCGACCCGGAAGGTGCGGGGCCGCGCCTGTTCTTCCAGCGGGTGCCGGAAGGCAAACAGGCCAAGAACCGGGTGCACCTCGACGTGCGGGCCGCCCCGGGTCTCCAGGGCGACGCGCGGATGGCAGCACTGGAGGCGGAGGCCGAGCGGCTGGTCGCCCACGGCGCCACCCGTGGCGAGCGGCACGAGCCCGCTCCCCCGCTCGGTGCCGGGCACATCATCATGACCGACCCGGAAGGCAACGAGTTCTGCCTGGACTGACCACCCCGCCCCCGCGTGTCCAACGCGCACGACCCGCGAGTCCAACCGGCGCGCACCGTGAGTTCGACGCGCACGGTGGCACCGGACAGCGGTGTTCGCCTAACTCACGGGTCGTACGAGCAGAACTCGCGGGTTCCGAACCGTAGACTCGCGGGTTCCGAACCGAAGACTCGCGGGTTCCGAACCGAAGACTCGCGGGTCCCGAACCGAAGACTCGCGGGTCCCGAACCGAAGACTCGCGGGTCCCGAACCGAAGACTCGCAGGTCCCGAACCGAAGACTCGCAGGTCCCGAACCGAAGACTCGCAGGTCCCGAACCGAAGACTCGCAGGTCCCGAACCGAAGACTCGCAGGTCC
>NZ_JBARWZ010000118.1:0-29131 GCF_049647105.1 Actinophytocola sp.
GCGCTGGACCGCCTCGGCCTGGCCGGCCGCGCCGAGCCGGCCGCCAACACGCCGGGCGCGCTGGCCGAGCGGCTGCGTCCCGGCGACGTCGTGGTGTCGATGCTGCCCGCGACCGAACACGCCGGTCTCGTCCGCCTGTGCCTCGACCGCGGCGCACACTTCGCGGCCACCAGCTACGTCTCCCCCGAACTGGCCGACCTGGCCGATCCGGCCGCCGACGCCGGGATCGCGATCCTCACCGAGGCGGGCCTCGACCCCGGCATCGACCACGTGTACGCACACCGGCTCGTCGACCTCGCGTCGGAAGCACTCGGCCCGGCCGTCGACGCCGTGCGGTTCACCTCGTACTGCGGCGGGATTCCCGCGACACCAAACGACTTCCGCTACCTGTTCAGCTGGGCGCCGCTCGGCGTGCTGACCGCGTTGGGGTCACCCGCACGCTACGTCGAGGACGGCGAGAAGATCACCCAGAGGCACCCGTGGGAAGCCACCCGCGAACTGCCCGTCGGCGGCGAGGTGTTCGAGGTCTACCCCAACCGCGACAGCATCCCGTTCATCGACCAGTACCACTTCCCCAAGGGATGGCCGGTCGAGACGTTCGTCCGCGGCACGCTCCGGCTGTCCGGCTGGCACGCCGCGTGGCAGCAGGTGTTCGAGACCGTAAGCACCGGCGACAACACCGCCATAGCCGAACTCGCCACCGAGCTGGCCGCTCGCCACCCCACGACGGACATCGACCGCGACCGGGTGGTGCTGGCCGTGTCACTCGAGGCGTCGAAGGCCGGGACCACCTGGTCGGGAAGCTACTACCTCGACGTCATCGGCAACGCCCACGAATCAGCCATGGCCCGGTGCGTCTCCCAGCCCCTGGCCTACGGCGTTGGCCTCGCCCTGTCCGGCGACCTGCCGCCAGGACTGACCAGAGCGGGCGAACCACCCCAGGGCCCACAACCCTGGCTCGACTACCTCGACACCGTCGATCTGCGAGCCGAACTGAGCTGTTCCGACAACAATCCCTGACAGAAGCGCGCACGACGTCACGGCGTGGACTCGTTCTCGCCACCGGTGAGTCGCACAAGCGCCCGTCCCGCCGCGAGAAGGGCGCCAATCCGCGCGGCCGATCTCAGAGTCGCGGAATGCCAGCACCGCCGAGGGGATCGGGTTTCTGCACGGAGCCCTCTGCGCCGTTGCTTTCAGGCAATGCCAGTCCGGAGGCGGACAGCGGGTCGTAGCCAGGGGTGCGGAACAGTGCCTGCAACTGCCTGCGGCGGATGCCGACGTTGCTTCCGCCGATGTTGCGATAGGACAGCGCGTCCATCAGGTAACGGACGATGGGGAAATTCTGGTCGTAGGCGGTGACGCCGATGATGGTCATGAGGTCGTTGATGACCTCGACGCAGGTTTCCGAGCCGAAGATCTTGGCGTGCAGGGCGAATTCCGGCCCGCTGGGGTGCCCCGAGGTGAGGGCGTCCAGAGCTCGCCAACCGAGCAACCGGACCGCTTCGATCTTTCCCTTGGCGTTGGCCAGGACGTCGGACACGGCTTGGTATTCGATGATCGGCACCGGTCCGCCGCGCTTCTCGGTGAGCGCGAAGCGATAGGCGATGTCGAAGGCCTGCCGCATCGCGGCGGTGGCGTAGACGGCGATCATGGCGGCGATGGGTAGGAACGCGTTGCGGGTCAGCCGCACGCCCTGCCCCTGGTCGCCTAGCAGGTTGCCGCGCGGAACGCGCACGTCGGTGAGCCGGATCCGCGTGGCGAGGCAGCCCTTGAGTCCCGGGAGGTCGTAGTACTCCTCGACCTCGATCTTTCCGGCAAGGTGTTCGCGTTCGGCGACGATGAGCGAGATGCCGTCGGGAGTTCGGCAGACGATGGTCATGATGTCCGGGCCGTCGCCGTCCCACCCGCACAGATACGGCGCCCAGGCCTTGCGGCCGTTGATGAGCCACTCGCCGCCATCGGGCACCGCGGTGGTGCGGACCCCCATGCCGGGCCCTTCCGCGTCGAAGTTCGCGCTGCCCTCCGGCTCACTGAAGGCCATGGCCGCCAATGGCGCGCCCGAACCGGCCAGGAACGGCCGCGCGAAGCGCTCGACCTGTGCCGCGGTGCCCACCTGGAAGACCGGCCCCAGCGCGTTCAGCGGACCGCTCATCGAGATCGCGAAGTCCGGCATCTCCGCCGCCCATTCTTCGAGAAAGATGGCCGCGTCAACACCGCTGGCGACCGCCTCACCGACAGGCACCGGGACCAGACTCTTGAGAAAACCCGCCGCGACCGCATTCGCATACACCGGTCGCAGCAGTGCTGCCCGAGTCAACGGGTCGGACTCTGCCCGGATCGCAACGGAAAGATCCCGCAACTGCTCCTGGGCGAAGCCACGGGCTGTCGCTTTGAGTTGTTCCTGCTCCGGGGTTAGGAGAAATCCAACGGACATCAGCATTGCCTCCCTCGTTCATCGACGTCTTCGTCGTGCGGGTCACCGGCTTTGCTGATTTACCAGATTCATTCACTGGGCTGGAGCGGGCACGTGACGCCTGTGCTGCACCTGCATTGAACCCCTCAACTGTAGGGATTGCAAGGGTCGTGCGCCGTGGGCCGGAAGTGTGGATCAGGTCTCAAGCCCGCTTCAGCTCCCCGGTTGTCGACGCGAGGACTGTTTCTCGCGCGCTCGTTGATCGCCTGCATCTTGTGGCATTGATCGTTTCGCCGGGTTCGAGACGAACGGAATCCGGAAAATATTGGGAGCTGTGGCATTCCGCCACCGCAGCACCCCGGTCGTTTATTGACGGAGCCATTCCTCAAGAACGAGCGGGTGGTTGGCTGGGAACGGTCCGGCGGCCCATTGGCGGGTGTACCCGTCCTCGCCGAGCCGGTGCAGCAGCGCTCGTGCCGCAGCTGCCGCCAGGCGAACGAGGCTGCGCAGTGGCAGGTCGATGTCGAGAATGGGATGACCGTCGTTGTCGGGCAGTTGCGCCGTTCGGTCGGGGAACCTCAGGATGCGCACGTGGGCGTATGAGCCCACGGTGATCCGCCAGCGGTATTCGGTCGGCTCACCCTCCCAGGACACTCGCGCGTGCCGTTGGCCGGAGATGAGCACGACCAGGGCGGCGAGCAGATCGTCCACAGCGGGCGTGAGATTGGAGGCATACAGCCGCTGTTCTCCGCGACCGTCACCCACCACGGCGAGCAGCCAACCGAGGTACACCAGGTCAACGGCGAAGGTGAACGTGTCCGCCGGCGGCGGGCGGAAGCGGGGGCGGGCTGGGGTGATGGGTGCTGGTTCTCGGTGGTGAGTCGGGCGATGCGGTCATGGTGTTACCGAGGTCGGCGATCAGCGAGGCCCGGCTGACCGCCGGGCCGCCGGTCGGCGTGGACGGTACAACTCCCACCGACCCCACCAAGGCCCGACCACTACACGCACTGCCACAACCGACCGCCGATCAAGCAGCCATCACCCGCCGACGACAAACGACTGGGTGGGCTCTCGATGAGTACCACCATGTGGCCTGAACCGCACGGACGACATTCCAGGCAAGCGCACCGTCAGCCGCGCAGTTCGGTGGTGAACTCGTCGGCGGTCATGGGTGTGGAGAACATGGGGTAGTCGTACTTCAGCGCGTTGTCGTGCTCCTCGACCGAGGTGGCGGCGACGCAGTCGGAGAGGGTGACGACCTGGTAGCCGTGTTCGTAGCCGGTGCGCATGGTGGACTCGACGCAGCAGTTGGTGAGGAACCCGCCCAGCGCGATGGTGCGGATGCCTTTGCTGCGGAGGATGAAATCGAGGTTGGTGCTGGCGAAGGTGTCCAGGCCGCGTTTGCCCTCGATCACGATGTCGCCATCGGCCGGGGCCAGTTCGTCGGTGATCGCGGCGCCCCACTCGCCCTTGACGAACGCGTTGCCGTCCACGACTCCCTTGAGGATGCCGTAGGGGTGGGCGGTGATCTCGTTGTAGCCCTTGGCAAACGTGATCGGGGCGTGCATCACGGTGACCCCGGCTGCCCTCGTCGCGTCGACGACGCGGCGGGTGTTGGCGAGCATCCCGGTCTTGTCCATCACCCCGGAGACCGCGTCGTGCAGCACGCCGCCCTCCGTTGTGAAGTCGTTCTGGTACTCGATCAGCACCACTGCGGTCGTGCTCGGGTCGATCGCCATGTCGCCACCCTCTCGCTCGGTTCGTGGCCACGGTATGGCTGAACCGGCCGGTACGTCCACGTCCTGTGGCCTGGTCTTGTCGCAGAACGACAAACTACGCACAGTCACGTCCCCGATGGTTCGCGTCTGACGCACGTCGTCCGCATCTTCGTGTCCACAGAGTACCGGTAGTTCATCGACGGCGCAGCCAGCCGATGATCCCCCCGCCGGTCCCGTAACAATCGCCGACCACCAGAGCAACACTCTGCGGGTCCATGTGACGGGGACAGTGAGAACCGCTACGGTCACGTTGCGTCAACGGCCTGGGACCGCCCGGCTTTCGGAACACCAACGCGCCCGAGGGCGAAGCATGCCACTCCCAGGGCCACGGCGGCCGAGCAGCCTGGGTACGGTGACCACCGTCGGCGTCATGGAATTTTCCTGTGCATATGCTGGTGAAACCTGTCGATGATTAGTGCGGCGTCGGCGGAGCAGCGAGTAAACCGCATTCTTCTTCGTGCCAGGGTTCCACCGATCGGCGTATTTCGTTCCTACTGGGCATCTGGTTGTGTTCTAAAGGAGTTCCACTCCTACCGCCCGGATCCTGCGTGCGTCAACGATTGATCCCGCATCGCGGTGAGGAACTCTCTGGTGGCAGGTCTCAAAGGGGATGTCTCCACCGCGAACCACACACGCTGTGTGCGCCGGCAATGCCTGTAGGAATTCCCGATGCTGGGCGAAGCCGCTGGTCACCGGTGACTGCAGAGCCCGCCGACATTTGTGGGGGAAGCATGCGGGACACGCCCAACATGACGATGGGGCAACGGATCGAGCATATGAGGCGGCGGCGGGGGATGTCCCGCCGCATGCTGGCGTCGCTGATCGGCTACAGCGAGGAGTGGTTGCGACAGGTGGAACGCCATGGCCGACCAGTGGACCGGGTGTCCACGGTGCTGCGGCTCGCCGACGTCCTTCAGGTCAGGGACGTGCTGACGCTGATAGACGCCGCCGATCGGCGCGAGCACCGGCGGCAGGAGCCCAGCGTCGCACCAGCCGCGATCCGCGAGGCGCTGCTGCGCCGCTGGCGACGCGGGAACCCGGCTCGCGCCGGCGACCCGCTGACCCGCGCCGAACTGGACGAGACCAGGCAGCTCTGGTGCGACTCCGAACGCCGGTACACCACGATGAGCGACCGGTTGCCTGGCCTGCTCGACCGGCTCGACACCCTCGCCGACGACCACGAGAGCCTGCTGCTGCGAGCTGACACATACCGGTTGGCGTCGCGGTTCCTGTTGCGCACCGGCGACTTCCACTTCGCCCAGATCGCGGCCGACGCGGCGCTCGCCGCGCTGTCCGCCTACCGCGGCTCGGCGGGCTGGTACGCCGCGGTCAGCCAGCTCGCCGAGGTGCTCCTGCGGTCCGGCTCGCCCGACGAGTCCCGCTGGCTGACCGCCGACGCCATCGCCCACGTCGTCCGAACCGACATCGACCAGCGCGGAACGTTGGTGAGACTGCACGTCACCGGCGCCGAGGCCGCCGCGGCGGTCAGGGACTACCGCGCCGCCCAGGTCTCGCTGGAGAGGGCACGCGAGGTCGCCGCCGCACTCGGTGCGCCGTGGACGGTGCTGGTCGAGGCGGCCGCGACACAGGTCGAGGTGACCACGGGCCGCACCGCGCAGGCCCTCCGACTCGCCGACGCCGCCGAGGGGATTCCCGTGCTGTGCAGAGGAAGGCAGAGCGCCAGCTACCTCACCCTCGCCAAGGCGCACCTTGCCGAGGGCGACCTGGTCGCCACCACGTTCGCACTCCTGCAGACCGAGCGGGTGCACGCCGACGACATCCGGTTCGACATCCAGGCTCGCCACATCATCGCCGAGGCGCTGGGCAACGACACCACGGGCGTGCGCAACGAACTGGGATGGCTGGCCGAACGCGCCAGGATCCTCTGACAGCCCAACGAAGCAACCCCACCAACCGAGGAGTTCCTGATGCACGAACGGTTGTACGTCGGCGGCGAGTGGGTCACGCCTGCCACCCGCGCCGTGCTCACCGTCGTGAACCCCCACACCGAGCAGCAAATCGGGGCGGTGCCGGACTCGACCGACGCCGACGTGGACCGTGCGGTCGCGGCGGCGCGGGCCGCGTTCGACACCGGACCGTGGCGGCGGACGGACATGGCGGAACGGGCGGCGGTCATCGGCGGGCTCGCGGCCGCCTTCGAGCGGAAGCGCGACGCGATCGTCGGACTCACCACCGCCGAGATGGGCTGTCCGATATCACAGTCGGCGATGATCAACGGCGTGCTGCCCACGATGCAGCTCGGCTACCACGCCACGCTCGCCGCGGATCTCACCCTGGAGGAGCGCAGGACCGGGCCGATGGGCGCCACCGTCGTGCGGCGGGAGCCGATCGGTGTGGTCGCCGCGATCGTCCCCTGGAACGGGCCGATCTACCTGGCGTTGAACAAGATCCTGCCCGCGCTGCTGGCCGGGTGCTCCGTCGTGCTCAAGCCCGCGCCCGAGGCGTCACTCGGCCTCATGCACCTCGCCCGGCTGATCGCCGGTAGCGGCTTGCCCGCCGGGGTGTTCAACATCGTGACCGGCGGGCGCGCGGTTGGTGAGAGCCTGGTCGTGCACCCCGGCGTTGACCGCGTGAGCTTCACCGGGTCCACGGCGGCGGGCAGGCGGATCGGCGGGCTGTGCGGCGAGCGGCTCAAGCGGGTCGGCCTCGAGCTCGGTGGGAAGTCCGCGGCGATCGTGCTCGACGACGCCGACCTCACCGCCACCGTGGCAGGCCTGAAGACGGCCGCACTGCTCAACACCGGCCAGATCTGCGCGGCGCAGTCCCGGCTGCTCGTGTCGCGGCGGCGGCACGACGAGTTCGTCGACGCACTGGTCGACGCCGTGGGCGCGATGCGGATGGGCGACCCGGCCGACCCGGCGACCGAGCTGGGCCCACTCGTCTCGGCCCGCCAGCGCGATCGGGTGGAGGGCTACCTCGCCCTCGGTCGCGAGGAGGGTGCCAAGGCGGTGCTCGGCGGCGGCCGTGCGGACCGGCCGAGCGGCTGGTACGTCGAGCCGACGGTGTTCATCGGCGTGGACAACGCCATGCGGGTGGCGCGGGAGGAGATCTTCGGCCCGGTGCTCACCGTGATCCCCTACGGGGACGAGGACGAGGCGGTGAGGATCGCCAACGACTCCGAGTACGGTCTGGCGGGTTCGGTGTGGACGGGCGATGTCGAGCACGGCCTGGCGCTGGCCCGCTCGGTGCGGGTGGGCAGCTACGGCATCAATGGCTACACCTCCGACGTCAACGTCCCGTTCGGCGGGTTCGGGTCCAGCGGCGTCGGCAGGGAGGGCGGGCCGGAGGGGCTTGACGAGTACTTCGAGCTCCAGTCGGTGAAACTGCCGTACTGACGCCCCGGCGCGGGAGCCGCGCTCACGCGGTTACCTCCGCGCGCCAGGGGTCGGCCGGGTCGTCGAAGATGCTGACCACCTGGCGCATGAGGCGTCGTTCGCCCGGGTCGAAGGCCTGCTTCGCGTGGACCGTGCCGAGCTGGTCCCACATGACGATGTCGCCGGACTGCCACGTGTGGGCGTAGGTGTACTGGGGCTTGCCCGCGTGCGACAGCAGTTCGTCGAGCAGCTCGCGGCTGTCGTCGGGGGCGAGATCCACGATCCGCTTGGTGTTCAGCGTGCTGACGTAGACCGACTGGCGGCCGGTGCGGGAGTTGCGGGCGATCAGGGGGTGGATGGTGGAGGTGCCGTCCTCTGGCTGGATCCGTTCGGTGCTCTCGCCGAGGGACACCTCGCCCTGGAGCTCCTCCTCGATGGTCTCCTCGTACCCGGTGCGCAGGGCGTGGCGGACCCGGTAGGAATGCAGGCGCCGGCGCTGCGCGGGCGACAGCGACTCGTACAGGGCGTACATGTCGGTGAAGAGGGTCTCCCCGCCGCCGGAGGCAGGCACCTCCACGGCCTCCAGGAAGCCGACCTGGGAGACGCGGGGGCGGAAGGAGTAGTCGGTGTGCCAGCCCATCCACTCGGCATCGCCGACGCCGATCTTGTGACCGTCCTCCTCCACGTTGGAGACGATCAGGATCTCGTTGTGGTCGGGGTGGGCGCCGCTGGTGAGACCGGTCTTCGGGATGTACCCGAAGCGGCGGCCGAAGGTCAGGAACTCCTCGTAGGAGGGTGTCTCGTGCCCGCGGAAGACGAGTACGAGATGCGCGTCGAGCGCCGCCCAGATCTCCTCCACCTGGGCCTTGTCCACGTCGCCCGCGACATGTGCGCCGTGCACCACGGCGCCAAGAGCGGCGCCAGGTATTGGTGTTATGTCCATGGCGTTGCCGCCTTTCACAGAAGGGGTTGGGGTGGTCAGCGCAGTTCGAGTCCGGTGAGGTTCCCGGCCTCGCGCCAGCGCCTGAGGATGTTCACGAACTCCACGGAGCCGCCGCCGTAGCTGGAGTTGAGCAGCGGCAGCGCGCCCGGATCGCCCTCGTTGTTGTAGAGGCCGGGTGTGCAGTTCTCGAGGAAGTCGACGTCGTTGGCGGCGAGCCGGAGGATCTCCTCGACCCATTCCTTCTCGCCGGCTTCCGAGGCCTCCACGACCTGGTGGCCACGTTCTTCGACGCACTTGACGATGTGGGCGAGATGCCGGGTCTGCTCGCCGAGCATGTAGGCGATGTTGACGTGCCTGCCCGCCTGGACCTTGGAGAGGATGAAGCAGTTGGGGAAACCGTTGATCTGGAGGCCGTGCAGGGTGCGCGCGCCATCCGCCCACTTCTCCGACAGCTTCACGCCGTCGCGGCCGATGATGTCGTAGCCTGCGCGGTCGGTGTACGGGACGGCGAACTCGTGTTCGTAGCCGGTGGCGAAGACCAGGCAGTCGACCGGGTACTCCCGTCCGTTCGCGACCACCCCCGCCGGGGTGAGCCGCTCGACCCCCCGACCCTGGGTGTCGACCAGGGTCACATTGGGCCGGTTGAAGGTCTGGAGGTAGCCATCGTGGAAGCAGGGCCGCTTGCAGTACACGCGGTAGTACGGCTTGAGGGCGGCGGCGGTCGCGGGGTTGGTGACGACGCTGTCGATGCGGGCGCGCAGCTCCTCCATCTTGAGGAAGTCCGCCCGCTCGGCCGCGAGCGCCCGCTCCTTCGGGTCGCCCACGGTGTCGCCGGTGGGCAGGATCGCGGCGGCCAGCTTGGCCGTCGTCTGGGTCCAGCGGTCATGGACCAGGTCCTCGTCCTGCGGGATACCTGAGGTCAGCGCATGGAAGTTCTCCATCCGGCGCTGCTGCCAGCCCGGTTCGAGGCGCTCCGCCCAGCCGGGCGGGGTGGGCAGATTACCCCGGACGTCGACCGTGGCAGGCGTGCGCTGGAAGAGGACGAGTCGTTCGGCCCACTCGGCGAGGTGCGGGGCGAGCTGGATGGTCGTCGAGCCGGTGCCGATGACGCCGACCTTCTTGTCCCGCAACTTGGTCAGGCCGCCGGTGCTGTCGCCGCCGGTGTAGTCGAAGTCCCATCGGCTGGTGTGGAAAGCGTGCCCGGCGAACGTGTTCAGGCCCGGCAGCCCGGGGAGTTTGGGGCGGTGCATCAGACCGATCGACATGGCCACGTACCTGGCCCGGACCAGATCCCCCCGGTCGGTGCTCACCAGCCACCTCCCAGCGGCCTCGTCCCAGCGCAGCTCGGTGACGGTGGTCTGGAAGAGGGCGTCGCGGTAGAGGTCGTAGCGGTGGGCGATCTGCTGTAGGTGGGCGAGGATCTCGGGACCGATGGCGTACTTCTCGGTGGGTACCGTGCCGATCTCTTCGAGCAGCGGCATGTAGACATAGCTCTCGACGTCGCACCGGACGCCAGGGAAGCGGTTCCAGTACCAGGTGCCGCCAACGTCGCCTGCCTCGTCGATCAGCCGGATGCGCTCCAGGCGGGTCTCCTCGCGCAGGCGGGCCCCGGTCAGCAGGCCGCCGATGCCGGCGCCGACGACCGCGACGTCCACCTCGTCGGTGAGCGGCTCGCGCTCCTGTCGCTCGGTGTAGGGGTCTCGCGCGTAGCGGCTGAAGTCGCCTCGGGCGAACTGGTAGGTGCGGCCGGCGCTGCGCTTGTCGCGTTCCTGCCGGTACTTCTCCCGCACCGCTGCCAGATCGATGGTCAGTGTTTCGTCACTACGGGCGTCTCTTTCGGCACGGACCACAGCTTCTCCTCATGAGAAGGGGGCGGAAGGGAAACATGGCGCCACACGTCGTCGAACTGGTCACGCAGCCGAGAAGGGGCGTCGGAGTTGGTGAAGAGGTAGAAGCGGTCGGAGCCGATGGCCTCCCACACGAGTCCTGCGACGTGCTCGGCGCTCACCGAGGTGTCGCCACCCGCGCCACGCGGGGCTGTCAGGTCCCCGACCATGGGGGTGTCGACCCGGCCGGGGCACAGCACCGACACCCGGACGCCGGTGCCCAGCAGATCGGCGCGGAGGCTGGCGGCGACCGCGAGGTCCGCGTGTTTGGAGGCGGCGTAGGCGGCGCTGCCCGCTCCGACGACGAAGGCGGACATCGAGGCGGTGTGGATCAGATGGGCGGGCCGGCCGCACTCCAGCAACCTGGGGACGAAGGCGCGCGCCACCAGGACGTGCGACCAGTGGTTCACCTCGAAGACCCGCCGCATCCGCGCCAGCGGCACCTCCCACAGGGGTTGTCCGACGGGGCCGAGGACCCCGGCGTTGTTGCAGACCACATCGATGTCGCCGAGCAGGTCGAACGCCGTGTCCGCGAGCCGTTCGACGGCGTCCGGGTCGGTCAGGTCGGCGGTCACCGCCGTGACCGCCGCGCCCTGTGCCTCGAGTTCGGCGGCCCGGCGGCGCAGCGCGTCGCCGTCGACGTCCGCCATGACCACGCCGGCGCCTGCCCGTGCGAAACGAGCGCTGATGGCGAGGCCGATGCCGCTGGCGGCGCCGGTCACCACGGCTGTCCTTGTCTGTGACTGCACTTGGCCGTCTCCGCTTCCGCGCGCGGGTGTCAGCTGGGGTCGGGGAGCTTCAGGCTGATCAGGAAAACGGTCACCGCGAAACAGGCCAGCAGGACGGGGACGAGTGCGGCCGCCGATGCCGTCGACAGCCAGCCGGCCAGGGAGATGTAGAGGGTCCCGCCGATGGTCGCGCCCAGCGCGGTCGCCATCTGCTGGCTGGTCACCAGCACACCGCTGCCCATGCCGGCCTGCGCGGATGGCACGTCGGCGAGGATCATCCGGAACAGCGTCGGGCCGGTGAGCGCCGCGCCGATGCCGAAGAAGGCGATCCCGACGATCACGAGCACCAGGGAGGGATGTGGCCAGCCCAGCCACATCACCAGCGCCAGCAGCAGCAGGCCAGTGCCCTGGACGAAAGCACCCAGGGTGACGATCCGGCCGCCAAGGGCCGCCGCGATCCTCGGGGTGAACAGCGCCACCACGAAGAACGGTGCGGCGAACGCCATCAGCACCGCGCCGGAGGCGAGCCCGTCGAAGCCGAAGTGCCCCTGCGCGATCAGCGCGTAGACGAACAGGAAGGCGCCGAAGCACGCCGAGAACGGCACCATCGCCGCCAATCCCCTGCGCATCCGCGGGTGGGACAGCACCGACGGGGACAGCAGCGGTGAACCGCCCCGCGCCTCCAGCCCCCGTTCGACCCGCGCCAGCGCCAGTGCCCCCACCACGGCGACCGCGAGCAGCGACCACAGCCACGGCGGCCAACCCAGCTCGGGGCCCGCCACGACCACGGCCAGGACGCAGACCATGGTGACACCGAACAGCGCGGTGCCCAGCGGGTCGAAACCCGACTTCGTGTCGGCCCTGGTCGCGGGAACGCGCCGGACGGCCAGCAACGCGGCCACCCCGATCGGCACGTTGATCGCGAAGACCGACCGCCAGCCCATCCCGGCGATGTCCAGGGAGACCAGCAGCCCGCCCAGGATCTGCCCGAGGGCCATGCCCAGAGCCGCGGTCGCGCCGTACATGCCGATCGCACGGGCACGTACCTGGCCCTCGGTGGCCGCCTGGATCGTCGCCAGCACCTGCGGTACGAGCATGGCGGCGGCGGCGCCCTGCAGCAGCCTGGCCGCGACGAGGAACTCGATGGTCGGGGCGAGACCGCACAGCGCCGAGGTGGCGGTGAACGCCGCGAGTCCGTAGGCGTACAGGCGCCGCCTGCCGAAGGCGTCACCCAGCCGTCCGCCCAGCACCAGACCGAGGGCGTAGGTGAGGCCGTAGCCGGACACCACCAGCTCCAGTGCCGCGGGACTGCCGTGGAGGTCGTCACTGATCGAGATCAGCGCCACGTTGACGATGGAGGCGTCCACTATGGACAGTACGTAGCCGGTGAGCACCACCATGAGGCCGATGCCACTGAGCCCCCCGGGCGCCGGTTCCGTGCCGACGGAGAGCTCCGGCGCCGCCGGCCCCTGCAGAGGGGCGAGGCCCTCGCGTTTCGTCATGCGCTGCCTACCAAGGCGTTCGTGTGCGGGAGACCGTTGAGGCGGGGTGACACGGTCACTCGACGGTGGCCGGCGTGCCGGTGATCTTCGACATGACTCCCTTGGCGGGGTCCTTCGCGGATTCCGGCCAGGGGGTCATGGCGTTGAAGCCGCGGTGCGATGAGCCGGGCTGGACGCGGGTGTCCATCGACATCCGCATGCCTGCCGGGTCGGCCGAGACGTTCGGGATGGACTTGTGACACATGAACGCGTGGAAGAGGAGCACGTCGCCCGGTTCCATCGGCGAGAACAGCAGCCTCTCGCCGCTGTCGAGCTCCTCCACCGGGATACCGCTCACGGCGTGGCCGAAGCGGCGGAACCGCTCGGTGACGATGTGCTCGCGCGGGCCCTTCCGGTGGCTGCCGTCGGCGATGGCGACGCCGCCGATGTCGCGGGTCGTCGCCAGCAGCGGCATCCAGGCGGTGCGGAAGTCCTTGTTCGGGCCGATGTAGAAGCCGTCCTGGTGCAGCGGTGTGAGGAAGCTCGGCTCCGAGGAG
Organism: Actinophytocola sp.; assembly: GCF_049647105.1. Classification (GTDB taxonomy): domain Bacteria; phylum Actinomycetota; class Actinomycetes; order Mycobacteriales; family Pseudonocardiaceae; genus Actinophytocola. Next base: position 13,122 of record NZ_JBARWZ010000118.1, read on the forward strand.
CCCGCGGCGGAGGGGTAGTAGCGGATCGTCGTCGACCTGAAGACGAAGACGGGCTCGCCGAAGACCTTCTCCCAGACCTTGATGGTCGAGGGGTGGTTCCACAGGTCGTCGTACTTGACGTAGTCGTGCATCGCCACCTCGTCGACCACCTCGAAGGAGTCGATGGTGAGGGTGTCGAGCGTGGTGCCGGGGGCCGCGTGACCGAGTGCGATCAGGCCGTTGAGCATCTGCTCGGCGGCGGTCCGCACGAGCTCACGGTCCAGAACATCGCGCAGATAGAGGTACCCGTGCTGGTCGTAGAACCGGTCCAGGGCCTCGCGGTCGTCGAGAAGAGGCGTGCAGTCGACGTAGTCGCCATAGTTTTCCGTCATGGTTGTTTGTCCACTCAGAAGGTGACGGGGATTTCATCGAAACCGCCGGTGATCCGGTGCTCCTGCCAGCGCACCGATTCCTCGGGTACCGCGAGCCGCAGGTTGGGCAGCCTGCGGAACAGCCGCTCGAACACCGCGGTCAGCTCTATCCTGGCAAGCGTCCGACCGATGCAGTGCCGGATGCCGTGCCCGAACGCCAGGTGCGATCTCGGCTTGTGCCGGGACAGGTCGAACAGGTGGCTGTCGGGGTACGCCCGGCCGTCGTAGTTGCCCGCGCCGATGGCCAGCATCACCGCGTCCCCGCACCGGATCACCGTGTCGCCGACAGGGATGTCGCCGTGCGCGTAGCGGGGTATCAGCGCGTTGGATCCCTTGCCGCCAACGCCAAGGCGCAGGATTTCCTCGACCGCGGCAGGCGCGAGTTCGGGGTTCTCGACCAGTCGGGCCCGCTGGGCCGGGTTGCGGAGCAGCAGCAGGGTGCCAAGGTCGATGCGCACGATGGTGGTCTCGTAGCCGAACAACAGCACGGCGCTGCCCAACTGTGCGATGTACTCGTCGGACAGTGTGCCGTCCGCGGCGATCAGTTCGGACAGGATGTCGTCGCCCGGCTCGCTTCGCTTGCGCGCCACCAGTTCCGTGATGTAGTCGGTGACCAGCTGGAAGGTGTTCGTCGAGTGCTGGTTGTCGCTCTGGTCGAAGGTGCCCCTCGCCCACAGCCCGAACCGCTCCCGGTCGGCGACCGGGACGCCGAGCAGATCACAGATCACCATGGTAGGCAACGGAAACGACAGCGCGCGGTGCAGGTCGACCGGCGGAGTGCAGGCGGCCAACTCGTCGAGCAACTCGTCGACGTGCTGCTCGATCCGGTCCTTCATCATGCGCATCCGGCGCGTGGAGAACCGGGGCACGAGCAGCGCTCGGTACTGCGCGTGCCTGGTGGCCTCGGTGTCGTAGTCGTCCCCCGCCATCAGCGCCATCATGGTGGCCCTGGCCGTGCTCTTCCTGGCCGACCGCGCCGGGTCGGGATTGCTGAGACCGAGCCTGCGGTCGGCGAGCAACGTCCGCACTTCGTCGTAGCGGGTGACCAGCCAGGCATCTTCACCGGCGGTCCGCACCCTGGTGATCGGTCCCTCCTCCCGCAGTGCGCTCATCTGGGGCGCGATACCGAGAATGTCAGGGTTGTCGAACGGCAGTCTCGGAAGTTCAGTCATGTCATCAACTTCCCCATGTTCTGGCTGTCGTCACGCGGTCGCGCCACCGACCAGCCGGGTCGCGTCGATGAGGCGGTTGGAAAAGCCCCACTCGTTGTCGTACCAGCCGAAGACGTGTACATGGCGTGCCTCGACGACCTGCGTGAGCAGGGAGTCGAAGACGCATGACGCGGAGTCCCCGACGATGTCCGAGGAGACGAGCGGTTCCTCGGTGTAGCGCAGGATCCGCGCGAGTTCGCCGTCCGCCGCCTTGCGGAACAGCGCATTGACCTCTTCCACCGTCGTCTCGCGCGCCACTCGGACGGTCAGGTCGGTCAGCGAGCCGACCGGGACGGGAACCCGCACCGAGTACCCGTCGAGCTTGCCATTCAGGCTGGGGATCACGAGGCCGATCGCGCTGGCGGCATTGGTGGTGGTCGGGATGGTGCTGAGGTTGGCCGCGCGGGCACGCCGGAGGTCACTGTGCGGGCCGTCCTGCAGGTTCTGGTCCTGCGTGTAGGCGTGGATCGTGGTCATGGTGCCGCACTCGATGCCGAGCGCGTCGTCCAGCACCCTGGCCATCGGAGCAAGACAGTTCGTCGTACACGAGGCGTTGGAAACGATCGTGTGCTTCCCGGGGTCGTACAGGTTGTCGTTGACACCCATGACGAGGGTGAGGTCGGCGTTCTTCGCCGCGGCGGAGACGACCACCTTCGAGGCCCCGGCGTCGATGTGTGCCCTGGCCTTGGCGGCGTCGTTGAACACGCCCGTCGACTCGATGACGACGTCGACCCCGAGTCGCCGCCATGGCAGCCGCGCCGGATCGCGTTCGCCGAGGACCTCGACCACGGTGTCCCCGACCCTGATCGACGAGCCGTCCGCCACGACCTCCTGCGGCAGTGGCCCGTACACGCTGTCGTACTTCAGCAGGTTCGCCAGGGCCTGCGCACTGGTCACGTCGTTGACCGCGGCCACGCGGATGTCGGCGCCGGACGCGAGCAGGGCCCGGAGGTAGCCCCGGCCGATACGGCCGAAACCGTTGATTCCCACTGTGGTTGTCATGATTCGGGGCGGCCACTTTCCGTGAGCAAGCGCTTCTGATGAGTCATCAAGATAACATAAGGAGCTTAATTAATCCACGGATATAACATGTCGGTCGTGCACATCGACGACGAGCTGGACACCAAGGCCCTCACCACGGCCTTCACCACGGCCATCGAGGCGTTCAACCGCTACTACATCCGCATCCCGGCCATCGAGGTGCGTTCGTTCACCACCCTGTCGGTGCTGGACACCCTGGCCACAGCCGATGGGCCGATGCGGCTGACCGCGCTGGCCCGCACCGAGCAGGTCAGCCAGCCGGGCATCACCCAGCTCGTGACCCGCCTGGAGCGCGAGGACCTGGTGCGCCGCGGCCCCGACCCGGACGACGGCCGGGCCGTGCTCGTGCACATCACCGAGGCGGGCAGGCGGATCGTGCGGTCCCGGCACGACGACCGGGCCCGGCACCTCGCCCCGGTGCTCGCCGCGCTCACCCCCGACGAACGCCGCACGCTCGCACAAGCACTACCCGCGATCGTGCGGGCGAGCGAGCTGGGCCGGGCCGCGCAGACCAGCCCTGCCGCCTGATGCGCGGTCCCGAACCGAAGACTCGCGAGTCCCGAACCGAAGACTCGCGAGTCCCGAACCGAAGACTCGCGGGTCCCGAACCGAAGACTCGCGGGTCCCGAACCGAAGACTCGCGGGTTCCGAACCGAAGACTCGCGGGTTCCGAACCGAAGACTCGCGGGTTCCGAACCGTAGACTCGCGGGTTCCGAACCGTAGACTCGCGGGTTCCGGGCCGTAGACTCGCGGGTGGTGGTCAGGATGTGGCGCGGGGGGTCAGCCGGAGTTCGAGCTTGCGTGGGTGGTAGACGGTGGACAGCATGACCGGCCGCACGTCGGCGCCCGGCTCGACCTCGACCCGCCATCGGCTCAGGATCGTGGCCAGTGCGAGCGTGCACTCGGTACGGGCGTAGATGTCGCCGATGCACTTGCGCGCGCCGGTGCCGAAGGCGACGAACGCGCGCCGCGCCGGGTTCGACGTCTGCTCCGGCAGCCAGCGGTCCGGATCGAAGTCGTCCTCGCGCGGGAACGCGCCGCGGTGGCGCTGCACCGCCGACGGGCTGAACACCACCGTCGAGCCCGCCTTCAACCGCAGTCCCGCCAACTCGGTGTCGGCGGCGATCCGCCGGGTGAACAGCCACCCAGGCGGGTACAGCCGCAGGGTTTCGGTGATGATCCGGTCGGTGAGCTCCAGCCTGGCCACGTCCTCCCACTCCGGCGCGCGGCCGCCGAGCACGGTGTCGATCTCCTCGTACAGCCGCCTCTCGACGTCCGGGTGCTGTGAGAGCAGGTGGAACACCCAGGTGAGGGTGGCCGCCACGGTCTCGGTGCCCGCGGCCATGATCGTGATGACCTGGTCGTGGATCTCCTGGTCGGAGAGTCCTCCGCCGTCCTCCTCGCGGGAGGACATCAGTGCCGAGAGCAGGTCGTGGTGGTCGATGCCCTCACCGCGGTACTCGGTGATCAGGTTCTGCACCGCGTCGTGCAGGAACGCCAGGTTCTCCCGGTAGCGGCGGTTGCCACGGGTCGGCAGCCGCCGCACCGAAGGCAGCAGGAACATCTGCCGGAACAACAGGCTGAGCACCTCCTCGAACGCGTGCTCGACGCGGTGCACCAACTCGTCCTCCACCGGCACCGAGTAGAGGGTGCGTGCCACGGTCCGCAGCGCCATGCCGAACAGCTGGGGGAACGCGTCGATGACCGCGCCCGCACGCCACCGCGACGTGGTCCCCTCGATCTCCGCCTGCATGGCGGGGGCGTACCGCGCCAACTGGGAACGCTGGAACGCCGACTGCATCAGCCTGCGCTGCCTGCGGTGGTCGCCGAACGGGCAGGTGACCAGGCCGTTGCCCGCGATGTCCCTTGCCCGCTCGTAGAACACGCCGCCCTTGTCGTAGACGCGGTCGTTGACCAGCACCTCGCGCAGCACGTCAGGGTGGCACGGCACGTAGGCCGACGTCGTGCCGATGCGGATCTCGACCAGGTCGCCGTGCTCGGACAGGGACGACAGAAACTCCAGCGGGCGGCGCATGAGCTGCCACACGTGCCCGACGATCGGCAGGGACCGGGGAGCCGTGCCCGCGACGTAGGTCGGGGTCGTCATCAGTGCGCCACCTTCCGGGTTGTCTGTGGAGCGGAGTCTCCGGAACGGATGCCGAGATCTTCGAGGAACGCCTGACGACCGACCGAAACGGCGAACTCGGCGTCGTAGCGGCCGGAACTGCGGTGCCAGTCGCGTGAGCCGCGGATCACGGTGCGCAGTCCGTCGACGCGGAACCGGTCGGTCCGGTCCCGTTCGTCGGCGTCGAGCCCGAGGGACTCGTAGACGCCGGGCAGCACTGTCTCCAGCAACAGGAACTGATCTATCCGGGTGCGCACCTCGTCCTGCATGTGCGCGATGCCGCGTTCGCTGGTCCAGTCGTTCTCGCGCATCAGGATCAGCACCATGTTGTTCGGGTCGCCGACCGCGACCTCCTTCTCCAGCGACGCGATGTCGTTGAACAACACGTTGACGTCGATCGCGATCCGCAGCATCGCCGACATCGTCGCGCTCTCGTACATCCGCTTGGGCACCTCGCAGTGGCTCGTCCGCTCCGCCATGTCGACGGTCGGCAGCACACCGATCGTCCGGCGGCGGATCGCGAAGTAGGTGTCGGAGTCGTGCACGCCGGTCACGGCCCGCCCCTGTGCCTCGTCGACGTAGCCGTTCAGGTACTCCCGCCAGTGCCGGGTCGCGCGCACCTGGAAGTCGGCCGACATGCCATCGCACGTGCGGCGCCAGAGATCGGCAAGACCTCGCGAGATCAGCGGCGCGGAGGCGTCGAGCGGCGCGTCGAACACCGCGGTCACGGCGCCGACGAGCCGCGCGGTCTCGGCGGGGTCCTTGCCCACCAGTCCGTCGAACAGATCGTCGTAGAGGAAGAACCAGCTCATCAGGTCGACGCCGAGGTCGAGGTCCTGCCCGGTCGCCGCTGGGTAGAAGTAGGTCGCCAGGTCCGCGTAGTTGCCCTTGGCGTGCCGGCGTGCCGCCTCCTCGGTGGTGATCATGGTGAGCGCCCTCGGCCAATCGAGGTGGTCCGCGACGGCGCGGTCGGCGTCCGGGCTCCGGCGCGCCGGGAACGGGATATCGAAATTGATGTCCTGCGGCACTGACTGTCTCCAAATCTCCCGATTTCACAATGTCGGAATTTTCGGTGAGCGGGGTGTGCCTGATCGGCGAAGTCGCAAAAAATGATGAACGAGGCCGAGCCTACTGACCGTCTCGCCGGGCTGCATTATGACCCAAATCACAATTCGGTCATGGTGGGTAATTTGGTCGGGTTTGGTCCGACGACCGACGTCATTTCGGCGTGAGTCAAGGGAAGTACTGCATCGATAGGCGTCCGACGCTGGAGCGTTCGGCCTAACAAATCCCAGCTTGCCTCCCATGGGCAACTGGATTTGCGTAAGAGCGAGAATCGCCTGTTAATATCAGCGGCATCCTTTGCGAATTGCGAATAAATCGTCGTTTGCGTCTACCCGGCGGAGAAGTGTGTGAACACACCATTGTTACGCGCGCGAAATTTGCCAGCCGTCCTCGACGGCACCCGTACCCGGATTCAGCCCGTGCTCCGAGGTGCGATCGACTCCCTTCCGCCTGCCATGCGTCTGGTCACCGACTACCACTTCGGGTGGTGCGACCGGGACGGGCGCCCGGTGCCAGGGGACCCCTGGTCCGGAAAGGCGCTGCGGCCCGCGCTGGTACTGCTCGCGGCCAACTCGGTGTCCGGCGCCGACCTCGACGCCCGCACCGAGGGGCCGGTCCTGCGCGCCGCGGTCGCGGTCGAACTGGTGCACAACTTCTCGTTGGTGCACGACGACGTCATGGACAACGACGCGACACGCAGGCACCGCGACACGGTCTGGAAGGTGTTCGGCATCCCGGTCGCGATCCTCGCGGGAGACGCGATGCTGGCGCTCGCGAACCAGGTACTGACCGAGGGCGCGGCACCGGTCACCCCGGCCGCGATCACGATGCTCAACGAGGCCGTGCAGGAGCTCATCGAGGGCCAGTCGCTCGACGTCTCCTTCGAGACACGGGCCGAGGTCGCGCTGGACGAGTGCGCCGCGATGGCGGACAAGAAGACCGCGGCGCTGATGGCCTGTGCGTGCGGGCTCGGCGCGCTGCTTGGCGGCGGAAGCGCCGAGCAGGGCAGGCTGTTGCGCCTGTTCGGCACCCACCTCGGCGTCGCGTTCCAGCTCGCCGACGACCTGCTCGGCCTGACCGGCGACCCTCGGTCGACGGGCAAGCCCGCGAACAACGACCTGTGGACGCGCAAGAAGAGCCTGCCCGTGGTGGCCGCGCTGACCAGCGACACCGACGCCGGGCGGGAGTTGGCCGCGCTGTACGCCAGGACAGAGACGTGGGAGCACGCCGACATGGCACGCGCGCTGGCGCTCGTCGAGGAGGCGGGCGGGGTGGCGTGGACGCGAGCCGAGGCCGCCCGCCGAATCGAGCAGGCACTGTCCTGCCTGTACGAGGCCGGGCTGCGCACAGACCCCGCCGCCGACCTCGCCGGGCTGCTGCGCCTCTCGGCCCGGCGCGACCACTGATGGCACCCGGCCAACGGCTACCGGAGGCGACGACGTTGACCACACCACGAGTGGCGCCCGGCCCGACGGCGGCGTCCGGCGTCGGAAGCGCGCACGCCAAGGCGGTACTGCTCGGCGAGCACGCCGTCCTGTACGGCTCGCCGGCACTCGCCCTGCCGGTGCCCGCACTGCCCGTGACGGCGCGGGCCACCCGGTTCGCAGAGCCGGGCGAGGTGTCGTTCCTGACGACCGGTTCCCTCGGGACCGCGCCCTACCCCGGCGAAGGCCTGCGGGCGGCGGCCGAGGTGCTCGACGGCACCGGCGGACGGAGGGTCGAGGTGCTCCTCGACTCCTCGATCCCCTTCGGCCGGGGGCTCGGTTCCAGTGCCGCCTGCGCACGGGCCGCCGTGCTCGCCATCGCCGATCTGCTCGGCCGCGACCTCGCGCCCGCCGAGGTGTACGAGCTGGTGCAGACCGCCGAGCAGGTCGAGCACGGTCGTGCCAGCGGCGTCGACGCGGTGACCACCGGCTCACCGACACCGCTGGTGTTCCGCGATGGCGTCGCCGAGCCGGTCCACATCGGGTTCCCCGGCGTGTTCGTCATCGCGGACAGCGGCACGACCGGCCGGACCAGGGACGCGGTCCAGCTGGTACGCGCCGGTTTCGAGCGACGGCCGGGGGCGCTGGCGAAGTTCGTCGACGCCGTGACCGCGCTGACCGGCGCCGCCGTGCGCGATCTCGCCTCGGGTAACGCGGCGGGCTTTGGCGCACGGCTCACCGACTGCCACGCCCTGCTCCGCGTGCTGGGGGTGAGCACCGAGCCGCTCGACGTGCTGGTCGACGCCGCACTCGCCGCGGGCGGTCTCGGCGCGAAGCTCAGCGGCGGCGGACTCGGCGGGTGCGTGGTCGCGCTGGCGGACCGGCCGGACCGGGCCCGCGAGCTGGCCCGCGCCCTGCTCACCGCGGGCGCGGTGCGCATCTGGGCGGTTCCGGTCGGGGGGTGTGCTGACGATGGCCGCTGACCCGCGCTCTGCGACCGCGGTCGCCCACGCCAACATCGCGTTGGTCAAGTACTGGGGCAAACGGGACGCCGGCCTGGTCCTGCCGTGGACCGGCAGCCTCTCGATGACCCTCGACGCCTTCTCCACCAGGACCACGGTCCACCTCGACGCGGACGAGGACCGGGTGCGGATCGACGGCGTGCCGGTAACCGGGGAGCAGTACCGCCGCGTCGTCGCGTTCCTCGACCTGGTGCGGGCCATGGCAGGCCGATCCGGGAAGGCCGGGAAAGCCCGTGTGGACAGCTGGAACACGGTGCCCACCGGCGCCGGGCTGGCGTCGTCGGCCAGCGGGTTCGCCGCGCTCGCGGTGGCCGCCGCGGCGGCACACGGGCTCGACGTGGACCCGACCGCGCTGTCGCGGCTGGCCCGTCGCGGCTCCGGCTCGGCGTCGCGATCGGTCTTCGGCGGTTTCGCGCTGTGGCACGCGGGCCACGACGACGCCAGCTCGTATGCCGAGCCGGTGCCATCGCCCGGTTTCGCGCCCGCCATGGTGATCGCGATGGTCGACACCGGGCACAAGTCCGTGTCCAGCCGGGAGGCCATGCGGCGCACCGTCGAGACCTCGCCGCTGTACCGGCCATGGGTCGACTCGGCAGCCGAGGATCTGGCCGGCATGCTGGCGGCGGTGACCCGCGGCGACCTCGACGCCGTTGGCGAGATCGCCGAGCGCAACGCCCTCGGCATGCACGCCACGATGCTCGCCGCGCGGCCTGCCGTGCGGTACCTGTCCCCCGCGACGGTCGCCGTGCTGGACAGCGTGCTCGAACTGCGCAGGGCAGGGGTTTCCGCCTACGCCACCATGGACGCCGGGCCGAACGTCAAGATCCTCTGCTACCCCGAGGACGCCGGACGGGTTGCCGGTGCGGCGTCCGCCGCGTCGGCGCACTGCTCGACCGTCGTGGCGGGCCTCGGCCCCTCGGCCCACCTGGTGGGGCGGCCGTGACCGGGGCGGTCGTCCGGCACGCGCCGGGGAAGCTGTTCGTGGCGGGCGAGTACGCGGTGCTGCGTCCCGGCTCGCCCGCCATCCTGGTCGCGGCCGACCGGCGGATCACCGTCACCGTCACACCAGAGGACGACGACGTGGTGATCGCCTCCGACCTGACCGGGGACGAGGTCCGGTTGAACCGGGCCGACGGTCTCGCCGAGGGTGGCGGCCCGCCGCCCGTGGTGTCCGCGATCGAGGCGGCGGACGAACTGCTTGGTGAGCGGGGGTTGCCGCTGCCAAGGGTCCGGCTCGCGATCGACAGCGACCTGCACGAGAACGGTGTCAAGTTCGGCCTGGGGTCGAGCGGCGCGGTGACCGTGGCGACGATCGCGGCGGTGCTCGCCCACTGCGGCGTATCACTGTCCACAGAGGAGCGGTTCCGGCTGGCGCTGCTGGCCACCGCCCGGCGCGACCCGGATTCCTCCGGCGGCGACCTCGCGGCGAGCACATGGGGTGGCTGGATCTCCTACCGGGCGCCGAATCGGGCCGCGGTCGTCGCGCTGGCGCGGCGGGTCGGTGTCGACGCGGCGCTGCGGGCACCGTGGGCGGGTTTCGAGGTGCGCAGGCTGCCGCCACCGCGCGGACTCGCGTTCGAGGTCGGGTGGACCCGACGACCGGTGTCCACTTCGGACCGGGTGACCGGCCACGCCGTGCGACGGTGGCGCGACAGCCCGGCCTACCGGGTGTTCACCCGCCGCAGCGGCGAGTGCGTGACGGCCGCGGCGGACGCGCTCGAACGCGGTGACGACCGGGCGCTGCTCGCACAGTTGCGGCGGGCACGGCGGCTGCTCGCCGACGCCGACGACCTCGCGGGCCTCGGGATCTTCACCGACAGCCTGACCTCGCTCTGCGACGCGGCCGAAGCCGTTGGCGGCGCTGGCAAGCCGTCGGGCTCTGGCGGCGGCGACTGCGGCATCGCCCTGGTGGACACCGAGCCGGCCGCCGTCGGGCTGCTGCGCGAACGCTGGCTCGCCGAGGGCATCTCGCCGCTGCCCTCCACATCCCCGCATCCGAGAGGACCGCGCAGGTGATCGCCAACCGCAAGGACGACCACGTCCGGCTCGCCATGGAGCACCACCGCACCGGCGGGCACAACGAGTTCGACGACGTCGCGTTCGTCCACCACGCACTCGCGGGCCTCGACCGGGCCGACGTCTCGCTCGACACCCGGTTCGCGGGACTGCACTGGCGGGTTCCGCTCTATGTCAACGCGATGACCGGCGGCAGCCCGAAAACCGGTTTGATCAACCGGAATCTGGCCATCGCCGCCAGGGAGACCGGCGTCCCGATCGCGAGCGGTTCGATGAGCCCGTACTTCAAGGACGAGTCCACCGCGGGCACCTTCGCCGTGCTGCGCGACGAGAACCCGGACGGGTTCGTGATCGCCAACGTCAACGCGAACGCGACCGTCGACCAGGCGACGCGGGCCATCGACCTGCTGCGGGCCGACGCGCTCCAGATCCACCTCAACTCGTTGCAGGAGATCGTGATGCCGGAGGGCGACCGGTCGTTCGCGGCGTGGAGCCGGCGGATCGAGGAGATCGCCGATGGCGTCGGCGTGCCGGTGATCGTCAAGGAGGTCGGCTTCGGGCTCAGCCGGGAGACCGTCACGGCCCTGGTGAAGCTCGGGGTGAGCGTCGCCGACGTCGCGGGCCGCGGTGGCACCGACTTCGCGCGCATCGAGAACAGCAGGCGCGAGTATCGCGACTTCGCCTACCTCGATGGCTGGGGCCAGTCCGCCCCCGCGAGCCTGCTGGACGCCGCCGAGGTGGGGTTGCCGCTGCTCGCGTCCGGCGGGGTGCGCCACCCCCTCGATGTGGTGCGCGGGCTGGCTCTCGGCGCGAGAGCGGTCGGCGCGTCCGGGACGTTCCTCAAGACCGTGCTCGACGGCGGTCCGGACGCACTGGTCGCGCAGCTCTCCGCATGGCTCGACCAGATCACGGCCCTGATGACCGTACTCGGCGCGCGCACCCCCGCCGAGCTGACCGGGTGCGACGTGCACATCCGCGGTGCGCTGCGCGAGTTCTGCGCCGCGCGGGGAATCGTGTCCCGTGGTCGCGCCATCGCACCGGAACCGGAGCTCCGCCATGACCGATGAGCACGCGACCGCCGGGGTACCGATGCGGTGGGTCGGCCCGCTGCGCATCACGGGCAACGTCGCGAATATCGAGACGGAGGTGCCGCTCGCCACCTACGAGTCGCCACTGTGGCCCTCGGTCCAGCGCGGCGCGCGGATCTCGAGGATGGCGCCGGAGGGCATCGCCACGACCCTCGTCGACGAGCGAATGACCCGGTCCGTGCTGGTGGAGGCGGTCGACGCGCGGACCGCGCTCGCTGCCGCGCGCCAGGTCGACGCGCGGTTCGGCAAGCTCCGCGAGATCGTGCGCGCCGGCAGCCGGTTCGCCGACCTGGTCGCCGTGCGCCACGAGATCACCGCCAACCTGCTCTACCTCCGGTTCGAATTCACCACCGGCGACGCCTCTGGGCACAACATGGCGACGCTGGCGGCCGACCTGTTGCTGTCGCACCTGCTCGACACCGTGCCGGGCATCGCCTACTGCTCGATTTCGGCGAACTACTGCACCGACAAGAAGGCCACCGCGATCAACGGGATCCTCGGCAGGGGCAAGAACGTGGTCACCGAGCTGACCGTGCCCCGTGACGTCGTGCACGACCGGTTGCACACGACCGCGGCCCGGATCGCCGAGCTGAACGTGCGCAAGAACCTGATCGGCACCCTGCTCGCGGGCGGCATCCGCTCGGCGAACGCGCACTACGCGAACATGCTGCTCGGGTTCTACCTGGCGACCGGCCAGGACGCGGCCAACATCGTCGAGGGCTCGCAGGGCGTGACCGTCGCAGAGGACCGCGACGGCGACCTCTACTTCTCCTGCACCATCCCGAACCTCATCGTCGGCACCGTCGGCAACGGCAAGGGCCTCCCGTTCGTGGAGACCAACCTGACACGGCTCGGCTGCCGGGCCGAGCGGGAGCCCGGTGAGAACGCGCGCAGGCTGGCCGTGATCGCCGCGGCGACCGTGTTGTGCGGTGAGCTCTCCCTCCTCGCCGCACAGACCAACCCCGGTGAGCTGATGCGCGCGCATGTGCACCTGGAACGCACCGCCGAGAAGATCGGACAGGAGTCATGACCAACGGACCGGCCATCGGGATCCACGACCTGTCGTTCGCCACGACGGAATTCGTGCTGCCGCATGCGGAACTCGCCAGGCACACCGGCGCAGAGCTCGGCAAGTACCACGTCGGCCTCGGCCAACGGTCGATGAGCATCCCCGCCGAGGACGAGGACATCGTGACCATGGCCGCGTCCGCCGCGGCACCCGTCGTCGCCCGCTGGGGTGCCGACCGGATCCGGACCGTGGTGCTGGCCACCGAGACCTCGATCGACCAGTCCAAGGCGGCGGGGATCTATGTACATTCGCTGCTCGGCCTGCCCTCCTCGGCCCGGGTCGTCGAGCTCAAGCAGGCCTGTTACTCCGCGACGGCCGCGCTCCAGTTCGCGGTCGGCATGGTCCACCGCGACCGCGAGCAGTTCGTCCTGGTGATCGCCACCGACGTGTCCCGGTACGAGCTGGGCAGCCCCGGCGAGGCCACCCAGGGCGCGGCGGCGGTCGCGATGCTGGTCGGCGCGGATCCCGCGCTGATGCGCATCGACGAGCCGTCGGGTCTGTGCACGCTGGACGTGATGGACTTCTGGCGCCCCAACTACCGCAGCACGGCCCTGGTCGCCGGCCGGGAATCCGTCTCGGCGTACCTCCAGGCGCTCGAAGGGGTGTGGAAGGACTACACCGAGCGGGGCGGCAGACCACTGGAGGAGTTCCGCGCGTTCTGCTACCACCAGCCGTTCACGAAGATGGCGTACAAGGCGCACCGGCACCTGCTGAGCTTCACCGGTGCCGAGGTCGAGGAGGAGCGGCTGTCCTCGGCGCTCGGCCTGACGACCGCGTACAACGAGGTCGTCGGCAATTCCTACACCGCGTCGGTGTACCTCGCGCTCGCGTCGTTGCTCGACCACGCGGACGATCTGACCGGCGAGGCGATCGCGTTCGTCAGCTACGGCTCGGGCAGCGTCGCCGAGTTCTTCTGCGGCACCGCGGTCCCCGGCTACCGCGAGCACCTGCGCACCGCGGCGCACCGCGCGGCGCTCGACCGGCGGCAACCGATCGACCTCACCGCGTATCGCGCTCTGCACTCCCGCACGTTTCCTGTCGACGGCGGCCACTACCCGACGCCGAGCCAGACCACCGGCGCCTATCGTCTCGCTTCCCTGTCCGGGCACAAGCGCGTCTACGAACGCCGCTGACCCGCCCGTACCGGGATTACCGGCCGCGGCCAAGGAAAGGCGACCACCATGCGTCGAACCATCGGTGTCGTCGGCACCGGGAGCTACCTGCCCGGTACCTCGGTGGGTAACGCAGAACTCGGCGCCGCGGTCGGCGTCACCGACGAGTGGATCACCAGGAAGACGGGCATCCGGTCCCGCAGGCGCGCGGCGCAGCACGAGGCGACATCGGACCTGGCGGCCGAGGCCGCCAGGTCCGCACTTGCCCAGTCCGGCATCACCCCGGACCAGCTGTCCTACGTCGTGATGGCCACCTCGACCCCGGACCACCCGCAGCCGGCGACGGCCGGCATCGTCCAGCACCTGATCGGCGCGACGAACGCGGCCGCCTTCGACGTGAACTCGGTGTGCAGCGGCTTCGTCTTCGCCCTCTCGGTGGCGAGCGGACTGTTGCACGACAACCCCGACGGCTACGCCATGGTGATCGGCGCGGACACCTACTCGAGGATCCTCGACTACTCCGATCACCGGACCGCGATCCTGTTCGGCGACGGCGCGGGCGCGGTGGTCCTGGGCCCGGTCGCCGAAAGCCATGGCCTGCTGGCCAACCGCCTGACCACCCGCGGCGACCAGCACGGCCTCATCGGCGTCCCCGCGGGAGGCAGCCGCCTCCCGGCATCGGCCACCACCGTCGCGGAGGGCAGCCACCACTTCAAAATGGACGGCCGAGGCGTCCGCCGCTTCGTCGAGGACAGCCTGGCGGCCGAGGTCGACGCCCTGCTGACCTCGGCATCCGTACGCCGGGAGGACATCCGCCACTTCGTGCCCCACCAGGCGAACGGCGTGCTGCTGACCGATATCTGGCCGTCACTCGGCCTCACCAACGCCACGTGTCACCTGACCTTGGAGCACTACGGCAACACCGGCGCGGCCTCGATTCCCATCACCATGGACCAGATCCACCGCGACGGCCTCCTGACCGAAAACGACCTGCTGCTCCTGTGCGGCTTCGGTGGTGGCATGTCCGTCGGCTCCTCCCTGCTGGTGTGGACCGCCACCGCGTACGCCCACCCACCGCTAGCCATGGCCGCCGCGCACAAGGAAAGTTGAGCCGCCACCACGCGACGGTGTGGCAGCCCGCACACAGTTTTGGCCCTGTGGGCCATTTTCCCGAATTTCGGGAAACAGTTCACGCACCTGTCCTCAGCCGCTCGTACCGCGGTGGCGCCGACCGGACCGAAGCCCACCACCACGGCAAGCCGCCATGATCGCGATCTGCGCGGTCCTGTACGTCGTCTTCCGCCGCAACCGCTGGCTCTGGTGCCAGCACGATGCGCGTTGCGGATCAGGAGTTCCGGATCGGTTTCGTCGAGCTGCTCGACCGCATTTCCGTAGTCGCTTCGCGGGGTTCACGGGCGCCTTTTCAGCCGTTACGGTGATTCCCTTGACAGCGCTGTTCGGTCACATTTAGCTTGGCGCGTGCAGAAAGCCAGGGGGATGATCGATCCGGCTCTGGTCCGGGCCGTGGCGCCGATCGCGGCGGCCACGGCGCTGGTCGGGGCGTCATTCGGGGCAATCGCGGTGTCGACCGGATTTGATCCGTGGTTGGCGATTCTCATGTCGTTGACGGTCTCGTCGGGCGGCTCGCAGTTCGTCGCCGTCGGGGTGGTGGCCGCCGGGGGTGCGCCGATCGCGGCGGTGGTGGCCGGGTTGGTGCTCAATGCCCGGCATTTGCCTTTCGGGTTGGCGGTCGGGCCGTGGTTGGGCAAACGCTGGTCGACGCGGCTGTTGGGGTCACAGATCATATTCGACGAGTCGGTCGCGTTCGCGCTCGCCTACCGGGACAAGGGAAATGCGCGGACCGCGTTCTGGACCGCCGGTCTGATCCTGTACTCGTGCTGGAACATCGGCACCGCGGTCGGGGTCGTCGCCGGGGAATGGATCGGCGATCCGAACAGCTTCGGGGTGGACGCGGCGTTCCCGGCGGGCATTCTCGCGCTGTTGTTGCCGACACTGCGTGACGGGCAGTCCCGTGCCGTCGCCGCGTTGGCCGCGGTGCTTGCTCTGGTGGCCACTCCGCTGCTGCCACCGGGTGGGCCGGTGCTGGTGGCGCTGGGTGGGCTCGCCGCCGCCGCGCTGCCGACGCCGGGGCGGAAGAAGACCGGTGACGAGAAGGTGGAGTCGTGACCCTCGCCGCGATCCTGGTGCTCTTCGCGGGCACCTACCTGTTCCGGCTGGCCGGTCCGCTGCTGCGCGACCGGGTGGAGCTGCCAGAGCGGGTGGTGCGGATGTTCGGGCTCGGCGCGATCGCGCTGCTCGCCGCGCTGGTCGTGACGGCGGGCCTGACCGCGGACGGCGGGTTCGCGGGCTGGGCGCGCAGCGGCGGGCTTGCGGCGGGAGCCGCGGCGGCGGTGGCCAAGCTGCCG
>NZ_JBARWZ010000119.1:0-2311 GCF_049647105.1 Actinophytocola sp.
CGTCCGGACCGCCCCGGCCCCCGATGTCCGCACGGAAGCGCACGCGTGGCGCGAGCCTCGGCGCGCTGCCCATCATCAACCTGGTGGTGCTCGAGATCGCCGTCGCGATCGGGCTGGTCCTGCTCGCGATCGACCTCGACCTGATCTACGTCGCCATCGGCATCGCGGTGGTCGGCCTGCTGGTCGGCGCCATCAGGTGGCGCGGCCGCTGGTTCACGCAGTGGATCGGGCTCACCATGCGCTACGCGATGCGCTCGCACGCGCGGATGTCCAAGCCGACGAAGCCGGTCAGTATCGAGGGCATCGAGGACTCCGACGCCACCCCGGTCACCGGCCCCGACGATCCGCGCGTCAGCCTGCTGCGGCTCGCCGTGCCCGACCTGGTCGTCGCGCACGGCACCGACCACGAGCGCAGGCCGCTCGGCCTCGCGTGGCACGACGGCACCTGGACCGCGGTCCTGCTCGTCGACCCGGCCCCCAGCCTGGTCACGCAGCTCGGCGGCGCACCGAACCTGCCACTCGGCGCGCTCGCGCCGTGCCTGGAGGACCGCGGTGTGGTGCTCGACGCCATCCAGGTCATCTGGCACTGCTACCCGGGCAGCGCGGCACTGCCCCCGAACTCCCCCGCACTGGCCTCCTACATGGAGCTGCTCGGCCCGCTGCCCGCGGCCGCGCGCCGCACCACGTGGGTCGCGGTGCGGCTCGACCCGCGCCGCTGCCCGGCCGCGGTCAGGGAACGTGGCGGCGGCGTGCTCGGTGCGCACCGCGCGCTGATCGGTGCGCTGTCCCGCGTCCGCAACGCGCTCGAGTCGCGTGGCGTGCCGACCCGGCCGCTGGACCCGGACGAGCTGCTCAAGGCCGGCATCTCGGCCTCGGAGCTGACCGGTGCGCTGCACGTGCCAGCACCCACCCCCAACCAGCCCCAGCAGGCGTCGCAGACGCCGAGGGCGCGCCTGACCGAGCGGTGGACCGGCGTCACGGTCGCCGGCATCGGCCACGCCAGCTACGCGATCACCGGCTGGTCCCGCGGCAAGCCCGCCACCAGCCTGAACGCGCTGACCGGCGTGCGTGCCCTGTCGTCGACGGTGGCCGTGTCCATCTCGCCGGGCATCGAGGACAACCAGGTCGGCATGCGCGGGCTGGTGCGGGTCAGCGCCCGCACGCCCGGTGAGCTGGAGTACGCCGACGAGCGGCTGTCCGGGATCTCCGACCGGCTCGGCATCACCCTGACCCCGCTGCGCGGGCTGCAGGTGGCCGGGCTCGCCGCGACCTTGCCGTTGGGAGGCCGAGCATGAGCGAGTCGTCGAGGCTCCTCGACATCCAGACCGGCAACGGGCTGACGCAGGAGTTCCTGATGTCACCCACCATGCTCGACGCGGTCAGCCCGACCGGCGACCGGGGCGGCATGATGCTCGGCTCGACGATGCAGGGCGAGCCGATGACGATCTCCGCGCTGCGGCCGGCGCCGACCCGCCTCGTGCTGGTCGGCGGGCTGTACCTGGCGCGGCAGGTCGCGTTGCGGGCCATGGCCGTCGGCGCATGGGTGGTCGTCGCGACCGGGCGGCCCGCCTCGTGGCAGGTGCTGCAGAAGGCCGCGGGCGCCGGACCGGACGGGCGGCCCGCGCCGCTCGTGCAGATCCGGCGCCTCTCGCCGGTGGAGCTGCCCCGCCCGTCGGAGGACGGTCCGCTGCTCGTCGTGCACGACGGCGGCCCGACCCCGCAGGAGCTGTTCCCGCCGCGTTCGCCGTGGCAGACCACGGTGTACGTGCTGCCGTACATGCACCCGCAGGCCGGGGCCACCGCGAACGCGGCGGACCTGGTGCTGCTGCAGCGGTTGCCGGTCGGTCAGGCGCAGCTGGCGGCCCGCGTGTGGCGGCTGCCGCCGCCGATGGTGCACGAGCTGACCACGCTCGCCGACGACGAGGTCGTCGCGCTCGGGCACATGCTGTGGAAGCGGATGAAGCTGATCACCAACACCAAGGAACAGCAGATCCTGGGGCCTGTCCGGCGCGGAGACTGAGGAACCCGGAACGGGACGCGGCACCTGGGGCAATTTTCACGCCCGTTCGGTCGAACCTGTTCCCATGGCCTGCTCAGTTGTTTAAAAGTACCTACTTGCGTTTCTTGTTCGAGTGATCATTCTCGGCGAATGTCGTCCTTGAACACACGTGCGGTACCTCATCGAGGGCTGAGGCCGCACGTGCCCTGCAACAAGGAGAAACGCAAATGAGCAAGTCTCGTGCTGCCTCGGTGAGGCGGCTGGTGGCCGGCGGTGCCGCCGCCGCGGCGGCGGTTGGGCTCGCCGTCGTGG
>NZ_JBARWZ010000120.1:0-102056 GCF_049647105.1 Actinophytocola sp.
CAATCCCATCGATCACGATGAGTCACCGCCCCAGTCCACGACGGACGCCACGCCGCTACACGGGCATCCTTACGTGAGGCAACGACTCACCTTCCCGGGCATTTTCGATGAGTCAACGCGAACCCCCCGGCCTGTCGGTACGCCCCGGTAGACTGGCATGGCGGGACGCCCCCGGGACAGGGTGGGGGTTGGGCACCGGCGGTTCGCGGGATTTACAGCTGTGCTCGGACGATGGGGCACGACATGCAGCGGGGGCCGCCTCGGCCGCTGCCCAGTTCCGAGCCGCGGATTCGCAGGACCTCGATCCCGGCTTCCTCGAGCCGCTCGTTCGTCTCCACGTTCCGCTCGTACGCGACGACGACCCCCGGGCCGACGGCCAGGGTGTTGTTCCCGTCGTCCCACTGTTCGCGTTCGGCCGTCACCGGGTCGAGGCCGGTGTCGATCACGCGCAGCCGGTCGATGCCCATCGCCGTCGCGGCCGCCTCCAGGAACGGGACCGGCCCGGCCACGCGCACACCCTTGGCGTCGTCGGGGCGCAGCGGATACGCGATCAGCGTGTCCCGCACGGCCGGGTACATCACCACCGCGTCCCGGTCGACCATCGTGCACACGGTGTCCAGGTGCATGGTCGCGCGGTCCTGCACGATCGGCACCGCCAGCACCGTGTGCGCCAGCCCGTCCGCGAACGCCGACCGCGCGAGCGACTCCGCACCCGCGGGGGACGTGCGCTCACCGACCCCGATCGCCAGCACACCTGGCGAGAGCAGCAGCACGTCGCCGCCCTCGACCGGCGCCGAGTGGGCGCCGTACGCGCGGCCAGCCGACCGGAACCTGGGGTGGTACGCGTAGATCAGGTCCAGCAGCGCGGTCTCGCGGTCCCGCGCGGGCAGCGCGAGCGACGCGATCGCCACCCGGTTGCCGATCCACACCGACGAGTCCCTGGTGAACAGCAGGTTCGGCAGTGGGTCGACGACGAAGTCGTGCGGGTGGTGCATCTTGCGCACCAGCGAAGCGCCCTCGGCGGCGGGCAGTTCCTCGAACGTCATGCCCGCCATCAGCACGTCCGCGAGCCCGGCCGGCGTGAGCGACGACAGGTGCGAGCTGAGCGCGTCGGCCAGCTCGTGTCCCACCCGCCGCCGGTCAACGGCCGTGTCGGCGGCCGCGGCGTGGGCGCGTTCGTCACCCAGCGCGGTGACCAGCGCGTCCACCAGCAGCAGCACGTCGACGTCGCGGGACTTGAGGGTCTCCGCGAACGCGTCGTGCTCCTCCTGTGCGCGGTCGACCCACGGGATGCTGTCGAACAGCAGTTGGTCGTTGTTGCGCGGCGTGAGGCGCTTCAGCTCGGCCCCCGGCCGGTGCAGAAGCACCGCGCGCAGCGGCCCGACCTCGCTTTCCACCCGGGGCTGCTCGTGAACTTCGAGATCAGGTGCGGTCACGCCCGCGAGCGTAATAACTCGGTAAGTAGGTTGTCGCGTCCACCTCCGCCACGATGGACCCATGCGACGACTGCTGATCTGGGTGGGTGTGCCCGTTGCGCTGATCGGACTCGGGATCGGACTGGTCCTGTTCGAACCCTGGCGCGCGTTCACGAGCAGCAACCTGGACGAGCCGGTCCCGGCCGCGGCACCGGAGAGCATGGCTCCCAGCGCCACCACCAGCTCGATGAGTACCCCGGCCGCGCCGCCCCAGCCGGTGGTTCTCGCCGAGGGCGCGTTCGTCAGCCAGGAGCACGACACCAGCGGCACCGCCAGCGTCCTCGAGCTGGGCGACGGCTCCCGGGTTCTGCGCCTGGAGGGCTTCTCCACCTCCGACGGCCCGGACGTGCACGTCTGGCTGTCCGAGGCGACCGCCGGTGGCGACTGGCACTCCTACGACGACGGCCGGTTCGTGGCGCTCGGCGAGATCAAGGCGACCGATGGCAACCACAACTACGCGATCCCGGCGGACGCCGACCTGACCGGCCTGCGGAGCGCGGTCATCTGGTGCGATCGCTTCAACGTCGCGTTCGGTTCGGCCGCGCTCGCGCTCTAGTGTCCCGAACCGGGAATGCCGCCGAATTGCGTGCCAGATTTCCGGTTCGGGACACTAGGCGAGTTCCGGCGGGAAGCCGCCGGTCGCGACCGGGCCCCAGCGCTCGACGGTGACCCTGATCAGGCACTTGCCCTGCCTGCGCATGGCCGCCCGGTACTCGTCCCAGTCCGAGTGCTCGCCGGAGATCACGCGGAAGTACTCGACGAGCGGCTCGAGTGCCGCGGGCAGGTCCAGCACCTCCGCGGTGCCGTCGACCTGCACGTACGCGTCGTTGAACTCGTCGGACAGGACCAGCACCGACACCTTGGGGTCGCGTCTGGCGTTGCGTGTCTTGGCCCGCTGCGGATAGGTGGCGATCACGAGCCGGCCGGACGTGTCCAGACCGCAGGTCACGGGCGACATCTGCGGGCTGCCGTCGGCGCGCGTGGTCACGAGCACGGCGTGGTGGCGCCGGCTGACGAAGTCGTTCAGTGCTGCGCGGTCGACCCGGTCGGCAGTGGCGATCTTGGGCACGGACACCAGCCTACGTCGGAAGGTAGCGTTCTGCCGTGATCCGCACCTGGCTGAACCCGCCGCGCCCGGAGTTCCCCGAACCGGTCGCCGACCCGCGTGAGCGGCGCGGGATCATCGTCGAGCTGGTGATCGTCTTCGCCATCACGCTGGGGCTTTCCGGGCTGCGCAGCCTGTTGTCGCTCGTCGACTCACTGCTGCGGGAGGAGCGGCTCGCCGACCAGGCGGTGGCGCTGAACGTCTCGCAGGCCACCAACCAGGTCCTCGACTTCCTGCGCCAGCTGCTGTCGGCGACGCAGCTGTTCGCCTGGGGTGCGCTCGGGTTGTACCTGTTGTGGCGGGCCGGAATCCAGCTGCGGCAGATCGGCATGGCCCGCGGCCGGTTCTGGCGCGACCTCGCGGGCGGCGCGGGGCTCGCCGCGCTGATCGGGGTGCCGGGCCTCGGGTTCTACCTGATCGCGCGGGCCGTCGGCGCGAACCTGACGGTGGTGCCGACCGCGCTGGACCACTGGTGGCAGTTCCTCACGCTGCCGCTGTCGGCGTTCGGCAACGCGTGGGCCGAGGAGGTGCTGGTCGTCGGCTACCTGATCACGCGGCTGCGGCAGCTGGGCCTGAAGGAGAACACGTCGCTGCTGGTGTCGTCGGTGGTGCGCGGGTCCTACCACCTCTACCAGGGCTTCGGCGGGTTCCTCGGCAACGTGATCATGGGCCTGGTGTTCGGCAGGGTGTGGCAGCGGACGAACCGGCTGTGGCCGCTGGTGCTGGCGCACTTCCTGATCGACTTCGTCGCGTTCGTGGGTTACGCGATACTGCGTGGCCGCGTCTCCTGGCTGCCGTGACGCCGAACAGGTACGAATAGGTCATGGCAGGCCTCGACGAGTACCGCAGGAAACGGGATCCCGAGAAGACCCCGGAGCCGGTGCCCGTCGACGAGCCCCTGCCGACCGGAAACAACGACACGTTCGTCATCCAGGAGCACCACGCCACCCGGCTGCACTGGGACGTGCGCCTTGAGCGGGACGGCGTGCTCGTGTCGTGGGCCGTGCCCAAGGGGCTGCCGGACGTACCTGGTGACATCCGGTTGGCGGTGCACACCGAAGACCACCCGATGGAGTACGCGACGTTCTCCGGGGAGATTCCGAAGGGTGAGTACGGCGGCGGCCGGATGTTCATCTGGGACCGCGGCCACTACGAGACGCTGAAGTGGTCCGACCGCGAGGTCGCGGTGGTGTTCTCCGGGGAGCGGGCCAAGGGCCGGTACACGTTCTTCCGCAGCGGCAGGGACTCGAAGGACTGGATGGTCCGCCGGTCCGAACCGCCGCTGCGGACCGGGTTCGTGCGGCTGCCGGAGCTGGTGGAGCCGATGCTGGCGTCGCCGGGCACGCTGCCTGCCGACGACGGGGACTGGTCGTACGAGTTCAAGTGGGACGGCGTCCGCGCGCTCGCCAGGGTCGAGGGCGGCAGGCTGCGGCTGCACTCCCGCAAGGGCAACGACATCACGGTCACCTATCCGGAGCTGCGGCCGCTCGGCGAGGAGCTGGGGGCGACGCAGGTGTGGCTGGACGGCGAGATCGTCGCGCTGCAGGACGGCAGGCCCAGCTTTCCCGCGCTGCAGCAACGGATGCACGTACAGAACGACCGGCAGGCGCGGAGCCTGATGAACTCCGTGCCGGTCACGTACCTGGTCTTCGACGTGCTGTACCTGGACGGCAAGTCCTGTGTGGACCTCCCGTTCTCGGCACGCCGCGAGCTGCTCGAAGGACTCGACCTGCGCGGCCCGAACTGGCTCGTGTCCCCGTCGTTCGCGGGTGACGGCGCCGCGGTGGTGGACACCGCGCGGGACCAGCGGCTGGAAGGCGTGATCGCGAAACGGCGGTCGTCCCGGTACTACCCCGGCAAGCGGACCGCCGACTGGGTGAAGATCACCGAGGTCCTGACACTCGAGGTGCTGGTCGGCGGCTGGCGTCCTGGCGAGGGCAGGCGCGCGGGCACGATCGGCTCGCTGATGCTGGGCGTGCCGACCGACGCGGGGCTGCGTTACGTCGGCCAGGTCGGCACCGGCTTCACCGACGAGGCGCTGGCCGCGCTGCACGAGCGGTTGAAACCATTGGTGCGCAAGGCAAGCCCGTTCCTGAACGAGGTGCCGAGGGAGCGGGCGAAGGGTGCCACCTGGGTGTCGCCGGAGGTCGTCGGCGAGGTCGAGTTCCGCAACTGGACGCCGGACGGCCGCCTACGCGCCCCGTCGTGGCGCGGGTTGCGCTCGGACAAGGACGCGGCGGACCTGGAGCCGGAGGCCGCGCCGGACGCGGTGGCCGACGACGAACCGACCTTGGAGGAGGACGACATACCGGAGGAGCCGCAACCGCAGAACGTGCTGGTCGAGGTGGAAGGCAGGCGTCTGCGGTTGTCCAACCTGGACAAGGCGCTGTACCCCGGCTTCAGCAAGGCGCAGGTGATCGACTACTACAGCCGGATCGCGCCGTTCCTGGTGCCACACCTGAAAGATCGCCCGGTGACGCTGCGCCGGTGGCCGGACGGGGTGCTGGGTCAGCCGTTCTACGAGAAGAACGCGGCACGGCACGCGCCGGACTGGCTACCCACGGTGCGGGTGGAGACACCGGGCAGCACCCGCGGCAACGAGACGCTGGACTTCGTGCTGCTGAACGACCTGCCGAGCCTGGTGTGGTCGGCGAACATGGCGGCGCTGGAGCTGCACATCCCGCAGTGGACGGTCGACGGGGACGGGGAGCGGCGCGCCCCGGACCTGCTGGTGTTCGACCTGGACCCTGGCCCGCCCGCGACGATCGTCGAGTGCTGCCGGGTGGCGTTGCTCCTGCGGGCGGCGCTGGCCGACCACGGCATGAAGGTCTACGCGAAGACCAGTGGCAACAAGGGCATGCAGTTGTACGCCCCGATCACGACGAGCGCGGTGGAGCGGACGTCGGAGTACGCGAAGGTGGTGGCGGAGCACCTGTCGCGCGAGCATCCGGACCTGGTCGTGGCGCGGATGGCGAAGGACCTGCGGCCGCGCAAGGTGTTCATCGACTGGAGCCAGAACAACCGCTACAAGACGACGATCGCGCCGTACTCCCTGCGCGGCAGGGAGACCCCGACGGTGTCGACCCCCATCACGTGGGACGAGGTGGCCGGCTGCCGCCACCCGAACGACCTCACCTTCACGGCGAAGAACGTGCTGACCCGCGTCGAGGAGCACGGCGACCTGCTGAAACCGTTGCTGGTGAAGAAACGCCCGAAGCTCCCTGAGCAACCGGACTGACGGGACCTACAGCGCGGTCATCACGACCGGGCCGTCCCCGGTGATCGCCACGGTGTGTTCGATGTGCGCCGCCCGGCTGCCGTCCGGCGTGCGCAGTGCCCAGCCGTCGTCGTCGGTCGTGTACTTGTCCTGGCCGCCCGCCATGAACATCGGCTCGATCGCCAGCACCAGGCCTTCGCGCAGGGGGAGGCCGCGGCCGCGGCTGCCTTCGTTGGGGACGGACGGGTCCTCGTGCATGCGCCTGCCGATGCCGTGGCCGCCGAAGTCCTGCGGGATGCCGTAGCCCGCCGCGCGGCCGACCGTGCCGACGGCGTGGCCGATGTCGCCGAGGCGGCCGCCCGGCTGGGCCGCGGCGATGCCCGCGTCCAGGGCCCGCTGTGTCGTCGCGATCAGCTCCTCGTCGGCGGGCGCCGCGGTGCCGACCGTGAACGACACCGCCGCGTCGCCGTGGAAGCCGCCAAGGCCCGCGCCGAAGTCGATGCTCACCAGGTCGCCGTCGCGCAGCCGGTAGCCGCCGGGGATGCCGTGCACGATCACGTCGTTGACCGAGGCGCAGATGACCGCCGGGAACGGGGTCGGGGCGAAGTGCGGGAGGTAGTCCTTGAACGGCGACGTGGCGCCGTGCTCGGCGAGGACCGCGGCGGCCACCTCGTCCAGTTCCAGCAGCGACACCCCCACCGCGGCCGCGTCGCGGCAGGCACGCAACCCCATGGCGACCACCCTGCCCGCCTCACGCATGATCGCCAGCTCGGCGGCGGTCTTCAGCTCGACCATGATTCCTCCCAATAACTATCCCAGTATTTGTATCACGGGATTAGTATTGGGGCCATGGTGCGACCCCCGTTGAGTGAACAGGACCGTGAGCGTGGCCTTCGCCTCGGTGAGATCCTGCGGGCCGCCCGCGGTGACCGTACGACCGTCGAGGTCGCCGCGCAGGCGGGGATCTCCGTCGAGACGTTGCGCAAGATCGAGCACGGGCGGGTGCCGACGCCCGCGTTCTTCACGGTGGTCTCGATCGCGCGGGCCGTCGGTGTCCCGCTCGACAGCCTGGACCTCGAGCTAGCCCCCGTGCTGTAGCGCGAGGAACGGGCAGCCGACCATCCTGCGCAGCTCGTCGGACAGTTCGTCGAGCGTCGAGATCGGCCGCGAGAACGCGAGGCGGATGTCGTGGTCGCCCTCGATCTCCTCGACCCGCAGCCGCAGGCCGTAGCGGTCGAGGCCAAGCGGCCTCAGGTGCCCGCCCTGCAGCCGTTCCGGCAGGTGGCGGCGCAGCGTGTGCACGACCTCGGTGTGCGAAAGCTCGAGGTGCCGCAGCCAGCCGGCTTCCTCGTGGCAGAACGGGTCCGGCTCGGCCGCCGCGAACGTGGCCTGCGTGACCGGATGCGTGCCGTCGGCGTCGGCGATCACCATCGACACCGGCGTGAGCTGGAGCAACGAGGCGCCGTGGCCCAGGTCCAGCAGGCGTGGGTCCGGACGGTCGATCGCGATCGTCAGCGCCACCCCGCGGGCGGCGGGCAGTGGCAGCACCGAAAGCTGCCCGGTGATCCACAGCAGCCCGCGTACGGACTCCCGCAGTGGCACCGGCGCCATGTCGACGACCTCGACCATCGACGTGAGCACGCCGTCGGCGAGCGCGGCTGGCAAGTCGTGGTCGTCTGGCAGCAGCACCGACACCACGCCGTCGCCGTGTACGTGGTGCAGCAGCGGGGTTACGCGGTCCACCACCGCGCCCGTCGGCGGCAGCGACGGCATGGGCGGCAGCAGGGTCGCCGGGCCACGCGCGGCGATGGTCCTGGCGCGTTCGCCCGGGCTGGGACTCGGGGGCCGATCGGTCAAGGAGCACCTCCGCAGTTAGGCTAACCTAACTATCGGCGAAACGACAGTCGGCGCGTCGGCAGCACGTGACCCAGGCTCTCACCATCGCAGGCGTCTGGTTCACGGTGCTCGCGAACGTGGTGACCGTGCTACGAACGGTGATGGGCACCCTGCTGGCCGGGATCGGCGTGCGGATCGCGATCAGCCGGTAGCTGTGCTCAGCCGCAGTTGAACAGGCACAGCTGATAGTTCGCGCGGTAGGTCGCCGGGCTCACCGGCGCGGTGATGTTGTGACTCTGCGCGCCACCGTCGGACCAGTTCGCGAACCGGAACCGCAGGCCGAACGTGAGCTGTTGCGGGCTCGGTGCGCTCACCGAGTTGCTCGACCCGACGATCACCGTCCGGGTGAACGGCGTTGCCTGCTCGACCGTGCCGACCACCAGCCGGGCGCCGCTCGGGTTGGACGTGAACGTCAGGTTCACCGTGCGCGGGTTCAGCCGCACCGTCTGAGCCGTCGTGTTGCCGTCCGAGTCGGTCGCCCGCAGCGTCAGGTCGAGGAACGACGGGTACTCGTGGTCCGGCGCCACGAAGCTGCCGCCCGCGATCCCGTTCCACGACTGGACGTTGTGCGCGTGACAGTTCGTCGGCGTCGTGCAGTGCTGCAGCGTGAGCTGCCACGACAGCGCGGACGCCGGCAGGTTGCCGTCCTGCGCGTCGGCCGCCCGCCCCGCGAACGGGATGGTCTCACCGACGCTCCACTGCGTGGCCGCGGTCGGGTTGTCGATGGTCACCACCGGTGAGTTGTTCGGTGGATTGCCGACCGTGATCGTCACCGACGTGGTGCCCGTCAGGCCGCCGGGGTCGGTGACCCGCAACCGCGCCTGCACCTGTGCCTGCGCGAGGTAGGTGTAGGACGGGTTGGCGGCGGTCGAGTCGTCGTAGGCGCCGTCGCCGTCGAGGTCCCACGCGTAGGCCAGCGTGCCGCCCTCCGGGTCCGACGAGCCCGCGCCGTTGAACTGCACGGTCAGCGGCGCGTTGCCGGACGTCGGGTTCGCGGTCGCCACCGCGGTCGGCGGCTGGTTCGTGCCCGCCGGGTAGCTCACGCGGCGCAGCTGGCCCGCGCCGAGCGCGATGTAGTACATGTCGCCGCCGGGGCCGGTCAGCACCTGCACCGGGACGTTCACGCCGGTCACGAACGGCACGATCGTCGCGGGGTTCGGCAGGCCGTTCGAGCCGCGCTGCATGGCCCAGATGCAGCCACGCGAGCTGTCGGCGAAGAACAGCGCGCCGTCGTAGGCGGCCGGGTAGTTGCTGGTCGACTCGAACGCGATGCCGCTGATCGACGAGCCCCCGGTGGGGCAGCCGTCGCCGCTCACGACGGACGCGCTGTGGTTGTACGCGTGGTATGGGGCGGTCTGCCCGGTGCCGTACAGCGACTCGCACAGCGTCAGGTTCGCGCCGTCGTAGCCGGACTGCGTGGCGTTGCCCTCGTAGCACGGCCAGCCGAAGTTCTCGGCGACGTTGTCGGTCGCGTTCGGGAGCCGGTTGATCTCCTCCCAGACGTTCCAGCCGACGTCACCGGCCCACAGCTCGTTCGTGCCCGGCCGGAACGCGAACCGGAACTGGTTGCGCAGGCCGTACGCGACGATCCGCTGCGCGTTGGCGTTCGTGCTGCTCGCGAACGGGTTGCCCGGCATGGGCGCGCCGGTGTCCGGGTTGATCCGGATGATCGTGCCGTCCAGCGACACCGGCTCACCGGCTGGCCGCCGCACCGACTGCGACCGCAGCGCGCCGCCTCTGGCACCCGGCGGTGACAGGTTCGTGCCCGCCGACCCCGGCGGGTCGGCGCACGGGTTGCCGCGCTGGCCCCAGTCGGCGAAGTTGAAGCTCGCGCCGTCGCCGCCGCCGACGTACAGCGCGCCGTCCGGGCCGAAGGTGACCGAGCCGATGGAGTGCGACGGGTACTGCTGGCACCAGTCGGTGAGCAGCACCTGCTCGCCGCCGGTCGCGACCCCGGTCGCGTCGATCGTCAGCCGCGAAAGGCGGCCGGTGACGAGACAGCCCTCCTCGGTCGCGCCGGGCGGGGTCGGGCACTGGTCACCCCAGCGGGGCGCGGTGCCGCCCGGTTCGGCGTCGTGGGTGTACAGGACGTACAGGTAGGGCCGGGTGGGGAAGCTCGGGTCCAGGGTGAGGCCGAGCAGGCCGCGGTCCCAGAAGTCCTGCGTCTGTGTGCGCAGGTCGGCGGTGATCGTGGCGGTGGTGTCGGTGATCGAGTCGAACGTCTTGACCAGACCGCTCTTCTCGCTGACGAACACCCGGCCATCGGGTGCGAACACCGCGTTGGTCGGTGAACTCAGTCCGCTGATCACCGCGGTGTCGGTGAATCCAGCGGGTACCGCGGCGCCGGCGGTTGTCGTCGGCGTGAGTGCGGTCAGCACCCCGGCCACGAGACCTGCGGTAACCAGCAGGTTTGTTTTCGGGCGCGCCAAAGTAAGGCGGAGTCGCACGGGTTCCCCCAATCCAGGCAGTTAGCTGCCAGGACAGTCGGCCCGTGCGGCCGACCTGTTTCACCTGATCGAGTTGCCCGGTCCGCGCCCCGACCACGTCCATGCATAACCCGGGTCTTCGCAGGTGACGGCCGCTTCACCCAGCTCCAGGGGCCGGAATGTGTCGACCATTACCGCGGTTTCGTCGAAATATTCCACTCCAATGGAGGCTTCGGCGGCACCCGGTTGGGGGCCATGTGTGAAGCCAGATGGGTGCAGCGACAGCGACCCGATGCCAATACCGGAACCTTTTCGCGCCTCGTAATTTCCGCCGACATAGAACATCAATTCGTCGGAGTCGACGTTCGCGTGGTTGTAGGGCACCGGGATGGACTCCGGGTGATAGTCCACCTTGCGCGGGCAGAACGAGCAGACCACGAAGTTCGGGCCCTCGAAGGTCTGGTGCACCGGCGGCGGCTGGTGCACGCGACCGGTGATCGGCTCGAAGTCACGGATGTTGAACACCCACGGGTAGAGGCAGCCATCCCAGCCGACGACATCGAACGGATGGTTGGCGTAGGTGTACCGGGTGAGACCGGCGCGGTGCCGGACCAGCACCGGCACGTCGGTGCCGTCCTGCGTGAACGGCTCGTCCGGGCCGCGCTGGTCGCGCTCGCAGTACGGCGCGTGCTCCAGGAACTGACCCTTCGTGGACAGGTACCGCTTCGGCGGGCCGATGTGACCGGTCGCCTCGATGACGTACAGGCGTGCCTCGCCGTGGGGAAGCACGCGGTAGGTCGTGGAGGTCGGCAGGACGACGTAGTCACCATCGGTGACTTCGAGCACGCCGTAGATGGTCTCGATGGTGGCCGAACCGGTCTGGACGTAGAGGAGTTCGTCACCCGCCGCGTTGCGGTACAGCGGGCTCGGCGCGGTCGCGACGGCGAACGCGATCGTCAGGTCGCTGTTGCCGAACAGGGTCCGCCGACCGGTGACCGCGTCGACATCGTGCTGCTGTTCCGACTTGAGGTCCTGGGCGCGGAAATGCCGTGGCAGCAGGGGATGGTTGGGCGTGAGCGTGCCCCGGTGGTCCTCGACGGCCTCGGCGTTCACGATCGCCGTCGGCAGGTGGCGGTGGTACAGGAGTGCCGAGTCGGAGGAGAAGCCCTCGACGCCCATCAGCTCCTCGGCGTAGAGCTTGCCGTCCGGTGAGCGGAACTGTGTGTGCCTCTTTCGGGGGATCCCCCCGACGCGGCGGTAGTAAGGCATGGGCACCTCCAAGGTGTCCGATAGTCGGACATCTTTGTTCAGTTGCCGATACGCTACTAGCGTGTCAGCCGTGTCAAGCGCCGCACCCCAGCCCGCATCGGATCAGCGGGACGTGCCCTCCCTGCTCGCTCGCCTCATCGACGACGCCGCGTTGTTCCCGCCGGGCAGCGCGACAGTGCCCGACGCGGTGCGGTTGCACCTCGCGGGCAGATCGGGGGAGCACTCCGATCTGGTGGGACTCTTCCTTTGTCCCGCATCACGCCTGCCCGAGCTCATCACCGAGTTGATCAAGGTGAAGCCGGCCAAGCCGGTGGAGCTCTCGCTCGTCATCGACACCGGTCTCGGCGGCGTGCCGAAGGCCCTCTCGATCGTCGAGTCGCGGGCCGAGCTGCTCGCGCTGCGCATGGTCGAGATGCCCGCCCCCTCCGACGTCGACGAGGTGTGGCTGGAGCGCGTCTCGGAGTTCGTGCCGGAGGACGTGATCCGGGTGATCGAGCCACGGCGCGGCGGCGCGGAGTGGCTGCAGGGCATCCAGCGGGTCATCGAGCACGGCAGCTGGCCCAAGCTCCGCTGCGGCGGCCTGTCCACCGAGAACTTCCCGGGCACCAACGAGGTCACCGCCTTCCTCGGGGTGATCAACTCGGGCGGCGCGTCGTTCAAGGCCACCGCGGGACTGCACAACGCGGTCCGGCACACCGCGGAGGACACCGGCTTCACCCACCACGGGTTCCTCAACCTGCTGATCGCCACCGGCCGCCTGCTGGCAGGCGCGGACGCCGACGACGTGCGGGCGGCGCTCGAGTCCACCGACGGCAAGGCGCTCGCGGAAGAGGCGCAGAACATGACCGAACACGAGGCGCTCTCGGTGCGCGGCGTGTTCGCCTCCTACGGGTCGTGCTCGCTGACCGACCCGGTCGCCGATCTCGAGGAACTGGGACTGCTGTGACCGACTCCTGGGTGCGGGACCCGGCGTTCGCGCGGGACCAGCCGTTCGGCCAGCAGACGCTGCCCTACGGCGTGGTCGACGCGGGCGACGGCCCGGGGGTCGCGGTGCGGCTCGGCGACCACGCGCTGCCGCTGCGGTCGGTCGCCAACGACCTCGGTGACGTCGCAGGCCTGGTGTCCGGCACGTCGCTCGACCCGCTACTGGCGGCGACGCGCGTCGAGTGGAGCGCGCTGCGGGCCCGGCTCGTGGAGCTGGTGACACAGTCCTCGGCACCCGAGGGCGCGACGCTGGTGCCACTGACGGACGTGCGGATGGCGCTGCCGTTCACCGTCGGTGACTACGTCGACTTCTACTCGTCCCGCTACCACGCGGAGAACGTCGGCCGGATCATGCGGCCGGACAGCGAGCCGCTGCTGCCGAACTGGACGCACCTGCCCGTCGGCTACCACGGCCGGTCGGGCACGGTCGTCGTCTCCGGCACGGACATCGAGCGCCCGCACGGCCAGCGGCGCGGCTCGTCGGGCCCGCACTTCGGGCCGAGCGGCAGGCTCGACATCGAGGCGGAGGTCGGGTTCGTGTGCGGCGGCCCCCTCTCCCGCCGGGTGCCGACCTCGGCCGTGACAGAGCACATCTTCGGCGTGGTCCTGGTCAACGACTGGTCCGCCCGCGACATCCAGGGCTGGGAGTACCAGCCGCTCGGCCCGTTCCTCGGCAAGTCGTTCGCGACGTCGGTGTCGGCGTGGATCACCCCGCTCGACGCGCTGGCCGTGGCGCGGGTGCCGGTCCCCGACCCTGGGCACCCCCGGTTGCCCTACCTCACAGAGGACTCGCCGTGGGGGCTCGACCTGCGGCTCGCCGTCGAGTGGAACGGGACCGTGGTGTCCCGGCCACGGTTCTCGGACATGTACTACTCGTGCGCGCAGCAGCTGGCGCACATGACGGTCAACGGCGCCACGGTCCGCCCCGGCGACCTGTTCGCGTCGGGCACGGTCTCGGGTCCGGACAAGACGCGGCTCGGCTGCTTCCTGGAGCTGTCGTGGGGCGGCAAGGAGGAGATCACCCTCGCGGACGGGGTGACCAGGACCTTCCTCGAGGACGGTGACGAGGTCGTGATCACCGCGACCGCACCGGGCGAGGACGGCTCGGTCGTCGGCATCGCACCGGTGGCGGGCAGAGTGCTGCCGGCGGTGGACCTCTGAGATGGCCCGCCCGATCCGTCCCATCCAGCCTGCGGCCCGCCCGCAGGCGGGGACCGGCCGGGAGAGCTCACTGACGCTCGAACGCGGCCTGGCACTGCTGCAGGCGGTGGCGGACTCGGAGTCGGAGGCCCCGACGATCAGCGACCTGGCGTCGGCGATCGGTGCGTCCCGCGCGGCGGTGTACCGGCTGCTGGTGCCGCTGCAGGAACGCGGCCTGGTGCGCCGCGACGGTTCGAAGGTGCGGCTGGGGCTTGGTTTGCTGCGACTGGCGGCGAGCGTCACCCCGCAGCTGCGCCTCGCGGCACTGCCCGCACTGCGCGAACTCGCGGAGGCCGTCGGCGCGACGGCCCACCTGACGGTCGCGGACGGCGAGGAAGCCCAGGCCATCGCGGTGATCGAACCATCGTGGACGACCTATCACGTGGCATACCGCGTCGGCACGCGCCACCCGTTGTCCCGCGGCGCCGCGGGCAAGGCGATCGGCCTGCGCTCTGAGGACCCCGGCTGGCTCGCGACGACAGGCGAACTGCAGTCCGGCGCGTCGGGCATCGCGGCCCCCGTCCGCGGCGTCCCAGGCCTGCGGGCGAGCGTGGGCGTGATCAGCTTCGAGTCACTCGACGGCGAGGTGGTGGGCCCGAAGGTCCTGGCGGCGGCGGCCATGGTGGCCACCGCGCTGAGGTGAGTGCGCCCGGCTCACAGTGGACGCGCCTCGAGGACCCGCTTGAGCGCCCGCTTCGCGCGGTCGGCCCGCCGTGCCTCGTACGCGATGGGGAAGTACCGCAACTTCTCCGGCAGCAGCGGCACCACCCGGCCGACCACGCGACCAAGCAGCCGCAACGCGCGTTCGTCGCGGGATGTCCACGACAGCCCCAGTTTCTCCCGTGCCGCGGGCGGCAGTGTGCCCACGGTGACGAAGTGCTGCACCCGTCCCGGCACGGCCGTCGCGAGCCGCCACAGCGGCCGCAGCGCCGGTGGCAGGTCGGGTGGCGGCGGCATGTGCCGCGTCGTCTCGAGGAACTCGTACGCGGTCCGGTGGGCGACGAGCTGCTCGTCGATCATGTCGTCGAAGTACTTGAGGTACGCGTCGTAGGTCGGCGGGATCTCCTTCTCCGCCACGTGCAGGTTCCGCGCCAGCTGCACGATCTCCGCGTAGTACGCCTCCTCCTCGGCGCGGGTCAGCGGCCGCCGCGAGAAGTACCGCGCGCCGATCCGGTACGCGTACGGCGCGGTCAGGATGATCCACGCCCACGGGCCGGACGCGAGCGCCTTGTGCGTCACTCCGTCCACGGTGGACTTCAGTGGGGCGTGGAGCTCCCGCAGCCGGTCGCCCTCGGTCAGTGCCTCCGGTCCGCCGTAGATCCACGTCATCACCGACGCGATGGAGCGTTCCGCCCGCCCGATCGCGTCCGTGCGGAACACCGAGTGCTCGCCGACGACCGCACCGACCGTCGGGTGCATCACCTGCAACGCGAAGGCCGCGCCGGTGGTGAGGGAGAACGTGACGAGGCCGGTCTCGTCCCACAAGCGCGTACCCGGCTCGATCGGCTGCCGCATGACCCCGCTCCCTTCTGGTGAAGGACGTCACCAGATAACATAGGTTCGCATGAAGACCTACGGTGGCGCCACCCCCGGGGAGCGCGCGGCCAAGCGCCGCGCCGCCCTGTGCGACGCCGCCCTCGACCTGCTGGCCGATGGCGGGCAGGAGCGCGTCACCGTGCGCGGGGTCTGCACGCACGCGAAACTCAACGACCGCTACTTCTACGAGAGCTTCCGCGACCCGGCGTCACTGCTGCTGGCCGTGCGTGAACAGGTGACCGCGCAAGCGTTTGCGGCGATCAACCAGGCGATCACGAGGACCGCACCGGAGCCGGCCGTCCGCGTCCGCGCGGTCGTCGTCGCCCTCGTGGACTTCTTCACCGAGGACCCGCGTCGCGGCAACCTGCTGATCCAGTCACAGGCCACCGAGGAGCTGCGGCAAGCCCGTCAGGCCAGCATCCGCGCGATGGCGCGGGTCGTCGCCGACCAGGGCGCCGCGATGCTGGGCGAGCAGGCAGCGCCGCCGATGGACCGCGAGCTGGCCGCGCTCACGCTCGTCCACGGCACCCTGGAACTGTTCGCCTCCTGGCTGCGGGGCGAGCTGGACATCACCCGCGCGCACCTCGTGGACTTCCTCGTCGCCATGGTCCGTACCACCGAGGACCTCGCGGCGGCGCTGCGCAGGCAACGGGGGTGACGCGCTCGTCTCGTGGTGAGCGTCTACGCCTGACGCCAGCCGTCTCCCAGGCGCAGTTGGCTCGCGGCCAGCAGGTGTACATCCCGGATGGTCTGGTCGAGGCCTCCGATGGCCTGTTCGAGACGGGCACGGGCAGCACCGTCGGTGTCACTGAGAGCAACCGTCATGTCGAGCGCGGCGCGGAACAGGCGGTCGCTGATCAGCCCGGCCTGAACGACGAACGCGTCGACCGGCTCTTCATCGTCCCAGCTCATGATCCCTCGGCGGGCTCTGGAAGCGGGTGCCGGGTCCTGGGCACAGCTGATTACTCGAGGAAACTCTAACTCCGCGGTCAACACGGTGTGTATCCGCCAAACGGTCGACAGCGGGTCAGAAGATCGCCTGCCACAGCGCGAACACCGCGAACACCGTGAACACGGCCGCCGCGCCGCGCTGGATGACGTGCGCGGGGACCTTCGCACGAAGCTTCCTGCCGACGAGCAGTGCCAGCACGGTCACGCTCATCAGCGCGAGGAAGGTCCCGATGCCGACCGCGACCGGGCTCGCGTACCGCGCGGCCACGCCGATGGCGGTGATCTGCGACGCGTCGCCCCACTCGGTGAGGAACAGCGTGCCGAACGAGATCGTCGCGGCCCGTACGAACGGGGTGGCGTCGCGGCGCGTGGCGCTCGCGCCGTCGGCCTCGCCGGTGTCGGACTCGAGGCTTTCCCGCAGGAGCAGGAACGCGCCGACCCCGAACAGGACCGCGATCGCCGCGGCCACGACCCGCTCCGGCAGCAGGGTGATCGCACTCCCGAGCGAGACCGCGATGACCGCCTGCAGCGCGAACGCGAGGCCGGCGCCGAGCAGCACCGCCCTGCTGCGGAAGCGGCCGGACAGCACGAGGGTCAGCGCCGTCGTCTTGTCCGGTAGTTCGAGGAGGAAGACGGCGCCGTATGCCGAGACGAATGCGAGAAGCCAGTGACCCATGTGGACGGAATCCCTCCGCGTCGGGCCTGGGCGGAGGCAGCTTGACTCCGGCCAGGCGTGTTTCAACCTGGCCGGAGGTCTCGTTCGCCCGCTGTTCGCACCACTGCGGTGGAGGCGGGTGAGGCACCGGACCCGTAAACGAGTCAGTATGTCGATGCTCTCGCCGGGCGAACTCTGGAGCCCGCCACGGGAACTACTCCCCTCTGGCACCGCAAGTGTACCCCGGCACCGGTGACCCGCTTCCTGACCGTCGTCACGGGACGAAGGTCCTGTCCGCACAGGACCCGGGGACCTGCCACGCGGCCTTCGCCAGGACGAGCCTGGACGGCGTGGAAGTACTCGACCTCGCGCGGTGGCAGTTCGGCATCACGACCGTCTACCACTTCCTGATGGTGCCGCTGACGATCGGCCTCTCGCTGCTGGTCGCCGGCATGCAGACGGCGTGGGTGCGCACCGGGCACCCGCGCTACCTGGCGATGACGAAGTTCTGGGGCAAGCTCCTGATGATCAACTTCGCCATGGGGGTGGTCACCGGGATCGTCCAGGAGTTCCAGTTCGGCATGGCGTGGAGCGAGTACTCGCGCTTCGTCGGCGACGTGTTCGGGGCGCCGCTCGCCATGGAGGGGCTGGTCGCGTTCTTCGTCGAGTCGACGTTCCTCGGCCTGTGGATGTTCGGCTGGGACCGGCTGCCCAAGCGAGTGCACCTCGCGTGCGTGTGGGCGTTCTCGCTGGCCACGGTCTTCTCGGCGTACTTCATCCTCGCCGCGAACTCGTGGATGCAGCACCCGGTCGGCGTGGAGCTGGTCGACGGGCGGCCGCGGCTGACGTCGATCTGGGCGGTGCTGGGCAACTCGACCGTGCTGGCCGCGTTCCCGCACGCGATCTTCGGCGCGTTCGCGGTGGCGGCGACGTTCCTGGCGGGTATCGGCGCGTGGCGGCTGTGGCGGTCGAAGGCGGACGAGGGCGTGTGGCGGGCGTCGGCGCGGCTGGGGGCGTGGGTCGGCGTCGTCGCGTTCGCGGGTCTCGCGGTCAGCGGTGACCTGCAGTCGAAGCTGATGTTCGAACAGCAGCCGATGAAGATGGCGTCCGCGGAAGCGTTGTGCCACACCGAACAGCCCGCCGGGTTCTCGGTGTTCGCGATCGGTGACGTGTCCGATCCGGACTGCGAGAACGTCAAGTCGGTGACCGTGCCCGCGCTGCTCTCCTTCCTGGCGCACGGCGACTTCGAGGCCAAGGTGACCGGGGTCGAGGACCTCGTGGCGCGGTACCAGGAGCAGTACGGCTCGAACTATCCGGTCGATCCCCGCCTGGGCGAACTGTCCGGCAAGCCGATCGACTACGTGCCGAACCTGCCGGTGACGTACTGGAGCTTCCGGTTCATGATCGGCCTCGGCGCGATCGGGACCGCGGCGGGGCTGGCGGTGCTGTGGCTGACCCGTCGCGGGCGGGTGCCCCGATCGCGCTGGTTCCCGAGGCTCGCGCTGGCGAGCATCGCGCTTCCTTTTCTGGCCAACAGCTTCGGGTGGATCTTCACGGAGATGGGCCGCCAGCCGTTCGTGGTCGCGCCCAATCCGTCCGGTGTGGACGGTGTGTGGATGTTCACCGCGCGAGCCGTGTCCTGGCTGACCGTCGGCGAGGTGCTGACGTCGCTGATCGCGCTGACGCTGGTGTACGGCGTGCTCGCGGTCGTGGAGATCGTGCTGATGCGGCGGTACGTGCGGGCCGGGATCGAAGAACCTTCGCCGGAGAAGAAGTCCGGCGACGACAACCTGACGTTCGCGTACTGAGGAGCGTGTGGTGGAGACCTTCTGGTTCGTCGCGATCGCCGTGCTGTGGTTCGGCTACCTGTTCCTCGAGGGGTTCGACTTCGGGGTGGGCATGCTGCTGCGCGTGCTCGGCCGCACCGAGCGCGACCGGCGCGCGATGCTCACCACCATCGGCCCGGTGTGGGACGGCAACGAGGTGTGGCTGATCGTCGCCGCGGGCGCCACGTTCGCCGCGTTCCCCGGCTGGTACGCGGGCCTGTTCAGCGCGGGCTACCTGCCGATGTTGTTGCTGCTGCTGGCATTGATCGGCCGGGGCGTCGCGCTGGAGTGGCGTGGCAAGGTCGACACGGACCGGTGGCGGTCG
Source organism: Actinophytocola sp. (assembly GCF_049647105.1). Lineage (GTDB taxonomy): Bacteria > Actinomycetota > Actinomycetes > Mycobacteriales > Pseudonocardiaceae > Actinophytocola. The sequence continues at coordinate 18,866 of NZ_JBARWZ010000120.1, forward strand.
GTGTGGGACGCCGTGATCACCGGTGGCTCGCTGGTCGCCACGCTCTGCGTGGGGCTCGTCCTGTCGTGGAACGTGCTTGGCCTGCCGCTGGACGCGAACGGCAACCGGGTCGGGTCGCCGTTCGCCGCGCTGCGGTGGGACACGGCGCTGGGTGCGCTGGCGCTGACCGGGTTCGCGCTGGTGCACGGCGCGGTGTTCGTGGCGCTGAAGACCGAAGGGCCGTTGCGGCACCGGGCACGCGGGTTCGCGCTCCTGTTCGTGCCGGTCGGGTTGTCGCCGCTGATGCTGCTCGCGGTGGTGGTGGTGCTGCGGTCGGGTGCGGAGTGGACGTGGCTCGCCGTGTTCGCGGTGCTGGTGGCGGCGGTGTGCGCATGGGTGTGCCTGGAGGCCGGGCGGGAGGGGCGCGCGTTCGCGTTGCTCGGGGTGGCGCTTGGCGCGGCCGTGCTGGCGTTGTTCGGCGCCCTGTACCCGGACGTGCTGCCGTCCACAGTGGACTCGGCGTACTCGCTGTCCGTCGTGGACGCGGCGTCCAGCCCGTACACGCTCAAGGTGATGACGTGGGTGGCCGGGTTCGGCGCACCCTCGGTGCTCGTCTACCAGGGCTGGACGTACTGGGTGTTCCGCAAGCGGGTGATGGCGTGAGCCCGTTGGGTGCCTTGCCCCGGCTCTCTCGCGCGGCACGCCGGGCGCTCGCCGGGTGCGCGGTACTGGCCGGGCTCAGCGGTGGCGCGCTCGTGGTGCAGGCATGGGCGCTGGCCGCCGTCGTCGCGGGCTCCGGCGGGCTCGGGGTGCTCGCCGGTGCCGTGGTGGCGCGGGCGTTGCTGGTGTGGGCGACGCAGGTGGTCGCGGCCCGTGCCGCGGCGGGGGCGAAGGAGGAGCTGCGGGCGCGGCTGCTGGACCAGGCGCTCGCCCTGGGTCCGGAGTGGACGGTGCCACGCGGGCCCGCGCTGACCGTGCTCGCGACCAAGGGGCTGGACGCGCTCGACGACTACTTCACCGGGTACCTGCCCGCGCTGGTGAGCGCGGCCGTGGCGCCGCTGGGGATCGGCGTGGTGCTGGCGGCGGTGGACTGGCCGTCCGCACTGGTCGTTGGCCTGACGTTGCCGCTCGTGCCGCTGTTCGCCGCGCTGGTGGGGCTGCGGACGAAGGACCGGGTCGCCGAGGCGTCCGCGACGGAACAGCGGGTGGCGCACCACCTCCGTGAGCTGGTGGCCGCGCGGCCGGTGCTGACCGCGTTCCGGCGCGTCGACGCGCAGGCGGAGACGATCCGGCGGCTATCGGAGTCGCAGCGGCGGTCGACGATGGGCACGCTGCGGGTGGCGTTCGCGTCGGCGCTCACGCTCGAACTCGTGGCGACGCTGTCGGTGGCGCTGGTGGCGGTGCTGATCGGGCTGCGGTTGATCGGCGGCGACCTTTCGCTCGCGGTGGGACTGTTCGTGCTGGTCCTGGCGCCGGAGTGCTACCTGCCGCTGCGGCAGGCAGGCGCCGCGCACCACGCGAGCGAGGCCGGGATGCGGGCGGTGCGGGAGATCGCCGAGCTGCCGCCGCCACGCGTGTTCGGCACCTCGGCGCCGGTCGGCCCGCTGCGGGTGACCGGCCTGCGGGTGCGCAGGCGGGACGGTTTCGCGCCGGACGGGGTGACGTTCACGGCGCGGCCGGGGGAGGTCGTGCACCTGGACACGCCGAGCGCGTCCGGCAAGTCGACGTTGTTCGCGGCCGTGCTCGGGTTCGTGGCGCCATCGTCGGGCAGCATCCTGGTCGGCGCCCATGAACTGTCCGAAGTGGACATCGAGGCGTGGCGGCGGCGGGTCGCGTGGGTGCCGCAGACGCCCCGGTTCACCGGTGGCACGGTGCGGGAGGAGGTGGGTGACCTCGCAGGCCTGCTCAACCTCACGCATGTGCTCGACCGGCCGATCGCCGAGCTGTCCACCGGGGAACGGCAGCGGGTCGCGGTCGCGCGGGCACTGTGCCGGGACGCGGACGTGCTGCTGCTCGACGAACCGACCGCACACCAGGACCCCGCCAACGCGGCGCGGATCCACGCGGCGATCGCCGCCACGGGTGCGGCGGTGGTCATCGCGAGCCACCGCGTGGCTGAGGCGGCAGCGGAACCCGTGCCGGTGCGGGCCGTGAACACCACGAATCGCGAGTCGTACCAACGTGTTCCGCTGCGCACGCTCGTCACGCCGCGCCTGCTCGTGGGTGCGGCGCTGGGGGCCGCCGCGCTGCTGGCCGGGGTCGCGCTGACCGCCACGTCCGCGTGGCTCATCGCGAAGGCGGCCACGCAGCCGCCGATCCTGCTGCTGGGCGTCGCGGTCGTGGGGGTCCGCGCGTTCGGGCTGGCGCGGGCGGGGCTGCGGTACGCGGAACGGCTCGTGACGCACGACGCCGCGTTCCGTGCCGCGTCGCGGCGGCGGGTGCGGCTGTGGCGGACCGAGGACTACCGGCGGCTCACCACCGACGTGGACACCGTCCGCGACCTCACCCCGAGGGTCGTCCTGCCGCCGCTGGTGGCGACGGTCGTGTGCGTGGCGGCCGTGGCCGTGCAGTGGGCGATCCTGCCCGCTGCCGGTCTCGCGCTCGCCATCGCGGTCGCGGCGGCCGGTCTGGGTGCACCGGCCGTCGCGCTCGCGGTCGACCGGTACGCCACCCTGGCGCTCTCGGCGGGCCGTCGCCGGGTGGCGGACCGGGTGCTCGCGCTGCTGGACGCGGCGCCGGACCTGATCGCGTTCGGCACGCACGTGCGGCACCGTGCGGAGGTCGCGGCCGAGGACGCGACGCTGGCCCGCCAGGCGCGGCGCCAGGCGTTGAGCGCGGGAGCGGCGTCGGCGCTGATCACGCTGTGTCTGGGGGTCGCGAGCGTGGTGGCGCTGGGACTGGCGGGCGGGGTGGACCCGTTGCTGGTACCGGTGCTGGCGCTGGTGCCGCTGGCACTGGCGGAGACGCTGGCGCCGCTTCCCGTCGCGGTGCGGCAGGTGGCGCCGCTGCGTGCCGCGCTGGCCGAGCGCGGCCCTCGGCCCCCCGAAATCCAGCGTAGCGGCGAGCACCGACAGAACCGGGGGGTCGCGTTGCGGGGTGTGGACATCCGGTGGCCGGGGGCCGCGGCGCCCACACTCCGCAACGTCACCCTCGACGTCTCGCCCGGGACGCACCTGGCCGTCGTCGGGCCGTCCGGGGCCGGGAAGTCGACGCTCGTGGCGCTCATGGCCGGGCTGCTGCCCGCCGAACGTGGCGGCGTCTCGTTGCCGAGGGCCGCGTGGGTGCCGCAGGAGCCGTACCTCGTCGCGACCACGTTGCGCGAGAACCTGCGGATCGCCGACCCGCACGCCACCGACGACCAGCTCCGCGCCGCGCTGGCGCTGGCCGAGCTGCCCGCGTGGGCCGACCGCCTCGACGACGACCCGACCACCGCCTCCGGCGGCGAGGCCCAGCGCATCGCCCTTGCCAGGGCACTGCTCGCCGACGCCGACCTGCTGCTCCTCGACGAGCCCACCGCGCACCTCGACGAACCGACCGCGGCCCGCGTCCTCGCCAACCTGAAGGGCCGCACGATCGTGCACGTCACCCATCGACCGGAGGAGGCGGCCGCCGCCGACGCGGTCCTCGACCTCACCGGGGCGCGACGGTGACGGCGCCCCGTCTCGCGCCGATCAACGTAACCTCGGGGGGACGCAGGCCACGATCCTCGCCGGGACGTGACCGACATGGTGAACTCCGGGGAGGCGGCATCGAACCGGCACTCGCGGCGAAGGCGCTCGGTGCCTCCACCGAGATCGCGACGGCGGCGCTCTCCGGCGAGGACCCCGAGGCGGTGCTGCGCCTCGTCGTGCGGCACGCCGCCGAGCTGGCGGAGGCCGACCTCGGCCTCGTCATGACCCGAGGCGAGGACGGCTCGCTCACCGTCGAGGCCGCGCACGGCAGCCCCGGTCCCACCTTCACCAACCCGGTCGGCCTGGTCCTGTCCCCGCGCAGCTCCGCGGCCCGCACCGCCCGCAGCGGCGTCGCGGTCGTCGTCGACGACGTGGCCGCCGACCCGCGCACCGCGCCCTTCGTGCCCCGCGAGCTGCGGAACTTCGGGCCGTTCGCCGCCGCGCCGTTCGGCACCACGCAGCGCAGGCTCGGCGCGCTCACCGTCTACCGGCACCGCGGCGCCCGCCCGTTCGCCGAGGCCGCCGTCGACGTGCTGACCGCGTTCGCCGCGCAGGCCGGGCTCGTCCTCGTGCTCGCCGAGGGCGCCACCGCCCGCGCCCGCCTCACGCTCTACCAGGAACGCGAACGCATCGCCCGCGACCTGCACGACGTGCTCGTCCAGCGCCTCTACGCGGCAGGCATGCAGCTCGACCTGCTCGCCCGCCGCCCGTCCCGCAAGCTCGCCCGCAAGGACGAACGCAGGCTCGCCGACGCGATCGACCAGCTCGACGCGTCCATCGAGGACGTCCGCTCGGTGGTCCGCGCGCTGCGTAACCCGGACCTCGACGACGCGGTGGCCGACCTTGCCGAGTCCGTGCACACCGAGGTCGCGATCGCCGGGGAACTGCTCGGTTTCCCGCCGGTGCTGGAGATCGACGGCGACCTGACCGACGTGCCAGCCGCGCTCGCCGACCACGCCCGCGCCGCGCTGCGGGAGACACTGTCCAATGTGGTCCGTCACTCCGGCGCCCACCACGTGACCGTCCGGATCGGCCTCGACAGCGCACTGCGGCTGGTCGTCGCCGACGACGGCTGCGGCATTCCCGAGGGCGTCACCCATCGCGGCCTCACTCACCTGGAAGAGCGCGCACGGCAGGCGGGCGGCCGCTCGGTCGTGCGCTCTTCGCCCACGGGCACGACCGTGACCTGGACCGTTCCGCTGGGGTAGGGCTACCCCCACCTCCGGTTCGCCGGTCCGCACCAGTGTTAATGGCGTGCCGACCAGCGAGGCTTCTCCTGTGCGACAAGAGAAGAGGAACCCCATGACCCCGGACGTGGTGCGGCTTACGGACGTCCGGAAAACCTACGGCGGGCGCCGCAACGGCGTGACCGCCCTCGACGGCGTGACCATCGGCTTCCCGCGTGCCAGCTTCACCGCGGTCATGGGCCCGTCCGGGTCCGGCAAGAGCACGTTCCTCCACTGCGCCGCCGGGCTGGACCGCCCGACCAGCGGCTCGGTCCTGATCGAGGACGAGGAGCTGTCGAAGCTCTCCGAGGCCGACCTGACCAAGCTGCGCCGCGAGCGCGTCGGGTTCGTCTTCCAGGCCTTCAACCTGCTGCCCGCGTTCTCCGTGCAGGACAACGTGACGCTGCCGCTTCGGCTCGCGGGAAAGCGGATCAGGAGCGAGGCCGTTGCCAGGGTCCTGGCGCAGGTCGGGCTCGCGGAGCGGCGCAAGCACCTGCCGGGCGAGTTGTCCGGCGGCCAGCAGCAGCGTGTCGCGATCGCCCGCGCGCTGATCACCCGCCCGGCCGTCATGTTCGCCGACGAGCCGACCGGGGCGCTGGACACCCGCACCGCCCGCGAGGTGCTGAACCTGCTGCGTGCGTCGGTCGATCAGGGCGGGCAGACCGTCGTCATGGTGACCCACGACCCGGTCGCCGCGTCCTACGCCGACCGGGTCGTGTTCCTCGCCGACGGCAGGCTCGTCGGCGAGCTCCACCGCCCGACCGCGGAGGCCGTCGCCGAGCGCATGACGCACCTCGGTGCGTGGGCCGAGCAGCCCGCGGCGGTGCGGTGATGCTGCGTATCGCGTTGCGGACACTGCGGTTCCGCAAGGGCGCGTTCGTCGCGACGTTCCTCGCGATGACGTTCGGCGCCGTGCTGGTGCTGGCCTGCGCCGGGCTGATGGAGACCGGTATCCGGGGCGAGGTCCCCGCGCAGCGGCTGGCGGCCGCGCCCTTCGTGGTGACCGGCAGCCAGACCTTGGCGCTGCCGAAGGAGAACCCGGCCGACCAGGAGGAGGACAGCGAGGCCGCGTACCTGCCGGAACGCGTGCGCCTGCCGGACGAGTTGGTGGACGAGGTGTCGCGGGTGCCGGGGGTGGCGGCCGCGGTGGGGGACGTGTCGGTGCCGGTGCTGGCGGGGCGGCAGGGGACCGCTACCGCGCACGGGTGGTCGTCGGCGTCGCTGACGCCGGTGTCGCTGGTGTCGGGAACCGCACCCGCGACGGGGGAGGTCGTGCTCGGCCAGGGGGCAGGCACGGCCGTCGGTGAGCGGGTCGAGCTGGTCGTTCGGGGGAGCGCGGAGACGTTCACGGTGTCGGGCCTCGTGCCAGGGCAGGCCGTGTACTTCGCCGACGACCAGGTCGCCCGGCTCGCCGGTCACCCTGGCAAGGTCGACCTGATCGGGGTGCGCGTCGAGCCGGGTGCCGACCTGGCCGCCGTGTCCGACGGCATCGGCAAGCTGCTGCCCGGCCGGAACGCGACGCTGCTCGGTGGGGAGGAGCGCGGGCTCGCCGAGTTCGCCGGAGCCGAGAAGGCGAGCGAGAATCTGATCGTGCTGTCCGCGGTGTTCGGCGGGCTCGCGACGATGGTCATGCTGTTCGTGGTGTCCACGACGCTGGGCCTGTCGATCCAGCAGCGGCAGCGCGAGCTGGCCCTGCTGCGGGCGATCGGCACCACGCCGGGCCAGCTGCGGCGGATGGTGATCGGCGAGGCGCTGTTCATGGCGCTGTTCGCGGCCGGGTTCGGCCTGCTGCTCGGCGGCGTGTTCGGGGAGTGGCTGTTCGAACGGCTGGCGGACAACGGGATCGTGCCGACGGCGATGACCCACCACTCGGGCTGGCTGCCGATGGTCATCGCGTCCGGCGCGGTGCTGCTCGGATCGTTCTTCGGTGCGCTGGTCGCGGGCCGCAAGGCGGCGCGGACCCGGCCGACGGAGGCGCTGGCGGACGCGTCGATCCAGCGAAAGTGGCTGTCCTGGGTGCGGGTCGTGCTGGCGGTGCTCGCGTTCGGCGGCGGGATCGCGTTGTTCATCGTGACGATCGCGGTGATGACCGGCCCGATCGCGGCGAGCACGGCGGGCCCGTCGGTGATGCTGTGGGCGATCGCGCTTGCGCTGGTGTCGCCGGGGGTCACGAAGGTGTTCCTGGCGGTGCTGAGGTGGCCGGTGCGTGCGTTCACCGGGACCGCGGGGTACCTGGCGACGCTGTCGACGAAGACCCGCTCGGTGCGGGTGGCGGCCGTGGTCACGCCGATCATGCTGGCCACCGGCATGGCCACGGCCAACATCTACCTGCAGACCACGTCGACCGAGGTCGCGAACGCGGCGTTCGCGGACAACCTGCGGGCCGACCTGGTGCTGACCTCCGCGACCGGCGGGATCCCGTCCGGCGTGGTCGACGAGGTCCGGTCGGTGCCCGGCGTGACGGCCGCCGCCGAGTTCGCGACGAGCACGGTGTTCGTGATGAAGCCGTACGACTCGTCCCTGTCGGAGGACGGCTGGTCGGTGCAGGGCGTCAGCGGCTCGGCGGCCACCGAGACCACCGCGGTCACCCCGTCCTCGGGCTCGCTCGCGGACCTGACCGGCGACACGGTGGCCCTGCCCGAGACGCACGCGGCGACCCTGGGCCGGGGGATCGGCGACACGATCACCGTCACGATGGGCGACCGCGCGGAGGTGCCGGTCGAGATCGTGGCCCTGTACCCGGCGCGCGAGGGCTTCGAGACGCTGCTGATGCCCGCGTCGCTGGTGGCGTCGCACACCACGTCCGGTCTGCCGTCGCAGATCATGGTCCGCACGGCCGACCCGGCCGCGGTGACGAAGGCACTCGGCGACGTCGTTGCCACGCACCCCGGCCTGTCGGTGGTGGGCCGCGACGCGCTCGTGTCGGGGCACGCCAAGGACCAGGAACTCGGCGCGTGGATCAACTACCTGATGGCCGGCATGATCATCGCCTACACCGCGATCTCGGTGGTGAACAGCCTGGTCATGTCGACCGGTGCCCGGCGGCGCGAGTTCGGCCTACAGCGCCTGACCGGCTCCACCCGGGGGCAGGTGCTCCGCATGATGACGGTCGAGGCAGGCATGTCCACGGTCATCGGCGTCGCGCTGGGCACGCTGGTCGCAGGCATGACGCTGATGCCCTTCACGCTGGTCACGGACGGCTCGCTGCTGCCGAAGGGCCCGATCGAGATCTACCTGGCCGTGGTCGGCGCGGCCGCACTGCTCACCTTCGGCTCGACCCTGGTGTCCACCTGGGTCGGTCTCCGGACCCGGCCCGTGGAGGCGGCTGTCGCACCCGCCTGACGCGGCCGAAGCACTGCGGGCGGTCCCACCGGGGCCGCCCGCAGTCGCGTTACCGTGCCTGTCCTGTCAATTCCGGGGAGGCGGGCGGCTAGTTCCCTGCGGGCGGCGGGCGAACCACGCCACCGCCTGTGTGCGCCGCTCCATGCCGAGCTTCGCGAGCACCGACGTCACGTAGTTCTTGACCGTCTTCTCCGCCAGGAACAGCCGCTCCGCGATCTGCCGGTTCGACATGCCCTCGCCCATCAGCTCCAGCACGGCCCGCTCCCGGTCGGTGAGCGCCGCCAGCTCGTCGGTCGCGGCGTCGCGGCGCATGCGTTCCAGGACGCGTGCCGTCGTCACCGGGTCCAGCAGCGACCGCCCGGCCGCGACCTCGCGCACCGCGTCCACCAGGTCCTGCCCGCGGACCTGCTTCAGCAGGTAACCGGACGCGCCGGCCATGATCGCCTCGAGCAGCGCGCGCTCGTCGTCGAAGGCGGTCAGCACCAGACACCTCGGCGGCGGGTCCAGCTGCCGCAGCGCACGGCACAGCTCCACCCCGTCGCCGTCCGGGAGCCGCATGTCGACCACCACGACGTCCGGCAGGGTCTTGCCGACGCGCGCCAGTGCCTCCTCGACACCGCCTGCCTCGGCCACCACCTCGATGCCGGGTTCGCCGTCGAGCAGGTCACGCAGTCCGCGCCGCACCACCTCGTGGTCGTCGACGAGCGCCACCCTCACGGCCATGCCGGTCAGCCTATTGCGTGGTGACTCCCAGCATCGCCCTGAGTTTGCCGATCACCCACCGGTTGCCGTCCAGCTGCACCGCGCCGTCGCCCGCGCGCCGCCACACCCACCGCAGCACCGCCCCCGGCTCGCCGAACACACCCGCCTCCGGGTCGGACTCGCCACGCACCACCGTCACCTCGGTCGGTCCGAGCTGCACCTGCCAGCCCGCGCCCTCGGTCGCGATCTGCACGGTCCGCCCGTCGCACTCGCCGAGGTGCTCACCCAGCTCGTCCGGGTACTCCGCCGACGCGTACGCGAGGAAGCACGTCAGCACCTCGTCGATGCCGTCCTCCGCGAGGTCGGCCGGGATCGGGTCGTGCGCCACCCCGGCCGCCAGTTCGGCGTCCAGCCGGTGGATCACGGTCTCGTGCGCCATCCGCCGCAGCCAGAACCCCACGGTCTGGTCCGGTTCGTACCAGGTCAGCGCCCGGTCGGCGACGTCGCGTGCGGTCAGCTCGCCGAGGAGCTGCCGGTAGGCGTCGTCGAGCGCGGCGAGCGCGGCGTCGGGTAACGCGGGCGGCCACGGCGCGGGCCAGACCCCCTGCCGCATGGTCTCCGTCTTGTGCAGGTACACCTCGGCCAGGTGCCGCACGAGGTCGGCGCCGGTCCACCCGGGACAGGGCGGCACCGGCGCGTCCAGGGCACCCTCGACCACCGCACGCAGCCGCGTGAAGTCGGCGTCGAGGCACTCCAGGAATCTCTGCTCGTCCACGGCGACAACCCAACCACGGAGCACCGACAGTGTTGGATTTGCTCGCTCCGCTCGCGCTCGCGGGCCCTTGGCCCGGCGTCTTCCCTCCCTGCGCTGCTCACTCGCTCGTGGCCGAGCTCGCTGCGCTGCTCGCTCAGTCCAGACGCCGGCGGGCCCGCTCGGTTGGTTTTGCTCGCTCCGCTCGCGCTCGCGGGCCCTTGGCCCGGCGTCTTCCCTCCCTGCGCTGCTCACTCGGGAGTTCTTGGCCCGGCGTTTTCCTCCTGCGCTGCTCGCTCCGCTCGCGAGACCAGCTCAGAGTTTGCGTAGTCGAACCCGGGAGATCCGGTGGTCGGCGTCCTTGCGCAGCACCAGGGATGCCCTCGGTCGTGTCGGCAGGATGTTCCGCACCAGGTTCGGCTCGTTGATCTTCTGCCACAGCTTGGCGGCCTCGGCACGCGCCTGGTCGTCGGTCAGCCCGGCATAGTGGTGGAAGTGCGAGTCCGGGTCGGCGAACGCCGTGTCGCGCAGCGTGAGGAACCGCTCCACGTACCAGCGCGCGATGTCCTCGGTGTGCGCGTCCACGTAGATCGAGAAGTCGAACAGGTCCGCCACCGTGAGCCCCTGCCCTGGCAACAGCACGTTCAGGCCCTCGATGATGAGGATGTCCGGCTTGCGTACGACCTGGGTCTCACCAGGCACGATGTCGTACGCGAGGTGCGAGTACACCGGCGCGTGCACCTCGGGCGCGCCGGACTTCACGTCGGACACGAACCGCAGCAGGCCGCGCCGGTCGTAGCTCTCGGGGAACCCCTTGCGGCTCATCATGCCGCGCCGGATCAGGTCCGCCTTCGGCCACAGGAACCCGTCCGTCGTGACCAGGTCCACGTGCGGGTGATCCGGCCAGCGGGCCAGCAGTGTCTGCAGGAGACGCGCGGTGGTCGACTTGCCGACGGCGACGCTGCCCGCGATCGCGATCACGAACGGCACCCGCTGCGACCGCTCGCCGAGGAACGACGTCGTGTCCGCGTACAGGCGTTGATGCGCGGCGACCCGCAGGCTGATCAGGCGCGAAAGGGGCAGGTAGACGTCGACGACCTCGTCCAGGTCGACGGGATCGCCGAGCCCGCGCAGGCGGACCAGCTCGTCGAGGGTGAGCGTCAGCGGGGTGGCACGCCTCAGCTCCCGCCACTGGTCGCGACGCAGCTCCACGTACGGACTGGTGTCGCGGGTCTTCACCGCCACGTCAACAAACGTTAGGGCGTCGTGGCACCGTGAGCACTGTGACGCACTACACGCTCCGGCCGCTCACTCCCGCCGACAGGCCCGTTGTCACGCCGATCCTCGTGCGCGAGTGGGGCTCGACCCAGGTGGTGGCCCTGTCACTTGGTGGCGTGGTCGACGCCTCGACGCTGCCCGGCTGGCTCGCGGAGGCGGACGGCGAGGTGGTGGGCCTGATCACGTACGTGGTCCGCGACGACGTGGCGGAGCTGGTGACGATCAACGCGTTCGCGGGTGGTGGCGTCGGCGCCGCCCTGCTGGCGGAGCTGGCCGGGTACTGCCGGGCCGATGGGATCCGCGCCATCCACGTGACCACCACGAATGACAACACGAGGGCGCTGCGCTTCTACCAGCGTGCCGGCTTCCACCTGACCGCGCTGCGCCCCGGCGCGGTCGCGCAGGCGCGGAAAAGCAAACCGGAAATCCCTGAACGCGGCTTCGACGACATTCCCATCCGGGACGAACTGGAACTGAGCATGGAATTGCAATAGCTGCGTACGTCACGCGACGAAAAGGGAGCCGCGAGGCTCCCCTTTCTCAGCAGTTGACCAATTCTGGGCTCTGGTTCAGCAACTGCGCCATCGGGCTGGTGAACTCGCGCCGCGGTCCGTCACTGATCCTGTTCGCGCGGGGCGAACACCTCGTCCCACGCCGCCATCACCTGTCGTGCGCACACCTCGGGCGGCACGCCGCCGACCCCGGTGCCAAGGCCGGGCATGGCGATGGTCGACACCACCGAGTGCACCGGCCGTTCGTCTTCGAGCCTGCCTTCGCGCCACATCCGGAACACCGCGCGTGCCGCGAGGTAGGGGTGCACGGTGTCCTGGGGCAGGCGCTCTCCCGGCTCCCGCATCGTCGGCGCGCTGATCAGCCACGCGGGCGCCGCGACGTCGGTCGGCACGATCACGGCCTGGCCGACCGGCAGCTCACCGCCGTGGTAGGCCAGCACGGCGCTGCGCACGTGCTGTTCGATCGCGGGGAAGGCCCCGGCGTAGACCGCGTCGATCCCGCCACGCATCCACCCGAACGAGTTGGCCGGGCTCACCACCGCCTCCGCGGGCACGTCCAGCGTCGAGCCGCGATGCGTGTAGACCTCCTGCCGTCCGTCAGCGGCGGCCGCCCACGCGTCGGCCAGGGGATCTTCGACAGCGCACAGGACAAGCCGAAGCGGTTCCCTCGTCGCGGTCCCCGCTTGCGAAGCCTCTTCGGCGGCGGTCACGGGTTTCAGCATGGCATCCGGAGGGCACCGCGCGTAACCGTCATCTGGTAACTGGTAGCACCTGAAAGGTTAAGTCTCCGTGCACCCGATCGGGCGCGGTGGCAAGCGGAGCGCCGGACTATGGTGCTCTCGTGCCGAGCATCGCGTACTTCGGACCGCGGGGGACCTTCTCCGAGCAGGCCGCGCTCGCGGCGAACCGCCCGGACCACACGCTGGTGCCGGAGGCGACCGTGCCAGAGGCACTCGCCGCGGTCCGGCACGGCCGCGCCGACCTCGCGTGCGTGCCGGTGGAGAACTCCGTCGAGGGCGCGGTGTCCGCCACCATGGACGCGCTCGCCGTCGACGAACCGCTGGTCGCGGTCGCCGAGGTGGTGCTACCGGTCCGGTTCTCCCTGCTGGCGCGGCCCGGCTCGACCCTCGCCGACATCAAGTCCGTCGCCAGCCACCCGCACGCGCTCGCGCAGGTCCAGGGCTGGCTCGCGAAGCACCTGAGCCACGCCACGCAGCTCGCGGCGACCTCGACGGCGGGCGCGGCGGTCGGCGTGCTCGACGGCCACTGCGACGCCGCCATCACCGCGCCCGTCGCGGCCGTCCACTACGGGCTGGACGTGCTGGAGACCGGCATCGCGGACGTCGACGACGCGGTCACCCGGTTCCTCGTGCTGCAGCGGCCCGGCACCCCGCCCGCGCCGACCGGCTCGGACCGCACCTCGGTCGTCGCCGTCGCCGCCTACCAGCGCACCGGTGTGCTCGCCGAGATGCTCACCGAGCTGGCGCTGCGCGGCATCAACCTGAGCCGGATCGAGTCCCGCCCGATGAAGGGCCGCCTCGGCGAGTACCGCTTCTACCTGGACTTCGACGGCCACGTGGCGGAGCGGCGGGTCGCCGACGCGCTCGCCGCGCTGCACCGCCGCTGCCACGAGGTCCGCTTCCTCGGCTCCTACCCGAAGGCCGACGGCACGCCGACCCTCGCTGGCACGGACAACACCGACGCGGACTACACGGCCGCCACCGACTGGGTGGCCAGGTTGTGCGACGGCCGCACGGACGGGTCGGCGCGCTAGACCCTCCGCAAAAGCACGCGAGATTGTCGGTGCCCCGGTCTACAGTGCGCCCCGTCACGCCGAAGAACCAGGGGAGCGCATGTCAACCGACCCGGCCGTCCGTGCGGAAGCGCTGGTGAAGACCTACGGGTCCACCCGCGCGCTCGACGGCATAGACCTGGAGATACCGACGGGCACCGTGCTGGGCCTGCTCGGCCCGAACGGCGCGGGAAAGACCACGGCCGTCCGCATCCTGACGACCCTCCTGCGCCCGGACTCCGGCCGCGCGTGGGTCGCCGGGCACGACGTGCTGGCCGAGCCGCACAAGGTACGCAAGGCGATCGGGCTCTCCGGCCAGTACGCGGCCGTCGACGAGAACCTCACCGGTTTCGAGAACCTGTACATGGTCGGCCGGCTCTACGGCATGAACAAGCCGGACGCCCGTGCCCGCGCCACCGTGCTGATCGACCGGTTCCGGCTCACCGAAGCGGCGGCCAGAATGGCGAAGACCTACTCCGGCGGCATGCGCAGGCGCCTCGACCTCGCTGGCGCGCTGGTGGCCGAGCCGCAGGTGGTGCTGCTCGACGAGCCGACCACGGGGCTCGACCCGCGCGGGCGGCTCGAGACGTGGGAGGTCATCGGCGAGCTGGTGGCAGACGGCGCGACCGTGCTGCTGACCACGCAGTACCTGGAGGAGGCCGACCAACTGGCCGACACCATCCTCGTGATCGACCACGGCAAGGTCATCGCGGGCGGCACCGCCGACAAGCTGAAGAGCGAGGTCGGCGGCGAGCGGCTGGAGATCGTGGTCGCGGAGGAGGCCGAGGTGACGGTGGCGAGCCGGGTGCTCGCCGAGGTCGGCTCGGCGGAACCGACCGTGGACCGGCACGGCAAACGGGTGCAGGTGCTGGTCGACGGCGGGCCGAAGTCGCTGGTGGAGGCGTTGCGCAGGCTGGATGTCGAGGGCGTGACCGTCCTGGACGTCGGGTTGCACCGGCCCACACTCGACGACGTGTTCCTGTCGCTCACCGGCCGCGCGACGGAGGAGACCGCATGACCGTGCTGACCCAGGGCCTGCGCGACGGTGGCATCGTCGCGTGGCGCAACCTGCTCAACGTCCGCCGCAACGCCGACTGGCTGTTCGCCGCGGTGGTGCAGCCGATCATGTTCGTGCTGCTGTTCGCCTACGTGTTCGGCGGCGCGCTCGGCGGCGAGCAGTACCGCGAGTTCCTGATCGCGGGCATCTTCGTGCAAACGATCGCGTTCAACTCGGCGTTCACCGTGATCGGGCTCTGCAACGATCTGCAGAAGGGCATCATCGACCGGTTCCGCTCGCTGCCGATGTCGCGGCTCGCGGTCCTGCTGGGCAGGACGACGTCTGACCTGGTCGTCTCGTCGATGGCGCTGCTGATCATGTCGCTGTGCGGGCTGGTGGTCGGCTGGCGGATCCGGGGAAGCTTCCTGGACGCGGTGCTGGCCTACCTGCTGCTGTTGCTGTTCGGCTTCGCGATGTCGTGGATCGGCGCGCTGATCGGGTTGTCGGCGCCGAGCGTCGAGGTGGCGCAGAGCGCGGGCCTGATGTGGCTGTTCCCGCTGTCGTTCATCTCCTCGGCGTTCGTCGGCGCGGGCACGATGCCGGGGCCGCTGGGTGTGATCGCGGAGTGGAACCCGTTCACGGCGGTGATCCAGGCGGTGCGTGACCTGTTCGGCAACGAGGCGCCGCCGAACATGGCGCCGCCGCAGGGCTGGCCCGCGGACAACGCCGTGTTGTACGCAGTGCTGTCGTCGCTCGCGATCCTGGCGGTGTTCGTGCCGTGGTCGGTGGCGAAGTACCGGAGGGTGGCTAGCAAGTAGGCACGCGCGGCAGCGCGAAACCGAAGTGCTTCTCGTACGCCGCAAGGACTTCATCGTCGGTGGCGAGTGCGGTCTCGGTCCGCTCACCGTGCGCGGTCTCGAGCAGGCGGTTGCCGAGGATGGTGACGCGCCCGCTCTCGGTCGCGCGTGAGCACCGCGGTCCGGACCGGAAGTGCGACTCGGGCGAGTTCGCGTGCCACCAGGCCGGGCGCGCGAAGTCGGTGATCCTGCGCGGCCTCGGCTCGGCCCGGTACTGGCGCACGCCGTTCATGAGCACGTCGACGTCCCCGCCGGGCGCGTCGAGGACGAGAAACGAGCCCGCCGGGTCCTCCTGCGCCTCTGGCCAGTCACGGCGCAACGGGTAGGTCGAGTGCGCGCCGAACCCGACGTCGACGAGGTACCGCTCGTCCAGCTCGACGAGCAGCGCGAGGTGGTCGAAGGCGGGTGAGAGCGTGCCGTCGCCACCGAACACGCCGGCGGCGAGCATGCGCACGTCGTACCCGAGCGCGGTGAGCAGCGCGGCGAACGCCCCGTTGAGCTCGTAACAGAACCCGCCGCGCCGCCGCGCGACGATCTTGTCGACGAGCGCGTCCTCGTCGAGCGAGACCGGTTCCCCGAGGTGGAGCGACAGGTTCTCGAACGGCACGGCCTCGAGGTGCCGCCGGTGCAGTTCCCGGAGCGCGGCGGCGTCCGGCGCGGCGGGCCGCGGGGCGCCGATCCTGGCGAGGTACCGGTCGACGGTGTCGGTGTCCATGGGTACACAGTGACCGCTCCACCTAGCTTTAGGTCAAGCAGGAACCTTTCCGGTAAAGGACCAGTTTCGCCGAAATACTTGACGGATCCTTGATGCTCAGCGCTAATGGATGTTGATGGAGCAAGTGGATTCGCAACAAACCGGGAACGGTGTGAGGTGCTTCGGATGACCTGATGACCCGTCGGCGCTGCCGGGTCGACCTGCCGCAGCACCACGCCGTCCACCGGGGGTTGGGCGGCATGACGGCAGGAGGTGTGGGCATCATGAACACGTTTCTGATCGTGCTGGGGAGTGTCGTGGTTCTGGTTTTCGTCACGAGGTTCGTGGCGGGGAAGCGGCGCACCTGGGAACTGGACCGGGACTATTCACTGGAGCTGGCGTGTGGCCGCTCCCGCGCCATGCTGACGGCCGCGACCGCTGCCCGAGGTGTCCTGTGGGAAGTGGAGTTCACCGACAACGGCCTGCGCACGAGGCACATCCGCGCCCGCAACGTCATCCACGTGTCGATCTCGGAAATCCCCGACCGAAACGGCCGCAGCGTCGCGAAGGTGTGGACCCGCTACGCACTGACCGACGGGGCGCTGATCCAGCGCCCCCGCTCCTACACCGACACCCGCCGCAAGCGCGACAGGATCATCCGTGCACTGACGACGCACGCCGCCCAACGCCCGCGAGACGCGCGAATCCGCTGACGCATCGGCCGGTGGAACGGGCCGGGTTGCTCCGCTGCGCGTGACAGCTTCTCACTGTCCGTGAAGATGTTTCGTTTGTTCTTACCCAATGCGGGGTAGTTCTGGTTGGAAGCAACCCAGGGCGCGGTGGAACGTCCTTGCGAGTAGATGTCAGAAGTGCGTCCAGTGGTGTCGGGGCCAGGTGGAGGCGATGACCATGCTGCGGTCCAGGATCGGCGCAGGCGTGATGATCAGCGGCGCGGTGCTGCTGCTCGCCGCTTGCAACACGGGTGGGACGGCCAGTTCGGGTGATCCGGACGTGCCGACCATCCAGCAGAGCAGTTCCCAGTCGGCGGCCGAGGCGCCGCCGCCCGCGACGACCGCGCCCAGCACGGCGAAGGCGGAGCAGCCGCCGCCCAGTGTCGGCGGGGGCACTCAGCCCGCCAGCACAGAGTGCAAGGTCGCCGATCTCAAGCTGAGTCTCGGCGGCGGTGACTCGGCCGCGGGCACGACCTACCGCAGCGTCGTCTTCACCAACAAGGGCAGTCGTACCTGCACCATCCAGGGCTTCCCGGGCGTCTCGTACGTCGCCGGTGACGACGGGCACCAGGTCGGGCCCGCCGCGTTCCGGTCCGGCAAGAAGGGTCCGGTCGTCACGTTGAAGCCGGGCAGCAGTGCCTTCGCGGACGTCGGGTTCGTGCGGGTCGAGAACTTCGACCCGGCCACCTGCAAGCCGACCGGGGTGCGTGGGCTGCGGATCTACCCGCCGCACGACTACGACTCGATGTTCCTGCCCAACACGGGCATGGGCTGCGCGGGCACCCCGCCCGGCAACCAGCTGACCGTCGCGACGGTTCAGAGCGGCACGGGCGGCGGCGCCTAGCCTTCGCCGCTTATCAAGCCGGTGCGCCACGCCCACGCGGCCACCTCGACGCGGTTGCGGGCCCCGATCTTGGCCTGCACCGCGGCGAGGTGGGTTTTCACCGTCGAGAGCGACAGGTAAAGCTCTGTCCCGATCTCGGTGTTGGTGAGCCCGCGCGCGGCGGCCTTCACGACGTCCAGTTCCCGGTCGGTCAGCGGCTCGGTCGCCGACTTGGCCGGCGCGGTCGCGTTCGCCGTCGAGAAGTGTTTGAGCAGCCGCACGGTGATCTGCGGCGACACCAGCGCGTCGCCGCGGTCGGCCGCGCGGACCGCCTCGAGCAGTAGCGCCGGGCCTGCGTCCTTCAACAGGAAACCGTTGGCGCCGCCCGCGAGCGCGGCGTGCACGTACTCGTCCAGATCGAAGGTCGTGACCACCACGACCTTCAGCGGGTCCGCCACCCCCGGCCCGGCGAGCGTCTTGGTCACCTCGAGGCCGTCCATCCCGGGCATGCGGATGTCCAGCAGGCACACGTCCGGCCGCAGCTCCCTCGCGCGCCGCACCGCCGACACTCCGTCGGCGACGTCCGCCACCACCTCGATGTCGTCCTGTGTCTCCAGGATCATCCGGAAACCCGCGCGCACCATCTCCTGATCGTCTGCGATCAGTACCCGGATCACGTTCCCTCTTTCCGCAGCGGCAGCCACGCCTCGACGCTCCAGCCGACGTATCCGCTGGGCCCCGCGTCGAACCGGCCCCCGAGTAGCTCCACCCGCTCACGCATGCCGACCAGACCGTAGCCGCCGGAACCGCCCGCCGGGTTCACCGGGCGCTGCGAACCGTCGTCGGCTACCCGGATGTGCAGGGTGCCGCTCGGCGTCGTGGCCACCAGTACCCGCACGGCGCTCGCGTCCGGCGCGTGCTTGCCGACGTTCGTCAGCGACTCCTGCACCAGCCGCAGCACCGACCGGCCGACCTCGTGCGGCAGCTCGTCCGGCAGGTTCAGCTCCATCTCGACCGGCGGGCCCGCGAAGTTCTCGGCGAGCCCGGCAAGGTCGCCCGCGAGGTCGGTGGTCGCCTGTTCCGCCATGTCGGTGTTGCCTGCGGTCCACGCGGCCGTGCCGTCGCGGAGGCTGCCGACGAGCGTGCGCATGGCCTTCAGTGCTTCCGTGCCGCTGCGCTCGATCTTCTCCAGCGATGGCACCGCCACCTCGGGGTTCTTCCCGGCGACCAGCAGCGCGGCCTGCGCCTGCACGACGATGCCGGTGACGTGGTGCGCGACCACGTCATGCAGCTCGCGCGCCAGCGCCATCCGCTCGCCCTGCTGCGCCGACGTCACCGCCGCCTTCACGGTCTGGTTCCGCTCCCGGTCCCGCGCGCGGAAGTACACCCCCGCGGCGATCGACACGAGCAGCAGGAAGATCAGGATGAGCGAGAAGTTGGCGTCGGTGATGGTGGAGACGTCCCGCACCGCCATCGCCAGTGCGTTCGCCGTCGCCAGCCCGGCCGTGGCCCACACCGCCTGCCTGCGTTCCGCGTACCGGACGACGAACGCGACCAGCGCCATGCTCGCGGCGAGTCCGGTGAAGGACACCGGCAGCCCGTGCCCCCCGTACATCGCGGCGACCAGCCCGCTGAACAGCAGCGCACCCGCCGCGAGCCACGTGTTCCGCAGCGGGTACTTCGGCGCGAAGAACGCGCACATGCCCGCCACGGCCGACCCGGCCAGCCCGACGACGCTGTGGATGCCGCCCTGGGACAGCTCCAGCATGGCGAGCACGCCCAGCGCCGCGCCGAGCGGCCACTGCTTGCGGACCAGCGCGCCCATCTCGGTCTCGACCCGCTGCTTCGCGGTCCGCCGCAGGTAGAGGCCGGTGCCGACGGCCGCGACCAGCAGCACGAAACCGAACAGTAGCGACTGGATCAGGTCGGTCGGCGAGATGAGCCGGACGAACGAGCCGGGGTAGTTGTCGCAGTAGTAGTACCCGCAGTACGGCTGCCGCACGGCGATCGATGCCAGGCACGCCATGACCAGCGCCGTGGTGCAGGCGAACGCGACGACCGGCGCGGCCCGCCACACGACCAGCACGACGAGCACGGTTCCGGCGATCAGCTCGGTGAGCATGATGTGGGACAGCGCGATCGACTGTGTGCTCACGTCGAAGGCCCGCATCATCAGCGACGACGAGGTCAGCGTGAGCGCGCCGACGATCGACGCGATCGCGGGGCGGTTGACACCCAGCCACGCGCACGCGGCGAAGATCGCGGCCCCCGGCAGCGGCATCAGCTCCCGGGCGGTCGCCGGTGTGCCCATGACGATCATCGTGAAGTCGAGCAGCAGGGCGACGCCCAGCAAGGTGGCCAGCCAGCGATGCGGCACCGGTTGCGGTGTCATGCGGCTCAAACTAGGACAGCGACGAGCGTTCCGCCTCGGCCGACCGGCGGGCGGGGGTCGGCCGATCGGCCAGTACGCGCCCTCGGCGCGGTGACCGCTTGGCCGGGTGGGCGCGGCTGTTCGACCGATCCGAGGGACAGGTCTCCGGAGAGAAGCTGTGACCAGCAAGTTCACCGGAGGAGGAAGACATGCTGCAGGCGGTTCTGGTGTGGTCGGGGGCAGTGCTGGCGATCGGACTGCTGCTGGTGATGGCGCTTGGCCCGGTCATCGTGGAGATCGACTCGTGGTTCGAGCGGCGGCGCGACAAGAAGCGGATCGCCGCCAAGCGGCAGAGCAAGAGCGAGGCGCCGGTGGCGCAGCGCATCGCCCACCCGGTCGGCTAACCGGCGGCGAGGACGATGCTGACGAGGCCGGGGAAGCGCCCGTCCAACTCGTCCAGCCGCAGCGTGTTCATCCGCTGCCTGCCGTCGTCGTACTGGCGGAGGATGCCCGCCTTGCGCAACGTCTGGAAGTGGTGGCTCAGCGTCGAGGCGGCGACCGGCAGGCCGAACGTGCCGCAGGGCCGGTCGCCGTCGGACAGGAGCAGCCGGATGATCTGCCGCCGCGTGGGATCGGCCAGCGCCCGGAGCACGTCGTCGACCTCGACGGACTCGACGTCCGGATGGGAAAGCGGCGCCCACCGCCCGATCGGCATGCCAGGCAGACCTCTCAGTCTTTTCGATACTTAACGAAGACTCTACCCTGGCCGCTGATCGAGGGGCAGGTGGCGAGGTCGTGACGTGAATCGGCGGCGCGGGCAGCCCCCTGCAGCTGTCCGCGCCGCCGAGGTCCCTAGCGGCCCGGCCCAGAACGTTCACCATGTCTCGACCCGCCCACGACGCGCCTGGACGGGTTGCCGGAACGGCCGAGTACACCCGGTACGCGCGCCGTCCCGTCGCCCCGCCCAGCCACGCCGTGGACCCGCCGATACACGGCCAACGTTCTGAGCCGGGCCACTAGCGGGTGACGGTCTTGCGCAGCCGGTTGAGTGCCCGGTGCTGTGCGACGCGGACCGCGTCCGCGGTCGTGCCGACAGCGTCCGCGGTCTCCTGCGCGGACATGCCAAGCACCACTCGCATCACGACGATCTCCCGCTGGCGCGGCAGTAGCGTGCGCAGCAGGTCGCCTGCCTGCTCGACCAGTTCGCGGCGCAGCGTGATCTGTTCGGGGCTCGCGTCGTCGAGCACGGTGTCCGGGGTCTCCGCGGTCGGCAGCGAGCGGTCCCGTGCCGCGGCGCGGTGGACGTCCGCCACCTTGTGGGACGCGACGCCGAACACGAACGACAGGAACGGGCGGCCGAGGTGCCGGTAGGTGGGTAGCGCGCGGAACACCGCGATGCACACCTCCTGCGCGACGTCGTCGGCCGAGCTGATCGGGCGCACCCGGCCCAGTTTCGTGCGGCAGTACCGCACCATGATCGGGCGCAGGTAGCCGAGCAGTTCGTCGGTCGCGGCCTGGTCCCCGGCGGACGCGGCGACCGCGACATCGTCCAGGTTCACCCGTGTCACCGGGCGTGACCATGCCGGAATGGTGACCGGTGGCGCGGTCACACCCGCCAGCTCTGCCTCGAGCTGTGAGAGGTCGAAATCTGGCTCTGCCGTGCACAACATCGCGTGCCTCCTGTGCCCCCCGGCTGTTGTGTTCACTCAAGAGAGCACGAACAGGCTGCACAAATACGTCGCAGGCGAAATCAGATCCCCGTGGAACCAAAGCGTTGCCCCATTGGGCAGCACCCCTGCACAGGACGTGCCTTGCCGGTTACCGCCTGCTGATCAGCACGTCGAGTCCTCGGTGCCGAAGTACGGGTTCGGCCGGTTGGTCAGGGATACGGTGAACGGGTGGCGGAATCTCCAGGGGCGGACGTCAGAACCCCCAAGAGCGAGGCGACTCGCACGCTGATCGTGGAGACGGCGCTGCGGTTGTTCCAGGAGAACGGCTACGACAAGACGACCATGCGGGCCATCGCCAAGGAGGCGGGGGTCTCGGTCGGCAACGCGTACTACTACTTCTCGTCGAAGGATCAGCTGGTCCAGGGCTTCTACGACCGGATAACGCAGCTCCACGACGAGGCGTGCGCCGAGGTGCTGGCCACCGAACGCGACTTCGCCAGACGTCTGCGCGCGGTGATGGTCAGGTGGCTGGAGGTCGCCGCGCCCTACCACGAGTTCGGCACGCAGTTCTTCGTGAACGCCGCCGACCCGGACAGCCCGCTGAGCCCGTTCTCCACCGAGTCGAGCCCCGCTCGCGACGCGCAGATCGCGTTGTTCCGGCGGGTGCTGGAAGGGTCGACGGCGAAGGTCGACCCCGAGCTGCGGCCCGAGCTGCCCGAGTTGCTGTGGCTGTACGAGATGGGCGTGGTGCTGTTCTGGGTGCACGACCGCTCGCCGGACTGCCGGCGCACGCGGATGCTCGTGGACCGCACTGTCCCGCTGCTCGACCGCGTGATCGGCCTGTCGCGCCTGCGGCTGCTGCGACCGGTCACGAGGGAGATCGTGCAGTTGATCGGCGATCTGACCCGCCAGGACGCTTGACAGGGCCACCGTCGCGGTACAGCCTGACTGTTACGTGAAGTAACAGGTACTTGTCTGGGAGGACCGCGATGGCGCGAGCGCTGCAACCCAAGGACCGGGACGTCACCGCAGAGCGGCTGCTCGACTCGTCCATGCGCAACTCCTACGACCCCGATGTGGACATCGACTGGGATGCGCCACTGGTCGAGGGCAAGGCCTTCATGCCGGAGGAACGGGTGTCGCTGTACGGCACCCACCTGTGGGACCGGCTGACCCCGGAGCAGCGGCTGGAGCTGTCGAAGCACGAGATCGGCAGCATCACCAGCGTCGGGCTGTGGACCGAGATCGTGCTGATGCAGCTGCTCGCCCGGTATGCGGCCGACCTGGACCCGCGCAGCCCGCACACGCACTACGCGCTGACCGAGATCGGCGACGAGACCAGGCACGCGATCATGTTCGGCAAGGGCATCGCGCGGCTCGGGCTGCCCGCCTACGGCCCGCCGCGGGTGGTGCGGGTGCCTGCGAAGGTGTTCGGCGCGGTCATCGGCGGCCCCGCGATGTTCGCGTCGGTGCTGGTCGTCGAGGAGACCACGGACCGGCTGCAGCGCTCGATGCTCGACGACGAGCGCGTCCAGCCGATGATCCGCATGATCAACCGGATCCACGTGGTGGAGGAGGCCAGGCACGTCCGGTACGCGCGCGAGGAGTTGGTGCGCGGCCTCGAGAAGCTGGGCAGGGCCGCGCTGGAGGTGCACCGCCTGGTGACGGCGGTGGTCGCGGCGACGGTGATGGACATCCTCGTGCACCCCGGCTCGTACGCGGCGGTGGGCCTCGACCCGCGCGAGGCACGGAAGGTGGCGCTGGCGAACCCGCACCACCACGAGTCACGCCGGTGGATGGCGGAGAAGATCGTGGCGTTCCTCGACGAGGTCGGCATGATCGGCGGCCCGTCGAAGGCCATCTGGAAACGCGCCCATCTCATTTAATGGGTTGGTTCCGTTCCCTACTCTTGAACTCATGGCAGCGACCACGATTTCAGGAAAGCACGTCGACATTCGCATGTGGACCCGGCCGGAGACGGTCGAGGAACAGGCGATGCGGCAGCTCCAGAACATCGCCGCGCTGCCGTGGACCTTCAAGCACGTCGCCGTCATGCCGGACGTGCACTACGGGAAGGGCGCCACGGTCGGCTCGGTGATCGCGATGCGTGACGCCGTGTCCCCGGCCGCCGTCGGGGTGGACATCGGCTGCGGCATGACCGCGGTCCGTACCTCACTGCGCGCGGCCGATCTCCCGGATGACCTGCGGCGCCTGCGTTCCGAGCTGGAGCGCGCGGTCCCGGTCGGCTTCGGCCAGCACCGCGCGACCGCGTTCTCCGACCGCGACGCGGCCGACTGGGACACGTTCTGGCGCGGCTTCGAGCACCTGACCTCCTCGGTGAAGGCGAACTCCGCCAAGGCACTGCACCAGATGGGCACCCTCGGCGGCGGCAACCACTTCATCGAGATCTGTCTCGACACGGACGGCGACGTGTGGGTGATGCTGCACTCGGGTAGCCGCGGCATCGGCAACCTGCTCGCGCAGCACCACATCGAGGTGGCGCGCGGTCTGGCGCACAACGAGTCCCTGCCGGACCCGGACCTTGCGGTGTTCCTCGCGAACACCAGGGAGATGAAGGAGTACCGCCACGACCTGTTCTGGGCACAGGACTACGCCCGCCGCAACCGGGCGGTGATGCTCCGGCTGATCTGCGACGTGCTACGCAAGCAGTTCCCTCGGGTCAGGTTCGAGGAGCCGATCTCGGCGCACCACAACTACGTCGCCGAGGAGACCCACTTCGGCGAGGAGGTTCTGGTGACCCGCAAGGGCGCGATCCGCGCGGGCCGGGGCGACATGGGCATCATCCCGGGCTCGATGGGCACGGGGTCCTACATCGTGCGGGGCCTCGGCAACCCGGACTCGTTCGAGTCGGCGTCCCACGGCGCCGGACGCCGGATGTCCAGGAACAAGGCCCGCAAGCGGTTCACCGCCGAGGACCTGGCCACCCAGACCGCTGGCGTCGAGTGCCGCAAGGACAACGGCGTCGTGGACGAGATCCCGGCCGCGTACAAGGACATCGACGAAGTGATCCGCAACCAGGCCGACCTGGTGGAGGTCGTGGCGAAGCTGAAGCAGGTCGTCTGCGTCAAGGGCTGAAACCGAATGGCGCGTCCGGGACAGCGAGCGTCCCGAACGCGCCTTTCGCCCGTGTCAGCGTTTCCAGAACGCGCGGCGGGGTTTGGTGTGGCCGCCGTTCGCCAGGGACTCCAGCGTGGTGATCGCCTGCTGCCAGCGGCGGTCGACGTCGGCCGGGTCCGAGGTGGGGACGGCCAGTTCCGTCGACAGGGTGCCAAGCGCGGTGCGCGCGTCCTGCGGTTCGTTGTTCTGCTGCCACACCGTCAGCAGGACCCGGATCCGTTCCGACAGCGCGGCCAGCAGGCCCGCTCGCAGCCACACGTCCTGGCCCTCGTTGCCGCGCAGGCGTGTCAGCTCCTCCCGCACGAACGTTGCCAGCGATTCGCCGTCGCCCGGAGCGGGCACGGGTGGTGCCGGCGTCGGGCGGGCGGCCCGCTTGCGTGGCGCCGCCGATCCTGGCCTCGGGGCGGCGGCGCGTGGGGCAGGCATCGGCATGCCCGGTGCGGGGCTGCCGAAGGCGTCGCCGGGAGGTGCGCTGAAGGTGGCCTGGCCGTAGCCGCCTCCGGCCAGGCCGAGATTGGTCGCCGCGCCGAAGACCGGCATGGCCGCCTGCATTGCCGGGGCGCCGCCCAGGGCAGGGGCATCCCAGCCGCTCGGGAGGTCCACCGGCTGCGTGACCTGGCGGGTGTTGCCGCCCTCGTTCACCACTCGCTGGTCGACCGCCACGAACGCGGTGAACCGCGACAGCACGCCGAACTTCAGTGACGTCTCGACGATGCGGTCTTCCAGCGAGGTCTGGCCGGTGACGTACTTGTCCTCGAGGTCGCGGATGCTCGCTCGCGCCCACAGGGCCGCGAGGGCCGGGTTGTCGCTGTGGGTGGCCGTGAGCGTCGCCAGAAGGTCCGGCAGGCCGCTCACCGTCACCGCGCCGTGCGGCGAGCCCGAGTAGCGGCCCATCACCACCACGGGCGCGCCAGGGAACACGTCCGGGAGCGGCGCGGGTGCCAGCGTCGCCGCGTCCACCGCCAGCCCGTCCTGCGTGACCCGCAGTTCCGTTACCAGCGGGTGGCCGATCCTGCGGTGGATGTTGTGCATCGCCTCGTCGAAGCGGTCCTCGGACTCCACCAGCTCGCAGCGGCCCCGCGAACCCGCGAGCCGCTGCAGGAAGCCCTCGTTGACCGCCCTGTCGATGCCCACCGTGTGTACGCGGACGTCGGTCAGTTTCGGCGACAGCTCGTGCAGGAGCTGGTCCTCGTTGCCGATCTGGCCGTCCGTGACCAGCACGAGGACGCGTTCATGGCCCGCGTTCTCGCGCAGAAGGTCGGCCGCGCGGCGCAGCGGGGACAGCATCTCGGTGCCGCCTCGCGCGTCCAGGGTCGCCAGGAACTCCACCGCGCGGAAACGGTTGCGGTCCGTCGCCTCCGCCAGCAGGTTCGGCAGGCCGGGCGGGGTGTCGATCTGGTGGTCGAACGCCAGTACGGCGAACCGGTCGGCACCACCGAGCGTGTCGATGATCCTGGCCGCCGCCCGCCGGGCCGCGACCATCTTCCAGCCACCCATGGAGCCGGAACGATCCAGGACCAGCACCACGTCGCGGCCACGCTCCGGCGCCGCACCCGTGGGAGGCAGCACGGTCAGCGCGAACGTGCCGCCCTGTTCGTCCTGGTCCGGCAGGACCGCGAGCGCGGTGCTCACCGCCGACTCGTCGCCGACCGTCAACCGCAACAGGAAGTCGCGGTCGGCGCGCTCGCCGGGGTTCAGCCGGATCCGCATGCCGCCCGGGGTGTCCTCGGTCGCGGTGGCGTGCAGGCTCGAGCGCACCCCCGCCAGCGGAAGACCGGCCGCGTCGACGTCCACCTCCAGCGAGAGGCCGACCGGGTTGGGAAAGCCGGGGAGCAGCACCGGCGGCGAGATGCGGGACGCGTCGGGCACCTCGTTGGTGTCCATGGCGGTGCCGTCACCCACCTGCTCGCCGTCCACCGGCTGGCCGGGGATGTACTTCGGCGCCACCACCAGCGGGAACCGGTACGTGGCCTCGCCGTCCTCGTAGGACAGCGCACCGGCCAGCGTCAGGTGCACGGTCACCCGCTCGCCGGGCAGGATGTTGCCGACGCGCATGGTGAACACGCCCGGCCGCTCCTCTTCGGCGATCGACGCACGCTTGCCCTCCTGGATCGCCTGGTCGTAGGTGGCGCGTGCCTCGCCGCGCTCCTTCAGCACGCCTTCGACGACCCGGCCGTCGGCCGCCATGCGCATCGCCGTGACGGCCGCGCGTGGCGGCAGCGGGAAGACGTACGTGGCCTCGAGCGGCTCGTCGTAGGAGTTGCGGAAGCCCTGCGTCAGCTCGGTGTGCGACGCGAGGCCGGTGATCCTGGCGCGGACGTCGATCGACTCCAGCGGCAGGTTGCCGTGCTTGGTCCGCAGGCAGCCGAGCCCGTCGTCGTCGGTCGGCCGGGCGGCCACCTCCGCCTGGTCGATCAACTCGATGTCGGTGCTCATCGGCGTTCCTTTCGTGGGGTCAGACCGAGCCGCTCGAGCGCGTCGAGCAGTGGTGCCGCGGCCGTGGTCAGTTCCGCGATGTCGGCGTGGTCGAGATTTCTGGTGACACCGTCCAGCACTACCGTGACAGTGTCATCGATACGGAACGCAGGCACGACATTCGTGACAGTGCCCGGTTCCGGCGCGTCGCCGTTCCGGCCGTGGCCGATGTCCACGGCGACGTTCGCCTTGACCTCGGCCAGGACGGTGAGCTCGGCGTTGGTGGCACCGAGCAGTCGCTCCTGCACCTCGGCCAGTGCCAGTCCCCGTGCCTGCAGCTTCTTGATGGCCGCCAGCTGCAGTGCGTGCCGCTCGCCGTACAGCGCGACCCGGCCCCGGGTGGCGAGCGGACGGTCGACGAGTCCGATGGTCGTGTACCACCGGATGGTCCGCCCGTTCGGCAGCTCACGGACCCGGCCGCTCCGCTGACCGTCGTAGTCATCGGCCAGGAGGTCGGCGACACGTTCCGAAAGCTGTTCGAGGGTGTACAGCTCGTCGCTCATGCGGCAATGATGACAGTGTTTGATGACAGTGTCAAATTACCAGTGTCGCCGCTCGAGACCTACTGGGTAAGGCGGTACTCCACCCAGCGCAGCGCGGCGTTCGTCGATTCGGTACCGGGGCCTTGTCCTCGCTGATCAATCCTGAAAGCACGCTCACTCCGCATGGCGCGGAGCCGCTACGTCGTCGGCGCGCGGCGGTTCCTTGTAAGGGGTTGCGCGTGTCACGACCCCAGGTCTGGGACCATCGGTGGTGCCCCGGGGAGGTGCGGCGGGTGGCGGAGCACGGGTTGAACCTGAGGAAGGGGGGATCGCCGGTGGGTGACACGGAGCCGCGACCGTTGTTGGGTCTGGGCGTGGTGGCGTCGGTCCTGGTCGGCGTGGTCGCGGTCGGCAGGGCCGCGTTCGCGTGGTCGGTCTGGACCTACTACCTGGACGCCGACGGCGGGGAACTGTCGTACTACGCTGCCAGGGACGTGCGGGAGTTACTCGATTTCGCCTTCTGGAGCGGGTTTCTTCTCGTCACGGCGTCGGCTGTCGTGTTCCTGAGCTGGCTGTGGCGTGCGCGGGTGAACGCCGAGCTGATCTGCACGGCTCCGCACCGTCGCGGGCGCGAGTGGGTCGTGTGGTCCTGGTTCTGCCTCGGAGCGAACCTCTGGTACCCGTTCATGGTGTTGGACGACGTGTACCGCGCCAGCAGACCCGACACCCCGGCCAACGCGTCGAACCTGCGCGACGAGGCACCGGGAAGCAATCTGCTCGGTCTGTGGGGACTGCTGTGGGCCGCCCTCCTCTGCGTCACAGCGCTTGAACTACTGCAACCCAGTCTCCCAAGCACCGACCCGCGCCAAGCCGCCATGGAATGGATCGCCATCGATACGGCGGTTACGGTCGCCGCCGCCATTCCCTTGACCCTTGTCATCCTCCGGATCAGCCGCTGGCAAGACGCCGAGACCGCCGCCCTGCAAGCCGCATCCGACGACACGCTCACCTCCGCGTGACGATCTGACGACGATCGCAGCTGAACTCGCCGGCGACGCACCCAAAAGACAACCACCGCTAATCAACCAGGCGCGATGGAGGTCAGCGAGTAAGAACTTGGGCTGTGTTGAACCGGCATGCTGTCGAGGCTGAGTGACTGCTGAGCTGAGCAGATCCGCCGCTCACCCATCGTCCCGTCCGCTCAGGCCGACAGCCAGGCCGAGACCCGCGAAAAGCGGGGCGACGCGCTCATGAAGAGGACAGACTGCCGCGTCATCGCGATTATTGGCGAGGAGGCTCCGCACCGTGAGCACGGTGGCCGGGAGGCACTGAAACACCAACTTGAGCGGCTGCTCAAGTTCGCGGACTTGGACCACGTGTCCATTCGTTTGTTCTGTACTCGGCGGGCGAGACGGCCGGGTTGTCCAACCCGTTCACCCTGCTTGCTGTCGACGCCGTGGACCTCCGCGTGGCCTACATGGAGTCGCTGACCGGTACGTCGTTCGTGAAGAACCTTGGCGCGCCGGTCGCGGCGTTCGAGGATGCGCAAGACCGCGCGCTGTCCGAGAAGGACTCCCGCGTACTACTGGAGAACCGAAGCAATGATCTCTGACATGATCGTCGGCCCATGGCGCACGTCATCGGTGCCGGCGGCAACGCACAGTGTGTGGAGTGCGTCCCTACGGCACGCAAGGGCGCAGCCGTCCGCGACAGCAAGGCCCGCGAGGCTGGAGTTGTCTACTTCGGCCCCGAGGCATGGCAGGGCCTCCGCAAAGCTGCGAGGCAAGTAGAAGCCCGTTCAGCCCCAGCCCAGTTCGTGCAGGCGGGCGTCGTCGATGCCGAAGTGGTGGGCGATCTCGTGTACGACCGTGACGGCGACTTCCTCGACCACGTCGTCCTCGGTCCGGCAGATGTCGAGGATGGCCTCGCGGTAGATGTTGATCGTGTCCGGCAGCACGCCGCCGTACTGCGACGTGCGTTCGGTCAGCGCGACGCCGTGGTAGAGGCCGAGAAGCGTCGGGTTCTCGGGGTTGCGGTCCTCGACGAGGATCACCACGTTGTCCATGGCCCGCGCGAACTCTTCCGGGATGAGGTCGAGCGCGTCGCCGACCAGCTCTTCGAAACGCTGGCGGGTCATGGCGAACGCCACGTCAGCCGCCCGGCTTCGGGGTGGCCGGCGGTTTGGAGCTCACGGGCTGGGCCTTCACGCTGCCACGGACGGGGCGCAGTGTCTGGTCCGGTTCGAGCGCGCCGACCTTGCAGTCGACCTTCCGCGAGCCCGCGGTCCAGCTCTCCGCCTTCAGCGTGTCCGAGTACAGCGAGAGGCCCAGCGCTGCCAGGTCCTTGTTGCCCGAGTACTGCGCGGCCACCGGCGGGCAGAGGTCCACGGTCTTCTCGAGCTGCA
The DNA here is from genome assembly GCF_049647105.1 of Actinophytocola sp. GTDB lineage: Bacteria > Actinomycetota > Actinomycetes > Mycobacteriales > Pseudonocardiaceae > Actinophytocola. Next base: position 48,761 of record NZ_JBARWZ010000120.1, read on the forward strand.
GTGCCTCGTTCGGGTACTCGGCGGGGAACGTCTGCGACAGGTCGATGCTGCCGACGACCTCGTAGGAGTGCTCCTTGGCGCAGTCGACCGGGTCGCCGACCTCTTTCTTGTTCACCAGGGCGAAGCAGGTGCCAGGGTCGTGCACGTTGGACTGGTCCTGCTTGGCGGCGCTGCCCGTGGTGGACAGCAGGCGCTTGCCGGACGGGGTCACCCGCTGGAGGCCACAGCGCAGCTTGCGGTCGCCGTCACGCCACTGGTCGGCGTTGGGCTTGAGCGCACCGACGGTGTACTTGCCGAACGGGTCGAGCTTGCCACCCAGGTACCTGGTACCCACGGACGTGCACTTCTCCGTCACGATCTGCTGCCAGCCCTCGGCGTTCGGCGGCGGCGCGTCCCCGGGATAGTCCTTGCCGATGTCGACGTTGTCGGTCACCTCGAAGGTATGCGACTTCGCGCATGAAACCCGGCGCATGTTCTGAGGCGCGTCGTTCGGCCAGTCCAGGCAGGTGCCGCTTGGCGAGTCGAACGCCGCGGCGGCCTCTTCCGCCGCGGTGTCGGCCGCGCCCTTCACCGAGACCGGCCACGAGAACACCATGCTCATGCTGAGTACGGCCAGCGCCCCGACGAAGGCGCCCGCCATCACCAACCGTGTTTTGAGCGTGCTCCTCCTGGAGCGCGACAACCCGACCCGTGCAGACATCACGTCCATGATGCCAGCGTCACGCACGGTCGCACGGGCGGAATCGACTTGTGACGAGAAACAGGGTGGCGGCTACGCTCAGGGGCCGTGATCGACCTGAGGACGTTACGTGAGGATCCGGAGGCGGTGCGTGCCTCCCAGCGCGCCCGTGGCGAGGACGAGGCGCTGGTCGACGCGCTGTTGTCCGCGGAAGAACGGCGCCGGTCCTCGGTCGCCGCCGCCGACACCCTGCGTGCCGAGCAGAAGCGGCTGGGCAAGCAGGTCGGTCAGGCGCGCGGTGAGGAGCGGGACGCGCTGCTGACCAAGGGCAAGCGACTCGCGGCGGACGTGCGTGCGGCCGAGACCGCTCAGTCGGCGGCCGAGGACGAGCTGGCCGAGCTGCACGTGGCGGTGCCGAACGTGGTGCACCCCGACGCGCCTGCCGGCGGCGAGGACGACTACGTGGTGGTCAAGGAGGTCGGCACGCCGCCGGTGTTCGACTTCGAGCCCGCCGACCACCTCGACCTCGGGGTCCGGCTCGGGGCGCTGGACGTCGAACGCGGCGCGAAGGTGTCCGGGTCGCGGTTCTACTTCCTGACCGGCGTCGGCGCGCAGCTGCAGCTCGCGCTGCTGAACCTGGCCGCGGCGCAGGCGACCGCGAACGGGTTCACGCTGATGATCCCGCCGGTGCTGGTACGGCCGGAGATCATGGCGGGGACGGGCTTCCTCGGCGCGCACGCGAGCGAGGTGTACCGGCTCGCCGACGACGACCTCTACCTGGTGGGGACGTCGGAGGTGCCGCTGGCGGGGTACCACTCCGACGAGATCCTGGACCTGTCGGCTGGCGCGAAGCGGTACGCGGGGTGGTCGTCGTGCTTCCGGCGGGAGGCCGGGTCCTACGGCAAGGACACGCGGGGGATCATCCGCGTGCACCAGTTCGACAAGGTCGAGATGTTCGTCTACTGCCGGCCGGAGGACGCGGAGGCCGAGCACGCGCGGCTGCTCGCGTGGGAGGAGGAGATGCTCGCCAGGATCGAGGTGCCGTACCGGGTGATCGACGTGGCGGGCGGGGACCTCGGCACGAGCGCGGCCCGGAAGTTCGACTGCGAGGCGTGGGTGCCGACGCAGGGGCGTTACCGGGAGCTGACGTCGACGTCGAACTGCACGACCTTCCAGGCGCGGCGGCTGTCGGTGCGTTATCGCGACGAGAACGGCAAGCCGAGGGTGGCGGCGACGTTGAACGGCACGCTGGCGACCACGCGGTGGATCGTGGCGTTGCTGGAGAACCACCAGCAGGCCGACGGCTCGGTGCGGGTGCCGGCGGCGCTACGGCCGTTCCTCGGTGTGGAGGTCCTCCGCCCGGCCGCCTAACGCAGGCCGACGGCCTTCGCGATCATCGGCTTCAGGCTGCGGCTGAACTCCAGGTTCATGTGGTCGTTGTCGAAGTACACGGCCACGTTGCCGACCACGGCGTAGCACTTGTCCTCGTCGCAGAAGTACCTGGTCAGGTCCACGGCGGTGACGCCACGGACCTCGGTGGTCTTCGCCACCTCGGTCAGTGGGTCCGCCGGATGGGCGACCGGCCGGTCCACCGCGCAGGCCAGCGGGTTCGCGGGGTTCAGCTCCACGCAGTCCTGTGCGCGCACGTTGCGGTTGAGCGGCGGGTCCGCCAGGACCACCACCTTCGCCCCGGTGTCCGACCAGCGCTGCCAGTACGGCTCGAGACCCTCCCGGTACTGGTCGGTCTGGGAGCGGCCAGAGCCGTCGTCGGCGAACTCCTCGCGGGCGTAGAACGACACGAAGATCATGGCCGGCCTGTCCTCGGCGACCACGTCCGTCATGTGGGCCGTCCAGTCGGTGCAGGTCGTGCGCTTCTCCTCCGACGCGACCGTGCGGTAGCCGGTGAAGTCGATCTTCGCGAACGGGCAGGCACCCAGCAGGGCCAGTTTCAGTACCCAGTGGTGTTCGCGGGCCAGCTCGAACAGCGGGGTCTGCCACTGCTGCGCGTGGGAGTCGCCCAGCAGCCACACCGTCTTCGGTTTCGGGGTGCCCCGGCTGTAGTCGCAGATGGACACCGTCTTGGTGTCGCCCGCGCGGTGTTCGTCGATCTGGCGGCATTCCTTCGGCGTGTTGTAGTACTGGTTCGCCGGGCCCATCGTCACGATCTTGGCCGGGCCAAGCGGGTCGGGGCAGTCGTTCACCATCGCCGGGGCGCCGTGGCACGGGGTCTGCTTGTACGCCCCCACTTCCTGCTCGGCCTGTGCCGCGTGCCGGTCGTAGGTCCAGTTCAGTCCCGCCGCCGCCAGCGCCACCACCAGCACGCCGACGACCATCGCCGTGAACGTCAGCTTCGTGCTGCGCTTCAGCGGGGGGAACGAGATCCCCTTGTCCTCGACCAGCATCTTCGACAGGTACGCCAGCACCAGCGAAGCGCCGAGCACCGCCAGCAGGTACGGCCACGTCATCCGGCCCGCGTCGAGCGCGTCGCCCAGCATGAACGGGGCCAGCAGGATCAGCGGCCAGTGCCACAGGTACAGCGAGTAGCTGATGTTGCCGACCAGCTGCACCGGCGACGACGCGGTCACCGTCGTGTGCCACTGCCTGCCTTGGCGCAGGCCGGCCATGATGACCAGCGCCGTGCCGACCGTCGGGACCGCCGCCAGGTAGCCGGGGAACGGGGTGTGGTGGTCGTACAGCACCGCGGCGCCGATGATCATCGTGAAGCCCGCGAACGACGCGAGGCCCGCCGCCACCCTCGGCAGCACCAGTCGGCGGGCGGCCAGCGCGACCAGCGCACCCAGCGCGAACTCCCACACGCGCGCCTGCGTCACGAAGTACGCCTCGTTCGGCGACGCCTGCGTGTAGTACCAGCTGAACGCGAACGACGCGGCCCCGACCAGCGCGATCCCCGCCACCTGCGCGCGCCGCCGCCGGATCGTGAACAGGAGCAGCAACAGCAGCGGCCAGACCAGGTAGAACTGCTCCTCCACCGACAGCGACCAGTAGTGCTGCACGAGGCTGGCCGCCGAGCTCGCGGCCGAGTAGTCCACCGACTTGGCCGCCAGCAGCCAGTTCTCCCAGTACATGGCGCTCGCGGCGGCCTCGTGCGCGGTCGCCTCCCAGCGCGCGTACGGCAGCAGGAGGTACGCGGCCACCACTGACAGACCCAGCACCAGCAGCGCGGCGGGCAGCAGCCTGCGGATGCGGCGCGCGTAGAACTGGCCGAGCCTGACCCGCCCGGTGCGGACGATCTCCTTGTCGAGGTGGGAGCTGATCAGGAAGCCGGAGATCACGAAGAACACGTCGACGCCGACATAGCCGCCGGTCAGCCAGTCGGCCGACAGGTGGTTGATGACCACGGCGAGCACGGCGATCGCACGCAGCGCCTGGATGTCGGTTCGGAAGGCGGTCGCACGGGCCGCGTCGGACGGCGGCGCGCCCCCGGTCCGGCGCTCCTCGATGACCGTGTCCACTCTCGTACGTCCCCCAGCGTCGGCTAGCACAGGCTCCCCGAAACGGGAAGAGTAACCGACTCATCACACGCACCGTTCGTGCGCAGGGTTGCCTCAGGAGGTCCGGTCCGCGACGTGTTTGGCGATCTCCAGCGCACACGTCGCGCCTGGTGAGGGTGCGTTCAGCACGTGGACCTGGTGGGGAGCGGATTCGATGATGAAATCCTGGACGAGCGTCCCGTCCGGCAGCAGTGCCTGTGCGCGCACCCCGGCGCCCGCCCGCACCAGGTCCTCCCGGCCGACCGCGGGCACCAGCCGCGCGAGGCTGCGGGCGAACCGGCGGCGGGACAGCGACCTGACCACCTCGTCGGCTGCCGTGCGCGGGTACTTGCGCGCCAGCTTCCAGATGCCGGGGAACCGCGCGACCTCCGCCAGGTCCGCGACCGAAACGTCCCGCCAGCGGTAGCCCTCCCTGCGCAGCGCGAGAACGGCGTTCGGGCCGGCGTGCACACTGCCGTCGAGCATCCGCGTCAGGTGCACGCCGAGGAACGGCAGCGTCGGGTCCGGCACCGGGTAGATGAGGCCACGGACCAGGTGCGCGGACTCGGGGCGCAGCGTGAAGTACTCGCCGCGGAACGGCACGATCCGGACCGAGGGGGCCAGCCCGGCCAGCCGCGCGACCCGGTCGGCGTGCAGCCCCGCGCAGTTGACCAGCACGTCGGCACGCAGTACCTCGCTGCCGGTGGCGATCTCCACGCCGCCGTTCCTGCCCTCCCGGATGCCGAGGGCGGGGGTGGACAGGCGCAGGTCGGCGCCCGCTTCCGCCAGCAGCCGGACGAGTGCCGCGCACACGGCCGGGAAGTCGATGATGCCGGTGCTTTCCACCCGCAGTGCCGACAGGCAGGCGACCTCGGGTTCGCGTTCATGCGCTTCCGCTGGCTCGATGAGCTTCGCGGGCACGTTGTTGGCCTCGGCGCGGGCGGCCAGCGCGTGCAGGCCGGGCAACTCCTCCTCGCGGGTGGCGACAACGAGCTTGCCGCACACCTCCACCGGCACGCCGTGCTCGCGGGCGAACTCCACGATCGAGCGGTTGCCCGCGACCGACATGCGGGCCTTGAAGGACCCCGGCGCGTAGTACAGGCCTGCGTGCACGACGTTGGAGTTGTGGCCGGTCTGGTGCCCGGCCCAGTGGTCCTCCTTCTCGAGGACCGTCACCCGGTCGCCGCGCGAGGTCAGCTCCCGCGCGGTCGCCAGTCCGAGGATGCCGCCGCCGACCACCACCACATGACGCACAACGAGTAAGCGTACGGCGCGCGAGGTCCGGTAGATAGCGGTCCGGTGAGGGACCCGATCGGGGGACATCACACAACCTGACGCGATCCCACACGCCTTCTAAGTGTGGCTCGTGTCACGTGACGTCGGGGGACGGCACAGAACTCGTTTCGCGGGCACGCACCAACTGTCTCCTGGGGGTTCGCGTGAATTGGCTGGATGTCGCCCCGATCGTGTTCGTCACGGTCGGATGGCTGTGGTTGCCGGGTCTGCCGGTGACACTTTTGCTGGGATTACGGGGAATCGCGGCGGTCGCATTGGCGCCGGTGGTGAGCATCGCGGTGGTCGCGTCGACCGCGGTGGGCGCCGAGCTGGTGGGGGTCGGCTGGTCGGTGCTGGTGCCGCTGGCCGCGTCGGCGGTGCTGGCGGTGGCCGCGTTCTTCGTGCGGCGCAGGGCTTTCGCACCGGATCCGCTGCGACTGGGGGTGGTCGCGGCAGTGGGGCTGGCGCCCGCGGTGTTGCTGGCCACGGTCAGCGTCATGCGGGCCATCGGGCCGCCGGACAGCATCTCGCAGGTGTTCGACACGCCGTTCCACTACAACGCGCTGGCCTACATCCGTGACACGCACCAGGCGTCGTCGCTGACGATCGGCTCGCTGGGCAACCCGGACCTGCCCGGCGTGTTCTACCCGGCGGCATGGCACGACTTCGGGTCGCTGGTGATGATGTCGACCGGCGCGTCGGTTCCCGTCGCCGCCAACGTGCTGTGCGCGGTCGTCACCGTGCTGCTGTGGCCGCTGTCGTGCCTGCTGCTGGCGCGCCAGCTGTTCGGCCGCAACACCGCGGCAATGGCCATCACGGGTGTGCTGAGCGTCGCGTTCCCCGCGTTCCCGTGGGACCTGTTCGGCTGGGGTGTGTTGTGGCCCAACCTGTTCGGGATGACGCTGGCGCCCGCGGTGTTCGCGCTCGTGCTGACCGTGACCGGCTGGGTCCGTGACGACGCGATCGGCACCCGCCGTGCGTGGGTGCTGCTCGCGGTGGCCGTGGTGGCGACCGGGTTCGCGCACCCGAACGTGCTGTTCTCGCTGGTCGCGTTGTCGCTGTTCCCGGTCGGCGCGCGGCTGTTCCTGCGGGCGCGGCAGGGCAGGCGCGGGGTCGTCGAGTTCGTGGTGTTCGCGGTCGTGGTCATCGGGGGCTGGTTGTGGTCGGCCACGTCGCCCGCGTTCGCCAAGGCCAGGAACTGGGACTGGAAGGCGGTCGAGACCCCGGCCAACGCGGTCGGTGAGGTCCTGCTGGGTGCCACCAACCACCGGGAGGCGCTGTGGTTGCTGTCGGCCGTGGTGGTCGTCGGCATGTGCACGGTGAAGCGGTTCCCCGCGATGCGGTGGGTCCTGGGCGCGCACGCGGTCACCGCGCTCCTGTACGTGCTGGCGGCGGGCCTCAACCGGCCGGACACCCGCATGCTCACCGGCTACTGGTACAACGACTCGCACCGGCTCGCGGCCATGCTGCCGATCACCGGCGTGCCGCTCGCGATCGCGGGCATCCTGTTCATCGCCACCGCGGTGAAGACCAGGGTGAACATCCCGCGGCCCGCCATCGTGCTCACGGCCGTACTGGTCGTGCTGACCGGCGGCCTGCACCCCGCCGACCGGGAGCTCCGGATCATGGTCACCTATCCGCGCGTCGAGGAACACAAGCTGGTCACCGACGACATGCGGGACTTCTACGAACGGACGGCCGACGAGATCCCGGCGGGCAGCCGCGTGATCGGCAACCCGTTCGACGGCAGCGTCCTGCTGTGGGCGCTGGCCGACCGCGAGGTGCTCTTCCCGCACTTCCTCGCGGCCACCAGCCCGGGGCAGGCTTATCTCGGCAGGCATCTGGAGCACGCGGCGTCGGACCCGAGGGTGTGCCGTGAGCTGGCGCGCTACCACGTCGATCACGTGCTGATCGGCAAGGACGAGGCGAACACGATCGAGGGCCGCTTCGGCGGCATCCCCGGGGTCACCGACGCGGACGGCTTCGAACTGGTGGCACGGGAAGGGGAGACGCGGCTGTACCGGATCACGGCCTGCGACCGGCACCCGTGACGGCCGGGGCCGGGGTGTTCCGTACGGTTGGCGCGTGGTCAGCCTGCGTGCACGTCTCGGCCCCGCCATCTACATGGGCGGCGGGCTGGCGCTCGTCGGCGCCGCGGGCTACGGGTTCGTGGCGCTGGCCGGGCACACGCTCGACCCGGCCCACGCGGCCGCGCTCGCCAGCCTCTACCTCATGGTCAACATCATCGGGCCCGGGGTGTTCTCCGCGCTGGAGCAGGAGACCAGCCGCTCGGTGAGCACCGAGGCCGCCGCGGGCCGTGGCACCGGCGTGGTCATGCGGCACGCGTGGCTGCTGGCCTCCGCACTGCTCGCCGCCGTGCTGGTGGTGCTGGTGCTCGTGTCGCCGATCCTCACCGACCGGGCGTTCGCCGGGCAGTGGGGGCTGTTCGTGGCCGTGCTGCTGAGCGTGGTCACCTCGGCCGCCGTGTACGTGGTGCGTGGCCTGCTCGGCGGTCTCCAGCGGTTCACCGGCTACTCGGCCACGCTCGCCGCGGAAGGCCTCGCGCGGATCCTGCCGTGCATCGTGATCGCGGCGCTTGGCATGCCGGACTCCACCGGGTACGCGCTGATCTTCGCGGCAGGCTCGGGGTTCGGCGCGGTCGCCGGGCTGTTCTGGCTGCGGGGCTCGAAGGCACCCGTCGAGGTGCCAGAGGCGACGGCAATGGCGGCGGTGACGGCGGCGCCGCCGACCGTGAAGGACATGGCGCGGGCGCTGTCGCTGCTGGTGGGCGGCACCGTGCTGATGCTGGTCGTGTCGAACGTGGCGCCCATCGTGGTGACCGGGCGCCTGACCGGCGACGCGGTCACGGCGGCCGCGTTCGCGTCGGCGTTCGTGCTCGCGCGCATCCCGCTGTTCCTGTTCGCCCCCGTCCAGGCGATGCTGCTGCCGTCGCTGACCAGGGCGGCCGCCGCGCACGACTTCGCGAGCGTGCGGGCAAGGCTCCGGGTGATCATCATGGCTGTGCTCGCCATCGGCCTGCTCGGCGTGCTCGCGTCGTTCACGGTGGGGCCGTGGGCCGTGCAGGTCCTGTTCGGCGCCGAGGTGCGGCTCTCGGCCGTGGTCGTCGGGCTGCTCGGGGTCAGCACGGTCGGGCTGATGACCGCGCTGGTACTCCAGCCGGGACTCGTCGCGCTCGGCGCGCACAAGTCGGTGACCATCGCCTGGCTGGCGGGCACCGTGGTGCTGGTGGCGCTGCTTGCGCTGCCCGGTGACCCGATCCGGGCCGGTGTGCTCGCGCAGCTCGCCGGTGCCGCCCTCGTCGTGGCGATCATGCTGCGTGCCCTGTCGAAAGCGCTGCGTGGCGGAACCGCGCCCGCGGCGGCGACGGCCGGTACCGGAGTGGTAGCCAGTCCGCCTCCCCGGAATTAAAGATCCAGGGGACAGGCCCTAGTCTTAATCCTCGTGTCAAGCAAGGTGCCTGCGGCCCGCGCGATCATCGTTGTTCCCGCCTGGAACGAGCAGCTGACGGTCGGTGAGACGGTACGGGAGATCCGTGCCGCGACGCCCGACCTGCCGGTTCTCGTCGTGAGCGACGGGTCGACCGACCGGACCGCCGATGTCGCCCGCGAGGCGGGCGCGCTCGTGCTGGAGCTGCCGTTCAACCTCGGGGTCGGTGGTGCGATGCGGGCTGGGTTCCGCTACGCCGTCCGCCACGGCTACGACGCCGCGGTCCAGGTGGACGCGGACGGCCAGCACGACCCGAACGAGGTCCCCGCGCTGCTGGCGCAGCTGTCGGAGTTCGACATCGTCATCGGTGCGCGGTTCTCCGACGGTGACGACACCTACAAGGTGCGTGGCCCCCGCAAGTGGGCGATGGTCGTGCTGTCGAAGGTGCTGTCGAAGCTCGCGAAGACCAAGCTCACCGACGCCACCTCCGGGTTCAAGGCGACCGGTGGCCGTGCGCTGCCGGTGTTCGCCGAGCACTACCCGGTCGAGTACCTGGGTGACACGGTCGAGTCGCTGGTGATCGCGGTGCGTGCCGGTTGCAAGGTGACGCAGGTGCCCGCGCACATGCGGCCCCGGCGCGGCGGCACCCCCAGCCACCGGCCGATCAAGTCCATGATCTATCTCTTCCGCGCGGGCTTCGCCCTGCTCCTCGCCCTGATCCGCCGGTACGAGACGGCGGCCGAGGTCGACCACAAGCAGGCCCGTCCCGCCGTGCAGGAAGGCGTCGTCCGATGAGCAACACCTACCTGGTCGCGCTGGTCGGCAGCGTGCTCGTGCTCCTTGGCATCATCGAGCTGCTGCGCAGGCGTCAGCTCGGCGAGAAGTACGCCGTGCTGTGGCTCGTGGTCGGCATCCTGCTGCTGATCTTCACGGTGTTCCCCGGCCTGCTCACCGGCCTGGCGAGCGGCCTCGGCGTCGCGGTGCCGACCAACCTCATGTTCTTCGTGGGGATCCTGTTCCTCGTCGGCGTGGTGCTGCACCTGTCGTGGGAGGTGTCCCGGCTGGAGAACGAGACCCGCAAGCTCGCCGAGGACCAGGCGATCCTGCGGCTCGAGGTGGAGCAGCTGGCGCGGGACAAGCGCGGGAACGTGGCCGAGTAATGGCCACCGTCGACATCATGATGCCGTTCTACGGCGACGTCCCGATGATGCAGGCGGCCGTTCGCAGCGTCATGGCGCAGGACGACCCGCGCTGGCGGCTCACGGTCGTCGACGACGACAACGACCCGGCCGTGCCGGAGTGGTTCGCGACCATCGACGACGAGCGGGTGCGGTACGTCAAGAACCCGGAGAACCTGGGGCTGACCGGCAACTTCAACCGCTGCCTCGAGCTGGTCGAGCACGAGCTGTGGACGCTCATCGGCTGCGACGACCTGATGCTGCCCAACTACGTCGGCGTCGTGCAGGGCGTGTACGCCGACCACCCCGACGTGGGCATCATCCAGCCCGGCGTGCGGGTGATCGACGGCGAAGGCAACGAGTCGAAGACGCTGGTCGACGAGGCCAAGCGGCGGATCTACGCGCCGAAGTTCGACCGCAGGGCCGAGCTGTCGGGCGAGGAGCTGGCGGTCAGCCTGCTGCGTGGTGACTGGCTGTACTTCCCGTCGATCTGCTGGCGCACCGAGGTGGTCAAGGGCCTGCGGTTCCGGCCGGAGCTGAAGGTCATCCAGGACCTTGCGCTGCTGATCGAGGTGATCCAGCGCGGCGCGAAACTCGTCGCGGACCGGAGCGTGGCCTTCGAGTACCGCCGCCACGACGCGAGCGAGTCGTCGGCCACCGCGTTCGACGGCTCCCGCTTCACCGAGGCAGGCGAGTTCTTCAACGACGTGGCCGACAGGATGGCCGCCCACGGCTGGCACCGGGCGGCACGCGTGGCGAGGCTGCACCTGTCGTCACGGATCTTCGCGCTCACCAAGCTGCCGCAGGCGCTCAAGTCACGCAACGGCGTGAAGCCGCTGGTCAGGCACACCTTCGGGCGCGCATGACCAGCGCTTCGCTCAGCCTTCGTCGTCCGAGGACGGCGAGCACGGCGTGATGCGGTACAGCTTGCTGTCGCCGTCGGATTCGACCAGCTCGAAGCCACGGGTGGCGTACGGGTCGTCAAGGCCCCGGTAGTACTCCCACTTGATGTCCGAGGTGCGGAACTCGCCGCCGCCGACCAGCAGGTAGTCGATGCCCAGGTCGGTGACCGCTTCGCAGACCTCCTGGTCGTAGGCCACGTCGTCAAGGTGGCCCGCGATCAGGTCCTGCTCCGGGCTCTGCGAGCTGCGGAAGTGCGGGAACAGCACCTGCCGGTCGGCGAGCGTCCACAGCATCGCGCTGCCGTTGAACGGGTTGCCGGCGACCACCGCGCCGTCGGGGATCACGTCCTTGATCCGCTGGAAGAACGCCTGCGTCTCCTCGTTGACGAGCTGCGCGGGCTCCGGCACGGCGTAACCCGCGGCGACCCTGGCCTCGCGGTCCTTCGGGTACAGGCCGCCGGTCACCACGACCAGCGCCGCGGCCAGCGTGACGACCAGCGTGGTCGCCGACGTCGTCGCGATCCTGGCGCGCCAGCCGGTCGGGGCCTGCGCACCTTCCGCGCTGCGGGTGAGGATCTTCGCGGCGATGAACAGGATGCCGCCGACCGCGAGCGGCACGGCCGTGATCGGCAGCATGGCCGCCAGCCGGTGCGCGTCGTTGTACCAGTAGCCGGTGAACTTCTTGGTGTCCGGCCGGTTGATGGCCGCGGTCAGCACGTACAGGAACGTGGTGGCCAGGTGCCCGGCCAGGATCAGCCGCAGGACCGGCCACTCGCGGCGCGCGGCGAACACGCCGAGGATCACCACGATCGACAGGATCCACAGCGCCTCGTGCCGGTGCGTCGCGTTCAGCAGCACGTCCCCGACCGCGTTGGCCGGGGTCTCGAACGGCGGCCAGTACTGGTCACGCGTGTTGGCGAACGCGGGCGTGGTGGCCGTGTACCACCACACGAGCCCGAAGAGCACGACGGCGCCGACGGTCTCGACGACACCGCGGCCGGTCTTCCCGGACTTGTGCAGCTCCCACGCGCGGGCGCCGAGGCGCGCGCCGATCGGGAACAGCGCGAGCACGCCGACGGAGAACAGCACGTTCGGGTGCGTGAGCGCGGCCGCGGCGACCGCGACCGCGGCCGCCAGCCAGCCCCGGCCGAGGCCGATCGCGTCGTCCCGGACCCACCTGGTGACCGTGAACACCGCCGCGAGCGCGGCAGGCGCGAACGCCATGCCCAGCAGGTTCGGCCACAGCACGCCGAACCCGAGCAGGTCCCACGGGAACGCGGCGAACCCGACGCTGAGCGTGCCGGTGATCGCGAGCGCGCCGACGTGGCGGCCGAACAGCTGGCGGGCGAGCAGCAGGCAGGACAGCGGCCACACGACCACGGTGGCGACCACGGTCACCAGGTTCGCGGCCACCGGGATGGAGGCACCGGTCGACATCATCACGAGCGAGCCGAGGTCGTGCCACGCCGCGGGGTAGAAGACGCCGGGGACCTCGGTGTTGCCGAGCGTCGAGAGCGTCAGCGAGGACGCCTGGTGCGAGTCCTGGATGTAGGCGAGCGCGTTGTAGTGGAACAGCGCGTCGTAGGTCTGGTTGAGGGTGTCCGGCGCACCGATGGCCATGACGATCGTGATCATCCCGAGCACGATGCCGGGCAGCAGCCCGACGAACCCGGCGACGGACACCGCGCGCGGGTCGGCCTCGGCGGTGAAGATCCGGCGGCGCCGCAGGAAGAACGCCACGACGCCGACGACGAGCGCGACCGCGACGCACACGACGAGCACGGCGAGCGCGCTCCAGTCGACCCCCGCCATCTCGAGGACGACGGCGCTCGACGCGATCATCGCCAGGCTGGTGATGGGCGCGAGGCCCCACGCGGCGATGCCGCGCAGGCCGACCAGGTAGCTGACCGCCACGCCGGGCACGAGCAGCCACGCCGCGGTGACCAGTAGTCCGGGCACGGCATCGAACCAGTTCATCGCGGACGCAACCTCGTCTACTCGCGGGGATCCCAAGCCATGGGGCGGGCTGATTCTAGGAAGCGGGCCGCGGGTGGTCTCGGTCACCCATCGCGTAGTTCCGTCGAACCGGCAAAGAGCGCACTCTACGCACGAAAGTTTCTGACGATTTCGCATAGTCGACCTGTTCAGGTGAAACGCCATCACCCACATGGGCGATAGGCCGCAACGAAGAGCAATATCCGGCCGTCTGGCCGTCGATTCACCTGGGGGACGGCCATGAGTCGCCGACGTGTCAGATCCGCCCTGGGGCGTGCCGCACTGTTACCCGTGCTCGCCACGGTCGCCGCGACGCTCACCGTCCTGCCCGCCGCCGCACCGGCCGGGGCCGCGCCGAGGCTCGCGGACGGCTTCGTGCTCCGCGACATCGAGACCGGCCTGGCTGGCATCTCCGGCGGCACCCTCGGCGACGGCCTCACCGACTTCGCGTACCTGCCCGACGAGACCATCCTGGTCGCGGGCAAGTACGGCAAGGTCATGTGGCTGCCACGCACCGGCGCGCCGAGGCAGATCGCGAACCTCCCGACCAACGGCGCGGGCGACCTCGGCCTCAACGGCCTCGCCGTCGCGCCCGACTTCGCGACCAGCGGGGCGATCTACACCGCGCGTGCCGTGACCGCGACCGGCCAGGGCACCGGCGCGAACGGCGTACTGCGGGTGAGCCGCTGGACGGTCACCACCGACGCGGCGGGCGACCCGACGGGCCTCTCGAACGAGCAGACGGTCGTGCAGACCTACGCCGACTTCTACATCCACGGCCTCTCCGGCCTGGTCGCCGCGCCAGACGGCACCGTGTGGGCCTCGATCGGCGACAACGCGAACTACGTCGGCGTCCCGCGTGAGTCGCTGCGCGCGATCGACCAGAACGACCTGCACGGCAAGCTGATCCACGTCAGCCCGGACGGCACCGGCGTGCCGACGAACCCGTACTTCGACCCGGCCGCGCCGCGCTCGCCGCGCAGCCAGGTCTTCGCGAGCGGCTTCCGCAGCCCGTTCCGGTTCAGCCTCGAACCGGGCACCGGAAGGCCGGTACTCGGCGACGTCGGCAACGGTGCCATCGAAGAGATCAACATCGTCGCGGCTGGCAACAACTACGGCTGGCCGTGCTGGGAAGGCACCGTGAAGACCGCGTGGGGGAGGACCTACGCGGAGTGCGCGGGCGTTGCCTCGGCGCGGGCGGTCTACGCCTACCCGCACGTCGGGGGCAGCAGCGTCACCGGCGGCGTGGTCTACACGGGACACACCTACCCCCACGAGTACCACGGCAAGTACTTCTTCGGTGACTACGCCGACCGGATCATGTGGACGTTGCGGTGGGACGAGCGTGGCGAACTGACCACGCCGCCCGAGTCCGGCGGGTTCGGCACCGACATCGGAGCGCCGGTGAAGTTCGGCTCCGTGCCCACCGGCGGCGACATCGTCTACGCCGACATCGCGTCCGGGAAGCTGCGCAGGATCGTCTACGCGCCTGGCAACGTGGCGCCGGACCCGGTCATCACGTCCACTGTGGAACCCGCGACCCGCACGGTGTCGTTCGACGCCAGCGAGTCCACCGACCCCAACGGCGACCCGCTGACCTACGCGTGGGACTTCGGCGACGGCCAGACCGGCACCGGTGAGCTTCTCAGCCACACCTACGCGGCGGACCGGGAGAGCTTCGAGGTCACGCTCACCGCACGCGACCCCGGCGGCGCGAGCACCACCACGACGGCGACCGTCCACCCGGGCAACCACCCGCCCGCACTGTCGTTGCGGGCGCCGGACCCGGCCGTCACGTTCGCGGTGGGCGACCTCGTCGCCGCCGACGCCACGGCGACCGACGCCGAGGACGGCCAGGTGGGCATCACCTGGGCGACCCAGATCATCCACTGCGCCGCCCCCGCCGACTGCCACCAGCACCCGGGCGCCCGCCAGGAGGGCCCTCGGTTCCGGCTCACCTTCGACGGGCACCCCGGCGACAGCAGGCTCGAGGTCACCGCGATCGCGACCGACTCGAAGGGCGCGGTCACGACCGGCACGTTCGTGGTCCGGCCGATGCAGCACCGCGTGACGCTCAACAGCACGGCGGTGGCCGAGTTCACGATCGGCGAGGAGACGACGTCGTCCGGCCTGTTCACGGTCGGCACGCCGCTCACGATCACCGCGCCGGAGCACGCGCTCGACGGCGTCGGCACGTTCGCGCAGTGGGCGGAGGGCAGCACGAACCGGGTCCGCGAGGTCGTCCTGCCCGACGCCGACCAGGTGTACGAGGTCCTCTACGCCACCCCGATCGACGAGAGGTACGGCTCGGACACGGCGCTGCGCACCGCGCTCGGCGCGCCGACCGACGTCGAGCAGGGCGACACGAAGGTCCGCTGGCGCAGCTACCAGCGCGGCCGCCTGTACTGGTCGCCCGCCACCGGTGTGCACGCGATGGCTGGCGCGGTGCTCGCCAGGTACCTGGCACTGGGCGGGCACCTGACGCTCGGCCTGCCCGCCGCCGACGAGCAGGCGGGCGCGGGTGGCGGCCGCTACCAGCTCCTTGACCGCAACCAGGGCCTCTACTGGCTCCCTGCCACGGGCGCGCACCTGGTGACCGGGGCGATCCACACCCGCTACCGCGCGATCGGCGCGGAGGGTTCCGCGCTCGGCTACCCGGCCACCGACGAGGGCGGCGCCCCGGCGGGCCGGTTCAACCACTTCCAGCGTGGCTCCCTCTACTGGACGCCTGACCACGGCGCGTGGGAGCTGTTCGGCGCGATCCTGGGCCGCTGGAACGCGCTCGGCGGCGCGGCGGGCCTTGGGTTCCCGACCGGCGCCGAGACCGGCACCCAGCACGCAACGGGCCGCTACCAGCACTTCGAGCGCGGCACCGTCCTCTGGTCGGCCGCGACCGGCGCGCGGGAGGTCCTCGGCGCCATCCGGGCCCGCTACTTCGCGCTGGGCTGGGAGCGGTCCTACCTCGGCTTCCCGAAGAGCGGCGAGTACGCGGTCAGCGGCGGCCGCCGCAGCGACTTCCAGGGCGGCTACGTCTTCTACGAATCGGCTACCGGTCGCGTCACCGACCGGCGGTACTGAAGGGGAACATGGTGAGACACAAGGGAAACCTGCTGCTGGTCTGCGTGGTCGCGGCCGCACTGCTCGGCGCACAGGGCACCACGGCGGTGGCCGCGCAGGAGCGGGTCGATCTCGGCGGGGCGGCCGCGCGGGGTGTCGCGCCCGTCGGCTTCGAGGACGCGCGCAGGACCCCGGTGACCGACGGCGCACCCGCCACGCGGCCGGGGGCGAGGACCGCCGCGACCCAGGCGACGGCGGTCGACGGCAGCGGCTCGGTGTACGTGCCGATGACCCCGGTCCGCGTGCTGGACACCCGGGCGGGCGCCCCGCTGGGGCCGGGTGCGTTCACGCTGCTGCCGCTGACGCACCACGTGCCGGCGGGCACGACCGCGGTCGTGCTGAACGTGACCGGTGTTTCCCCGACCCAGGGCACGTTCGTGACCGTGTGGCCCGCGGGCACCGACCGGCCCGAGGTGTCGAACCTCAACCTTCGTGCCCGTGAGACCAGGGCGAACGCGGCGACCGTCGCGCTGAACGGCCCGGTCCGGGACCTGTACGTCTACAACAACAGCGGCAGCACGAACGTGGTCGTCGACCTCGCCGGCTACTACACGGCGGGCACGGGCTCGAAGTTCACGGCGCGGTCGCCGTTGCGGGTGCTCGACACCCGTGGCGCGGGCGGCGCGCTCGGTGCCGGCGCGACCCGCGTCCTCGACCTGTCGTCCAGGGTGCCCGCGACCGCCACCGCGGTCACGTTCAACCTGACCGGCGCGTCCGCGACCGCGACCACGTTCGTCACGGCGTGGCCGGCGGGCGCCGCCCGCCCGACCGCGTCGACGCTCAACCTGGTGCCAGGGCAGGTCACGCCCAACCAGGTGACGGTCTCGCTCAGCGCGGACCGGAAGGTGGCGCTGTACAACCACGCGGGCAGCACGCACCTCGTCGCCGACCTGGCCGGCTACTACGCCACCGACCGAGGCGACCCGTACTACCAGCTGGCGCCGGTCCGCGTGGTCGACTCGCGCTACGGCGACCCGCTGCCCGCCGTGTCCAACGGCACGATCGCGCTGGACACGGACCTGCCCGCCTCGGCCTCCGCGGTCACGTTCAACCTGACCGGCACCGCGCCGTCCGCGTCGACGTACCTGACCGCGTACCCGACGGCATCGGCGCGCCCGAACGCCTCGAACCTCAACCTGGTTCCCGGCCAGACCGCCGCGAACCTGGTGACCGTTGCCCTCGGCAACCGCTCGGTCGACGTGTTCAACCTCGCGGGCAGCACGCACTTCCTGATGGACCTCGCGGGCTACTTCGCGCCAGCGCCCGCCGCGTGCGCCACGGGCTGTGTGCACAGCTGGGCGGACAACGCCGACGCCCAGCTGGGGGTCGGCACGACCGGCGGCTTCTCCACCGTTCCCGGCCGGGTCGACGGACTGTCCGGGGTGAAGGCGGTGACCGGCAGCTTCATCAACGGCTACGCGTTGCGCGGCAACGGCGAGGTGTGGGCATGGGGCAGCAACGACCTGGGCGGCCTCGGCAACGGCAGGGCCTACGGCTTGAACCCCGCGCCGGGCAGGGTCGGGGCACTGACCGCCGTCACGCAGATCGCGGCCGGTGTCTACAACGGCTACGCGCTGCGCGGCAACGGCGAGGTGTGGGCGTGGGGCTACAACGGTGACGGATCGCTGGGCGACGGCACCGTCAGCCCGCGCTACTCGCCGGTGCGGGTCAACACCCCGAGCGGCATCACGCAGGTCGCGGCTGGCTACACCACGGCGTACGCGCTGCGCAGCGACGGCACGGTGTGGGCGTGGGGTGCCAACGGCAGCTCGCTCGGCAACGGCATGTACGGCACCGGCTGCGACACCACACCGGTCGGCCCCGGCTGCCGCGCGGTCACGCCGATCCAGGTGCCCGGCCTGACCGGTGTCGCGTCGATCGCCGCCACCCGCAACGCCGCCTTCGCCGTCAAGTCCGACGGCACCGTCTGGACGTGGGGCTTCAACGCCCACGCCGAGCTGGGCATCGGCACCGTGGGTGGCCCGGCGTGCTTCGACAACCCGAGTGGCCAGGACTGCACCGTGCTCGCACCGGTCCAGATCCCCGGTCTCACCGGCGTCGCCGAGGTCGCGTCCGGCAGCATCAGGACGACCTACGCGATCAGGACCGACGGCACCGTCCTGTCCTGGGGCTGGAACGGCGAAGGCCAGCTCGGCAACGGCACCGACCCCGCCGAGTGCCTTGACCCGGCGACGCCCGACTGCGTCGGCACCACGCCCGGCCCGGTCAGCCTGCTGACCGGCGTCACCGAGGTGGCTGGCGGCGCGGGCTACGTGCTGGCGGTGCGTTCCGACGGCGTGGCCTACGGCTGGGGTAAGTCACCGCAGGGCCAGGTCGGCCACGTTGAGGTGAGCGCGGTGCCTGCTGCCGTCACCGGCCAGACCGGCGTCACGGCGGTCGGCAGCGGCGGCGGCACGTCCTACCTCGTCAAGTAACCGGGGAAGGACACGGCCATGCGTCGAGCGACGCCGCCGGTTGGCGCGCTGCCCCGCCGGGAGCACGGACCTCGCGCCGGGCTCTGCGCACGTCCGCGCGCTACGCTCGGCTCACACCGTGTGATCCAGGGGCGACGAGAGTCGCCCCTGCCGACCGCCTACCCGCGGTCATCGGCGCAGGTGACAGGTGGTCGATGGGCGTCAGTGTGCCATCGTGACCTAAAGGTAATCATGTGCGGCTGCACAGGTACGCTGGTCGGCCTGACGACCCTGGAGGACTGAACTCGAATGCTCGGCAGCACCCCGACCACGAGCGAGGCGTCGGCTCCGGACGAGCGGCTTGTGGAGCACGCGCCCAGCGGCCGTTTGGTCGCGCAGCGCGGACTGTTCCGCGGTCCCGACCCGGTCTGCCCTGACGACCTCTACGCACAGATCACCTTCGGCAACGCGGCGCGGGAGCGGCAGCGGCTGGTGGTGCACACCGGCGCCGAGGTGTCGATGGACACCTACTTCGGCCGTTTCCCGGCGAGCTACTGGCAGCGCTGGACCGTCGTGTCCGAGGTGCACGTCGAGGTGACCGTGTCCGGCTCCGGCCGGATCGCACTCGTCGCGTCCGACTCAAAGGGTGAGACCCGCACGGTCGCCGCGAAGGAGGTCACCGGTCAGCGAGGTGGTCAGGTCACGCTGCGCGCGGCGCTCAACCAGTACCTCGACGGCGGCTTCCTGTGGATGGAGTTCGCCGCGCCGGAGTCCGACCTGGTCGTCGAGCGGCTCCGCTGGACCGTCGAGGCACCGGAGCTGCTGCGCCCGACGGCCGTGGTGATCTGCACGTACAACCGGGCCGACGACTGCACGAAGACGCTCCAGTCGCTCGCCGCCGACGACGAGGCGCTCGAGGTGCTCGACGCCGTGTACGTGGTCGACCAGGGCACCGACACCGTCGCGTCGCGGGACGCGTTCCCGCAGATCGAGAAGGACCTCACGGGGCGGCTGCGCTACCTCCGCCAGCCGAACCTCGGTGGCGCCGGCGGCTTCGGCCGCGGCATGTACGAGGTCACCGAGCACGGCTCCGAGCACGCGAACGTGCTGCTGATGGACGACGACGTGCTGTGCGAGCCGGAGATCGCCGTGCGGCTCACCGCGTTCGCCAACCGCACCCCGGAGCCGACCATCGTCGGCGGCCAGATGCTGCGGCTGCTGCACCCCACGATCCTGCTGGCCGGCGCCGAGTACGCGAACTTCGCGCAGATGGTGCCGGGCAAGGTCGTGAAGGGTGCGCTCGACGACGTCGACCTGACGGCCGAGGCCGAGGACGAGGACGGCGTGCCGACCGGCAAGCCCAACCGGGGCGACCGCCGCGTCGACGCCGACTACAACGCGTGGTGGTCCTGCCTGATCCCGGCCGAGGTGATCGCCCGGATCGGGCTGCCGATGCCGCTGTTCTTCCAGTGGGACGACGTCGAGTACGGCTACCGCGCCCGCCACGCCGGGTTCGCGACCGTCACGCTGCCCGGCGCCGGGCTGTGGCACGCGGACTTCGACTGGAAGGACGCGGACAAGTGGAACGAGTACTTCGCGGTCCGCAACGCGATGATCGTGACGTCGCTGCACGCCGAGATCGACCCCAAGCAGACCGCGCGGGTTTTCGTGTCGCGGGTCAGCCGCTACCTGCTGTCGATGCAGTACGGCCTCGCGGCCACGCTGATCCAGGCCGTCGAGGACTTCCTCAAGGGGCCTGACTTCCTGCACGACGGTGGCGCGGCCGCCGCCAAGCAGATCCACGTCGTCCGCGCCGACTACCCGGACACGGTCATGCACCCGGCCAGCGAGATCCCCGGCCTGCCGGGTTCGGTGCCGATGGTCCAGGCCGGTCCCGTGCCGAGCAAGGCGCGGCTGGTGCTGATCAAGCGGCTCATCCACTTCGCGATGGGCAAGACCGTGCACCAGATCGGCGCGGTCACCCAGAAGGACGCCACGTGGTGGCACCTTTCGCAGTTCGACACGGTCGTCGTCACCGACGGCTCACAGGGCGGCGTGCGGGTCCGGCGCCGCGACCGTGAGGTGACGGTCAAGCTGGCCAAGCAGTGCGGCAGGCTCACCCGCCGCCTGATCAACGAGCTGCCCCGCCTGCGCGAGGAGTACCGCGCCGCGGCCCCCGACCTGACGAGCCGCGACAACTGGCGCCGCCTCTACAACCGCGACTGACGCGTGGCCACGCGGGTTCTGGGCGTAGGACCCGCGTGGTTACCATGCCCGTGCGTCCCAAAATCCTCGTTTCGCGCAACCCTATTCGGATAGGACTTTCGCCATGGCTTCCCTGGAATCGACCGAGGGCGAGGAGTACACCGACCGGCTCAAGCGGCTCGAGCTGCCGATGTGGAAGCGGGTCCTGGACGTCCAGGCTCCCTACCGGTGGAACATCCGCAGGCTGTTCGGTGACCGCGAGGTGCTCGACGTCGGCTGCGGCATCGGCCGCTGCCTCTCCCATCTCGCCCCGCGCGGGGTCGGCGTCGACCACAACAAGACCTCCGTCGAGGCGTGCCGCGAGCGCGGGCTGACCGCGTTCACCACGGACGAGTTCGCCGAGACCGAGTACGCGAAGCCGGGCCGCTTCGGCGGCATGCTCGCCGCCCACCTCGTCGAGCACATGCCGAGGGAGGACGCGATCAAGATCCTCTCCGGCTACCTCGAGTACCTGGCCGACGACGCGCGGCTGGTGCTGATCTGCCCGCAGGAGCGCGGCTACGCCAGCGACAGCACGCACGTCGCGTTCTCCGACTTCGACGCGTTGACGGACGTTGCCTACCAGCTGGGTTTCGAGAAGACCGACAGGCAGTCCTTCCCCCTGCCCAGGTTCGCGGGCAAGGCGTTCACCTACAACGAGTTCGTGCTGGTCGCCGACCGCACGTCCTAGTCCCCACACTGGAGGAGCAGAACCGTGGCCCAGCAGGCGACCGACCGCGCGGCTGACAGCGATCGCGTGCTGCAGCGCGTGATCCTGCCGAGGGATCGCGACCCGCTCGATGTCCGTCCGCTGTACCTCGACGAGCCGGACAACGTGCACAGCCATGTCGCGTCCCGCCGTGAGGTCGTCATCCCGGCGTCGGCCAGGGTCTCGTTCGCCTCCTACTTCAACGCCTTCCCGGCGAGCTACTGGAAGCGCTGGACGAAGATCTCCGACGTCACCCTGCGGCTGCGGGTGAAGGGCGCTGGCCGGATCGAGCTGTACCGCTCGAAGCCAAACGGCGACGTCGTCCACCTGACCGGCGCGCCGGTGCACGCGGAGAAGGACTGGGACACCTTCGAGTTCCGCACTACGCTCGCCCCGTTCGAGGACGGCGGCTGGCTGTGGTTCGACGTGTACACCGAGAACGTCGAGCTGACCGTCGGTGCGGCGGACTGGCTGTCCGACGAACCGCTGCCGATGAAGAAGCTCGCGGTCGGCACCACCACGTTCAACCGCCTCGACGACTGCGTGGAGTCGCTGCTCGCGCTTGGCGAGGACCCCGTGGTGCTCGACGTGATCGCCAAGGTCTACGTCGCAGACCAGGGCCCGAAGAAGATCGTCGACCACGCGCGGTACGGCGAGGTCAAGGCGGCCCTCGGCGAGCGCCTGAACGTCATCGCGCAGGGCAACCTCGGTGGTTCCGGCGGCTTCACCCGTGCGCTGTTCGAGTCGATCGAGCACACCAAGCCGGGCACCGTCGACCAGATCCTGCTGATGGACGACGACATCGCGCTTGAGCCGGACTCGATCCTGCGCTCCAACGCGTTCGCCCGCGCGGCGGCCAAGCCGGTGATCGTCGGCAGCCACATGCTGAACCTGCAGGCCAAGTCGCGCCTGCACACCATGGGCGAGATCGTCGACCTGGCCTCGTGCGTGTGGCGGCCGGCGCCGGGCGCGATCACCGACCACGACTTCGGCACCGGCTCGCTGCGGGAGACCCGTCCGCTGCACCGGCGTATCGACTCCACCTACAACGGCTGGTGGATGTGCCTGTTCCCGCGCGAGGTCGTGGAGAAGGTCGGCCTGCCGCTGCCGCTGTTCATCAAGTGTGACGACGCGGAGTACTCGCTGCGCGCGCTGGCGCATGACATCCCGACGGTGACCCTGCCGGGTTCCGCGGTGTGGCACGAGCCGTGGACCGACAAGAACGACACCAAGGACTGGACGGTCTACTTCCACCTGCGCAACCGGCTGATCATGGCCGCGCTGCACAGCCCGTACGACATGCGCAAGACGCTGCTCAAGCAGGGGGCGCGGTCCGCGGTCCGGCGGTTGCTGTCGATGGAGTACTCGACCGTCGCGCTGGAGCTCAAGGCACTCGACGACTTCATGGCCGGGCCGGACAAGCTGTTCGACAAGCTCGGCACCGCGCTGTCCGAGGTCCAGGCCGTCCGCAAGCAGTACACCGACGCGCAGTTCGCGCCGTCCGCGCGGGAGTTCCCGCCGCCGAGCTTCGACATGGTGCGCGCCGAGCAGATGATGCACCCGCCGGTCCACCCGGCGAAGATCGCGCTGCGGGCGGGCAAGGCGCTGGTGCACAACCTGCGCTCACCGAACCCGGACTCCGCGGACCGGCCGCAGGTCAACCTGTCCGCGAGCAGCGCGCCGTGGTTCCTGCTCGGCAACCTGGACAGCGCGACCGTCTCGAACCCGGACGGCAGCGGGGTGGCGTTCCGCCGCCGTGACCCGAAGGTGTTCCGCGAGCTGGCGGTGCGGGCGACGCAGACCTACAAGCGCCTGATCGCCGAGTGGCCCGCGCTGGTCGAGCAGTACAAGGCGGCGGTGCCGGAGCTGACCTCGACGGAGTCGTGGCGCAAGGTGTTCTCGGACTAGTGGCCGTCAGGAGAACGGGGTCGCTTCATGCGGCCCCGTTCTTTTTTTCGCACCGATGCAACCCATCCGACCCCGGGGCGTCTTCCTTGGCGTAGAAACAATGAGCACGCGGAGCTGAAAGCCCGCGATTGCATTTCCTGGGGGAGAAAATCATGAAGGCTCGGTTTGTTTTGGCATGCGTTGCTTCCGGACTCGCGCTGACGGCGTTCGGCGCGGGCAACGCGGCGGCGGCGGAGGCCGACGGGGCCGAGGAGCCGTACGCGGCGATCGGCGTCGACGACGACGTCATCGTTGCCGGGCAGGAGGTGCGGGTCGCCGCGAGTTGCCAGACCGAGGAATTCGTCGGTTCGAAAATCAGTTCCCCGGTCCTGACCGCACCCGATTTCGTGCGGGAAAAAGGAGCACCCGTGGACAATGTGCTCATGTCGATGGGGCGAATTCACGCCGACGCGAAGCCAGGCACCTATCCGATTTCTTTCATGTGCGTCGACCGGGAGGTGGCCGGTGAGTTCACCGTGGTCGCCGACAAGTTGCCCGAGCCGAAGCCGCAGGCCCAGGTCCAGGTGAAGCCCAAGGGCGCACCCGAGACCGGTTCGCTGGAGCAGGCGGCGCCCGCCGGGAACAGCGATGTCGGGGTGGTCGTCGGCGCGGGTGCGACGGCGCTGCTCCTCGCGGGTGGCGTTGGCGTGACGGCGTACCGCAGTCGCGGGCGGTCCTGATGACCCGGCTCGGTGCCGCGGCGGTGGCGGTCGTGCTCGCCGCCACCGCGCTGCTGACCGGCTGCGCGGTGCCCAACATCTCGGCGCCGCCGCTGGGCACGCCACCGCCGAGCACGACCGCGACCGCCAACTCGGCCGTCGCGGAGCCCGCCGGGATCGGCATCCCTCGGATCGACGTGACGTCCTCGCTGGTCGGGCTGGGGCTCGCCGCCGACGGCAGCGTCGAGGTGCCGCCGGTCGAGCAGCCGATGCAGGCCGGGTGGTTCACCGGATCCCCGAAGCCCGGTGAGCCAGGCCCCGCGGTGGTCCTCGGTCACGTCAACGGCGGTGGCCAGGCGGGCATCTTCGCCCGGCTGCACGAGCTGGCCGAAGGCGACGAGATCCGGATCAGGCGCACCGACGGCACCGTCGCGCGGTTCACCGTGACCCGGGTCGACCAGGTGCCGAAGGCGGACTTCCCGACCGAGGCGGTCTACGGCGACACCGAGGGCCCTGAGCTGCGGCTGATCACCTGCGGGGGCTCGTTCGACCGGGCCGCGCACAGCTACCGGGACAACGTGATCGTCTACGCGAAGCTTGCGTGACGGGGAGTACGGACACGAGAGAGGCCGCCAGGGTCAGACCCTGGCGGCCTCAATCATTCGCAACTTGGCGAGATCAGACGGCGCGCACGCCGGTGGCCTGCGGGCCCTTCTGGCCCTGGCCGATCTCGAACTCCACGCGCTGGTTCTCGTCCAGGCTGCGGAAGCCGCTGCCCTGAATCTCCGAGTAGTGAACGAAGACGTCAGCGCTACCGTCGTCCGGAGCGATGAAGCCGAAGCCCTTCTCGGAGTTGAACCACTTCACAGTTCCCTGTGTCACTGCATATCTCCTGATACTGCTGTGCAAGCCGCCGCGGTCGCGACAACCCTTGGCCGGTGCTGGGAGACGACTCGACTCGGAGAGTCAAACCGCTCGCCCGCAATGGGTTCGTGCACTGGCCACGCACCCATTACGACCATGGACAGTGAACCACAGGTAGCAGACTGAACGCACTAGAAGGGTTGCGGCTCTTCACGTGCTGGGAGACGCTCGTAACGTGAGCGAGCTCGCTAGTGACCAGCCCCGATCAATCGCACTGAATCTGGACGAGGCAGGCGTCTCCGTCGACCTCCCCAAGCCCTCCCACCAGGAGGACCAGGTCTACGGCGTCCCATACCGGCCCGTCGAGTTCCGCGACGACGATCTGCCGACCGCGCTCGAACGTTCCGCGGCGTGGCTCCGGCGAACACAGGAATGGCTGGGCGAACCGGTAGATGTCATCGCGATCCACCTGGACTACGACGACAGCGGCGACTGCCCGTACTACGACGTGAAGCTCCTCTGCAACGAGGAGGATCTCGCGGGCGCGCCGATCGCGCTGCGCGCGGCCAAGACGGTCGACTGATCCATGTCCCCCCTGGTCAGCCGCGCGGAGTCGCGTGGCTGACCAGGTTCGCGCTGCGTGCCCACACGTCGGGCCAGCCACCCTGCCACCCCAGGACCGCGATCGCCGAGGTCTTCAGCTCCACCGGCTCGGTGGTCAGTGCCCTGACCAGCTCGGACAGCCCCGGGTTGTGCCCGACCAGCGCGACCGTGCCCAGATCGTCGGACACCTCGTCCACCACCGACATCAGATCCTGGGGGCTTGCCGCGTACACCCGTTCGTCGTGCCGCACCTGCTTCGCGGTCAGCCCGGACCTGGTGAGGGTCTCGCGCGCACGCACGGCGGACGAGCAGATCACGAGGTCGACGGCGCCGACGTGCTCGGCCACCCACGGCCCGATCAGCGGCGCCTCGCGCTGCCCGCGCGGGTTGAGTGGCCGCTGGTCGTCGGGCAGATCGTTGGTCCAGTCGGACTTGGCATGCCGGATGACAACCAGAACTCGGTCCATACCCCGATGTTATGCACGTCCGCCTCCCCGGAATTCAAAGTGTTGGTTCGACCCAGCGCATCCTCGGACCCGCAGGCGGTTGGTGGCTGGGTGCCGTCACGTTCCCCTGAGGTCACTGTTGGTCAGGCCCAGACCCGCACAAAGATCCATGGGAGGCTAGAACCAGCGCTCCAGCACCTGTGCCACGCCGTCCTCGGAGTTGGGGGCGGTCACCTCGTCGGCGACGGCCAGCAGGTCGTCGTGCGCGTTGGCCATCGCGACGCCGTGCCCTGCCCAGCCGACCATCGGCACGTCGTTGGGCATGTCGCCGAACGCGATCACCCGTTCCTGGTCAACGGCCAGTTTCCTGCACACCCATTCGAGCCCGGACGCCTTGGTCACGCCGCTCGCGGAGATCTCGATCAGCCCGCTGTTGGACGAGTAGGTGACCTCGAGGTCCATGTCCGAGGTCACGGCGGTCACGGCCTCGGCCATCTGCCCGCTGGTCATGCCGCCGTGCCGCAGGAGCAGCTTCGTGGCCGGTTTGCCGACCACCTCGGCCCTCGGTGCGAGGTCCGGCGAGTCGGTCTCGCCCTCCGGGAGGCCCCACGGGTTCAGGAACCCGGGTTCGATCGCGAACGGCTGAGGCTGGTCCCGGCCGAGCGCGGTCCGCTCGGCCGCGATCCTGGCCTCCGGCAGGGCGGACTCGACGGCCCGCACCACGTCCTGGAGCTGTAGCGGCGTCAGGTCCCGCACGTGCAGGACCTCGTCGTTGCCGATGTCGTAGACGACCCCGCCGTTCGCGCACACCGCGTACCCGGTCAGCCCGGCGGCCTCCGCGACCCGCGGGATCCATCGGGGTGGCCTACCGGTGACCAGCACGAACGGGATGTCGGCCGCGAGTACGCGGGAGATCACCCGTCCGGTGCGGGCGGTGATGCGCTCGGCCGGGTCCAGCAGGGTGCCATCCACGTCGGAGGCCACGAGATCGGGTCGGTGCACAACACCATCTTCCCTGGCCCGAATGGACTACGGTGCGTTTCGTGAGCTACCCACCACAGGGTTACGGACCGCAGGGCATTCAGCCGTACGGGCCGCCGCCACCCGGTTACGGACCGTATGGGTATGGGCCGCCCAGTCCCGCACTGGGTTACCTCACCGCGATCGCGTTCATCATCTGCGGTGCGCTCGCGCTCCTGCTCGCGATCGTCGGCTGGGACGGCTCGGCCGACAACGGGTCGATGATCGCCGGCCTCGTGGGGGTCGCGTTCACCGAGGACCTCACCGGCAACGTGGACTTCGCGATCTCGGCGACCATGTCGGTCGCGTGCTCGTCGATCGTGTTCGGCCTGGTCATGTTCGCGCGCCTGGAGTTCGTGCGCTGGATCCTCGCGGTCATCGGCGCGCTGATGACCGCGTACTACCTGTACGCGATCATCTGGATCCTCTCCAACGACGGCGGCGAGTTCATCGCCATGGCGCTGGTGTCGTGGGTCCTGTGGCTCGGCGCGACCGTGGTCGCCGTGCTGCCCGCGACGGGCCGCGCCATGCGTAAGCGCGGGCCTCGGCCGTATCCGCCGCAGCCCGGGTACCCGCGGCAGTACTGAGCTACCGTGCGGATGTGCGCTTCGGCATCCTGATCCTGCCCGAGTACCGATGGCCGCTGGCCGAACAGAAGTGGCGTGCGGCCGAGTCGTACGGCTTCGACCACGCCTGGACCTACGACCACATCGGCTGGCGCTCGCTCGTCGACGGCCCGTGGTTCGACGCGGTGCCGACGCTGACCGCCGCGGCCATGGTGACCACGCGGATCCGCCTCGGCACGCTGGTCGCGTCGCCCAACTTCCGGCACCCGGTGCCGTTCGCGCGAAGCCTGCTCTCGCTCGACGACATCTCGGGCGGGCGGTTGCTGGTCGGTGTCGGCGCGGGCGCCCTGGCCGGGTACGACAACGTCGTCATGGGCGGCGAGGGGCTCGGGCCACGAGAGCGCGTCGACCGGTTCGGCGAGTTCGTCGAGCAGCTCGACTCGCTGCTGACCGCCGAGCGCACGTCGATCGGCGGCGAGTACTACACGTCGGTCGAGGCCCGTTCAGCGCCCGGCTGCGCACAGCAACCACGCGCGCCGTTCGTGGTGGCGGGCAACGGTCCCCGCTCGATGCGGATCGCCGCCCGGTTCGGGCAGGCCTGGCTGACCACCGGCAAGGGCGGGGACAGCGTCGACGAGTGGTGGGCGGGTGTCGCCGAACTGGCGGCGAAGTTCACCGACATCCCGGGCAGCGATGGCAAGGACCGCTACCTGAGCCTGGACTCCGCGCCGGTGCTCTCCCTGTCGAGCGTGGCGTACTTCCGGGAGGCGGCGGGCCGCGCCGCCGAGCTCGGCTTCACCGACGTCGTCAGCCACTGGCCACGCGAGGACGGCGTCTACGCGGCCCGCGTCGACACGTTGGAAGCCGTCGCGGCCACCGTCCTGCCGGAGCTGCGGACCGCGCCTCACATGCGCGGTTGACGAGTGTCCGGAACGTGACCCACGGCACGGGAACGTACGGGGGCCCCAGCGCGTCATTACTAGCGAGGCGAGAGCCGGAGTAGGGAATGCCAGGGGTGAGGACCCTCGTATCGGGGAGATGCGGGGGTCTTCGGCGTTCCGGGGGTCGTGGCCCGAGCCGCACGCGGCGTGACCAACCGACCTCGGCTGCGTTGTGCGCCGCCTACGCAGGTAGCCTGAGTCGCCGTGAGCGTCCCAGCAGACAACTCTGACAACTACACCGGCTACGACCTCGTCATCGTCGGCTCCGGCTTCTTCGGTCTGACCGTCGCGGAGCGGGTCGCGACCCAGCTGAACAAGCGGGTCCTCGTGCTGGAGCGCAGGTCGCACCTTGGCGGCAACGCGTACTCCGAGCCGGAGCCCGAGACGGGTATCGAGGTGCACAAGTACGGTGCGCACCTCTTCCACACCTCGAACAAGCGCGTGTGGGAGTACGTGAACCAGTTCACCGAGTTCACGAACTACCAGCACCGCGTGTTCGCCAGGGTCTCCGACCAGGTCTACTCGTTCCCGATGAACCTGGGTCTCATCAACCAGTTCTTCGGCAAGTCGCACACCCCGGACGAGGCGCGCGAGCTGATCGCCAAGCAGGCCGCCGAATACCGGACCGAGGACGCGCAGAACCTCGAGGAGAAGGCCATCTCGCTGGTCGGCCGCCCCCTCTACGAGGCGTTCATCAAGGGGTACACGGCCAAGCAGTGGGAGAACGACCCCAAGGAGCTTGGCGCCAACATCATCACGCGCCTGCCGGTCCGGTACACGTTCGACAACCGGTACTTCAACGACACCTACGAGGGCCTGCCCCTCAACGGCTACACGGCGTGGCTCGAGAAGATGGCCGAGCACGAGAACATCGAGGTCCGGGTCAACGTCGACTACTTCGACGTGCGTGACCGGATCCCGGCGGGCACCCCGACCGTCTACACGGGTCCGCTCGACCGCTACTTCGACTACTCCGCGGGCCGGTTCACCTGGCGCACCGTCGACTTCGAGTCCGAGGTCGTGCCGACGGGTGACTTCCAGGGCACCTCCGTCGTCAACTACAACGACCAAGAGGTCCCGTACACCCGGATCATCGAGTTCCGGCACTTCCACCCGGAACGCAAGCACTACCCGGCCGACAAGACGGTCGTCTTCCGCGAGTTCTCCCGCTTCGCGAAGGACGACGACGAGCCGTACTACCCGATCAACACCCCGGAGAACCGCGACAAGCTCGAGCGGTACCGGGAGCTGGCCGCGGTGGAGGCCAAGGAGCGCAACGTCATCTTCGGTGGTCGCCTCGGCACGTACAAGTACCTCGACATGCACATGGCCATCGGGTCGGCGCTGTCGGTGTTCGACAACAAGGTGGCGCCGCACCTGTCCGATGGCGCGCCGCTCGACGGTTCACTGGAAGGCTGATGACGACCACCGCTCCGGCTCGCCTGCGCGTAGTCGAACCCGGCACCCCGCCTCCAGAGCCGGAGCGGTCGGCCGAGATCAGGGCGCTCGCCGCGGTCCAGCGCACGATCGGCAAGCCGCCGGTCGTGCGTGCCGCGGCCAGAGGGCTGTCCCTGTTCGGTGAGCACGCCGCGGGCTGGTTCGCGCTCGGCCTGGTCGGTGCGGCGCTCGATCGTGGCCGCCGCAAGGACTGGCTCACGGGCGCGGCCGGGGTCGTGGCCGCGCACGCGGCGTCGATCGCGGTGAAGCGGGTCGTGCGCCGCCAGCGGCCGATCGACGAGTCGGTCGAGGTGCTGGTCAAGACGCCAAGCTCGCTGTCGTTCCCGTCGTCGCACGCGACGTCCACGACGGCCGCCGCGGTCGTGTACTCGGGCCTGACCGGCCGCAACCTGGTCCCCGCGCTGGTGCCGCCGATGCTGGTGTCCAGGCTGGTGCTCGGCGTGCACTACCCGAGCGACGTCATCGCGGGCGCCACCCTGGGCGCGGTCGTCGGCGGCATGGTCCGCCGCGTGCTCAGGAAGCGCGCCCGATGAGCGGAGCCTGCGAGGGGGAGTCGTGAGCAGCACGGCGGAGAGCGACACCTCGGTGTCCTCTCCCGGCGCCCCGCGCGGCGGGCTCGTGCGGGGCGTGATCCGCACGGCCCGGCCGCGCCAGTGGGTGAAGAACGTCCTGGTGCTGGCGGCGCCGTTCGCCGCGTACGCCGCGAACCCGGTGTTCCGGATGGACGTGGTCATCGACGCGGGCATCGCGTTCGTCGCGTTCTGCCTGGTCGCGTCCGCGGTGTACCTCATCAACGACGCGATCGACGTCGAGGCCGACCGGGCGCACCCGACCAAGCGCAACCGGCCGATCGCGGCCGGGATCGTGCCGGTGCGGGTGGCGTACGCGCTGTCGGTGTTCCTGTTCCTGGCGTCGTTCGCGGTGTCGCTGGTGTCGAGCTGGCGGCTGCTGGTGGTCATCGGTGTGTACGCGGCCGTGCAGGTCGGCTACTGCCTTGGCCTGAAGCACCAGCCGGTGATCGACCTGTGCATCGTCGCGTCGGGCTTCCTGCTGCGGGCCATCGCCGGTGGCGCCGCCGCCGGGCTGCCGCTGTCGCAGTGGTTCCTGCTGGTCACGGCGTTCGGTTCGCTGTTCATGGTGGCGGGCAAGCGGTACGCGGAGATCGTGCTGTTTGAGCGCACGGGCGCGAAGATCCGCGCGTCGCTGTCGAAGTACTCGGCGAGCTACCTGCGGTTCGTGTGGGCGACGTCCGCGGCCATCATGATCATGACCTATGCGCTGTGGGCGTTCGAGATCCGCCAGCGCACCGGCACCAACTCGGTGTGGGCGGTCATCTCGATCGTGCCGATGGTCGTCGCGGTGCTGCGCTACGCGGTCGACGTGGACGGCGGCAACGCGGGTGAGCCGGAGGAGATCGCCCTGCGTGACCGGGTTCTGCAGGTCCTCGGCGTGTCCTGGGTCGTGTGCGTGGCCCTGTCGGCGTTTCTCTAGTGTCCCGAACCGGGAATGCGGTGCGTGAGTCGGTGGATCCAGGGTTCTGCTGGCAAGGCGCCGATCCTCTCTCGTACCGGGTTGTACTTGGGTGGATCGGCAACGCCGCCAGAGGGAGGCTGGGCCGCCGAATTATGTGCCAGATTTCCGGTTCGGGACACTAGCTCGCGCCAGGGGATATCACGGGCAGGTTGGTGAGCAGAGCGGCGTCCCGCAGGCGTTTGTCGTAGGTGACGAACGCGGTCAGCACGTCACTCATCGAGAAGGCGGCCGCCAGGTGCAGCGCGTCGAGCGTGCGCAGCGCGGGCGGCCCGATGTTCTCCGCGACGTCCACGAGCCAGCCGCTCAGCGGGATGGACGGAAGGTCGGCGAGCAGCAACTCGGCCGACGCGACACCCTCGGGTGCGATACGCCGGCACACGCGGAGCAACTCGACCCGCCCGATCACGCTGGTCGCGACGGTGTCCTGCTGTAACAACAGCCAGTGCTCGAGCGCGCTGGACTCAGCCTCCTCGATGACCAGCTTGATCAGCGCGGACGTGTCGAGACAGATCACTGCCGGTCCGCGCGCATGTCGTCGAGGACCTCACCGCTCGACGGGCTCCCCGGCGACGGCAGCACGCGCCTCGGCAGCCGGATGCTGCTGCTGCCGCTGCGCGACGGCAACAGCTTGCCCTCGGCGATGAGCCGTTCCGTCCCGTCCCCACTCGGCCTCGGCACGATCATGGCGATCGTCCTCCCGTTCTTGGTGACCTCGACCGTCGCGCCGAGCTCCACCCTGTCCAGTACGTCCTTGAGGTTGTCACGCAGTTCCCGAATGCCGACCCGTGCCAAATCCCCATCGATGACCATGGGAGAAGTGTACATAAGAATGTACAGACGTGTCCCATGGTTACTGGGTTGCCCCATGGGAGAGGTCGCCCACCCGTCGAGCAGCTAGACGAACAAAACGAAAGATGTTACGTTTTGTTCGTCTAGGAGGTTGTCATGGGTGTGTCAGTGCGGCAGGAAACCTATCTGCCGGATGTCGACGAGGAGCAGGTCGCGCAGGTACACGATTTCCTGACGGCGCATCAGGAAACGGGACGTGGGCGGCCCGACGTGCCGTACTTCCTCAGCGGGAAGGACCCGGGCGACCGTGTGGAACTTCCTGAGGAGCTGTACCGGGTGCTGCGGAAAGTCGTCCAGGTGTTGCAGGCTGGGCTCGCCGTCACGATCGCACCGGCCACGCAGACCTTGACGACCCAGCAGGCCGCGGAGTTGCTCGGCGTCAGCAGGCCGACCGTGGTCCGGCTGATCGATGAGGGTCACCTCCCGCACGAGAAGGTCGGCAGCCATCGGCGCATTCAGCTTCGGGACCTGCTTGCCTACCGGGACGAGCGAAGGACCGCGCAGTACCTCGTGCTCGAGGCCACCGCTGTGGACGTCGATGACGATCTCGGCGACACCCTCCGGAACCTCCGTGCGGCCCGTCGAGAGGTAGCCAAGCGGCACCGCGGTGAGCCTGCTGGCTGATCCTGGTCCTGTCAGGATGTCGGGATGTTCACGGCTCTCCTCGACACGTGCGTCCTCTGGCCCAGCCTGCAGCGTGACTTCCTGCTGTCGCTGGCTGTGGCCGCGATCCAGGCAATCGTGGCCAGATCGGGCCGGATCGGCCCTCGGCGCAGCGCCGAGGAGGTTCTGGATGTTCTCGCTGTTCGCTATGGCATGGAACGGACCGTGGAGCTGATTCGCCCGTTCATCACCGGCTCTAGCGGAGGAAGGCGGTCCAGCTATCGGCTGGGAAGGTGAGGACGGGGCCGTCGGTGTTCGCCGCTCGGCGAGATGCACATCGACTGGCTCGGCGAGGACTGACGTGTCGAAGTGACCGCGCGTTGTTCGACGCGTGAGCATGACCAGAACACTGATCGCATCCGTGAACGTGTCCATCGACGGTTTCAGCGCTGGTCCCGGCGATGACATGAGCTGGCTCGGGCCGCACATCGCCGCGCTGGCCCCAGTGTTCGAGGGGCTGTGGCGCGGCGCCGACACCGCGGTCATCGGCCGCACGAACTTCGTCGGCTTCGAGGCCTACTGGCCCGCCGTCGCCGCCGACCCCGCCGCCGACCCCGGCGCCGACCCCAGGGACGCCGACCTTGCCCGCTGGCTCGACGACGTGGAGAAGGTCGTGGTCTCCCGGACTCTCGAGACCACCACGTGGCGCAACTCCCGCGTCGCCCGCGACCTGCTCGGCGAGGTGCGTGCGCTGAAGGAGGCACCCGGCCGCGACATCATGGTGCTCAACAGCGCCAGCGTCATCCGGCAGCTGCTGGCCGCCGGGCTGGTCGACGACCTGCGGGTCAACCTCATGCCGGAGATCGTCGGCGGCGGCCTGCGCCTGTTCGACAGCGTGCCGCGCTCGTCGTGGACCCTCGCGGGGAGCGCGACGAGCGGGGTGGGCACGGTCTCGCTGCGGTACGTGCCGGTCAGCTGAACATCCCGCCGGTCACGTTCACGAACGTGCCGGTGATGCCGCGGGCGTGGTCGGAGGCGAGGAACGCCACCGTCTCCGCCACCTCCGCGAGCCGGGGCGAGCGCTTCGTCATGCGCAGGGAGTCCAGGTGGTTCAGGACGCCCTGCAGCGCCTCCGGAGTGCCCAGGTCCGGGTTGACGGCGCCAAGCGCCTCCGCGGACAGCGTCTCCGGGATGCCGGCGACCCACACGCCCACCACGCGCACCCCGCTTGGGCCGGTCTCGATCGCCAGGTTGCGGACCAGCGAGTCGATCGTGGCGTCGGCCGGGCCGGTGCCGCCCATCATCGGGCTGCCAGCGTGGCCGGAGCCGCTGTTCAGCGCCACGATCACGCCGCTGCCCTGAGCCGCCATCAGCCGCGCGGCGGTGCGGGCGGTGATGAAGCCCGCGCGTGCCGCGTTCGTGACCGGCGCGACGAAGTCCTCGACGGGCAGCGAGGTCAGCGGCGTGCCCTGGACGTCACCGCGTGCGATGACGGTCAGCGAGATGTCCAGGCTGCCGAACCGCGCCACCACCGACTCGGCGTGCTCGACCACGGCCGCCTCGTCGACCGCGTCGACGACCGCGACCTCGGCGTTCTCGATCCCGGCGGCCGCCGCCTTGAGCCGCTCCAGGGTCCGGCCCAGCAGGTGGACCCGCACGCCCTGCTTCGCCAGGACCGCCGCCACCGCCGAGCCGATCGCGCCGCCGCCGCCGTAGATCACCGCGTTCTTCGTCATTCCCGTCTCCTTCGGATCGTGGTGTCAGTAAGGACGCTGGTTCGGCATGTCGGTCACGCTCAGTGAACCGCTGGCCCGGGAGAGGGGTGTCGCCGCGACGGCTCCGAGAGTACGCTGAGTAATTACTTGCGAACTGCAAGTTGCGGAACGGGCCGTCCACCGGAGTGCGGCGAACTGCCGGTGGACGACCCTGTGCGCGTCAGATCGGCAGGCGGCGGAAGATCGGCCTCGGGATGTGGCGCATGATCGAGAGCAGCACGCGCAGCGGCGGGGACGCCCACACCAGCTCCTTGCGCTTGGCCACCGCGCTGACGACCACGTCCGCCACCTGGTCGGCCGTCGCCGACAGCGGCGCGGGCTTCATGCCCTCGGTCATCTTCGTGTGCACGAACCCTGGCCGGACCACCGTGACCGTGATGCCCTCGCCCCGCAGCGCCTCGCCAAGACCGAGGTAGAAGCCGTCCATGCCGGCCTTCGTCGAGCCGTACACGAAGTTCGAGCGCCGCACCCGCTCGCCGGCGACCGACGACAGCGCGACCACCCTGCCGTGTCCCTGCCTGCGCAGCCGCTCCGCGAGCAGCACGCCGACCGACACCGGCGCGGTGTAGTTGACCTGCGCCAGCTCGACCGCGCGTGCGTGGTCCTGCCAGGCCTGCTCCGCGTCGCCGAGCAGGCCGAACGCGACCACCGTGACGTCGATGTCGCCATCGCCGAACGCCTTGTCCAGCACGGCGGCGTGCGCGTCGAAGTCCAGCGCGTCGAACTCCACAGTGGACACCAGTGCGCCGGCATCGGTCAGCTGTTCCGCTGCCTTGTCGAGGCGCTCGGACAGACGGCCTGCGAGCACGACCCGCAGCGGGCGGCGCTTCGCGTACTTCATGGCGATCGCGAGGCCGATCTCCGAGGTGCCACCCAGCAGCAGCAGCGACTGGGGGTTTCCCACCGCATCAATCACAGCAGTTCCAACCTTCTCGACATGTCCGATGCGAACTTTCCTTGCGGATCGACGGCCGCGCGGATCTTGCGCCACTCGTCGAGGCGCGGGTAGCCACGCCTGATGGCCTCTGGCGTCGCTCGGGACTCCTTCGCCAGGTAGTGCCGCCCGCCCGCGGCGAGCACCAGCTCGTCCAGCTCCTCGCACAGCTCGTGCACGCCGCCGCGGACCGGCAGGTCGATGCACAACGTCCAGCCCTTCATCGGGAAGGAGAGCGGTGCGCGGTTGCCCTCGCCGAAGCGCTTGAGCACGTTCAGCACGGAGACCTGCCCGGTTTCGGACATGCGCCGGACCGTGTGGCGGATGACGTCCTCCGCGCCGAACGGGACCACGTACTGGTACTGCAGGAACCCCTGCGGCCCGTAGCCGCGGTTCCACTCGCCGACGATGTCCAGCGGGTGCAGGAACTGCGTGATGTTCTGGACCGCGCCCTTCCTCGTCGGGGACTTGCGGTACCAGAGTTCGCTGAAGATCCGGCCGGTCAGCTTGTTGAGCATCCCGGGCGGGAAGACGTCGGGGACGGTCAGCAGCTGCGGCGCGTCGAACTTGAGCGGGTTCCCCCGGCGCTTCTCCGGCAGGTCCTCGATCGTCGCGTGGTTGGCGCGGGTGAGGGTCCCGCGCCCGAGATGCGGCCCGGTGGTGACGGCGTCGAACCAGGAGACCGACTCGACGTAGGACTCGTCGTCGACGCTCTGGCGCGCCATCAGCTCGTCGAGGCCGCCGATCTGCTCGGTGTCGACGAGGAAGTACGCCGTCTCGACGTGGTTGAGGTGCAGGGTCGCCCTGAGCACGATCCCGGTGAGCCCCATGCCGCCGACGGTGGCCCAGAACAGGTCGTCGTCGGGGGTCAGGGTGGCGATCTCGCCGTCGGCGGTGAGCAGGTCCAGCGAGCGGACGTGGTCGCCGAAGCTGCCCTCGACGTGGTGCGCCTTGCCGTGGATGTCGCTACCGATCGCGCCGCCCACCGTGACCTGCCTGGTACCCGGGAGTACCGGGAGCCACAGGCCGAAGGGGAGCAGTGCGCGCATCAGGGTGTCGAGCGAGACCCCCGCGTCGACCTCGACCGTGCCCGCCTCGGCGTCCACCCGGTGGATGCGGTGCAGCGCGGTCATGTCGATGACGGTGCCGCCCGCGTTCTGCGCCGGATCGCCGTAGCTGCGGCCGAGGCCGCGGGCGATCACCCCTCGGGGGCCTGCGTGCTTCACGGCGTCGGCGATGGCGTGCACGTCGTCCGTCCGGACCACCCGCGCGCTCGTGGGGGCGGTGCGGCCCCAGCCTGTGAGCTTTTCTGGCTTCACCGCACCGAGGGTAACCGGGTGTCCGGGGGCTCCTACACTGGCTCCGTGACTGCCGTGGACGCATCCCCGCGACTGGTGAGCCAGCTCGTGCGGTTCGTGCTGATCGGTGGATTCTGCGCGCTGGTGGACTTCGGGGTCTATCAGGCGTTGCTGGCGCTCGATCTCTGGGTTCACCTGGCCAAGGCGCTGAGCTTCGTCGCCGGGACCACCACCGCGTTCTTCCTGAACCGGCGGTTCACCTTCGCCGCCGGGCGGGGTGGGGCCGGGCAGGTCGGTGGGTTCGCCCTGCTCTACACGGTGACGTTCTTCGTGAACGTCGGCATCAACGCGTTGATGCTGCACCTTCTCCCGTCGTCGTTCGGGTGGCGGATCACGCTGGCCTGGGTGGTCGCGCAGGGGACCGCCACGGTGATCAACTTCGTGATGCTCCGCACCGTGGTCTTCCGCACCCGGCACACGCCCTGAAGGGCACCCCGGGCAGGGTCCCTTCAGGGGCAGTCCAGCTCTCTCAGGTCGCGAAGCCGTGCTTCTTGGGCAGGTCGCTGCCGTAGAC
This sequence comes from Actinophytocola sp., assembly GCF_049647105.1. GTDB lineage: Bacteria > Actinomycetota > Actinomycetes > Mycobacteriales > Pseudonocardiaceae > Actinophytocola. The sequence goes on from NZ_JBARWZ010000120.1 coordinate 86,282, forward strand.
CCTCGTCAGTGGGGGTAGCTCGTCAAGGTGGGCGGTCACCACGTGGGCGAAGTTCACCACCACGGTCGAACCGTTTGCCAGGGCCGGGGTGCCCACCGCGCCGCCCGACAGCAGCTCGGGGAGCTTCTTTTCCAGTTCCTTCACACCCTCGTCGGACAGGGCGAACACCAGTGGTTCGCCGCCGCCCGCGAGGTGCAGAACGAGTGCGCGTTTCGAGTCAGCCATGACACAACATGAGCATTGTCGCCGGTCAGCGGCAAGCCAGTTCACCGAAAGCAAAACCGCGGGACGCCGGGGCCTGCCACATGGATCTTTGTGCGAGAGTCTGACCTGACCAACAGTGACCTCAGGGGAACGTGACGGCAGCCGGCCACCAACCACCTGCGATCCGAGCTGTCGCTGGGTCAATACCAACACTTTTAAATTCCGGGGAGGCGGACTAGAAGCGGAAGAAGCGTTCCTTGCGTCCTTGGCGCACCAGCTTGAGCCATTGCATGAACGCCTTCGGGTCGCGCTTCGTGCCGATGAAGTACAGGCCGAACCGGGCCAGTTCCAGCATGCCGATCCTGCGGAGGCCTGGCTGCGACAGCAGGTAGCCGCGGTTGCGGTACGTGTAGTACCGCTTCACCTCGTTCTCCGGGTCCTGCGCGTGGAACCTGCCGCCGAGCATCGGCTTGAACTCGTCCGAGCCGTCCGGATGCAGGTACGCCACCCGGAGGCACGTCCCGAACGGCAGCCCCGACCGCACCATGCGGCGGTGGATCTCCACCTCGTCGCCGCGGAAGAACAGGCGGTAGTCGGGGACGCCGATGACATCCAGCGTGGCCGCGCGGAACAGGGCGCCGTTGAACAGGGACGCGATGCCCGGCAGGAAGTCCGTGCCGAGCTCGGCGGCGCTGCGCTTCCACGTGAGGCCACGGCGCATCGGGAACGCGAGCTTCGCCGGGGTCTCGATGTTCGACACCACCGGGGAGATCGCCGCCAGGTTCCGCTTCCCGGCCTCCGCCAGCAGGACCTCGAGCACGTTCTCGTCGGCGGGACGGCCGTCGTCGTCGGCGCACCAGACCCACTCCGCGCCCAGGGACAGCGCGTGCAGCATGCCGAGCGCGAAGCCGCCCGCGCCACCCAGGTTGCGGTGCGACGCCAGGTAGGTCGACGGCACCGGGCAGCTCTCGACGATGTCGCGCACGGGGTCGTCCGGGCCGTTGTCCACCACCACGAGGTGGTCAGGGGGCCTGGTCTGCGCGCCGATCATCTTCAGCGAGTCGGCGAGCAGCTCCCGGCGGTGGCGGGTGACCACCACGGCCACCACCGCGTTCGTCGGCAACTGCCCATCGAGAGCCATCAGACCTCGCCGCTCTTCGTCGTGAGTGCCGGCTCGATGCCGAGGCGCTGAAGCGTCTCCGAACTCATGCTCTCGAACGGGTCCTTGCCCTTGTAGGCGGTGAGGACCTCGCGCAGTGAGCCATGCTGCTTCATGTGACCTTCGTCCATCCAGATGGCCGTGTTACACAGCTCGAACAATAGGTCGTCCTGGTGCGAGGCGAACACCAACATGCCGGAGCGCTTCACAAGATCCACCAGCCGGGTCCGCGCCTTGGCGAGGAACGCCGCGTCGACGGCGCCGATGCCCTCGTCCAGGATCAGGATCTCCGGGTCGATGGACGTGACCACACCGAGCGCGAGCCGGACCCGCATGCCCGTCGAGTACGTGCGCAGCGGCATCTGCAGGTAGTCACCGAGCTCGGTGAACTCGGTGATGTCGTCGACCCGCTTCTCCATCTGCTTGCGGGTCATGCCGAGGAACAGGCCGCGGATCATGATGTTCTCGAGCCCGGAGATCTCCGGGTCCATGCCGACGCCGAGGTCGAACACCGGCGCGACCTTGCCGACGATCCGTGACGAGCCTCTTGTCGGCTCGTAGATGCCCGCCAGCAGGCGCAGCAGCGTCGACTTGCCCGCGCCGTTGTGCCCGACGAGCCCGATGCGGTCGCCTTCCTTCAGCGACAGCGTGATGTCGTGCAGTGCCTCGATGATCGGCACCTTCTGCGCGGTGCCGATCTTGCCGCCGACCTTGCCGAGGACGGCCTTCTTCAGGGAACGGCTCTTCGCGTCGAAGATCGGGAAGTCGACCGAGGCGTCCCAGACGTTGATGCTGACCATGTCGTTGTCGCCTCACTCAGACCCAGTAGGAAACGCGCGAACGGTAGTTACGCATGGCCACGAAGGCCAGGGCCCACCCCACAACGGTAAACCCGCCGACGACAACCCAGTTGTGCCAGCTCTGGCTGTTGCCGATCAGCGGCGCGCGCAGGATCTGCACGTAGTGGTAGATCGGGTTCAGCTCGGCGATGAGCGCCCGGTCGCTCGCGCCGTCGCCGAAGTTGGCCGTGAGGATGTCGGTGGTCCACACGATCGGCGTCATGAAGAACACGAGCTGGATCAGGCTGTTGATGACCTGCGGGATGTCGCGGTACCGCGTGGAGATGATGCCGAAGAGGATCGTGACCCAGCCGCCGTTGACCGCGATCAGCACGAACGCCGGGATGGCGAGGAGCACGCTCCAGCCGATGCCTGGCTGCACGGTGCCGTCCGGCACGGTGATCTGGTAGGGCTCGGTCAGGTCGGACCAGAAGACGGCCACGACCACGAAGTACACCAGCATGTTGTGCGCGAACATCAGCGTGAGCCGCCACACCGTGCGCAGTGCGTACACGGTGAGGGGCGCCGGGAGGTGCTTGATGAGGCCTTCGTTGCGGATGAAGGTGTCGGTGCCCTCGGTGATGCAGCCGTTGATGAAGTTCCAGACGATGAACCCGACGGTGATGTACGGGAGGAATGTCTGGATGTGTGCGTCGAACAGCTGGGAGTAGAGCAGTCCGAGGCCGATCGCGGTGATGGCCATCGAGAGCGTGATCCACAGTGGTCCGATGACCGACCTGCGATAACGCTGCTTGATGTCCTGCCACCCGAGATGCCCCCACAGCACCCGCTGTTTGAAGCCCTTGACGATGTCCTCCCGCGCCCGTGACCAGCTACGGGTGGAGGGGGGAGGCGGGGGTGCCTGCTCCTGCTCGGCAGCGCTCATTACTGACACGGCTGTCGAGACTACCGGCGGCCACAGCGGGCGCCGCAGGGGACGGGGCTCGCAGAGTGTTGTCACACCGAGACCCTGCGCACGGAAGAAGATCATCCGCTCCTGGTAACTTCTGCGCTCATGGTCGACGTCGCCCCTGCACAGAGCGTCATGCGCGCCCTGATTGACGTCTATGCCGAACACTCGGAGCCACGGTCCGTCGCTGTCGTCGGCAACATGCCGCTGCCGCCGGACGTGGAACGGGCCAAGGCCATCGACGCCTGCGACCTGGTGTTCCGGGTCAACGGTTTCGTCACCGACGAGCCCGGTAGCCCGCCAACTGTGGGAAGTCGCACACATGTCGTGGTGTTCAACCGCGCGCTGCGTGCGACGAAGTACGTGTTCCAGGACTACCGCAGACGCCTGTACCTGATGGTCGAGCCGGGCAGGCTGCACTGGGAACCGGACCACATGCCGGGCTGGTGGCCGGCGGACCTCGGGCTCGTGCCGGTCAACAACGCCGAGGTGACGCTGCCGCTGTCGGACGCGCTCGGCCTGCCGTCGCGGGTCGAGGGCACGTGGGCGACGACCGGCACGATGGCGGCGTGGATCGCGCGCACCTGCTATCCGGAGGCTGAACTCCTGCTGACCGGGTACTCGTTCATCGACAACCCGAACCAGACGCACTGGATGCACGCCGCCGGTGACTCCTGCATCGTCGGACCCGAGCACCAGATCGCCGCCGAGGGGCGTTTGCTCGACTCGTGGACCAAGACCGGCCGCACCAAGTTGCTTCGCTGAGGGACAAACATTGAACGACAACAGCTTCCGGAACCTGTTCGGGGCCCGTCCGGTCGTGTCGGACCGGATCAAGCGGCTGATCGACTACCGGATCAACGAGCGCATCCCGAACGATCGCCTCGAGGACTACTACCGGACCGTCGACCAGCTCGCGCGGGACCACTCCGACGTCGTCGAGGACATGCGCAGACGGCTGGCCGACCTGGAGCGTCGCTTCCACGAGGTCGAGAAGATCCAGCGCTGGTCGGCCAACGAGCTGGAGCGGATCATCCCGCAGGTCGCCGCCCAGGAGTCGCAGCTCGAGTCGCTGCGCGAGAAGATCGCCGCGGTGCCCGCCGCGGACCAGCCGCAGATCGACGAGGCGCGGACGCTGATCGACGAGGTCCGCAGGGAGCACAGTCAGATCCGGGTGCGCCTGACGGCGGTCGCCCAGTACGAGGATCGGCTCCGCAAGCTCGAAGATCGCGCGGAGTAGCCGTAAGGGTCCACGTATCACGTTCCGTTGCCAGTATTCACAGTTGAACCTTCAAATGTGAATTGTTGACTTGTTGTCTTCATCCGGTCAACTCTGTTGCGTGTTACTCCATTCGTGGACCCTGAGCTGTATACAGGCGCGGAGGTCGGGGTCATGGTAGATGTCCAGTGGTGGTTATCGGCTTACGACAACCGAGTACACGCGTTCGGCAACGACGAGGCCGGACGCGACTTCGGTGAGGCTCTCTGCGAGCACTGCGTACCGAACGACAAGCTATCCTGCACCGACGACGGCGTACGGTGCCTGGCCTGCTTGTTGATCTTCGGTGACCTGCTCGCGGACATACACGGCGACGCGGCCTGGCGAGCGTCGTAGGCCCGGTACTTTGGGGTCATGCGTGAAGTAACCATCGGCAAGCACACGGTCGGGCAGAACCACCGGCCGTACGTCATCGCCGAGATGTCCGGGAACCACAACGGGGACCTGGACCGTGCGCTGGCGATCGTCGACGAGGTCGCCAGGTCCGGTGCGCAGGCGCTGAAGCTGCAGACCTACCGCGCCGACACGATCACGATCGACGTCGACAGCCCTGCCTTCCGCATCTCGGACGACCACGAGCTGTGGGGCGGGCAGAACCTCTACTCGCTGTACGAGAAGGCCCACACGCCGTGGGAGTGGCACCGGCCGATCTTCGAACGCGCCGCCCAGCAGGGGCTCACCGTCTTCTCCAGCCCGTTCGACGCGACCGCCATCGAGCTGCTCGAGTCGCTCGACGCGCCCGCCTACAAGATCGCCTCCGCGGAGATCGTCGACCTGCCGCTCATCGAGCTGGCCGCGAGGACCGGCAAGCCGCTGGTCATCTCCACCGGGATGGCGAACATCGCCGAGATCCACGCGGCCGTCGACACCGCCCGCCGCGCTGGCAACGACCAGCTGATCGTCCTCGGCTGCACCGCGTCCTACCCGGCTGATCCCGCCGACAGCAACCTGCGGGGCATCCCGCTCATCCGTGACGCCTTCGACGTCATCGCGGGCCTCTCCGACCACACCATGGGCATCGGCGTGCCCATCGCGGCCGTCGCGCTCGGCGCCTGCGTGATCGAGAAGCACGTGACCCTCAAGCGTGTCGACGGCGGCGTCGACAGCGAGTTCTCGCTCGAGCCCGCCGAGCTGACCGCGCTGGTCACCGAGACCGAGCGGGCCTGGCAGGCGCTGGGGACGACCCGCATCGGACCCAAGGACAGCGAGCGCGAGGTCAGCAGGCTCCGCCGTTCACTGTGGGTCGTCGAGGACGTGGCCGAGGGTGACGAGTTGACGGCGGCGAACGTCCGATCGATCCGCCCGTCGGGTGGTCTCGCCCCCGCTGACCTGTCCATCGTGCTCGGCAGGCGCTTCCGGAGCTCGGCCGTGAAAGGGACCCCACTTACCTGGGATCTCGTTTAGTTGTCCACAGGACAACCCGTCGCAAACGCTTGGCATTTCACGCCTTGCCCACCGGGCGGAATGTTGTCCACAGGGTTATCCACAGGCGATTCTTGCGAGTCGCACACGTGCGTAGTGCGGCTCGACCAGCCATCCGTTGGCGGCCTCCCACGCGTCGACGGCGGCCCGCGCGGCCGGCGGCAGGCCCATGTCCGGAATGTCCGGGATATCCCCGAGGTCCAGCCACGGGTGGTCGAGGCGGGCCTCGTCCCAGTCGAGGAAGCCGACCCGGTCGCCGTCGACGCGGACGTTCGCGGCACACGGGTCGCCGTGGACGACCGTCGACGGACCGTCCAGCGCGCGCCACGCGGCACGGCACGTTTCGACCGCTTCGTCCGGCATCGCGGTCAGGTCCACGTCGCCGCCGCGGTCGAGGGTCAGCAGGTCGCGGGTGCCGGGAAGGTCCGGTCTGGGCGGCCAGCCGACCATCAGCTCGTGCAGGCGCCGCAGTTCGGCCACGACCGGTGCCCAGTCGACCGGCTCGTGGCCGGGGAGCCACCGCTGCACGACCACACCGTCCACGTGCGATCGCCCGTCCGCCGGGACCACCTCGGGCACGAGGAAACCGTTGCGCCCCAGGTGATCGAGGAGCGTCAGCTCCCATTCGAGGGAGGCCGTCGAACGGCGGGACCGGCGTGCCACCAGGTCGCCTTCGAGCCGGAAGACCTCGTTGCGGTGTCCGCCAAGCCGCGCGAGGACCCTGGGCGAGCCCCACGGTGCGAGATCCACTAGAAATACTCGCGCACCAGCTCGATCACGCGGTCCACGTCGTCGTCCGACAGGTCCGGGAACAGCGGCAGTGACAGCTCCTCCGCGTAGAACCGCTCCGCGTTCTGGCACATCCCGCGCTGGTAGCCGAGGTCGGCGAACACCGGGTGCCAGTACACCGGGATGTAGTTCACCTGCACGCCGATCCCGTTCGCCCGCAGGTGGTCGAACAGCGCGCGCCGCCGCCCGTCCAGCACCCGCAGCGCGTACAGGTGCCACATCGGGTCCGCGCCGGGCAGTGTCACCGGCGTCCGCACGCCGTCCACATCGGACAGTCCCGCGGTGTAGCGCGCATGGATCTCCGTGCGCCGCTCCTTGAACCACGCCAGCCGCTTCAGCTGGCTGGAACCCAAGGCACACAACACGTCCGGCAGCCGGTAGTTCAGGCCGAACTCGTGCACCTCCTGGTGCCAGCCGCCCTCGTCGGGGAACCGCATCCGGCTCTTGTCGCGCACCAGCCCGTGGTTGCGGAACTGTGCGGCCCGCCGCGCGAGGTCCGGGTTCGGCGACGCCACCGCGCCACCCTCGGTGGTCGTCAGGTTCTTGGTGGGGAAGAAGGAGAACGTCGTCAGGTCCGCAAGGGAGCCGACCGGCCGCCGCTGCCACGTGCCGCCGATCGAGTGCGCGGCGTCCTCCAGGAGCAGCGCGCCGCCGTCGTGCGCGATCTTCGACAGCTCGTCCACCGGCGCCGGGTGCCCCGCGTAGTCCACCGAGGACACCACCCGGGTCTTCGCCGTCATCGCCGCCGCGGCCGCCTCGGGCAGCAGGTTCCCGGTCTCCGCCGAGACGTCCGCGAACACCACGGTCGCGCCCTGCGCCACCGCGGTCGCGGCCGTCGCGACGAACGTCATCGGCGCGCACACGACCTCGTCACCGGCGCCGATGCCCGCCGCCGCGTACGCGACGTGCAGTGCGGCGGTCCCCGAGGTCACGGCGACCGTCGGCACCCCGCCGATCAGCGCGGACAGGTCCTCCTCGAACCGGCGCACGGCAGGCCCGGTGGTCAGCCAGTCACCACGCAGGACCGCCGCGACCGCCTCGATGTCCTCCTCGACGATGGACTGACGTCCATAAGGGAGCAGGTCACCCATACTGCGCCACCAGTGTCCGCAGGTCATCGTCGGACAGCCACAGGTCGTTGGTGTCCGATCGGTACGCGAAGCCCTCCGGCACCGGCTTGCCGTCGGCGGGCGGCTCGTAGCCCCAGCCCGCGATGTGCGGCATCACGACGTACCGGTCGTCGAGCAGCAGCGTCCGGCGCGAGTCGTCCGGGGCGATCATCTCCTCGTGGAGCTTCTCGCCCGGCCGGATGCCGACCTCCTTCATGGGGCTGTTCGGCGCGATCACGCGGGCCAGGTCCACCAGCCGCATGCTGGGGATCCTCGGCACGTACAGCTCACCGCCGTGCATCCGGTCGAACGAGTTCACCACGAACTCGACCGCCTGCGGCAGCGTGATCCAGAACCGGGTCATGCGCAGGTCGGTGATCGGCAGTGCCTCGCCGCGCTCGGCCAGCGACCTGAAGAACGGGATGACCGAGCCGCGCGAGCCCATCACGTTGCCGTACCGGACCACGGAGAACCTGGTCGGGTGGCCTGCCGCGTAGTGGTTGCCGGAGATGAACAACCGGTCCGCGCACAGCTTCGTCGCGCCGTACAGGTTGATCGGGCTGGACGCCTTGTCGGTCGACAGCGCCACGACCTTCTTGATGCCGCAGTCGATGGCCGCCTCGATCACGTTCTGCGACCCGGTGATGTTGGTCTGCACGAACTCGAACGGGTTGTACTCGGCCGTGTCGACCTGCTTGAGCGCCGCAGCGTGCACCACGTAGTCCACATCGTGCATGGCGCGCTCCAGCCTGCGCCGGTCCCGGACGTCGCCGATGAACCAGCGCAGCCGGGGATCGTCGCCGAACAGCTGGCGTGCCTCGTACTGCTTCAGCTCGTCACGGGACAGGATCACCAGACGCCGTGGGTCCAGGTGCTTCAGGGCGTAGTCGATGAACGCCTTGCCGAAGGACCCCGTCCCGCCCGTGAGCAGGATGCCCGCCCCCTCGAGCAGCGCCATGGTCTTACCTCCGCGGTCTGGGTCGTCGCCAGTGCGCCATCATGGCACCCGTGCGAGTCAACGCGGTCATCCAGGCACGGTTGTCCTCCGCCCGGCTGCCCGGCAAGGTGCTCCGGCCGCTGGGCGGCAGAAGCGTCCTGAGCTGGGTGATCCGTGCCGCCCAGGAGACACACAACGTGGACACCGTGATCCTCGCGACGTCCGACGACGCCGATGACGACCCGGTAGCCGACGAGGCCGCCCGCTGGGGCGCCTCGGTCGTGCGGGGGCCACTGGACGACGTGCTGGCCAGGTACACAATGGCCGTCCGCGAACACCCGTGCGACGCCGTGGTGCGGCTCACCGCCGACTGCCCGCTGCACGACCCGGCCCTGATCGCGCAGCTCGTCGGCATGTGGACGGCCGACCCGTCACTCGACCACGTGTCGAACATCGTCGTGCGGCGCTTCCCGCGCGGCCTCGACGCCGAGCTGGTGCGTGCCGCGGTACTTGAGGAGCAGGACCGGGTGGCGACCGGCGGGCACCGCGAGCACGTGACGTCGAACATCTACACACAGCCCGACGTGTACCGGTGCGCGGGCGTGGTGACCGGTGTTGACAACTCCGACCTGCGCGTCACGCTGGACACCGAGGAGGACGCGAAGCTCCTCGACGCCGTCGTGGACGCGCTCGGTGACGGCGTGCCGTCGTGGTACGAGGTGGTCGCCCTGCTGCGGTCGCGGCCCGACCTGGTGGCGCTGAACGCGGGCGTCGAGCAGAACACCATGCCCTCGGCATGACCTCGCTGTTGCTGCGTGCCGACGCCGCACCGTCGATGGGTGTCGGGCACCTGTCCCGCTGCGTGGCGCTGGCCACGGCCGCCCGGTCCCGCGGCTGGGACGTGGCGCTGTGCGGGTCGTTCACCGCCGGCCAGTGGCTGATCGGCACGCTGCCGGTCGTGTCCGATCCGGAGCCCGCCGACGCGGTGCTGGTGGACCACTACGGGATCGGCGAGTTCGCGGCCGACGGGCTCGTGGTGTCCATCGAGGACGGCACGTTCGGGCGCAGGCGGGCGGACGTCGTGGTGGACGCGAACCTGTACGAGGTGCCGCGGCAGGACGACGGGTCACCGGTGGTGCTGCGGGGACCCGCGTACGCGCCGCTGCGTGCGGAGATCCGGGCGGCGCGGGCCGCGCGGCGCGGTGGTTCGGTGCCGCCAAGGGTCGTGGTGGTGATGGGTGGCGGCGCGGCGCCGTCGTCGGTGGCGGCCGCGCTGACCGCGCTGCGGGACACCGGTGTGCCATCGGAGGTGGTGGCGATCTCGGCCGCGCCGGTGCCCGGGTTCGACGTGACGCCGCCGACCCCCGACGTGCCCGCCCTGTTCGCCTCGGCGGACCTGGTGGTGAGCGCGGCCGGGGTGACGTTGATGGAGCTGTGCTGCATCGGGGTGCCGACCGCGCTGGTGCGGATCGCGGACAACCAGGCGGCCGGTTACGAGGCGGCGGTGGGGCGGGGCCTCGCTGCCGGGCTGGGCACGGACCCGCGCGAGCACGTGCCCGCGCTGCGTGCGCTGCTGCTGGACTCAGCCGCCCGGCACGCCATGGGCGAACGGGCCAGGACGACGGTCGATGGCAGGGGAGCCGACCGGATCCTGGACGCGATGGGCTTCGACCCCACGGTCCGGCCTGCCACCGAGGCCGACGCAGCGTCGCTGCTGTCGTGGCGCAACGACGCCGAGACTCGCCGCTGGTCACGCACCTCCGATCCGGTCTCGCCGGTCGAGCACAAGGCGTGGCTGGCTCGGGTTCTGGCCGATCCGGCTCGGTTGTTGTACGTGGCTGAGCACGACGGCCGTCCGGTCGGGACCGTCCGGTTCGATCGCGATGGCCCGGTGTGGGAGGTCAGCATCACGGTCGCGCCAGAGGCTCGTGGGCGCAGGCTCGCGGTGCCGATGCTGCTGGCGGCCGAGCGGGCGCTGGGCCCCGGGGTGATCCGTGCCAACGTGCACCGCGACAACGGCGCCTCGCTGGCGTTGTTCCGGCGGGGCGGGTACCGGGTCGCTGTGGACGGTGAGTGGTTGTGGCTGGAGAAATCTCCCTCCCAGGAGTGAGTGGGGTGAGACGTTCGCGGGATCCGGCGCGGGGGTGTCCTGCGGGACGCTCTGTGACATGGGGATCACCACGGACCATGTGTTGTCCGAAGTGGAGCATCGGCTGCGCGAGGTGCTGGCCGGGTTCGACGGAGCCACGCATCTGATCGACGCGGGCGGCAAGCGGTTGCGGCCGGAGCTGGTCGTTCTTGGTGCGGAGTTCGGGCCACGCCAGGACAAGGTCGTCGACGCGGCGGTGCTGACCGAGCTGGTGCACGTCGGCACGTTGCACCACGACGATGTGATGGACGGTGCGCCGGTTCGTCACGGTGTGCCGACCGCGAACATGTTGTGGGGCAACAACCGGGCGATTCTGCTCGGTGACCTGATGCTCGCCCGTGCCGCCGAGCTGGGGGCCGATCTCGGCATGGCCGCGCTGCGTTTGCAGACCGCGACCCTGGCCCGGCTGGTACGTGGTCAGCTGATGGAGACGGTGCGTCCCAGGACGGCCGATCCGATGGCGTTCTGTCTGGAGGTCATGGCCGACAAGTCGGCTTCCCTGTTCGCCATGGCCGCCGAACTGGGGGCCAGGGTCGCCGAGGCGGACGACGCGGTGTGTGCTGCGCTTTCCGCCTACGGCGAGCATCTTGGGATCGCGTTCCAGCTGGTGGACGACGTGCTGGACATCGTGGGTGCCGAGTCGGGGAAGACACCCGGGACAGATCTGCGTGCCGGAGTGGTGACCGTGCCGGTGCTGCATGCGCTGGCCGCCGGTGACGCCGCCGCTGATCGGTTGCGTGTGCTGCTCGTCGCGGGTGCCGTCACTGATCCGGATCTGCATGCCGAGGCTCTTTCGCTGCTTCGGGAGGGGCCCGGGCCCTGGCTGACCCGGGCTGACGCTCGGCGGCACGCGGAGCTGGCTCGGTCGGCACTGTCCACGTTGGTGCCTTGCCGTGCGCGCGACGCGTTGGCGGCGCTCTGCGAAGGGGTCCTGGAGAGAGCTGTCTGAACCGCGCCGAAGCGTCCTCCAACGCCGCGTCGGTGGTGCGTGCGACCATGCCGTCATGCCCGCACGTTTCAAGGACATGGTCATCGACGCGCTCGACCACCACTCGCTTGCCGACTGGTGGTGCGTCGCGATGGGTTACGTGCGCAAGGACGTGCACGAGCCACCCGAGGACGGGTGGGTGCGGCCGGATGACTGGCCGGTGCCGATCGTCGACCCCGATGGAGCCGGGCCGCTGTTCTGGATCGTGCCGGTGCCCGAGGAGAAGACCGTCAAGAACCGGGTTCACCTCGACGTGTTCGGGGATCCCGAGGAACTGCTGGGCCTCGGTGCGACGGTGGTGCGCCGCCGGGACGGCGAGCTCGAGTGGGACGTGCTCGCTGATCCAGAGGGCAACGAGTTCTGCGTGTTCGCACCGCGTTGACCGCGCTCGACGTCGTCATCATCGTGGCGGCCGGGTTGTTCGCCGGGGGCATCAACTCGGTGGTCGGGTCCGGCACGCTCATCACCTTTCCCGTGCTGCTCGCGCTCGGGTATCCGCCGGTGGTGGCCAACGTCTCCAACAGCATCGGGCTCGTGCCCGGGTCGGTGAGCGGGGCCATCGGCTACCGCAGGGAGCTGGCCGGGCAGACCGGGCGGCTGGTGCGGTTCGGGACGGTGAGCGCGGTCGGCGCGGTCGGGGGTGCGTTGCTGCTGCTCGCCCTGCCGCCCGGTGCGTTCGAGGCCGTCGTGCCTGTGTTGATCGTCGTCGCGCTCGTGCTGGTCGTCCTCCAGCCGGTGGTCGCGCGGCGGCTGGCCGAACGCAAGCCGGACCGGCATCCGCACGGTGGTGTTCCGCTGCTGATCGGCGTGTTCGGCACGGCCGTGTACGGCGGCTACTTCGGCGCCGCGCAGGGGGTGATCCTGCTGGCGCTCATGGGCATCCTCGTGGACGACTCGCTGCAGCGGCTCAACGGTGTGAAGAACGTGCTGGCCGCGATCGCGAACCTCACGTCCGGTGTGGTCTTCGTCTTCGCGGCCGAAGTGGACTGGGCCGTGGTCGGGTTGCTCGCGGCGGGCTCGATCGTCGGTGGGCTGATCGGGGCACGGGTCGGCCGTCGCCTTAGGCCGTTCTGGTTACGAGCGGCCATCGTGGTGGTCGGCACGGTGGCGATCTTGCAGTTGCTCATCCGGTGACTACTCCATTTGGATGGGATTCGTTGACTGATGTTCACCTCGACGTGATTGGGTATCGGAATGTCTCCAGCCACCCGTACAGAGCCTGTTCAGCTGACTGACGGTCGTGCGCTGCGCATGACCTTCGCGGAACCGCACTCTGTCGTCAGAGGCGGTGTCGTGGTCCTGCACGAGGAACGCGGGATGACCGACGCCATGCGGGCCCTGATCACCGGGCTCGCCGCCGAGGGGTGGCTGACGGTCGCACCGCACATCTACCACGGCGACTCCACCGAGGTGGACGACGTCACGGCACAGGACCGGATCAGTGAGCTGTCCGGCGAGTCCGTGCTGGCCGACACCGACATCGCGTTCGGCTGGCTCGCGCAGCACGGCATCGACGCCGACCGGATCGGCGTCGTCGGGTTCGAGCTGGGTGGGGCGGTGTCGCTGGTGGTGGCCGCGAGCCGGGCGATCGGCGCGGCCGTGTCCGTCGGCGGCGGCGGGATACTGAACCCGCTCTCGCCGGGCCTGCCCGCGCTGGTGGACGCGGCACCCACGCTGCGCTGCCCGTGGCTCGGCCTGTACGGGGACAAGATGGCCGACGAGGTGGCGCTGCTGCGGGACGCGGCGAAGCGTTCGGAGACGGCCAACGACGTCGTGCTGTACCCGGCCGCCGACCACCGGTTCGACATCTACCCGGACACGGCCGTCGAGGCGTGGCAGCGGGTTCTCAACTGGTTCGACGCGCACTTGCGGTGACAACGCCATAATTCTCCGCGTGTCCGCGACCTCGCTGTCCCACCAGGAGTTCGACTTCCTGTGGGAGCACCTCGGCTTCACCGAGCGGCCCTACCCGCTCGACGTTCGCTCGTTCGGTTACACCATGGACGAGCGCGCTGCCCTGCGTGATCAGGTGCGGCAGTCCCTGCTGCACAAGGGGCTCCACGACGGCGCCGAGGTCACGCCCGAGCTGGAGGAACAGCTCACGGTGCTCGGCAGGCACACGTTCAGCGTCGACGGGCGGCTGTCGGTCGGCGAGACGCTGCGCGTGCTGGCGGCGAAGCACGGCCGCCGAGGTGTGCTCGCCGCCCAGTCCGACGACGAGGTCCGGCTCGCGTGGGTGCGGGACGCGCGGGTCGTGCCCGCGGTGATCGTGTTGCTGCCGGACCGCAAGCCGGGGCCGGGCGGTGCCGCGCGGATGCCGAAGCCGGTGTTCGACGCGGCCGTCGACGAGTTCGCCGCGAACGGGTATGCCGGGATGGAACGAGCGCTCACCAGCGGTGGTGTCACCGGCCGCGACCTGCGGACCGTCGTGACGCTGCTGGAGTCGGGGCGGCGCGGGGGCGGGCAGCTCGCCGCGAACAGCGTCGACCAGGTCGGCCGTCGCACCAGGACACCGGTGCTGAACTGGTTCGACACCGAGTCCGGCCGCTACCTCGTGCACAGCGAGGTGGACAGGGACCGGGTCGAGTGGCTGACCATCGCCCCCGGCGACACGGCCCGCGTCGAGCAGCGGCTTTCCGACATGGCTGCCTCGCTGAACAGCCCGTGAGCGCGGACGGTACGCGTTACTGTGACACCCGGTTCTGATCCGTCATAGGGGGTGCCGCATGCCAGAACCCGAAGCGTTCCCCGGTGCGGCCGCCGGCGCGCTCGCGCCGGTCGCCACCAAGGTCGGCAAGGTCAAGGAGCAGGCGCTCGCCGGCTCGCTGAAGATCGACCTCGACGCCGCGCAGGTCATCCTCGCCACCCTGGGCCGTCTGCGGCTGCGGGCCGCTGACCTGGTCCAGCGCTGCGTGGAGCTCGACGCTCCGCTGAGGTTCGGCGACAACTGGGTCGGCCAGATCATGTCCGAGCGGCTGCGCACGGTCGCCGTCGGCCAGGACGGCGGCGTCACGCCCGTGCTGAGCGCGTTCCACCAGGTCCTCGACGACCTGGAGGCGACGGTCCGGTTCGCGGCAGGCATGTACGCGACCAGCGACGAGCAGGCGGCCGCCGACCTGCGCCGCGCGATCGAGCGGTTCGGCGTGACCATCGAGGAGGCGTCGTGAGCGGAGCGAACCATCATGGTGAGGGCATCACGATCGGTGGCTGCTACCCGCCGAGCTGGCCCAGGCCACCGAAGCCACCCGTGCCGGAGCCGGAGCCGGACTCACTCGACGAGCGCGTCGAGTGGATGACGTGGTCGCACCCCGAGCTGTACCGGATGGTGCACGATGGCATCGACCTGACCGGCGCCATGTCGGTGTCCGCGACGTGGGCGCGGATGGGCGACGAGCTGGCCGATCTCGGCGACGAGCTGGCGAAGCTGCTGCTCGCGACCGCGCAGGCGTGGGAGGGTGACGCGGCGGAGCTCGCGAAGGAGAGCGTGTCCGCGCTCGCGGAGTGGTCACGGGAGACCGGCATCCGCGCGACCGAGGTGTGCGCCTGCGTCACCGTCCAGGTCGACAACGTGAACAACGCGCGCAACGACATGCCGCCACCGCCGTACCCGATGCTGGACGACGTGATGCTGCCGTCCCAGCTGACGGCGTTCACCCACGGTGACTTCGTGACCGCGAGGCCGCTCGTGGTCGACCCGATGGTCTACACGACGCGTGAGCGGGAGCTGCACGAGCAGGCCGCCCGGACCATGGAGCAGTTCCAGTCGAACTCGCGGGACGTGTACGCGACCGTGCCGCAGTTCGCGCCCCCCGCACTGCGGAAGAACCTGTACGGCGGGACCGCCGAGCCGCCGCAACCACCTCCGCCTCCGCAACCGCCGGTACCGCAGCTCACGCCCGTGCCGCGTGGGCCCGCGGTCGGCGGCGGTCCGGTCCCGGGTGGTGGCCCCGGTGGCTCGGCAGGCCCCGGACCAGGTGCCGGTTCTCGTTC
>NZ_JBARWZ010000121.1:0-99732 GCF_049647105.1 Actinophytocola sp.
CCCGCGGCCACCTCCGCCACGGCCGCCGCTCGTCGCGCCGACGGCGCCGCCGACCTTGCCGAGCGCGCCGGTCTTCCCGGCGACCATGCCGAAGGTTTTCGCCGCGATGTAGGCGCGGGCCAGGCCACCGAGGAACGAGCGGCCGGAACCGACTTTGACCGCCTTCAACAGCCAGAACGGGATCTTGAACAAGATGAAGAACAAGGCGATCGCGGCGACCAGCATGCCGAGCGCGGACAGCGTCGAGCCGAACAGATTCACACCGCCGGACAGGAACGTGCGGACCGCGGTGATCAGCACCAGCGCCTGAGCGACCTGGATCGACAGCGTCGCGGTGAGCGCCTTCCACCACCAGCGAGCCAGCGGGTCGGTGTGCGGCAGCGCGTGGAACATCAGGAACAAGGGGCCCGAGATGATCAGGACGAGGGTGATGACGATCCGGACCACGTAGACGACCAGCAGGCCCAGGCCCACCACGACGAGCACCAGGCCGACCAGGATGATGAACAGTCCGCCGGTCTGGATGCCGACGACGGCGTCGGCGAGGGTGTTGCCCAGCGAGGGCGCGTTGCCCCCGTCGCCGAGGATGCCCAGGGTCAGGCCGTTGGCCAGTCGGATGAGCTTGTCCGTGAAGAACAGCGACAACGCCGAGGCCATGAACGCGATCGGGATCCTCGGCCCGATCTCCTTGATCGAGCAGCGCGCCTGGACGCTCTCGTGGCCCATCACGACGATGCCGCCGAGGAGGATCAGTAGGCCGTAGGCGGCGACCACGAGTTCCCAGGAGTTGTTCCACAATTCGCCGATGCCGGGCAGGTCGCCGATCGTCGGCGTGGACAGCGCGGTGTTCCCGATCAGTTCCAGGATCGGCGAGAGGGCGGCGTCGACGATGCTGCGGAACGCCGAGTTGATGGCCTCGGTGATGCAGGCCCCGATGTCGGTGATTCCGCAGTCCGAGTCGCCCTCGCCGCTGCCCGTTCCGGGCTGCTGCGGGCCAGCGCTCGGTAGCGGCGTGGTCGGCTGCGGGATGCAGTCCTCACCCGTGCACGGCTGGCTCGGAGTCGTGGTCGGGGCGGACGGAGTGCAGCCGATCTGGCCGGGGAAGCTGCATGTCGTCGGCGCGGGCACCCCGGTCGGGAGTGGCAGCGGCGCGGTGGGCAGCGGCTTGGTGGTCGTCGGCGCGGGCAGTTGGCACACCGGCAGCGGCGAATCCGGCGTGCAGGGATCCACGGTGGGGACCGGCAGCGGCGGTTGCGGCGGGGGCTGCGGCGCAGTGGGCGAGGCCCACGCGCTGACCGCGAGGACGCCGACCAAGAGCACGACGATGCTCAGCGCCAGCATCCAGCCCGCGTGCCAGCGCCGCGGCCGACCAGCCGACAGCCGGTCGGCGCTGGTGTCGCGGACCGGGGAGAGCATCGCTCGGTCCCCGTCAATTCGTCCGGCGGCAGCGGTCGCGACCGGGCCGCCGGACCGGCGGTACGGGCGAACCGTGGGCGGGGTGCTGACGGCCATCGGTCAGGCCCCGACGATCCCTTTGAGGATCTCCACGACCAGCGGCGCGAGCGACGCCAGGCCGAAGCCCCACCCGGCCGACTTGAACGCGGTCTTGGCTTTCTCGACCTCGCCGGGGTCACCGCCGCCCATCACGTAGCGGACGCCGCCGATGGACACGAACACCGTGGCCAAGCCGGCCAAGATGCCCATGATCCAGTTGCGGACGTTGTTCAGCACCGTGGTCACCGAGTCCGCGAGGGCGGCGACCATCGTGTCGGCGTGCGCCACCGACGCAGAAGCCAGCAGCGCGAGGATCGCCAACTCGACGATCAGTGCCACGTGCGACCAGCGGCGGGGGCGGACTGGAGTCCAGTCCTCCGGCGTAATGATCGGAGCACTGGTCGGATCGCCGCCGGTGACCTCGTCCGGCGTGCTCGACGCTGTGGCCTCGGCCGACGGTTGCGGGTTGCCGTCGAGGCGTGCGTTGCGCGGTCCGATCGCGGCGGGGAAGAATCGATCGATCAGGCGCATTGGGGCACCTCCGAAGGTCGGGCTGAGCGCGGGTGTGTCCCGCAGCCCTGAACTCCGGATTTCGCGTCCGTTTTGGACACGCGACCCTGAACTTTCTGTACCGACTCGACCTCACGGACCGACACGGACGGTGACGAGCGAGGGAAGTCACGGATCGGTGCGACCGGGCGCGTCAGGGCCGATGTGGTGGCCACTTGATCGGTCAGCGGGTCGGTCGGATCGGTCTCGGCGGCGCTGTCACGCAGGTACTCGGCGAGGCGGAGTTCGGCGCGTTTGCGCGCCTTGTAGACCGCCCACTCGCCGGTCTGGTGCTGCGCGGCCCAGTCCGCGACGAGCACCTCTTCCAACCGGGTCGCGCCGATGAGTGCGGCCTCGGTCTGGGTCAGGACTCCGTCCGCGACCGCACGGGCGAGGACCAGATCCGGGTGTCCCCACGGCGTGTGCGGTGGGGTGGATCGGAAGCCTGGCGCGACCGGAGTCGGACTCGACAGCGCCTCGGCGAGCGCGTCGTAACCGGACCGGTAGGCGGCCCACCGCAGCCGCAGCATGACCCGTGGCGGACGCAGATCGATGGTCGACAACGCGGTCAGAAAGCCGCGCATCACCTCGGCGTGAACGTCGGCCGGATCGCCGGCGAACCGATCGGACAGGGTGGCCGCGACAGAGGTCAGCGCGGGCAGTGCGACCCCGACCGCGGCTACCGTCCAGGTCGCTCCTTCAGTACGGGAGCGCAGCACCAGATGCGCCCACACCTCGTCCCGCGTCGCCTGCGGGCATCGGCGCGCCAGCAGCCGGTCGCGGACCTCGTCCAGCGGGATGTGCCGGTCGGGCAGACCGGGGAAGAGACGGCCGTTCAGCGACACCGGATGTGGCCCGGTCACCAGCCAGGTAAACGTGTCCCGCGCGATATCCAACGAGTTCGGGACAGCCTCGTCGCCACCGCGACGAAAAACGGATTGTGCTGCCATTTCGTGACTCCAACAGCGTCGATGTGGACAACAACGAAGTCAGGAAGCCACGACCAATACCAGCGAAATACCATGCCATTACTAGTCGCCAACTAGAAAACCGCGACAAGGCTACTAACGAACTACTATTTCACTCAGCGAACGCGGCCAATCAAGATCATCAAATGGCGTCGACGCCAGGGGGCCGATCGACGCTAGTAGCCGTTTACCTGTAGTTATAGTCGCCTGCTAGTACAGAGCTAGTAGTCACAGCGAGCTCTAACGGGGCCACGGCAGAGATCAACAACGCGATATCGAAAAGATCTTGAAAAATCTCTCCATGACTGACCCAGGAGACGGTTCGCGACGAGCCGGAGTCGACCGAACAAGCGACGCTCGACGAAGCGCTTGACAGAACTGCCCGAATGACTTCGAGTCGCAATAAACGCGATCCAGCGCGATGAAAAGATATTCGGGCGAGGCATGTCCAAAAGAGGGTCTAAATACGGAGTTAAGGGGCGTCAGAACGCACCGCACCACCACTCGCCGGAGGAGACCCGCGATGACCCCGACACTCGGCAACGACTCCCCAGGAGACGGCTTCCAGGAGCACAGCCCGACCGTCCCGACCCTGCTCCCGCACCGGCGGCGAACACCGCGTCTGCGCGGCCTGCGCCTCACGTTGCGCCACCCCCGGCCGGTCCTGCCGAGCGCCGTCTGGCCGTGCGCTCAAGGCGACCTCCGCGAAGGCGCCGGGCTGCGCGCAAACTGGCTGCTGACCGCGGTCATCAAGCTCGTCACCAGCTACACCCAGCCCGGCCAGCGAGTGCTCCTGCTCGACCCCGCGCCCTACCTCGCACCGCGCAGGTCGTGGCCGCCAACCGGGGCCCACAACCAGTCCCGGCGCAGCTCGTACGCCGGACTACACGAAGCGGGCTGGACCGTGGTCCGACTCGGCCGGGGCATCCAGACCCAGACCGTCGTCGCCCACCCAGACCCACTCGGCGAACACCCCGACGAGGCGTCGGCCGAGTCCGAGTCCGGACCCCGACCGCACACCGCCAGTCCGACCACCGACCACTCCGCAGGACCGTCGACACACCACCGTCCCGGACCGGCCTCGACCGCGACCGGCGTCGGTCCGGATCGCTACGACCTCGTCATCACCGCAGCCGAACCGCGCACCCTCGACTGGTTCCGTCCGGCCGACTGGGCCGGTCTGCTCACCCCAACCGGCACCCTCGCCGTCATCACTCATGGTGATCGTTCCCGTGATCGGCTCGCCGACCCCGCCTGCTCGCTGGTGCGCGCGGCGCACCGCACCGGACTGCGCTATCTCGATCGCATCGCCCTGCTGCGCGTGCCTGTCCGCGACGGCGCGCTTGCTGTCGCGACCCCGGCCCCGCACACCCGCCCGCCGGCTCCAGCGCGACCGCCCGCGACGCCCGCTCGGCACACCCAGGTACACGACGACCTCTTCGTGTTCACCCGCCAGCCGGCCCCGGCCGACGCTGCCGACGGGGAGGAGACCTCCGATGACTGATTGCCCCACGTCGCCCTGGCCGCTCCCTCTGCCGCCGGTGAAGGAGCCGCCGATCCCGCCGCTGTCGGTCTGGCCGACCGGGCAGCGTGACCCTCTCGCGCAGCTACGCGACGCCGGCTGTGTGCCCGGCACCGAGACCGACACCGAGCGGATTCCACCCACCGTCGCCGCTCACGCGATCACCACCTACACCCGACCGGGCGACCTCGTTCTCGACCCGGATTGCGGCGCCGGCACCGTCCTCGTTGAGGCAATGCGCGCCGGCCGTCACGCGCTCGGACTCACCGCAGGCACCCGGTGGTGGACGCTCGCTCGCGCCAACGTCACCGCCGCCAAGACCGCGGGCGCGTGGCGCGACGGCTCGGTCCTCGACGCCCGACCGAAGGTGCTCGCGACCGTCCGGACCGCCGGGTTGATCGGGCGAGTCGGACTCGTCCTGACCACCCTGCGCGCCGCGCCGGACCGCGCGACCGGCCCGGACCGCGACCCGGTCGAGTCCGCCCTCGCCAACCTCGCCACGACACTGCTCTACTGCGAGCCGCTGCTGCGTGCCGGCGGACACGTCGTCGTCATCGCGCGACCTCTCCGGCACCCGGACGGCGCGCTGGTCGACCTGACCACCCCGCTCGTCGCCGCCGGAACCTCGGCCGGGCTGGCGCCGGTCGAACGGTGCATCGCACTGACCGCCGGACTGCGCGGCAACCGACTGGTCACCCGCGCCTCACTGGCCGAGCGCCGCGCCGCAGCCCGCGCCGCCGGTGCGCCGACCGCGCACCACGAGGTGCTCGTCTTCCATGCCGAACACGACGCCCAACTCGCTGCGGAAGCGACCGCCGACATCCCGCAGCCCGCCGACGACGGCGTCGAGTACCCCGGTGGGAGGCGAGCGGCATGACGACTCGCCTGTACTGCCGCGACTGCGGCTGGCACCCAGAGTTCCGCCGCAAGCGTGCCGCGCGCCGCGCCGCCGGTCGTCACCGCTGCACCGGCACTCCGGTGGCCGAGACCTATCCACCGTGGTGGTCCCGCCTGTGGACAAGGCCGTCGGGTAACCACGCTGTCGACAGCGAAAACGATGCGGACGGCCAGACTCCTGACGACGAACTGGTCGACGCTCGCGGCAACCGAATCCAGTGGGCAGCACTCGCCGCACATCACGTCGAAACCACCCGCAGCGCCCGTCAGGCGATGGTCGAACTCGTCCGCGCCGGCTACCAGATCGGGCGGGCTCCCTACGGCTACCGCGCCCTGCGCATCCGCGTCATCGATCCCAGCGGACACAGCAAACTACGCGCGGTCCTTGTCCCGGACTGGCAGACCGCCGCAGTCGTCAAGCAGATCTTCATCTGGCGCGCCGATCACGGCCTGGGCTTCGCAGTCATCGCCGCGCGACTCAACAACGACCCGCACCAGTACCCAACCCCTGTGCCCAACGGGCGCTGGACCGCCAAGGGGGTCCGGCGGGTCGTCACCAACGTCAAGTACACCGGGCGCCAGGTCTGGGCCCGCACCGTCGCCGACCGCCCGGCACCCATCGAGCAATGGGTCACCTCGGCGCCAAAAGTGCACGAGCCACTGGTCGACGAACGCACGTTCCATCGAGCGCAGCCCAAGCGCGTGGCCGAGGGCGGTGGCCATGACAGTGCTGTGTGACCGCCTTCCTGGACACCTCGGAACGAGGGCCACCCTCACATTTGGCTCGCTCTGCACGGGATACGGCGGCCTGGACCTCGGCGTGGCGACCGCGCTTGGCGGCGGACGATTGCTGTGGGTGGCAGATCCGGACCCACATGTGAGCAAGATCCTCGCCGCTCGTATGCCGGACGTGCCCAACATCGGCGATATCACCACCATCGACTGGCAACAGGTCGAGCCCGTCGATGTCCTCACCGCCGGATTCCCGTGTCAGGACATCAGCGCAGCCGGGCGTCGAGCCGGCATCAGGAAAGGAACCCGAAGTGGACTCTGGCACCTGGTCGTCGCAGCCGTTCGCCATCTACGACCGGCGCTCCTCATCGTGGAGAACGTCGGCGCCCTCCGCTGGCGCCGAGGTGGCCTCGACATCGTTCTCGGCGACTTGGCCGAAGTCGGGTATGACGCGCAGTGGACATGCGTTCGAGCGTCCGACATCGGCGCACCCCACCGACGCGAGCGTGTTTTTCTGCTCGGATACCCAACCGGGGCCGTCTTCTCCGCACAGCCGGTCACGAGAGAAGGCGACCACGACGACCGCCCGGCTGAGCCGGAATCCGTGCGAGTCCGTCAGGCTGCTTCCGACTCCGCAAGCACGGGACGACACGCGTGGCGGATGCTCACCGGAGTCCCGTGTGACAGGGGGACACCAGGTGAACCTCACCGACACGGTGACGACCTTCCTGCCGACACCGGTGAGCAGCAACCCCAACGATGGCGAGGACCCCTCCAGTTGGCTGCAGCGGCGGGCTCGTCACCGTGCGCGGGGCATCCACGGCAACGGGATGGGTATGCCCTTGTCGATCGCGGTGAGACTGCTGCCGACGCCACGAGCGAGCGACACGGGTACATCCGGCAGGAGAACCGGAGCGGGTTTCGGTCCTCCCCTGTCCCAGGAGATTCTGCCGCTGTTCCCTACGCCGCCCGAACCGTAGACGCTCGTCAGGTCAAGTCCGAGACCGAGCACGTCCACTGGGGCCCGTATGCGCCAGCGATCCGGCGATGGGAGCTCGCTCGTGGCATAGCAGTCCCGCATCCGACGGAACCCGGCACGAGTGGCCGTCCCCGCTTGTCACCGCGGTTCGTCGAATGGCTAATGGGGCTCGACCCAGGCTGGATTACCTCTGTCGAGATATCTCGGGCCGCCCAGCTAAGAGCGCTGGGCAACGGCGTCGTTCCCCAACAGGCAGCGTTCGCCGTCCGACTCATGCTGGACGATCTTCTACGTCTCGACGTGCGCGACGATGAGGCCCAAGCCGCATGAACGGTACCGCCGCCCTCAGTGCGTGCCCGTCATCGGCTGGCCGGAGAATCGCTCGCGCCCGGCACGTCGGCAATCGATACCTCCTGCGGAGTGTCGATCCCGAACAGCTCGTTCGGCGTGCACTGCAACGCCGTGCACAGCGCCTGCAGGGTCGCCACCTTCACCTGGACCGGTTGCTTCTTCATCAGATCCGACACCGACTGCAGGGACAGTTCGAACCCGGCGCGCTGGACGAGGAGCTCGCGCAGTTCTGTCGCGGCCCAGACGTCGCGGGAGGCCATAACCTTCCGCAGCCGCCACTCGATCTGCACCTGCTGCCGTCCCGTGCTCGTGCTCCGCACAGCGCTTCGCGCCGTTGCCAATCGACGCTCAGTGTCCCCGATGGCGATGGAAGTCGGCTGCCGCATGTCCGGCGTGTTCAGTAGACCAGCACCCAAGGTCAGGCAATATCTTCACTACACAGGCAGCGCTAGGTTTATTCAGGTGCTACCTTAGTTGAGTGTCAGACATATACACGGCCCGATGGGGAGGAGGTGCCTCGGCACCCAACGCCTTCATCACACTGCCGACGCGACACCGTTCGCGATCCGCACCGGCAGTGATCCGCTGGACTCGCGTCGACCGCCCAGCCCGTGCACACGGGGTGGGCGAGCACAAGTTTGGCAAGGCCCACAGTCCTGCCGAACGACAAGAGTTCAGCACGGCCACGAGCGCCGGCCCCGCACACGTGCATCCGGGGAGTAAAGGCCCATTGGTCGTGACAGCTTCGGCAATTCCAGCTCATTCAACGCACGTCATGGTGCGTGCCCGCGCCGCCACCAAACCCGCCTCGTGCGGACCAGCGAGCGCAGGTGTTGGCGGCTGGAGTTGCCCGCTGTGTCGACGGTTCCTGTCGCCGACCAGCAGTCCCGTGAACCTGCGCCACCCGCGAGCTTCATGGGCACGAAGGGGACGCTCATGTGCGCTCAACCCCGCAACCCCGACCAGGCCAATGACAACTATGTCGACGTTTCCGCTCCGGCCGATCAGGAGCAGCAGGAAAGCCCCGACGACACGCAGACCAGACAGCCCCGACGACACGTTGGCGCGGGCAGGACCGTGCGCAACGTCGTGGTGCGCGGCGTTCGCCGCGATCCCCCCGACACGAGCAAGCTCGCGCGGGTCGTCGCAAGTCTCGCGGCAGCCATGTTGGCCGTCGAATCCGGCGAGCAACCGGCGCTCGCCGAGTCGGACACCGCAGGCGCCAGCCACCGCGATCACCACCGCGACGCGGCATGATGTCGCGCGTTCGCGCTCGCGAAATGCCGCCTGCCTGTTTCTCGTACGCGTGGTGAGGGCCTCGCGGAGATCGAGCAGACGGACGCACCCGCAGATCGTCGCGACCGTCCGTCATCACGAGCCAGCAATCCCACCGGGGCTCACTGCTTTGCCCACCACCATCCCCATCCAAGACGACTCACAACGAGGTGTCATGACCAGCGCCTACGCCAACTCCGACAACGCACTCCGACCGTCGGATCCCCCTGTGCCCGCCACCCCCGCGGTGATCTACATGCGCATGGGCTCGCCCGGACGGGCCGAGACCGACGACAGCGTCGCGGCCCAGCGTGAGGCATGTCTCCGCAAGGCCAGGGAAATGGGTTTCTCGCTCATCGACGAGTACACCGACCCGAACGCTCGACTCTGGCGACGAGCCGAAACGCCAGCTGTTCCCACGCATGCTCGCGCGGCTCCGCCAACCGTTGAGAAACAGCAACCAGGCCGCGAATTCGCCGCTCGCGATCAGCGCGGGGCCGAACCGTCAGGACCACGGGCCGACTGCACGGGGTCCTCCGTCTAGGCCACCGTCAAGAAGGAGGTGTTCATGACCAGCGCCTATGCCGACCTCATCGATGAACTACAGCAGGACGTCACCATCCCCATCCAGCTGCCGACGGACGACCTTGCTCCCGGCAATCGCGCAGTGATCTACCTGCGCGTGTCCTCGACCGGGCAAGTCCGGACCGACTACAACCCGGAAGGCATCTCCATTCCGGCCCAACGGGAAGCGTGCCTTCGCAAGGCGCGAGACCTCGGCGTCACGGTCATCGACGAGTACGTCGAGCCCGGACGCTCAGCCATGGAGATGACCAAACGCGAAGCGTTCCAGCGCATGCTTGCGCGAGTTCGCGCCCAGGGCGACGTTGACGTCATCATCATCTACCAGCTCTCGCGTATGGCACGGAACCGCTACGACGACGCGATCGTCATGGCGGACCTGCGCAAGCGCGGCGTCACTCTGGTCTCGGCCACCGAGGCCATCGACGACACCCCGGTCGGCCAGCTGATGCACGGCATCCTGGCCACGTTCAACGAGTACCAATCCCGCCAGTCCGGTGCCGACATCGCCTACAAGATGGGCCAGAAGGCCCGCAACGGCGGCACCCTGGGTCGAGCCAAGCTGGGCTACCTCAACCACATCGACCACTCCGACGGCCGCGTGATCCGCACGATCATCGTCGACCCCGAACGGGCGCCCTTTGTCCAGCTGGGGTTCGAGCTCTTCGCCACCGGCGACTACACCCACGAAGAGCTGGCCGACGAACTCTACGACCGCGGCCTCCGCACCAGGGCCACCCAGCGGCACCCAGCCAAGAAGGTCTCCGAGAACAAGATTTCGCAAATGCTGCGTGATCGCTACTACCTCGGATTCGTCGAGTATGACGGCGAAGAAATCCAGGGGCGACATGAGCCGCTCATCGACGAGGACCTCTTCGACACCGTCCACGAGACCCTCGAATCGCGCATGACGGCACAAGAACGCCGTCGCGTCCACCACCACTACCTCAAGGGGTCGCTCTTCTGTGGACGCTGCCAACGTGACGGCATCAAGCGGCGGATGATCATCCAACGGACCATCAACTCCAAGGGCGCCGAATACCTGTACTTCTTCTGCCGCGGCCGGCAGAAGGGGGCGTGCCAAGCACCCCACGTCAACATCACACTCGTCGAGGACGCCGTTGAGCGCCATTACTCCGCGATTCGCTTCAGCCAGCCGTTCATCACTGACATGCGTGATCAGATCGATGCCGTGATCGGCGACCAGGAAAAGTCCGCACGCCTGCTGCGCAAGCAGATCACCGCACAGCTCAAGGAACTCGACACGAAGGAGGAGAACTTGATCGACCTCGCTGCCGACAGCACGCTGCCTCGGACCAAGGTCAAGGAGAAGCTACGCGACATCGCACGCGAGCGCCGTCGGCTGGAGGGGCGCCTGGACACGACCAACGCCGACCTCACCGACAGCGCCCGGCTCGTCGACGCCAGCCTTACCCTGCTCGCACAGCCCGACAAGCTGTACCGACGCTGCGACGACCAGCAGCGGCGTCTACTCAACCAAGCGATCTTCCACGCCATCTACATCGAGGACGAGAAGATCACAGACGGTGAGCTCAGGGAGCCTTTCGGGGAGCTCCACACCATCCAACGCCAGCAAGCCACGCCAACCAACCCGCAGCCCACAAAAAAGGCCACCCACATTGCGGGTGGCCCATGCTCGCCGTCAAGCGTCGCGGTCCTACTCCGTGGCCTTCATTCAGGCACTTGTTCTAGTAAGACCCCTAAGGTGGAGCTGCGGGGAATCGAACCCCGGACCTTCTCGATGCGAACGAGACGCGCTACCAACTGCGCTACAGCCCCTGATCTGCGTGCCGGGGAAGAGTATCAGACGCCTATTCGCCCACCGCACGGCGGTAGGGCAGGTTGGCTGCCTCGTCGAGGTCCTCGAAGGCGGGGTCTTCGTCGTCGATGTCGACGAGCACGGCGCCAGCGTGGTGGGTGACGGGCACGGCGGGGCCGTCGAGGACGCGCTCGCGCTGGACGGGCGGCTCCTCTTCCTCGTGGTAGATCTCCTCGACGTACTCCTCGACGGTGCGTGGCTCTTCTTCGGTGTACCGCGCGAGGGCCTGGGCACGGCGGACACGCTGCATGCGGGCGAGCCGGCGTTCGCGGATCTCGTTCTCGATGCGGACCTGCCTGCGGAGGTAGCCGAGGTAGGTGACGAGTACGAGGTCGATGGCGCCGTGGGCCCACCACACCGGGGGGTAGAAAACCGCTGCGGCGACGGCGGTGAGGATCGCGCCGATGATCATGGCGAGGACGACGCGCTGCCGGAACGCGTACCTGGCGCGTGCGATCACGGCGGCCGCTTCGGGGTCGAAGCCGCCCCTGCCGGGGCGGTAGCGACGCTGATAGCCGTCGTCGTAGTAGTTCATGTCGGCCTGGCCAGTGTCGTCATCCGGCACATCCTCCGAGACTTCAGTGACCTGCGCCACCAATTCTCCCTCGAAATCCTCCCGGATATCGTCGTCTTCGTGCACGGGGGTCCCCTCCGTGTCGAACGTGTCGAGCCCGGCGTCGAACTCCGCCCCCGTGTCGGCCTCTCCGTCTCCACTGCGCAGCACCCGCGCACCCAGCGCGGCGTCGCCGGTCTTGGCGACCTCCTGCCGCTTGCGCACGATCATCGGCACGAGGACGACGAGCCATGCGATAACGAGCGCGACCACGACAAGTGAGCTCGGCATGTCTCGGCACCTCCCCCGCGCAGACATGTGACTATGTGCGACGACTCCCGTGCCACGTTAGTCACAACAGTCACAGGTGTGTCGGAGGCGCGCCGACGCACGTCCGGGTGATCAGAGGTGCTCAGCGTGCCCTTCGGCGACGAGCCGGGACACGAGTCCACTCGGAACGTCCTCTGTGGTCAGTGCGAAGCAGAGGTGGTCGCGCCAGCCGCCCGCGACGTCGAGATATCGCCGGAACAGGCCTTCCTGGCGGAATCCGAGCCTGGTGAGCACCCGGATGCTCGGCGCGTTCTCCGGCCGCACGGTGGCCTCGAGCCGATGCAGCCCGGCATGGAGGAAGCAGTGGTCCACGACGAGCGCGGCGGCCGAGGAGGCGACCCCGCCGCCAACGGCGTGCGTACCGACCCAGTAACCGATCCACGCCGAGCACAACGAGCCGCGGACGACGTTACCGACCGTCACCTGCCCGGCGAGCTCCCCGTCGACGGTGATCACGAACGGCAGCGACATGCCGCGCCGCGCGAGACCGCGGAGCGTGGACCACTGGGCAGGCCAGGCGAACGCGGCGTTGTTGTTGTCCCAGTCGCCGGGCGCGGTGGGTTCCCACCCCTCCAGGTGCCGCCGGTCGCGGCGGCGGATCCGGCTCCACGCGGCCGCGTCGGAGAGTTTGGGTTTGCGAACCTCGAGCACACCCGCACGGACACGCAGCGGTCCGAGGTGGGCAGGCCAGCCGGGATGGCGGCCGACCGGGCCCTGGCCATAGCTCAACTGCTCAGCCACGTTGGGCCAGGAAACTGACCTGGACCTCTTCGCCCGCGACGACCTCGGTGGTCTCCTCGTCCACGAGGATCAGGCAGTTGGCCTCGGCGAGCGCGGCGAGTAGGTGCGAACCCGACTGGCCGAGCGGCTGGGCGAGGTACTCGCCGTTGCTCTCGTCCCGGAGCAGCTGTGCGCGCAGGAAACCGCGGCGTCCCTTGACCGACACGATCGGGGAGAGTAGCCGGGCGGTGATGTGGCGCCGATGCGGGTTGCGCTTCCCCTGTGCGGCACGGATCAGCGGGCGCACCATCGCCTCGAACACGATGAGCGCGCTCATCGGGTTGCTCGGCAGGAAGAACGTCGGCACGGCGTCCGGGCCGAGCCGTCCGAAGCCCTGCACCGAGCCGGGGTGCATGGCGACACGGCTCATGTCGATGTCGCCGAGGTCGGACAGGGACGACCGGATCTCCTGCGCCAGCTCGCCCCCGACCCCGCCCGCGATGACCACGATCTCGCTCAGCAGCAGCCTGCCCTCGATGGTCTCCCGCAGCCGCCGCGAGTCCGTCGAGACGACGCCGACGCGGTTGACCTCCGCGCCCGCGTCCCGTGCGGCGGCCGAGAGCGAGTACGAGTTGACGTCGTAGACCTGGCCCTGGCCGGGGGTGCGGTCGATGTCGACGAGCTCGTCGCCGAGCGAGATGATCGACACCCTCGGCCGCGGGTACACGAGCACCTTGGCCCTGCCGACGGCGGCGAGCAGCCCGACCTGTGCCGAGCCGATCGCCGATCCTCGGCGCACGGCGACGTCACCGGTCTGCACGTCCTCACCGGTGCGCCGGACGAACGCGGCGGACGGCACCGGCTGCTTGACGGTCACCCGCGCGTGGTGCCCGTCGGTGTAACCGAGCGGCACGACGGCGTCGGCGAGCGTGGGCAGGGGCGCGCCGGTGACGACGCGTACCGCCTGCCCCGGCTGCAGTCTGCGTGGCTGCCGGGACCCGGCCGTGATCTCGCCGACGACCGGCAGCAGCACCGGGTCGGCACCTGCCGCCTGCACGTCGACGCTGCGGACCGCATAGCCGTCCACTGCCGCCTGGTCGAAGCCGGGCAAGGCGCGCTCTGCGACGACCTCCTCCGCGCACAGCAAACCCTGCGCCTCGGAAATGGCCACACGCACCGGCGCAGGCCTGACTGCGGCGGCGAGCGCCCGCCCGAGCTGCTCGTCGACTGACCTCATCGCGGTGACCTCACCGTGTCTTGGCTACTCCTCGATACGCCCGCGCAGCCACTCGCGCAGATCAGGCCCATACTCGGGGTCAGAGAGCGCAAAGTCCACGGCGGCGCGCAGGAAACCCCCAGGATTGCCCAGGTCGTGACGCCCACCCCGGTGAACGACGACGTGCACGGGGTGTCCTTCGCTGATCATGAGCGCGATCGCGTCGGTGATCTGGAGCTCGCCACCCGCGCCCGGCACGATGCGCTTGATCGCGTCGAACACGGCCCGGTCCAGCAGGTAGCGGCCCGCGGCGGCGAAGGTCGACGGCGCCTCATCGGCGGACGGCTTCTCCACCATGCCGATGACCTTCTTGACGTCGGGGTCGTCGGTGTCCTCGACGTCGAACACGCCGTAGGCGGAGATCTGGTCACGGGGGATGTCGAAGGCACACAGGACGGTGCCGCCGTGCTTGGCGCGGGCGTTGATCATGCGGCCGAGCACGCCGCGGGGCAGCACGAGGTCGTCGGGGAGGAGGACGGCGACGGCCTGCTCGTCGTCGTCGAGGTTGGGCTCCGCGCAGCCGATCGCGTGCCCGAGCCCGAGCGCGGTGTCCTGGATGGCGGTCTCGACCTGCTTCAGCAGGGTGGGCGCGTTCTGGACCTTCTTCAGCAGGGCGTCCTTGCCACGGGCCCGGAGCGTCTCCTCCAGCTCCGGCTGCGGCCGGAAGTACTGCGCGACGGCGTCCTTGCCGGGCGAGGTGACGATGACGAGCCGTTCGAGGCCGGCTTCCGCGGCCTCGGTGGCGACGTGCTCGATGCCGGGCGTGTCTACGACCGGGAGCAGCTCTTTCGGCACGGATTTGGTGGTCGGCAGGAACCTCGTGCCCAGGCCAGCGGCCGGAACGATGGCGGTTCGGATGCCTGCGGCCCTGGCCGCGCCGTGCCCAGAAGTGACTGCGGTGGATTGCGCCATGGACAGCGACTCTAACCTCATGTCGTGGCCCGGCCTGGGAGTGATCCAAGTCAGTCAGCCGCACACACCAAGTGGCGGTGGCGCAAGGAGCTGCTCTCCGAACGGAGACGGGTGCCGGGAGCGGTCCGTTTCTCCGAGGCCATCTCGCTGTCGACACACCTGACCAGCGGTCGCATCGTGCGCCCCGGGCAGACGGTGTGCGCGTACGTCCCGATCGGCTCGGAGCCGGGATCAGCGCAGATGCTGGAGGATCTCGCCGAGTTCGGCGCGCGGGTCCTGCTCCCGGTCGTGACCGGCAACGGACCGCTCGACTGGGGCTGGTACCAGGGCAAGGACTCGCTGCGTCCCGGCCCGTACGGGCTGCGGGAGCCGATCGGCGAGCTGCTGGGGTCGTTCGCGCTGCGGATCGCCGATCTGGTGCTCGTGCCCGCGCTGGCGGTGGACCGTAACGGTGTTCGCCTCGGACGTGGCGCTGGTCACTATGACCGGTCGCTCGCGGACACGGCCCCCGGGACGCACCTGGTCGCCGTGGTGCGTGACCAGGAGATTTTCGAGACACTGCCGACCGAGCGGCACGACATCAGGATGACCGCGGTGCTCACGCCCAACCGGGGACTCCTGCGCTTCGTGTGAATCGCTTGAGGGCGTTTGCGCTCAGGCACCGCGTTGGCGCAGAATTGTGGTTAGCACTCCATCGCTACGAGTGCCAGTGACTTGGGGAAGAGGGAGCTACCCGTGCCGACCTATCAGTACGCGTGTACGGCGTGCGACCACCGTTTCGACGCGGTGCAGTCGTTCAGCGATGCCTCGCTGACCGAGTGCCCGGAGTGCGCAGGCAAGCTGCGCAAGCTGTACGGCTCGGTGGGCGTGGTGTTCAAGGGCAGCGGCTTCTACCGGACCGACAGCCGCTCGGAGAGCAAGTCGCCCGCGACCGCGGCCACCTCGTCCTCTTCGGACAAGTCGTCTTCGGACACGAAGACCTCGGACAAGAAGACCTCGGACAAGCCCGCGACGACGCCTGCCTCGACGTCGACCTCGTCGTCGTCATCCTCCTCGTCCTCCACGGACAAGGTCGCGTCCTGACGAAGTTGTCCACAGCTCACTGAGTTATCCACAACCGCCCGGTAACCGGGCGGTTGTGTCGTGTCCCCGCCGTACCGTCGGCCCCATGAAGCTCCCCAT
The DNA here is from genome assembly GCF_049647105.1 of Actinophytocola sp. Lineage (GTDB taxonomy): Bacteria > Actinomycetota > Actinomycetes > Mycobacteriales > Pseudonocardiaceae > Actinophytocola. The sequence goes on from NZ_JBARWZ010000121.1 coordinate 16,163, forward strand.
CCGCGGCTGGCCCCGCAGACTCGCCATCCGCCGCCTGGTGGCTGCACTGCTCGTGCTCGCGGCGGCGGTGCTGGCGATCAGCCCGCAACCCCGCGAACCGGACACCGTCCCGATGCTCGTTGCGTCCCGGGACCTGGCACCAGGCACGACCCTGCGCGACGCGGACCTGACGGTGTCACGGCTGCCCCCGTCGTTACGCCCGCGCTCCGCGCTGACGGACCCGGGCCAGGCAACAGGCCGGGTGCTGGCGGCCGCGACCACGGCGGGCGAACCACTGACGAACGCACGCATGGTGGGCCCGGAGAACACCCGCCTGACGGCGGGCGACCCGTCGGCGGCGGCCGTCCCGTTCCGGCTGGCCGACCCCGCGGTGGCAGGGCTGCTGACCCCAGGCTTACGCGTGGACGTGGTGACGGTGGCCCCGGAGACAGTGGCCCCGGAGACGGCGTCCGGAGCGGTGGTCCTGGCCGCGAACGCGACAGTGCTGACGGTGAGGCCCGCCGACAAGGCGGCTGAAGGCCACCTGGTGGTGCTGGCGCTGCCGAGGGAGGAAGCGACCAGGGTGGCGGCCGCATCGCTGGGCCAGCCGGTGGCGGTCACCCTCCGCTGACCCAGCGGCACCCAAGCCTGCCGCTGCCCGTCTCCAGCCCCTGCTTGCGGAGGTCTGTTCGCGCCCGGCGGTCGGCACCCTCCGTAGGTCACTACGCTGCGTCGGCAAACGACCTGAAAGGAGCCCGTCGTTGTTAAAGGGTTTCAAAGACTTCATCATGCGCGGGAACGTCCTGGACCTGGCCGTCGCGGTGATCATCGGCACCGCGTTCACCGCGATCGTGACCGCCATCGCCACCCACTTCATCAAACCGCTCATCGCGGCCATCGGTGGCGCGAACGTATCCGGCCTTTCGTGGATGATCGTCAGCGGCAACCAGGCGTCCCGCATCGACTTCGCGGCGATCATCACCGCGATCATCAACTTCTTGATCGTCGCGGGGGTCGTCTACTTCGTGATCGTGCTGCCCATGAAGACGATCCAGGAGCGGCGCAGGCGCGGCGAGGAGGCGGGCCCGTCCGAGCCGACCGATGTCGAGCTGCTCATCGAGATCCGCGACCTGCTCCGTGAGCAGCAGCAGCGTGTGCCCGTGGGACAGCAGGGCCCGCAGCGCGGGATGCCCCCACAGGGCGGGCTGCCACCCCAGGGTGGAATGCCACGGCAGCGCCCGTACTGACGTCGGGGTGCTGGGGAGGAGCCCTCCCCAGCACCTGCTACTCGTGGTGCGGCGGGCGTTCCCGCTCGTACCAGTCGTCGCGGTCGTCCGGCGGTGTCGGGTCGCGCTCGTCGGACGTCGTCGACGGGAGCACGTCGCCGAAGATCTCGTCGAGGTCGGGCTCGGCGTCCCGACGCGGCCGGTCCGGCATCAGTCCAGTGCCGACAGCTGGTCGATCACGTGGGGCACGAGCGCGGACAGCGTCGCCATCCCGTCGCGCACCGCCGAACGCGAACCGGCCAGGTTGACCACCAGTGTGCTGCCGGAGATCCCGACGAGCCCCCGCGAGATGCCCGCGTCCACCGCGCCCGCGGCGAGCCCGGACGACCGGATCGCCTCGGCGATGCCCGGGATCGGCCGGTCGAGCACGCCCTGCGTGGCATCCGGGGTCACGTCGCGCGGCGACACACCGGTGCCGCCGACGGTGACCACCACATCGGCACCGCCGATCACCGCGGTGTTCAGCGCGTTGCGGATGTCCACGATCTCCCCAGCCACCGCGACGGTCCCGTCGACGATGAACCCGTTCTCCTCCAACAGCTCGGTAACCAGCGGCCCCACGGTGTCCTCGTGCTCCCCGTGCGCCACCCGGTCGTCCACGATCACGATGAGGGCTCTGCCGAGTCGTTGCGCGCTCCGTTCCATGCGCTCACCGTAGCCGTGTCCACCGCCCTGCCATCGGCAACCCGGCCAGCCCGGCGAGCAGGTGACGCAACCCGAACTCGAACTGCTCCCCGCCGCCCCGGAGAACTGCCCGTCCGGCGAGACACCGTGTCGGCAACGACCTGGCGCCTACGCTGGCATCCGGGGGCCGGAGGCCAACGGCAATCGCACCTCGAAGCGGCATCCCGGTCCATGGTTGTGCGCGTTGATGCGCCCTTTGTGCGCCTCCACCAGCCCCTTCGCGATGGCGAGCCCCAGCCCACCGCCAACCTGCTCGTCCCCCGACTGCGACGGTGTCCGCGCGGCGCTCCCCCGGAACGCGACATCGAACACCCGCGAAAGCTCGCCGTCCGGAATACCACCGCACCCGTCGTCCACGGCGAGCACCGCGTCGTCGCCGTCCACGTCCACCCGCACCGCCACCGTCCCGTCGGGTGGCGTGTGCCGGATCGCGTTCGACACCAGGTTGCGGACGACCCGCGCGAGTTCCGGGTCCGACCCCAGCACCACCGGCGCGGTCGTGGCGTTGGCCAGTATCCGCACCCGTTTCCGTTGTGCCACCGGCACTTGCGCGGCCAGCACATCACCGACCACCTCGCGGAGCGCCACCTGCGACATGGTCAACCGCAGCGCACCGGCGGTGATCCGGGACAGTTCGAAGAGATCGTCGACCATCCCCGACAGGCGCCGTGACTCGCCACCGATGCGGCTCGCGTAGCCCGCCACCTCCGACGGCGACGACACGACCCCGTCGGCGAGGGCCTCGGCCATCGCGCGGATGCCGGCCAACGGTGTTCGCAGGTCGTGGCTGATCCACGCCACCAGCTCCCGCCGCGACGCCTCCGCCACGCGCTCGCGCTCCCGCGCCTCCCGTTCCCACACGCTGCGCCGCGCGATCGCCCGGCCGAGCACCAGCGCCACCGGCACCGTCACCAGCAGCACCAGCAGGCACACCAGCGCCATGGTGGTCAGCGTCACGTTGAACATGAAACCGCTGACCCCGAGCACGCCGGTCAGCATCGCGACCACCGGGACCAGCACGAGCACGGTCATCGTCGTCGTCAGCGAGCCGCGGCGCACCCAGTACAGCAGCGCGGTCCCCACTGCCACGACGGGCAGCACCAGCACCAGCGCCACCGGCACGATGTGCAGCGCGTGCGTGATCATGTCCCCGAACGACTCATTCGGGTCGATCATGCCCTGCGCCTGTTCACGCACGGTCATAGCGGTATCCCACTCCCCACACCGTCGCGATGCGGACCGGCTTCGCGGGCGTCTTCTCGATCTTCTCCCGCAACCGTCGCACATGGACGGTCACAGTGGACTGATCGCCGAAGTCCCAGCCCCACACCCGCTCCAGCAACTGCTCACGGCTGAACGCCTCGCCGGGGTGGGCCATGAGGAACGCCAGCAGGTCGAACTCGCGGGTCGTCAGCGGCATCTCGGTACCGGCGAGCGTCGCCCGGCGCGCACCGGCGTCGAGGCGCAGGTCGCCGTCGACCACATCCGTCGACGGTGCCGAGCGGCCCGACCGCCGCAGCACCGACGACACCCGCAGCGCCAGTTCCCTCGGGCTGAACGGCTTCGTCACGTAGTCGTCCGCACCCAGCTGCAGCCCGGCTATCCGGTTCTCCTCCTCGCCGAGGGCGGTCAGCATCACCACCGGCACGGCGCTGGTCTCCCGCAGCCTGCGGCACACCTCGAGCCCGTCGATGCCAGGCAGCATCAGGTCCAGCACCACCAGGTCCGGGTCGTGCCCGGCGATCCACGCGAGCGCGTCCTCACCGTTGTCGGCCAGCGCCACCCGATGCCCGGCCAGCTCCAGGTACCGCCGCACGACGTCGCGCACGGTCAGGTCGTCGTCCACGACGAGCACGATCGACTGATTCACGGCCACCCACCAGATCGTCGGGACATGCGGTCAGCTGATCTCGATCTCGATCACGGCGGCGGTGCCCAGCACGCGATCCAGCGCGGCCGCGAACTCGTCCGGTGTGCGGACCCGTTCGCCGCGCGCGCCGAACGACCGCGCGTACGCGGCGAAGTCCGGGTTCACCAGGTCGGTGCCGTACTCGCGGCCGGGGAACCGGCGCCGCTGATGGTCGCGGATCGTGCCGTAGGAGTTGTTGTTGACCACGACCACGAGTGGCGCCAGCCCGTACCGGACCGCGGTGGACAGCTCCTGACCGGTCATGAGGAAGCACCCGTCGCCCGCGAACGCGACCGAGGGCCGGTCCGGCGCCACGAGCTGCGCGGCGATCGCGGCGGGCAGCCCGAACCCCATGGACCCGGACTGCGTACCGAGGTGCGACGGGAACGTCGTGAACCGGTGGTGCCGCTGGGGCCACGCCGTGTACGCACCCGCGCCGGAGCTGATCACCGGGTCGGGCACCCGCTGCGCCAGCACCCGCATGAACTCCGTCGCGACCGACGGCGCGGGTCCGCGAAGGTAGTTCTCCCGCAGCCGGGACAGCCACGGCGTCGCGTCGCCGTCGGCCGTCGGCAACGCGGCGGCGAACCGCGCGGGACCGGCGACGATCGCCAGGTCCGCGCGGTGCACGCGGTGCGGCACAAGGGGATCCGGGTGCACATGGAGGAGCTTCTGCGTGGGCACCGGCACGTCGAGCAACGCGAAGTCGTCCACGGTCAGCGCGTCGGGCCGGGTGCCGACGAACGCGAGCACGTCGGTGTCCGCCACGGCGGCGGACAGCCCCGGCGTGGTGCCGAGCCCGAGCGTGCCGACGAACACGGGTGAGCGGTGGTCGACGAGGTCCTGGTGCCGCACCGCGGTGGCGAGCGGAATCCCGGCCGACTCGGCGAACCGCCGCACCGCGACGGTCGCGTCGCGGGTCCATCCGGTGCCGCCGACCACCAGCAACGGCCGCTCCGCACCCATCAGCGCGGCCACGAACGCCTCGACCTCCGACGCCGACGGCGCGGGCACCACCGGCGGCACGGCCGGCACGACCGGCGCCGCGGTCTGCGCGGACAGCACGTCCTCCGGCAGCTCCAGCACCACCGGCCCCGGCTCCCCGGACACCGCGGTCACCATGGCCCGCGCGACGAACTCTGCCGCCCGGTCCGGATCGTCGACGCGGAACACCGCCTTCGCGAGCGGCGCGAACATCGCGCGGACGTCGACTTCCTGGAACGCCACCCGGTCCCGATTGCCGGTCGGCACCTGCCCGACGAGCAACACCATCGGCGCCGCGTCCTGCCGTGCGACGTGCACGCCGCCGCTCGCGTTGGTGGCGCCGGGCCCCCGGGTGACGAGGCAGATACCGGGCCTGCCGGTGAGCTTCCCGTACGCGGCGGCCATCATCGCGGCCCCGGTCTCCTGCCGGGCGGTGATCAGCCGGACCTGCTCGCGGTGGGTGTACAGCCCGTCGAGCACCGGCAGATAGCTCTCCCCCGGCACGCAAAAGGCCAGGTCAGCACCGCACTCGACAAGCTGTTCGACGATCACGTGCCCGGCGAGCCGCATGGCCGGAGTGTGCCAGACGACGAGCGCCGCACGCGGGCGAGCGAGGGGTTTACCGTCCGCGTGCGGCGTCGCGCAGAGCCCCACGTGGAGCCCTTCCCGGCTCGGGGGCATCGAGCCGGAGTAGATCTCGGCCGCTTCCCGCGGCTGAGCGTTCCGGTGGGGACTCGAGTGGTCCCCGTTTCATCATCGTGGCTCGACGGTCTGACCGGCAAGGGTCGCGTCGACCGTGCGTGAGCCGTTCTCCAGCTCGAGCTGAACCTTGTCCCCAGGCGCGTGGGAGCGAACCGCGGCGACGAGCGCGTCGGACGTGTCGATCCGGCGGCTGTCGAGCTTGGTGACGACGTCACCCTTCTTCAGGCCCGCCTTCTCCCCGGCGCTGCCCGCGACGACGTCCTCGATCAGCGCGCCGCCCCCGGGGTTGTCGCGCACGCTCACGCCGAGCACGGTCTGCGTCGCCTTGCCGGTCTCGACGATCTCGTCGGCCGTGCGCCGCGCCTGGTCGATCGGGATGGCGAAGCCGATGCCGACCGAGCCGGCCTGACCGGCACCCGCCTGCGGCGAGTAGATGGCCGAGTTGATGCCGACGATCTGGCCCTGCATGTTGACGAGCGGGCCACCGGAGTTGCCGGGGTTGATCGCGGCGTCGGTCTGGATCGCGTCCAGCACGGTCGCCTGCGAGCCGTCCTCGCCGCCCGCGCGGGTGGGCCGGTGCAGCGAGGAGATGATGCCGGACGTGACGGTGCCGGACAGCTCGAACGGCGAGCCGATCGCCACCACGCCCTGGCCGACCTTGAGCGCATCGGAACTGCCCAGCTCCACGACCGGCAGCCCCGACTTGCCCTCGGCCTTCACCACGGCGACGTCCGAGGTCGGGTCCCGGCCGACGATGGTGGCGGTGGCGGTGCTGCCGTCGGAGAACACGGCCGAGATCCGGCCGCTTTCCGCGGCGGCCTCGACCACGTGGTTGTTGGTCAGGATCAGCCCGTCGGAGCTGATGATGAAGCCCGAGCCCTCCCCTGCCGAGGACTGGCCTTGTACCTGCAACTGCACCACACCTGGCGAGACCTTCTCCGCCACCGCCTCGACCGACCCGGCAGGACTCGAGGAGGTCTGCTGGGCGGGCGGCTCCTGGTCGAGCGCGTTGGTGATCGGGGCGTTCGATGCGTTGTCGGCGACGAGATACCCGCCAACGGCACCCGCGCCACCCCCGACGAGCAGGGCGAGCACGGCGACACCGGCAACGAGCGCACCATGGCCTCGGCGCTGCTCGGGCACGTCCCGCACCGGCCTGCTCGGCGCGTTCGGGTTGGGCAGGTAGTTCCCGGTCTGCGGCGCCTGCGCACCGGCCGCGGACCCGAACAGCACCTGCTCCCGGGTCGGCTGGTTCGTGGGGGCGGCCGCCCACTGGCTCTGTGGCGAGGCCTGGTACGCGGGCCGGGCCCATTCATGCTGCGGCGCATGGGCCTGCGGAGTGGCCGCCCCTGCCGCCCATCCCGCCGGCTCCTGCGGAGTGGCGGGCGCAGCGGTCTCTGCCCGCGGCGCGTCCGGCGCCGCCCACTCGTTCTGTGTGGCCTGCGCGTCGCCCTGCGGAACCTCTGCGGGGTGGCTTGCCCTGTCCGTCCGCGGCGTGGGCTGCTCCCCATCGGGCCGGTTGTCCTCGCTCATGTGACCCACCTTCCGCCTTGGTCCTGAGAACGGCCTGAGATCAACCTATGCGGAACTACAGAATCGGTTCTGAACTTCCGGGGAGTCTCATCGCGATCAGTGCCCCGCCGTCGGCTGATCTACCCGCGAACACCGCACCCCCGTGCCGTTCGACCGCGCTCTTCACGATCGCGAGCCCCAGCCCGGAGCCGGGCAGCGTGCGGGCCTCGTCCGACCGGTAGAAGCGGTCGAACACGTGGGGCAGGTCCGAGTCCTTGATCCCCGGTCCGGCGTCGGCGACCTGCAGGAACGCGTACCCGTGCGCGGCGGGCCGCAGGTCGACCCGCACGGTCCCGTCCGCCGGGCTGAACTTCACCGCGTTGTCCAGCAGGTTCAGCACCGCCCGCTCCAGCGTGTGCGGCTCGCCGACCAGGAACCACGGCTGCAGGTCGACCTCGAAGTGCACGTCGCCCGCCCGTCGTCGCGCCCTGGCGAGCGCCTGCTCGACGACCTCGACCATGTCCACGCGCTCGTGCGCGAGCGCGGGTGCGTCCTCCCGCGCCAGCTCGACGAGGTCGCCGATGAGCTGGGTCAGCTCGTCCAGCTGCGCGCGCAGGTCCTCGTGGATCTCCACCCGGTCGAGTTCCGACAGCTGCGGCGTGTCCGGCTTCTCCGCGGACAGCAGCAGCTCCAGGTTGGTGCGCAGCGAGGTCAGCGGCGTGCGCAGCTCGTGCCCGGCGTCCGCGACGAGCTGCCGCTGCCGGTTCTGCGCGTCCGCGACCGCGGTGAGCATGACGTTGAAGCTGTGCGACAGGCGGGCCAGCTCGTCGTCGCCGTCGACCTGGATCGGTCGCAGGTCACCGGTACGGGCGACGCGCTCGGTCGCGCGGGTCAGCCGCTGCACGGGCCGCAGCCCGGTCCTCGCCACGGCCGTGCCGGCGGCGGCCGCGACCACCACGCCAGCGCCGCCGATCAGGAACAGGACCAGCGACAGGTCGGAGAGCTGCTTCCTCGTAGGCCCCCACGACTGCGCCAGCACCAGCGCGTTGCCCTGGTACGGCACGGCGACCACCCGCGAGTCGGACTTCCCGTCGGTGCGGATGTGCGGTTTCCCGCCCTTCGCGACGGCCACCTCGTCGGGACCGATCGGCGGCAGGCTCTCGTCGGTGCCGATGGCCACGTGCCCGGTGTCGTCGACCAGCGCCACCTCGACGCCGGAGAGCCCCAGCAGCCCGACCGGCAGCTGGGCACCGGACGGGGTCTGCACGATCCACTCGTTCCGCACCGTGGCCTGCGCCTTCTGCCACAGGGTCTCGTCAAGCTGCGCGTACAGGTTCTCGCGCACGGTCCAGTACGCCCCCAGGGACACCAGAGCCACCGCGCCCGCCACACAGCTGGCCGCGAGCATCGTCACTCGCGACCGGAGCGACACCCGCTTCCTCCCGGCGGGCGGTCCGGACAGCAACATCACGGCGGCGTCTCCCGGAGCACGTAGCCGATGCCGCGCACGGTGTGGATCAGCCTCGGTTCGCCCTCGGCCTCCGTCTTGCGGCGCAGGTAGCCGATGTACACCTCGAGCGCGTTGCCCGAGGTCGGGAAGTCGTAGCCCCAGACCTCCTCGAGGATGCGGCTGCGGGTCAGCACCTGCTTCGGGTGCGCGAGCAGCAGCTCCAGCAGCGCGAACTCGGTGCGGGTCAGGCTGATCGGTCGCTCGCCGCGCTTGACGTCACGCGTGCCAGGGTCCAGCTCCAGCCCGGCGAAGCTCATCGTCTGCGGCGCGGGCCCGGTGGTGTCGAACGTGCGGCGGCGCAGCAAGGCACGCAGGCGGGCCAGCAGTTCTTCCAGCGCGAACGGCTTGGGCAGATAGTCGTCGGCGCCCGCGTCGAGGCCCGACACCCGGTCGGACACCGTGTCCCGGGCGGTCAGCACGAGGATCGGCAGGTCGTCGCCGGTACTGCGGAGCCGCCTGCACACCTCGAGCCCGTCCAGGCGCGGCATCATCACGTCGAGCACCATGGCGTCGGGCCGGGCGTTCGTCACCGACTCGAGTGCCTGCTGGCCGTCGCCGGCCACCTCGACCTCGTAGCCGTTGAACTTCAGCGACCGCCGAAGCGACTCGCGAACGGCCCGATCGTCGTCGACAACGAGGATGCGCATGCGGCCAGTGTTACGCGCCGTGCTGAGACGCGCCTGAGAAGCTCAGAACGAATCGGCCATTCGGGGGAGCCGGGGCGCCCCGGTCAGGAGATCGAGGACACGGGCCGCGGTCGCGTCGCCCTCGATCAGGCCGGCCCGTCGCAGCATCGCGGTGTCCGCCGAGCCCGCGAACCACGGGCCGAGCGCGCGGGCGTGCAGCCGCACTGTGCCGTTGCCGGCACCCGGCTCGCACCTGACCTTGCCGCCCTCGACGACGAGCCGGTGCCTGCCGGACTGCCACGACGCGTGCTCGTCGGTCACCTCGATGTCCACGCTCGTGTCCGCGAGGTGCGCCGCGATCGGCCAGCCACGCGCGGCGACGGCGGCAGGCAGGTCCACGACCCGCAGCATCCACGGGTGGTTGCGCACGTCGTGCAGCACCGGCTGCGGCACGATCAGCTGCCACCACGCCGGGTCGTCGATGCGCAGGGAGATCTCGCTGATGATCCCCGACCAGCGCGCGAGGTTGGTGAACAGGACGAGCACGGTCTCCAGGTCGTCGGCCACGAGGTCGTGGACCGTGAGCTTCTCGCCCTCCGGCCGCTCACCGGTGACGTAGCCGAGGACGGTGCCGTCCTGCCCTGGCACGACGTCCACGATGTCCAGGTCGAGGAGCTTCTCCAGCTGGAACGAGTCGGTGGCCCGGTCGAGCATGCCCTCGACGGTCGAGGCGAAGCGCAGGTAGCAGTCGTGCAGCGCGGGCAGGTCGTCCTTGGTGGCGCGGCGCATGACGAGCCGTTCCGACGGCCTCGGCACCATCGTGAAGTGTTCCGGCCGCAGCGTGACGCGCTCGTAGTTGCCGGTCTGCTCCCAGCCGCGGCCGCGGTAGAGCGGCGGCACCGACGGGTACAGCGCCGACACGCACTGACCGCGGTCCCGCATCTCGGGCAGGATCGCGTCGATCAGCGCGTTGGCGACGCCGTGCCCGCGCGCGGCCGGGGAGACGGCCACGTTCGCGACACCACCCATCGGTACCGCGGCGCCGCCGAAGAACTGCCGGTAGTCGCGGACCTTCACCGTGCCGGCGATCCGGTCGTCCAGCTCGGCGACGAGCCCGTGCCAGCCCTGCTGGGCAGACCACAGGTAGGCGGGCGCCGGCTCGCGCGGGCCGCCGAACGCGAGGCGGGACACCTCGTAGATCTGCTCGTCATCCTCGGTGCGCGGCGGACGGACGATCACGTGTGCTCCCTCAGGTCCAGTCGAAGAATCCCCGGCCAGTCTTGCGACCGAGTTCGCCGCGCGCCACCTTGTTTCGCAGCAGCTCCGGCGGCGTGAAGCGCGGGCCCAGCTCACGGGTCAGGTGCTCGGCGATGGAGAGGCGTACGTCGAGACCGACGAGGTCGGTGAGCCGCAGCGGGCCCATGGGCCAGCCGTACCCCAGCCGCATGCCGGTGTCGATGTCGTCAGCGGACGCGACGCCCTCCTCGAGCATGCGGATCGCCTCCAGCCCCACGGTCACGCCCAGCCGGGAGGTGGCGAACCCCGGCGAGTCCCGGACCTCGATGACGGTCTTGCCCAGCGACTCGGCCCATTCCCTGGCGGTGCGGATCTGGTCGGCGCCGAGCCCGTCGTGCACGACCAGCTCCAGCAGCGTCTGCACGGGCACCGGGTTGAAGAAGTGCATGCCGATGACGTCGTCCCCGAGCTGCCGAACCGACAGCGACGACGTGTTGGAGGCGAGCAACGCGTCCGGGCAGGCCGCGCGCACCTCGGCGAGCACCCGCCGCTTGAGCGGCACGTCCTCTGGCACGGCCTCGATGACCAGCTGCGCGTCCGGTGGGAGTTCCTGTACGGCGGCGACGACGGTCAGCCGCGCCAGCGGCTCGTCCGCGGTGCCGTCGAGCTTCCCGCGCTCCTGCGCCTTGTGCAGCGACCGTGCCACGGCCTCGCGCGCCGCGGCGGCCCGCTCGTCCCCGGCCTCGGCGACGGTGACCCGGTCCCCGGCCGCGAGGAGTACGTGCGCGATGCCCGCGCCCATCGTCCCGCCGCCGACGACCGCCGAGGTGCGGGTCACTCAACCACCTCGGCGGAGAACATCGCGACGAGGTCCATGCCCCCGATCTCGGTGAGGTTGGCACCGGAGACCTGCCACTCCGGTGACGCGAAGGCGGCCTTCATGGCGTCCTTGGACTCGAAGTACAGCTCGGCGATCAGGTAGGGCTCGTTCTCCGTGAGGAACCCGGGCACGAACGTGCGGGTGACCTTGCCGATCTCCTGACGGACCAGCCCGGGAACCTTGTCGATCAGCGGCTTGTGCGACTCGAAGTAGGCCTTCTCGAACGCCTCCGGGTTGGCGGGCTGCTTGTACAGCGCGACATACTTGATCATGTGACACTCCTCGGGTAGACCGGCGGTCGAACTGTAATAGCTCCGAACGAGGCACGATAGCGCCGTGCGGATCATCCTGCTGCGGCACGCGGAGAGCCTCGGAAACATCGACGAGCTCGCGTATACGAGAACCCCGGACCACGCCCTGCCACTGACTGTCCGCGGTGAAACCCAGGCACGCGCGACGGGCCAGGTGGTCCGGGACCTGCTGCCCGGCCCGGCGGCGGCGTACGTCAGCCCGTACGTCCGCGCACAGCGAACCTTCGCGCTGCTCGACGTGCCCGCCGAACGCGTCGTGCCGGAACCCCGCCTGCGCGAACAGGACTGGGGCAACCTGCAAGACCCGGTGGAACAGGAGCGGGAGAAGCAGCGCCGCAACGACTTCGGCCACTTCTTCTACCGCCTGCCCCACGGCGAGTCCGGCGCCGACGTCGACGACCGGGTGGCGTCGTTCCTGAACGAGCTGGAGACACGGATCGCCAAGGACCCGACGCACCCGGACACCGTCGTGGTCGTCTCCCACGGGCTCACCATGCGCCTGCTGTGCCGCCGCTTGTTCGTGTGGAGCATCGACCTTTTCGAGTCCCTGTCGAACCCAGGACACTGCGCGATCCGCGTCCTCGACCACGACGGCACCCGCTGGCGCCTCAACGAACCCTTCGCCCAGTGGCGAGACTCCCCCGATGGCACCAAACAACTCAACGGCACCGACTCACGCTGACCTGTCCCGCAGCCACCCGGGTCGCGAACGCTGACGCGCTGGCCTCCGGCCCCCTCGAACCACGCTACGGCACAGCACCGACAAAACCGTTCGCCCGCAACGGTTCCTGTGGACAATCACCCCCGCTGTGGACAACCGACCACTCACCACGGCCGAATGTCGGTGCCTGCCACTACGCTGGATTCCGGGGGGCCGGAGGCCGCCCGGACGCGGGCGGGCGCGCCGATTCGCCCGCGCTGTGGACAACCCGGGCCGCGGCAGCCGTCAATGTCGGTGCGTGCCGTTACGCTGGATTCCGGGGGCCGGAGGCCGCACTCACGGCAGCAGCAGCGTCTTCCCCACCGTCCGCCGCGCCTCGATCGCCTCGTGCGCCTCCACCGCCTTGTCCAGTGGGAACGTCTGCCCCACCAGCGGCGTGATCGACCCGTCCGCCGCCTTCGCGAGCATCTCCACGACAGCCATCGGCCGGTCGACGCCCTTACCGACGTCGAGGATCGGCACCACCGTCACGCCCTCGCGCGCGGGTTCCGTCTTCGCGAAGTCGCCCGCGGACGAGCCGTAGGCCAGAAACCGGCCGCCGGGCCGCACCAGTTGGTACGCGGCCGTGCCGATGTCCCCGCCCGCCCCGTCGAGAACGACGTCCACGGCGCCGACCTGATCGGTCCATTCCGGACCGGAGTAGTCCACCGCCTCGTCCGCGCCCCACTCGCGGATGAAGTCGAGCTTGCGCGCGCCCTTGGCCGCGCCGACCACCACCGCGCCCTCGGCCTTCAGCATCGGCACCAGCAGCGTGCCCAGACTGCCGCCCGCGCTGGTGATCAACACCCGCTCGCCGGGCCGCACGTTCGCGGTCTTCAGCGTGCCCACCACCATCGGACCGTCGTGCAGCAGTGTCAGTGCCTCCGGCAGGCCGAGCCGGTCCGGCACGGGCACGAGCGCGGACACCTGCACCACCGCACGCTCGGCGTACCCGCCGGTCGGCGACATGCCGCCGTTATCACCGGTGTACGCGAGCACGCGGCGACCTGCCCACGACCCGTCCACGTCCGCGCCGATCTCGCGCACGACACCCGCGACTCCGTTGCCAGGCACGTAAGGCGGCTCGACCTGGAACCACTCCTTGCCCCAGCCCGCGCGGATCCGCGTGTCGACGAACAGCACGTCGACCGCCGCGACCTCGACCACGACCTGGCCAGCGCCCGCCACGGGATCGGGCACCTCACGAACGGCAAGAACCTGCGGTCCGCCGTGCTTCGTCACCTCTACTGCTCGCATGAGGCCAGTGTCGAACTTCGAGCAAGGTAGAGGTCAAGCGATGAGGCCACCCCGGTAGGCGACGAGCGCCGCCTGCACCCGGTTGACCGCGCCGATCTTGCCGAGCACCGCGGACACGTACCCCTTGACCGTCGCCTCCGACAGGTGCAACGCGCTGCCGATCTCCGCGTTGGACATCCCCTGGCCGATGAGCGCGACGACCTCCCGCTCCCGGTCGGATAACGACGCCAGCAGGCGGCGAGCCGGCTCGGCAGCGCGCTCACCGTCCGCAACCGCGGACAGCACTCGTGCGGCGACCTTCGGGTCGAGCACCGCGCCGCCACGCGCGAGATCACGCACGGCCTTGATCAGCACGGCGGGCTCGGTGTCCTTCAGCAGGAAGCCGCTCGCGCCGATGCGTAACGCCTCCTGGACGTACTCGTCGACATCGAAGGTGGTCAACATGGAGACGGCCGGTGGCTCCGGTAAAGCGCGGAGCTTACGCAGCGCGACGATGCCGTCGGCCGAACGCATCCGGATGTCGAGCAGCACGACGTGTGGTCGATGCTGCCGTGCGACGTCGGCGACATGCACGCCGTCGTCACACTCGGCGACGACTTCTATGTCGCCGGCACTGGTCAGAATTGTGCGAAGTCCTGAGCGGACGAGATCTTCATCATCCGCGAGCAGTACCTTGATCACGAACGCCTCCCCGACAGTGGGCGTCATGCGGGTTCTACTTGCCAGTAATGATCCTACCCTGTAGCCGTAAGTGACCAGCGGTTATGCGGGCCGCATCGCGTCCCGCAGCTTGACCTTGGCCCCACTGCGCATCACGGCGTTCGCGTAGATCCGCCCCGCGAGCCACACCAGCAACGGGATCAGCGCGAGGACGAGCCCAACCGAGACGATCGCCTCCCACGCCGGAACCCCACCCATCGCGAGCCGCATCGGCATCAGCGTCGGCGCGAACACCGGGATGATCGACAGCACTTCCGCGAGCGTGTTGTCCGGTTCGGACGGCAGCACCGAGATGCCGATGACGTAGCCGACGATGACGAACATCAGCGCGGGTGTGATCACGCCGCCGACGTCCTCCTGCCGCGACACCAAGGCCCCGAGCGCGGCGAACACCAGCGAGTACATGATGAACCCGAGCAGATACCAGACGATCAGCCACACCACCGTGCCGACGGCGGCCGACACCGATATCGACAGCACGTCGAGCGCCAGCGCCGCCGCGAGACCACCACCGCCGATCACGACCATCTGCACGAACCCGACGAACCCGATGCCCAGCACCTTGCCCGCCATCAGCTGCCACGGCCGGATGGTCGACAGCAGCAGCTCGACCACACGGCTGGACTTCTCCTCGACCACACCCTGCGCCACCAACTGCCCGTTCAGCAGCAGCGACATGTAGATCAGGATGCCCGCGATGATGCCAAGCACCAGCTGCTCCGGCTGATACGGGTAAGGCTCCTCGAGCGGTTCGATCTCCACCGTCGCGCCCGCGACCGACGACTGCACCGCGGCCGGGTCGCCACCGAGGTCGACGATCTCCTGGTTGAGCGCGAGCTGACCGGCGAGCACGTTGAGCGCGTTCTCGAGGTCGCCGTCGAGGTCCTTCTCGACCACCACCCGCAGCCGGCCGTCGGTACCGCCGACGATCAGTGCGTCGAGCGTCCCGTCGGCGACCTGCTTGCGGCCCTCCTCCTCGGACACGACCGTGGTGTCGAGGCTCTGCCCGATCTGTCCCGCAGTCGCCTTCAGCGGTTCGGCGAGCGCCTGCGTCTCCTGCGTGACGCCGATCATCTCGTCCGACCCGCCGCTCAGCTTCATCACCAGCGAGAACCCGATGAGCAGCACGAGTGTCGCGATGGTCGTGATGATGAACGCCTTCGACCGCATCTTCGTGGTGACCTCACGGCTCGCGACGAGCCGCACCGCCTCCCACGACCCCAGCTTGACGTCGGGAGTGCTCATGCCGTGACACCTGCCTCGCTCCGCTCGGCGGCCGGCGCCGCGTCGTCGTCGGTCTCGTGCGTGACCACTTCGCGGTACAGCTCGCTCAGCGACGGTCGCCGCCTGCTGAACTCGGTCACCGGACCGGTCGCCAGTGCCGCACGCAGCACGGCCTGATCGTCGGCCTCGTCACCGAGTTCCAGCACGGTGCGGCCGCCGTCCTGTTCGCGCACCGTGACCCCGGCAAGCCCGGACGCCCAGCCCGCGGTGGCGTTCGGCGCGACGACCACCAGCTCGGCCGCTCCGCTCGAGCGCAGCTCGCCGACCTCGCCGATCGTGACCATCTGTCCACTTCGGATGATCCCGACCCGGTGACAGAGTCGCTCCACGAGCTCGAGCTGGTGGCTCGAGAACACCACGGGGATGCCGTCGGCCGCCTTGTCCATCAGCACTGTGCTCATCACGTCGACGGCGATCGGGTCGAGCCCGGAGAACGGCTCGTCCAGCACGAGGATGCGCGGGTTGTGCACCAGCGCGGCCGCGAGCTGCACACGCTGCTGGTTACCCAGGCTCAGGTTCTGGACGTCGTCGCCCAGCCGGTGCGCGACGCCGAGCCGCTCGGTCCACTCCTCCGTCGAACGTTTGGCGTCCTTCACGGAGAGGCCGTGCATCCGCGCGAGGTAGATCAGCTGCTCGCCGACCTTCATCTTCGGGTAGAGCCCGCGCTCCTCGGGCATGTACCCGATGTGCCGCCGCGTCTCGAGCGTGATCCGCTCGCCGTCCCAGCGCACCTCACCGGAGTCCGCGGCGAGCACGCCGAGCGCGATGCGCATCGTCGTGGTCTTGCCCGCACCGTTGCTGCCGACGAAACCGAACAGCTCTCCCGCGCGGACGTCGAACGTCGTGTCCCGCAAAGCGACCACGTCGCCGAACCGCTTGGAAATGCGGTCAATCTCCAGTCGTCCGTCACCCACCTGGACCCCTCCCACGCACCCACCGTCGGAGGAACCCTAGTACGCGCCGTCAGCCCTCACGTAGCGAACTGATACTGAATCTCACCCCCTGATCGTCGCGGCACGCGGCGTGCCGGCCAGCCGAGTTCGGTTGCGTGTCTCCCGCCGTCCCACCGGCGTGACGGATGCGTTGCGCGGCCTCGTCGATGTCGGCCACCCGGAAATACAGGTCGGGTCGTCCGGCGTGGTCCACGAACACACCACCCCTCGGAACGGAGTTGTCGATGTTCCACCCGTTCGAATGGGAACCCGTAGACAATTCCCAGCCGAGCACCGCCCGGTAACGGTCCTTGACCGCGTCGTCCGCGACCGGAACGACGTAGTAGAAGAGGTCGCCTTCCGCGCATTTAGGGCTGCTCTGCGCATATCCCTCGGCAGGCTGCCATAACGCGAGCAGACCACCCTCGGCCTGACAGCTCCAACCCGACGCCGACCGCACCGGGTCCGGCGCCTCGCCACCGAGCTCACGTAACCGCGCCACGGCCGCCTTCACGTCCGGCACCTCGAGGTACAGGTCCGTACCCGGCTCGCCCTCGGCGAAGCCCCCGGCCGGCGAACTGCCCTGGATGTGGCTGTCGTCGGTATAGGTCCAGCCGAACACGGTGGCGTAGAAGTCCTTGGCGCGCACCAGATCCGGCGCGCGGATCACGTAGTACATCGTGCTCCCGTCAACTGGTCCACTGGTGGAGCGCCATGCGCCACTCACCGTCCTGGTGCACGAGCACCGTCGACACCGCGACCGACATCGGCCGTTCGTGTTGCTCGTGCATGACGGTGGCGCGGTGCGTGAGCACCGCGGTCGACTCTCCAATGTGGACAATGTGCGGATCGGTCAGTTCGTACTTGTGGTAGACGGGGTGGTCGACCATCGCGGCGACGCACTCGGCCTTCGTGTACGTGTTGCCATCACCTGGAAAGATCAGCATCGCCTCGTCGGTCAGGTTCCGTTCGAAGAACTCGACGTTCCCCTCCGCTATCGCATCGAGGAAGTCCCCCAGACGGGCGAGCAGCATCCGTTCCAGTGAGTGCCGGGCGAACCCCGCTAAAAGCCCTGCCCAGTTCGCTTTCTCCCAGCCGCCGTGCCGCACGACGACCCGGGTGCACCCCGGACGGCCTCGAACCGGACCTCGACGTCGGTCCGTTCCGCCGGGTCGCCACCGGGTGGGCCGTAGCTGAAAGCGAGGCGTGGCCCCGGCTCCCATGCCGACACCCGGCCGATCTCGGCGTCGCCCTGCATCAGCGCACCATCCTCGAAGCGCAGCTCGCCCGCAGTCTCACCCCACAGCGAGCGGTCGGTCCGCCACCATGCGGCGATGTCCCTGGTGAACAGGTCGAACGCGGTGGCCGGGTCGACCTCCACCTCGACCGCCACTCCTGCCTCGGTCATTCCTGATTCCTCTTCTTCGCGTGTTCGGAGAAAGCGCCGAGCTGTTCGGTCCAGAACGCCTCGACCTGGTCGAGCCAGGCACGCAACGCGATGAACGGCTCCGCCCGCAGCTGGTAGACGCGCACCCGCGCGTCCTCGTCTAGCGCGCGAACCTCCACCAGCCGGGAGGCCCGCAGCACCCGTAAATGGCGGCTGATCGCCGGGAAGCTCATCCCAGCCGAGTCGGCCAGCTCGCCCGCCCGCCTGGGGCCCTGCCGCAGTTCGTCGATGACCTGCCGCCGGACAGGGTCAGCGAGAGCGACGAGCACCTCGTCCACTTCAGTACGCACAATGACAAATATTAACGCCATCGTTAAGCATGTCAAGTGAGTCCGACAAGGCTGTGGACAACCGGTCAGATCAGCCGCAGCGCCGCGCGGCAGGCCGCCTACCAGCGGCGAACGCGGCAGGCGGCACACCCATGAGATGGCGGAACTCGCTGGTCATGTGCGACTGGTCGTAGTACCCGGCCGCCGCGGCGACATCGGCCCATCGCAGTCCGGACGCGGTCGCGAGCACCGTGCGCACCCGGTCGATCCGCGCGAAGTGCTTCGGCGAAAGGCCTACGCCGTCGGCGAACAACGCCCGTAATCGACGCTCGCTGACATGCAGCCGCCGGGCCGTGGCCGCGACCCCCTCGTCCGCCAGCAGCGAAGCGGCAGCGGCGACCAGGCCGTCGTCCGCCCTGCGCTCGGCGAACCAGGCCGCCAGTGCGCCGACCGGGTCCGCCACGAGGCTGTCCGCGTCCAGCCCTGGCAGTGCGCGCACCCGCACAGCCCGGTCGGCCAGCTCCCGGACAGACTGCCCGACCAGAGCTTTCGCGCGCCCCGGCCGCAGACGCACCCGCACACAGGACGGCCCGGGATCGGCGACGTGGTACGCCGCGCGGGTCTTCGGCCCCATGACGATCACCTCGCGACGCTCGCCAGGAGCGGTGCGCACCACGAGCGTCGTGGCGTGGTCGGGCACGTCGACCGCCGCCGCCCCCGACGCGGCGGCCACTTCGATCCCCGCCACCCACGGCCGCAGCTCGTCCGGCACCACAAGCGTTCCCATGCCGCCACGGTAACCGCGACCACCGACAACGAGCTGTGCCGAAACTTCCTATAGGTCGATGGTCGCCCGACGCGACAGTCGGCTCATGATCCTTGTCACCGGTGCCACCGGCACCATCGGCGGCCACGTGGCCGCGCTCCTCACCGACCGCGGCGTGCCGTTCCGCGCCATGTCCCGCAACCCGGCCGACCTGCCAAACGGCGTGCGAGCCGACTTCACCGACCCGGCATCGCTCGCCACGGCCGTCACCGGCGTCGACGCCGTCTTCCTGGTCACCGTGCCGCCCGTCCCGTCGGCGGAGCACGACATCGCCCTGGTCGACGCCGCCCGAGGCGCGGGAGTGCGGAAGATCGTGAAACTGTCCGCGATCGGCAGCGGCGAACCGTTCGACGGCGCCACCGTAGGCACGTGGCACGTCGCCGCGGAGGAGGCCATCGCGGCGAGTGGCCTGGCGTGGACGGTGATCCGGCCGCCGAGCTTCGCGTCGAACTTCCTGCAGTACCGAACCATGATCGACGCCGGCGACCCCCTCCCGAACCTCTTCGGCGACGCCCGCCAGCCGATCGTGGACCCACGCGACGTGGCCGAGGTCGCCGTGGCGGCCCTGCTGGACCGCGCCCATGACGGAAGGCGCTACGACGTGACCGGGCCGGAACTGCTCACGTTCGCCGACCAGGCCACCATCCTCGAACGCGTGCTCGACCGCCCGGTGAAGACCGTCGAAACCGACCTCCACACCCAACTGACGGCAATGGGCATGCCACCCGAGGCGATAGCGCAGGTCACCATCGGCGCCAACTGGGCAAACGCGGGCGGCGTCGAGTACGTAACCGAGCACATCAGCCGCATTCTCGGCCGCCCAGCGCGCACGTTCGAACAGTGGGCCACAGCCCATCACGCGATGTTCGACGCAATGCGGTGACACCTCGCCCCCGGCTGCCGCTAGGCTGTCGGGGCAATGCCCTCGTAGCTCAGGGGATAGAGCACCGCTCTCCTAAAGCGGGTGTCGTAGGTTCGAATCCTACCGGGGGCACCACGTCTGACCAGCACAAAGAAGGCCCCTGATCAGCGCTGACGCTGACAGGGGCCTTCCTCATGTGTCCGGTTGTACCTGGGTGTTTCCCAGCGACGTCGACCGTTCGTCCCGAATACGTCCCGAAATTCGGGGAGCGGCTACCGGCTGGCTGGACCGCGTAGACAGAGGCGCGTGGCGCAGGGTCGACCAGCAAGGGGCGTACCTCGCCGGCCACCTCGGTTCAGCCAGACAGGACTTGTCGGGATGTGAGCGCCTTCGTGATCGCGTGGGCATCGAACGCGCTCGGGTCGAACTCGGCCGCGCTGTCGAGGCCCAGCCACTCCAGCGTGTTGGCGTGCTCCGGGTGCGCGGGATCAGCGAGTACCTCCACCATGGCGGTGTAGGACCAGACGCCGCCGCTGTCCTCGGGTGGGGCGGCGCGACGGCCACCGGTGCAGCGCGGGTAGGTCACCGCGTCGTCGGGGGCGAGCACCTTCTCCACGAGGATCTCGTGCCGCCAGTCGTCCCCGAAGTCGTACACGTAGGTGATCTTCGACCGCGCTTCGGGCAATGCCTGGGCCAGTGACACCTCGCCGGCAGGCCGGTGCCGCAGTTCGGCATCGGCCATCCCGAAGTCGCCGTACGGAGTCTCGAAGACGTGCAAGTGACCACCCTCCCAGCCGAACGCGACCTGGATGATCACGTGCAACCGGTCCAGGGTGACGTCGGCGGGCACCTCCAACCGCCGCCAGATCGGCGGCTTCGCGCCCTTCAAACCCACCTTGAGCTGGTACACCTGCGCCGGACCGGCCGGTGCCGGCGGCAACGGCTCCAGCCACGCGTCCAGCAGGCTCGGCAACGATGTCAAGGCATCCTCGTGCGGAGGCTTGGGCTTGCCGGATTCGGGCAGTGCACGCAGCCGGGAGCGCAACAACATCGCCATCGGGTAGTAGTCCGGCAGACCGTCCTCGTCGTACGGCATGTCCCCCGCGTCGTGCACTGCCCGCGCGTCGAGGGCGCACTCGACCTGCCAACGCCACTCCGCCGGGTCAAGCCGCTCCTCGCCGACCCCGGTCCACATCTGCCGCAGCACGGCCATCGCCTCCGGCAGTCCCTCGGCATCAACCAGATCGACGTTCACCGCGGCATCACAGTCGGTGTGGTCGACGCCGACCACGAAGGTGTGGGCCCGCCCATCGCGGTCGAAGCTGCCGAGCAGTATGGCCCCTTCGCCCTTCGGATCGGCGAACCGCCAGCAGTCCCCGAACGTCACCGGCATGGTCAGCTCAGTGGCCCAGCCAGGCGGTTCGACCCCAGCGTCGGCCATCCGCCGCGCGGCGTCCGCGGCGGCCGTCCCCGCACGGCCACCACAGATCGAACCGAGCGCCAGCAGCATGATCAACGCCCGGCTGTCCTTCCGCGCCTCCAACTCGGGCACGAACCCGTCGGCCAGCGCCTCCTCGTAGCCCCCACCGGCCATGTCGCAAATGGCGACGAGGAGCGCCGCGCAGAACTCCGCCGCGATCGGGTCGGCAGGCAAGGCGTCGTCCGCGACATCGGCGAGGATCCCGTCGACCAACTCGGACAACTCGACCGGCGGCCCGGCGCAGACCGGACAGTCACACGGCTCCGTGTCGGCCACCAGTCTGACGGGCGCGGGTCGACCGCCGGACCTGTTCCGCTTCTTGGACTTCCGTCCACGACTAACCGGACTCATCTCAGCGAGTATGCCCTCAAAGAACTCCACCGTTAAACCGGGGTCTGTGTGCCAATGTCCCCTTGGAACAGTCGTGATCAGGCTCCTGTGACCCGAGCAAATGAACACTCGCATCTCCGAGCACGGTGCTCGCGGACGACAGGTCGACGAGTCGCTCGGCCACAGTACGCTCCACCAGGCCAAGCGATAGCGCCGCTGAGAACTCCAGACCGGACAACGCATGCCGGTCGGCCGACCCCGTTACCGCTGAGCGACAGTGAGGGTGTAGTCGCGGCGGGGTCGATCATGCGGCCTCGCCCAGCACGGGATGGCGCAGTGTGTTTCGCTGCGGTGTCCGCGCGCGATCGATCCATGGCGGTGGGATGAAGTGGGGAATGCCGTCGATCATGCGGGCTGTCCATTCGCCCTGGTGGATGAGGGTGTGGTGGTAGCCGCAAAGCAGTGCGGTGTTGTCGATCGACGTCGCGCCACCGTCGCTCCAGTGCACGAGGTGGTGGGCATCGCACCACTCGGGTGGACGGTCACAGCCCGGCGCCGCACAGCCGCGGTCACGCGCGATCAACGCACGACGCAGCGGACCGGTGACGAGCCGCTGCCTGCGACCGACGTCGAGGGGCTGGGAAGCACCTCTCATCACGATGGGGATGATGTCGGCGTCGCAGCAGATGCGGCGTGCGGCCTGCATCGACACCGTGCCACCCCAGTCCAGGTCCACCACACCGGTGTGACAACGCAGTTCCGCGAGATCGACCGTGAGGCCGATGTGGGGCCGTACGGTTCCCTCGACCGGCAGCGTGCCCGCGTTCAGCAGGCGCCGGGCGAGTTCGACCAGTGCGTCCGCGCGCCGCTTCGCCGCGGAACGCGTGTCGTCCGGCACCGGCTTCGCCAACGGAGACAGCGCTGCCCGCACCACCGCCGCGGTCTCGGCGGAAAGCCTGCCGCGTACCCGGATCGCACCATCGAGGTCCTGGGCGAGTGTCAACTCCATCCGGTCCGCCGCGTTGCGTTCCGAGCGCAGCACGCCGTCCGGGTCCAGATGGCTTCTGATGCGCACAGCCAGTTTGCCGAGTTGGCTCGGGTCGAACCGGTCCGCCTCGGCCACCAACTGTTTCTCGACCTCGATCCGCGTTCGCGGCGACACGTCGTCGGGCAGCTCCCGCAGGGTACGGCGGACCACCCCGTACTGCTCGTCGCTGAGCGTGCCTGCGCGCAGCGCGACCGCGGCCCCTGGCAGACGGGAAAGCACCCGCGAACCCGACACCATTGCCGACGGACACACGTCCTTCGCGTCCTCCACCCGACGTCTCGCCGCTCTCGGCGACAACCGCAGCAGGTGACGCAACAGCACGGCCGTGGACGACACACCCTGACTCGCCGCCAGCCGACGCGAGTCGAGTTCGTTGGTGGCGGTCAGCGCGACCGCGTACAGCCGCCGGGACCACGTCTCGACCCGCCGAACCGACGCGAGCAACTCCTCGTCGGACAGCAGACTCCAGTCCTGATCCAGCAATGCTGTGATGATCTCGTCCACCGAGCAAGGCTATCGAACATACGATCGAACACCCAGTCATGTCACCAATGTGGGTGACGAGTTCAGGCTGCAGGTGCGCCCGCTCAGCCCTGATCTTCCTGGATACCGGTGTAGCGGCCGGGCATCACCATGCAGTACAAGCCGCCGGTCTCGTTGGTCATGCAGTAGACCGGCCGTGTCGAGTCGGACTCGGTCGGGTCACTCTGGTCGCCGACTTTCTGGATCGTGATGTGCTGCGGGTCCTTGGGTGGCGCCGGCACCGGTTTGTCCCACGGGTGCCACGCCAGCAGGCCTCCACCGATACCGGCGAACAGGATCGCGGTGACCAGCAGGCCATAGCCGGTCCGGGGTTTTGTGGTCGTTGCCTGCGGTTGCGACGACGGCTGCGGTACAGGGGTATCCGGGTACGACATGGCCGACAGTAAACATCATCGTTTCCTTGATCGAACGGCTAGTCCGCGACCGCAGGCGGGCCACCTCGACGAAGCCGAACCGTGAATTAGAAGATGGTTCAGCCGCTTCTCTGGCCCCGAACTGAGCGGCGTCGCGATCCACCAACTGAACACCGGCAACGGGGCACAACT
Source organism: Actinophytocola sp. (assembly GCF_049647105.1). Taxonomy (GTDB): domain Bacteria; phylum Actinomycetota; class Actinomycetes; order Mycobacteriales; family Pseudonocardiaceae; genus Actinophytocola. The sequence goes on from NZ_JBARWZ010000121.1 coordinate 40,025, forward strand.
CGACGCAGCGTCGACGGCGCTGACGACGGCAACGGCCCAGTTGGACACACTGCCGGACAGCTCGCCTTCCGGCGGTACAGCGGCCGTGTCCGCCCTGATCAGCAGGCTGAGTGATCTCCACGACGACACGGTGAACGGTCTGGAATCGCTGACCGCGTTGCCGGCGAACGCGACCGAGACCGACGTCGGCCGGGTGATGGGAACCGTCTGGCCAAAGGTCGCGTCATTGGCCGGTGACCCATTGGCCGAGATCGAACTCACCGATGCGATAAAGGCGGCCGCATCCGACTTGTCGTGCCGATCGTTGCCCGGCCTGCGGTGAACCTGTCGGCGGTTCGCGCTTTAGAGCACCCGTTCGCCGTACATCTCGCCCAGTGGGTCCGCGATCAGTTCGATCCGGGCGCCGTCCGGGTCCGTGAAGTACACCGACACCTCGCTGTGCACGACGTGGTCCACCCCTGCCGCCGTGAGGCGGGCCACCAGTTCGTCCCACTTGACCGGGTCCACCGAGATCGCCACGTGGTGCAGGCCGCCAAGGACCTCCTGGTACGGGCCCACGTCGAGGCCCGGGAAGTCGAAGAACGCCAGCAGGTTGCCGTTGCCGATGTCGAAGAAGAAGTGCGACGAGCCCTCGTAGTCGCGGTTCTCGATCAACTCCGTGAGCGGGAAGCCCAGCAGGCCTTGGTAGAAGTTGATCGTCGTCTCCACGTCGCTGGAGATCAGGGCTGTGTGGTGCAGGCCGCGGGCTGTTGTCGCCGGGCGGTCCGTTGCTTTCTTCAGGTACTTGGTGCGCAGTTGCTCTCGGGTGGTCATCTCTGCCTCTCTCAGCCGGTGGTGGCGTGCGTTCCCAGACCAGGAGTTCCGCGGGCGCCACCGCCGTAACCCGTTGGCCGCCCATTGCGGTGAAGCGGACCGCGTCGCCCGCCGCTCCAGCACCACGAACCCGTGAGCACCGGGAGGACGCGGCCGGTCTCCGCGAGGTTCTCTACGCGGCCTCGCGCAGCGCCCGGAACGCGGCGGCCAGCGCGTCGGGCTGATAGTGCGCGTTGAGGCCACTCGGGTTCGGCAGCACCCACAACCGCGAGCCCGCGAGCCGCTCCTCCTGCTGGCCGATCGTCGCCTTGGGACGGTCGAATGCCGTGCGGTACGCGGTGATGCCGACCACCGCGACGTACCCAGGCCCGTACCGAGAAGCCAGGTCCGTCAACTTCTGTGCGCCTGTACGAAGTTCCTCTCGGGTCAGTTCATCGGCCCGCGCGGTGGCCCGCGCGACGATGTTCGTGACGCCGAGCCCGTAGTCCAGGAGTTCGTCCTGCTCGGATGGGTGCAGCTGCCTCGGCGTGAAGCCGGACCGGTGCAGCGCGGGCCAGAACCTGTTGCCGGGTCTGGCGAAATGGTGCCCGGTGGCGGCGGAGTAGAGCCCTGGGTTGATGCCACAGAACAGCACCGACAGCCCCGCCGCGACCACGTCGGGGAGGGTCTTGGCGCGTGCGGCGGCCATTTCGGCCGCGGTCGGCCTCACGGTCGGACAGTTTACGGAGCGCATGGCGGAGCGACCGCTCACCACTCCTCGGCCCGCGACATGAGCAGGTCGCGGGCCCGTGCGATGTGCGGCTCGGCGAACGCGCCGGCACGGACCGCGAGGTAGATCGTGTTGGTGGGCAGCTCACCGTCACCGCGGACGATCAGCTCGCGGAGCGCGCCGGTCGCCAGCTCGTTCTCGCACAGGTACCTCGGCAGGACGGTCGCGCCGGCACCCGCCACGGTCGCCGCGAGCACCGCGCGCAGGTCCGGCACGACGACCACCGCACGCCCAGGCGGCATGGCCTTGTAGACCGACTTCCAGTAGCGGCGGATGAGCGGCAGGTCCTCGGCGTAGGCCACCCATGGCGCGTCACCGAGCACGCCGGACGTGTCCGGGTAGTACCAGCGCGGCGCGGCGACGACGGTGAGTTCCTCCTGGTAGAGGGGCGCGGTCATGATGCCGCGCATCCGCGGCCGGACCCCGGCGATCACCAGGTCGAGACCCCCTTTTGCCAGCTGGTCGAGCAGGTCGTCCGGCATGCCGAAGGTGACGCGCAGCGCGGTGTCGGGCAACTCGACGAGCGCGGGCAGAGCTTTCAGGGTCATGAACTCGGCAGGCCCACCGACGTGCAGCGACACCTTGCCGCCGACGAAGTCGCCAAGCGCCGCCGTCAGGTCGTCGAGCGGCCCGGCGAGCAGGCGGGCGAGGTCCTCACCGGCCGCCGTGGTGGTGACCCCGCGTGCGTGCCGGTGGAAAAGCGGCTTGCCGACATGCTTTTCCAACGTCTTGAGCTGGGCGGTGACGGCCGGCTGGGACAGGTCGAGCAACTGCGCGGCAGCGGTCACCGATCCGGCGCGGTGCACCGCGAGAAAGGTCCTGAGCAGGTCAAGTGAAGTCATCAGAAATCTGATAATAGTGCCTACAAGTTCTATTGGTCCTCAATGCCCCCCACCTGTCATCCTTGCCTCATGAACGCAATCCTCCTGGCACTGACCAGCCACGACGACCTCGGCGGCCTCCGCAAGACCGGCTTCTACGTTCCGGAGGCCGCCCATCCGTGGCGCGTGTTCCGCGACGCCGGTTTCGCGGTGGACCTGGTGAGCGTCGATGGCGGCCGCCCACCCATGGACGGCTTCGACGCGGACGACGCGACACAACGAGACTTCGTCAACCTGCCGGAGCTGGGGACGACCCGCCGAGCAGCGGAAGTCGACGCCGTGGGCTACGACGCGATCCTGTACGTCGGCGGCCACGGCACGATGTGGGACTTCCCGGACGACGAGGGCCTGACGAGGCTGGGCCGCGACATCTACGAAGGCGGCGGCGTGGTGGCAGCGGTGTGCCACGGCCCGGCAGCGCTGGTGAACCTGACCCTGTCCAACGGCAAGTACCTGGTGGACGGCAAGGAAGTCTCAGCCTTCACCAACCTGGAGGAAGAAGCGGTCGGCCTGGCAGCCGTCGTGCCGTTCCTCCTGCAGTCCAGCCTGGAAGAACGCGGTGCGAAGCACGTCGCGGCCGCGAACTTCGAGAGCCAGGTCTCGGTATCCGAACGCCTGGTCACGGGCCAGAACCCGGCTTCCGCGGTCGGGGTAGCGGAGGAGGTGGTGCGTCTGCTGAACGCTCACTGAGTTCCTCGCCCGGTCTGGCTTTGATGGGCCGAAGATGTGGCAAAACCGCGGACTTGGATGCCGTGGGGACTTGGCAGGCCAGCTCAATCCGGGCTGGACCTGGCCAGCAAACCCCACCCCAGCAGACCTCGCGGCACGAACCTCGTCCAATCGCTCTGGCTCCACCAATCGACCTCGCCGACGGGTTCGCCGCCGCGCTGACCGAGGGGTTCGACTTCCGGTGGAGGCACGCGACATCGCCGCGGGTGAGTTCGGTCGACAGCGGCGTCGAGATCACGCTGCCGACTGTCCACGGTGACCTGTCGAGCGAACGCATCCTGGTGAGGCGCCGCCTGGACGGCACACCTGTACGCACCGCGATCGGGCGACGTGGACGGCGACCGCCGCGACGACCTGGCGTGATCCCCGTTGGACTGCGTGTTGCGCCAAGTACTGCTGCATGGCGTGTTCCACGCGGACCCACACCCGGGCAACGTTCGCGGACAAGCTGATCTGCGAAAAGTTTGCGCCGGAGTCGTTGCGGCGCGCCGCAACCGAGGAACTGATGTCGCTGCTCCCGGTGCTGCGCAGACTCCCACGCCGCATCGACAGGGGCACGTCCGCTCTGGAGCAGGGCCGCCTCTCGGTGAACATCCGCCTCTTCGCCGACGTACGCGACCGAGCGGTCGTCACCGGCATGCCGGCCGCAGCCAACCGGTGGGACTTCTGGACCTGGGTCGCCGCGGGTACGAGCGGTGTAGCGCCAAGACCGGGTCGAGCACTCCCGGTACGGCCAGCACGACATCGAGTTGCCGCAGGCCGATGACCAGGGTCTCCACGTCGGCGAACACGAAGGGACAGGGTCGATGATCGTCCTGGTCAGTACGCCTGTGCAAACTCCTTGAGTCGGGAGGTTTGAACCGCCGCATACGCGGCTACCCACCGTCCAGCGTCGGCCAGGTCCCCCGGCGCTAGCCAGTCACGAGTCGGCTGGGGTGTCCGAGCGGACGGATGGGACCAGCTAGACCGGGCGTCTGCAAGAGTGGCCGTCACACGCAGCTTTGTGAGGTATTGGATGATGGTGCGGTGAGTTCAGAGCCGTTCCGAGACGCTGACACGAGCACGCCCGCTGCACCAGGACTGTCAGTCCTGGTGGAACCCCATGGCGAGGCCGTGGTGCTCAATGTGGCCGGGGAGATCGACCTGGCCACCGCCCCCCAGCTGGGGGATTCGATCAACGCTGCCATGGAGCAGCGGCCGGAGACGCTGGTGGTCGACCTGAGTCAGGTCGACTTCCTCGCGTCGGCCGGCATGGCGGTGCTCATTGGCTGCCATCAGCAAGCCAAGGGCAACCTTCGCTTCCGGATCGTCGCGACCGGCAGCGCCACGTTCCGTCCGATGGAACTGACAGGAATGACCGACGAGATCTCGATCTACCCCACCCGCGATGAGGCGCTCACCGCCGACTGAGCGTGACTGACTCCGGTCCCCCTGCCTGCCTGCGGGCGGGGGAACCGGAGGGCTGAACGTTGGAGGCTTCGGCCGTGAACCTGGGGCAACAGAGCCTTGATGACGTCCCGGAAGGAGAGTTGCACTTCCGGGTGCCCGCGGTGGCCAACCGCCTGGCCGGTCTCCGGCATGCGCTCGCCAGCTGGGCGACCCGCGCCGGACTGTCCGACGAGGACAGCGAGGCGCTCGTGCTCGCGAGCTACGAGGCCATGGCCAATGCCGTCGAGCACGCCTACCACGGCCAGACCCAGGGTCTGCTCGACCTCAGGGGCGCGGTGGACGGTGAGCAAAGCAGGGTCGTCATCACCGTCACCGACTACGGCCAGTGGCGGCCGCCGCAACCCAGTGGGGGTTTGCGCGGCCGAGGACTACCCCTGATCCAAGGGCTCACCACCACCTCGACGATCACCCCCACCTCGGCGGGCACCACGGTGACGATGTCCTGGCCGCTCGCGAAGTAGCGACTATTCAGCCATCGAATCCTTCGCGAAAAGAAAGCTTTCCGTCACCCCGTATCCGGTTGATTCCCGTCCGTAATCACATTACTCTCGATGGTCCGTGCCGGACGGTCGGTTGGGGCCGTTCGGGCGATTCGCCCCTCTCATCACGCCGGTACCGTCTTGCCACGAGTGGGCATGGCAGGGAAAGGCGTGGGACATGAGTGATGTCGACGGCCGCCGGTACCGGGTGGTGGTCAACGACGAGGAGCAGTACTCCATCTGGTCCGCTGACCAGGAGCTACCCGCGGGATGGCGCGCGGAGGGCACCGAGGGCGACCGGACGGCGTGCCTCGAGCACATCGAGCGGGTCTGGACGGACATGCGGCCGCGCAGCGTGCGGGAGCACCTGTCCGCGTAACCGGGCGACCGTGACGGCCGGCGCCCGCTGAACATCCTGCTGACTCTGGGGTTCTTTATCGCCTGGGCGGGCTTTGGCATGCCCTGAAGCAGGTTCATACACATTTCGGGTGCCGGCATACGCATGCCGGAAAACAACCATGGGCAAATGCCGATCGGCATTTGTCCCGGCTTTGACGACTTCGCATTCCGCAGGGATGCGTTGGAGGTCTCGTGCACCCGAAAACAGCCGAGGCGGGCTGTCCCGCGCTGCCACTGCAGCAGGGGATGATCTTCAACGGGCTGCGTGTCCCGGACGCCGGCATCGACGTCGTGCAGTGCGTCATCCGGTGGCCGGGCCTCGACGTGGCCGCCTACCGGGCGGCGTGGGAACGTGCCGTGGCGCGGCATCCCATCCTGCGCACCGGGTTCGTGCTCGCGGGCGACGCCGAGCCCGTGCAGGTGGTGCGGCCGGACACCACGCTCGACTTCACCGTGCGCACCGACGCGGTGGCCGACTTCCTCGCCGAGGACCGCACGCGTGGGTTCGCGTTCGACGCTCCGCCGCTCGTGCGGGTGACCGTGCTGACACACGCGACGCCGGTCGTGGTGATCACGCTGCACCACGCCGTCCTCGACGGCCGGTCGCTCGCGATGCTGATGGCCGAACTCGACAGCGACTACGAGGGCCGCCCCGACTTCCCGGAGCGAACGCACTACCGCGACTTCGTCGAGTGGTTCACGGCCCGCAACGTGGCGGGAAGCCACGCGGCCGAGCAGGACCGCGTGTTCTGGACCGCACACCTCGCCGGTGTGTCCGGGCCGACGCCGCTGCCGTTCGGCAAGCTCGCCGACGCGACGGAGGGCCGCGCGAGCCAGGTCGTCAAGTTCTCCCTGACCGACGAGGAAACCGTTGCGCTGCAACGGCTCGCCGACACCGAGAGCGTCACGCTGAACACTGTGGTGCTCGCCGCGTGGGCACTGGTGCTCGGCACGCACGCGGGCACCGACGACGTCGTCTTCGGCGTCACCCGCTCCGCGCGGCACGGTTCGGTGCCGGGCGCGGACGGCATCGTCGGCATGCTGCTCGCGACGATCCCCCTGCGCGTCGACCTCGACCGGTCGCTGTCGGTCGGCGAGTGGCTGCGGGAGATCCGGCGCTCCGGGGTGGACATCCGCGACCACCAGCTGACACCGCTCGGCGACATCCAGCGGTACGCGGGGGCGCAGAACCTGCTGTCCAGCCTCGTGCTGTTCGAACGGCAGGACCTGCACACGTTGCTGCGCAAGCAGAATCCGAACTGGGACGAGCGCGAGGTCGAGCTGCACCGGCGGCTCAGCTACCCGCTCACCGTCTACGCGTTCGCCGAGCCTGCGCTGCACATCGCGCTCATCCACGACCGCTTCACCGCCGCCGAGGCCGACGTCCTCGCCGGGCACCTGCGCACCGCGCTGCTGCGGCTCACGAACCGGCCACACGGGAAGGTCGGCGACCTTTCGCTGCTGTCGCCAGCCGAGCACACGCTGCTGGCCTCCGGCGGGCACGCCGACCCGCTCGCCTACCCGCGTGGGAAGACGATCCCCGAGCTGTTCGACGAGCAGGTCCGCCGCGCGCCTGGCGCGGACGCGGTGTTCGACGGCGAAACCTGGCTCACCTACGCGGAGCTGGACGACCGGGCCACCCGGATCGCGGCCGCGCTGCGGGACCGCGGCATCGGGCTCGAGGAGCCGGTGGCCGTCGCGCTCCCCCGCGGCGCGGCGCTGGCCACGGCATTCCTCGGCGTGCTCAAGGCGGGTGCCGCGTACCTGCCGGTCGACGCCACGCATCCCCCGGCCCGCAACGCGATGATGCTCGCCGACAGCGGCGCGCGGGTGGTCATCACGGACGGCGGCGACTGGCCGGCCGACGTCATGTCCATCGACGACCTGCCTGCCGCGGCGCCGTTTCCGTGCCCGGCGCGGGCGGACACGCTGGCGTACCTCAACTACACGTCCGGTTCGACCGGCAGGCCCAAGGGTGTCGCGGTGCCGCACCGGGGCGTCGTGCGGTTGGTGCACGAGCCGAACTTCGCGACCGTCGGTCCTGCACAGACGTTCCTGCACGCGTCGTCGCCGTCGTTCGACGTCACGACGCTGGAGCTCTGGGGTGCGCTGCTGACGGGCGCCAGGGTGGTGCCCGCGCCGCCCGGCCCGCTCGACGCGCCGGGCCTCGCGAAGCTGATCGACCGGCACCGCGTGAGCTTCCTGTGGCTGACGGCCGGTCTGTTCCACCAGATCGTCGAGCACGACGTGACCACGCTGTCCCGCGTGGACCAGCTGCTCGCCGGCGGGGACGTGCTCGCGCCGGACGCGGTGCGCGCGGCGCTGGCGGCGCGGGGCGGGAAGCCGGTCATCAACGGCTACGGGCCCACCGAGAACACGACCTTCACGAGCTGCCACGTCATGCACGACGCGGGTGACCTCGGCGCGACCACGCCGATCGGCAGGCCGGTGCAGCACAGCACGGTCTACGTGCTGGACGACGACCTGCGGCCGCTGCCGGTGGGTGCGATCGGCGAGCTGTACTCCGGCGGCGACGGCGTGGCCCGCGGCTACCTCAACCGGCCGGCGCTCACCGCGGCGAAGTTCGTGCCCGACCCGTTCGGCCCGCCCGGCGCCCGCCTGTACCGGACCGGCGACCGCGCACGGTGGCGGCCGGACGGCACACTCGAGTTCCTCGGCCGCGTCGACAACCAGGTCAAGGTGCGGGGTTACCTCGTCGAGCCGGGCGAGACGGAGTCGGTGCTGCGCACGCACCCGCAGGTCGTGGACGCGGCGGTCGTGGTGCACGGCACGGACGACACCCGCAGGCTCGTCGCGTATGTGACGCCGGCGGGCCTGGACCTCGCGAGCGTGCGGGCGCACGTGGCGGCCGCGCTGCCGGAGTTCCTTCGCCCGTCGAGCTACCAGGTGCTGCCGAGGTTCCCGCTGAACGCGAGCGGCAAGATCGACCGCGCCGCACTGCCTGAACCGGTCGCCACCACCGGTTCCGTGCACCTGCCGCTCACCGGCGACGCGCAGCACCGGATGGCCGGGATCTGGCGCGCACTGCTGGGTGTCGAGGAGATCGGCGCCGGTGACGAGTTCTTCGACCTCGGCGGCAACTCGCTGCTGGCGATGCGGCTGACGTTCCGGATCCGCGAGACGTTCGGCGTCGAGCTGCCGATCCGGGACATCTACCGGGCGGCCACGCTCGCCGACCTCACCGACGTCGTCGCCGCGGCCGCCAAGCCGGCCACGGCGGGGATCGTGCGCCGGGACCGGCGCGCCTACCGGGCGCCGAACCGGCTGCCCGCGCACCTGGTCACGGCCGGTTCGGCCGACTCGCCGGACCAGCACTGGGCGCTGTGGCGGTGGGTGGAGCTGCGGGGTACGGGGTTCGGCATCGAGCCGCTGCTCGACCTCGCGAGCCAGGAGTGCGCGGCCGCCGCGGCGGCCGTCGTGGCCGCCGAGCAGGAGTTCGCGGTGCACCGGGGTGCCGTGCTCGACGGCATCAAGGCGTCGCTGACGACCGCGTCCGCCGAGGCGAAACCCGCGCTGCGCAAGGGTTCCAAGCTGATCTGCAAGGGTCGGCTTGCCGAGCTGGACGCGGGCATCCTCGCCAGGCAGCACGCAACGGAGCTGATCAGCGCGGCCGCCGCGGTCGAGGAGGCACACGCGGCGTATGCGGCGGCGTTCGCTGACGCGGCCGACCGAGTGGCGACCGGGTTGCGTGCGGTCGCCGGGGACACGAAGTTCCGTGAGGCCGTGGCATGGCAGAACCCGAGGGCACTGCACACGGCCGTCGACTCGCTCGCGTACACGGAGGCGCCGAAGCGGAACTCGCAGTACCGGCAGTGGGCCGCGCTGGTGATGAACTACCTGCAGCGGTACACGACCAAGAACGACACGATCGGGTACTTCGGTCCGGTCGGCTGGGCGCGGATCACCGACGCCGAGGACACGATCGCGCTGCGGCCGGGGCCGGAGCTGCTCGCGCAGCGGACCGTGTACCTGGAGAACTGGGCGGTGCACGAGCTCGCACAGTCACTGTCCACACCGGACACACTGCCGTGGGCGACGCCACGCCGGATGCCGTTCGTGGGGATCGACGGTGACGAGCTGCACGTGCCCCTCCAGCCGCCGGTCACGCTGCCCGCCGACGAGGCGGCGGTGCTGCGGGCGGTCGACGGCGTGCGGACCGCGCGGGAGATCGCGGAAGAACTGGCGACGTTGGGCGATGTCTACCGCGTGCTGGGTAAACTACGAGACGACCGGCGGATTGCCTGGACCTTCGAGGTTTCTCCAGCTGAGCTGGTGCCGGAGCGGGCTCTGCTGGCGCAGTTCGACCGGATCGACGATCCGACGGTCCGCGACCGCGTCCTGTCCGCGCTCGGTGAGCTGGAGCGTGGGCGGGCCGCGGTCGCGGAGGCGGTCGGCGACCCGGAGCGGATGACCGGCGCCATGACCGCGCTCCAGGAGTCGTTCACCCGGCACACCGGCAGCACGGGCGTGCGCAGGCCGGGCATGTTCTACGCGGGCCGCACGCTCGTGCACGAGGAATGCCGCCGCGACCTCGACGTCACCATCGGGCCCGACCTGGTGGCGTCGCTCATGCCGCCGCTGTCGCTGATGCTGGAGAGCGCCCGCTGGTTCACCTCGGCAGGCGCGGCGCTGTACCGGCGGGCCCTGCGGGACACCTTCCGCACGCACGTCGACGCCTCCGGTGTGCTGCGGTTCGCCGACTTCTGGTTGTGGGCCAACGACATCATCTTCCGGCTCGACAAGAGGGTGGTCGGCAGGCTGACGGCGGCGCTGCAGGAGCGCTGGGCGAACATCCTCTTGCTCGACATGAGTCAGTCACGGGTGTCGGTCAGCGCCGCTTCGTTGCGGGACAAGGTGAGCGCGGCGTTCGCGGCGCCGAGGCCCGGATGGCGCAGCGCGGTGCAGCACAGTCCGGACGTCATGATCGCCGCCAGGGACGCCGACGCGATCCGGCGCGGGGACTTCCAGTGGGTGCTCGGCGAGTTGCACGCGGGCGTCAACACGATGCGTTCCGCGTTGTTCGTGTCGCAGCACCCGAACGCCACCGAGCTGCACACCGCCATGGCCGCCGATCTCGCGGGGCCGAGGATCGTCCTGGCCGCCACCCGTGAGGAGGGCGGCACGCCGCAGCGGCTCGCCGACGCGCTCGTGCAGCCCGCCGACATCCGGGTGGTGTCCGCGCACGACGCGTGCGGGCCGGACATCGACGGCGCGTTGCTCGTCTCCGACCTGCTGCTGTCCGAAACGGGCGGGAAGCTCGTCGTGCACGACCGGGCCGGTGGCAACCGGATGGACCTCGTGGAACTGCTGAACGAGCAGCTGATGGGGCAGCTGGTGCAGCAGTTCCGCCCGCTGCCGACGGTTCCGCACACGCCGAGGGTGTCGATCGACCGGCTGGTGGTCAGCCGGGAGAACTGGCGGCTGCCGGTGTCCGGCCTCGGGTTCGCGTTCGCCGCCGACGAGGCGACCCGTTTCCTGCGTGCGCAGGAGTGGCGGCGGGGAACCGGGGTGCCGCGGTTCGTGTTCGTCAAGAGCCCCGTGGAGTTCAAGCCGTTCTACGTGGACCTCGAGAGCCTGCCGTCGGTCGAGCACTTCGCGCACGCGATCCGCGCGCTCGACCGTGCGGAGCCCGACGGCCTGATGAGCGTCGGCGAGATGCTGCCCGGCCCGGACGAGCTGTGGCTCACCGACGCCGAGGGCGCCAGGTACACCGCGGAATTCCGCTTCGTCGCCGTGGACCGCCGCGGCCCTGCCCCGGAAGGTCAGTCGTGAACACCGACGACACGTACGTTTTCCCCACCTCGTCCGGCCAGCGGCGGCTCTGGCTGCTGGACCAGCTCATCCCCGGCAGCCCCGCCTACCACGTCGGCTGGCGGATCACGCTGACCGGCGCGCTCGACCGGGCGCGGCTGGAGCACGCGCTCGTCACGGTGGTCCACCGGCACGAGGCGTTGCACACCACGTTCACCGCCACCGACGGGGTGCCGAGCCAGGTCGTGTCGTCCCGGGTCGACCTGCGCGTGCTCGACATCGTCGAGTCCGAAGTGGACGCCTTGGTGCGGCACCCGTTCGACCTCTCGGCCGGTCCCCTGCTGCGGGCCGGGCTCGTCGCGAAGGGCCAGGACGAGCACGTGCTCGTGCTGGTCGTCCACCACGCGGTCGTCGACGGCTGGTCGTGCGCGATCCTGTTCGACGAGCTGGCCAGCGCCTACGCGGGCGAGGACCTCGACGAGCCGTCCATCCAGTACCCGGACTACGCGGTCTGGCAGCGGGAACAGGCCGACGCCAACGCGTTCGCCGACGCCGCAAGGTACTGGCAGGCCGAACTGGCCGGCATCCCCACTGTGCTGCCGCTGCCGACCGACCGCCCTCGGTCGGCGGCGGCGGGCCGGGGTGCCGACCTGGTGCGTGACCTCGAGCCGCTGCCGGACGCCTCGTTCGGCACGCTCCTCGCGGTCTACCAGGCGATGCTGCACCGGTTGACCGGGCAGGAGGAGTTCCTCGTCGCCACCCCGGTGTCCGGCCGCACCCGGCCGGAGACCGAGCACCTGGTCGGTTTCCTCGCCAACACGCTCGCGCTGCCCGCACGCGTCCCGCCCGGCACCACGTTCGCGGAGCTCGCCAAGCACACGGCAGATGCGGTCGAGGGCGCGCTCGCCAACCAGGACCTGCCGTTCGAGGACCTCGTCGACCTGCTGGCCGCCGAGCGGTCGCTCGCGCACGCGCCGGTCGCGCAGGTGATGTTCGCGGTCGAGCCGGTGCGGGAGCCGGTCACCGTGGACGGTCTGACCATCGCGCCCAGCCTGCTCGCGAACGGTGGTTCGAAGTTCGACCTGTTCCTCACCGTCGAGCCCGGTCCGGACCGTTGGCGCGCCAAGTGGAACTACGACACCGACCTGTTCGACGAGGCGACCGTCGAGGGGCTCGCGGACCTGTACGCGGTGCTGTGCAAGGCCGTGGCCGCCGACCCGGACCGGCCGATCGCCGAGCTGCCGCTGTGCGACGGCACCCGCACGGTCGTCGACACCCCGCGGGCGGGCACGGTCACGTTCGACCTCACCCGGTTCGGCGACGCGCCCTCGGTGGCCGACGCGACCAGCTCGCTCACCTACCCGCAGCTGGACGAGGCCGCGAACCGGCTCGCACACCTGTTGCGTGCCAACGGGGTCGGCCCGGACGTGCCGGTCGCGCTGTGCCTCGAACGGGGTGTCCCCGTGGTCACCGCCATCCTCGCCGCGTGGCGCGCTGGCGGCGGCTACCTGCCGCTCGACCCGACCTGGCCCGCGGAGCGGCTCGCCGCGATGATCACCGACGCGGGGTGCCCGGTGCTGGTCACACACGACGCGGCCGGGGTGGCATTGCCCGGCGAGCGCACGGTGATCAACCTCGACACCGCCGACCTCACGGCACAACCGAGCACCCCACTCGAACCGACCGCCACGCAGGGCACGATCTCCTACCTGCTCTACACGTCCGGCTCGACGGGCAGGCCGAAGGGCGTCACGCTCACCCACGGCGGCATCCAGAACCTGTTGTCCGCCATGGACGAGCTGCTGGACCTGCGGCCGGACGACCACATCGCGTCGATCACCACGCCGTCGTTCGACGTGTCGACGGTCGAGATGCTCGCGCCGCTCCTGCGAGGTGCGCGGGTCACGGTGATCCCGGCCGAGGAGGTCGCCGACGGGCTTCGCCTGCGGGAGCGGCTGATCGAGACGGGTGCGACGGTCGTGCAGGGGACACCGTCGGCGTGGCGGCTGCTCGTCGCCGCGGGCGGGGTGCCGGACACCGTGCGGCTGCGGGTCACCGGCGGCGAGGCGCTGACGCGTGACCTCGCCGACGCGCTGCGGTCCGGCGGCGCGCGGCTGATCGACGGATACGGTCCGACCGAGACCACGGTGTACTCCGCGGCCGGGACCGTCCCCGATGGACCGGAGCCGATCCGGCTGGGCGGCCCGGTCGGCGCCACCACCCTGCACGTACTCGACCCTGCGCTGCGGCCGGTGCCCGACGGCGTGCTGGGTGAGCTGTTCATCGGCGGCGCCGGGGTCGCGCGTGGCTATCGCAACCAGCCGGGCCTCACCGCGGCGAAGTTCCTGCCCGACCCGTTCAGCACGACGCCCGGCGCGCGGCTGTACGCGACCGGTGACCTGGTGCGGCTGCGGGGCGGGCGGCTCGAGTTCCTCGGCCGGGCCGACCACCAGGTGAAGGTGCGCGGGTTCCGCATCGAGCTGGGTGAGATCGAGTCGGTGCTGCGGGAGCACAACCTGGTGCGGGACGCGGTGGTGACCGTGTGGCGCGGCAACGAGACCGACGTGCGGCTCGTCGCCTACGTGCTGCCCGGTCCCCGGCTGGACCCGAACGAGCTGCGGCCGTGGCTGTCCGCCCGGCTGCCGGACTACCTGGTGCCGAACCTGGTGATGACGCTCGACGTGGTGCCGAGGACGCCGACCGGCAAGGTCGACCGGACCGCGCTGCCGGAACCGGTGTGGGCGCCGACCCGCACGCGGGTGGTCGCGCCACGCAACGACGTGGAGCGGCGGCTCACCATGCTCTGGCGGGACGTGCTGAGCCTCGGCCCGGCCATGGACCTGAGCGTGCACGACGACTTCTTCGCGCTCGGCGGGCACTCGCTGACCGCGACCCAGCTGCTCGCACGGATCCGCACACAGCTGTCGGTGAACCTGCCGCTCGCCGCGTTGTTCGGCGCGCCGACGGTCGCCGGGCTGGCGTCGTCGATCACGAAGGCGCAGTCGGGCGGGGTCGCCGACCGGCCACGCACGCTGCTGGACCAGCTCGACGAGCTGTCCGACGCCGAGGTCGACTCGTTGCTCGCCACCCTGATCGAGGAGGGCGAGTGACCGAGGTCGTCATCGCGGGTGCCGGGCTCGCCGGCTCGCTCGCCGCGATCTACCTGTCCCGCCGGGGGCACACCGTGCGGGTCGTCGAACGACGCACCGACCCTCGACTGTCCACAACGGAGGGACGGTCGATCAACCTCGGCCTGTCGCAACGCGGCATCAAGGCGCTGCGGGAGGTCGGACTGCTCGACGAGCTGTGGCCGAGGACCACGCCCATGCGCGGCCGGATGGTGCACACGGCGGACGGGCAGTCGTTCCACCCGTACGGCACCGAGGACCACCAGATCCTGCACTCGATCCTGCGGGACGACCTCAACGCGGCACTCATCGACCGCGCCGAGGCTGGTGGCGTCCGGTTCGACTTCGAGCACCGGGTGGTCGCGCTCGACAAGGACCTGCCCGTGCTGACGGTCACCGACCCGGCAGGCGAGTCGCACGAGTGCAAGGCAGGCCTGGTGATCGGCGCGGACGGCGCGTTCTCGGCGGTCCGCGCGCAGCTCATGCGGGGTGAGCGGGCCGAGTTCCACCAGGAGTTCATGGACTGGGGCTACAAGGAGATCACCATCCCGGCCGACGACCGCACGCGGCTGGAGGCGCTGCACCTGTGGCCGGGCAGCACCGGGCTGGTCGTCGCGCACCCCAACCACGACGGGACGCTCACCGCGACCGTGTTCCTGCCGTTCGAGGGTCCCGGCTCGTTCGCCGAGCTGACCACCCCGGAACGCGTCAGAGCGCACTGCGACGCCGAGTTCTCCGATCTTCCCGACCTGGTGCCGGACCTGGTCGAGCAGTTCCTGTCGCATCCCACGGGCAGCCTCGTCACCATCCGCACCTCGCCATGGCAGCACGACGGCAAGGTCGTGCTGATCGGCGACGCCGCACACGCGGTGTACCCGTTCTACGGGCAGGGCATGAACGCCGCGTTCGAGGACTGTTCCGTGCTCGACAACTGTCTCGCGGGCGGTGACCTGGCCGCCGGGCTGCGGGTGTTCGAGGCGCGGCGGCGGGCGCACACGGACGTGCTGGCCGAACTGTCCAAACAGAACTTCCTGGAACTGCGCGACGGCATGCGCTCGCCGCTGTTCCTCGCCCGCAAGAAGGCAGATCTGGTGCTGCACAAGCTCTTCCCGAACCGATGGACGCCGCTATACACGATGATCGCCCACACCACCACGCCGTACGGCGACGCACTGGCCAGGGCTCGCAGGCAGGACCGCGCGCTGGCCGCAGGACTCTCCACAGTGGCCGCCGCCGCGATAACAGCGCTCGTGGCGGCCCGATCGAAAAGGCAGGTTCCCTAGTCGTGCTCACCCATCCGACACTCGATGTCCCCCCGCTCGTGGCACCGGAAGACCTCGACGGGATCCTGCCGGAGCCGGTCCGCTCGTCGGAGGAACCGTTGCGTGCCATCGTGGACTGGGCGCGGCGCTACCTGTGCAGGCCGCATCCGGAGCTGGGCCGCAAGGGTGATGTCTGCCCGTTCACCGAGGGGGCCATGGCGCGGCACACCTTCTACATGGCCGTGTGCCGTGGCGTGCCCTCCGGCGCCGACGAGGTGGCGGCCACGGTCGCGCACTACCGCGACTGGTTCATCGACCTCGAGCCGACGCGCGGGCCCGCCGCCCAGTTCAAGACCATCCTCATCCTGTTCCCCGAACTGGCCGGGCCCGACCTGCACCCGATCATCGACGACGCGCAGCGGATGCTGAAGCAGGCCTACGTGTCGCGCGGGCTGATGGTCGGCGAGTTCCACGACGGGCCGCCGGACAAGGCGGGCCTGTGGAACTCGACGTTCCGCCCGCTGCGCAGCCCGGTGCCGCTGCTCGCGATCCGGCACATGGTGCCGACCGACTTCCCGTTCCTGTCGCTGGACGACGAGCACGTCACCGCCTACCTGCGGCTGTTCGGCGACCGGGTACCCACCCACCTGCAGCCGCAGGTGGCGGCGGCGACCGCGCGACTCGGAAAGGCAGTGCCGTGACCGAACTCGACAACCTGCCACCCGCCCGCAAACGCCAGCTGCTCGCCGAGGCGCTGCGCCGCCGGTCGGCCGCGCCGCGCGCGTACCCGCTGTCGTTCGGGCAGCAGCGGCTGTGGTTCCTGGACAAGTTCGCGCCCGGCGAGCCGGTGTACAGCATCCCGCTGGCGTTCCGGTTGCGTGGCCCGCTGGACATCGACGCGTTGCGGGCGGGCGCCGATGCCGTCGTGGCGCGGCACGCGTCGCTGCGCACCACGTTCCCCGACCAGGGCGGCGAACCCGTGCAGGTCGTCGCGCCGGCCGGGACCGCGGCGTTCGAGGTCACGCAGGCCACCAACGCGGACGCGTTCGCGCTGGCGGAGGCACAGCGCGGGTTCGACCTCGCGCGGGGCCCGCTGTTCCGGGTCGCGGTCGGCGTGCTCGGCGCCGACGATCACGTGCTGGTGCTGAACATGCACCACATCATCTCCGACGCGTGGTCGCTTTCGGTGCTGCTCAACGAGCTGACCACGCTGTACCGGGGCGAGACGCTGCCGGACCTGGCGCTGCAGTACCCGGACTTCACGACGTGGCAACGGGAACGGCAGCGCTCCGACGCCGCACGCACGCAGCTGGACTACTGGCGCACGCACCTGGACGGCGCGCCGGAGCTGCTGACGCTGCCCACCGACCGGCCGCGCCCCGCGGTCCAGTCCTACCGGGGCGCGTTGCGGACGCGCAGGCTGACCCACGAGTTCGGCGCTTCGCTGGAGACCATGGCGCGGGAATGCGGCGGCACGCTGTTCATGGCGTTGCTCGCCGCGTTCGGCACACAGCTCGGCAGGCTCGCCGGGCAGGACGACGTGGTCATCGGCACACCGGTCGCTGGCCGGTCGGACACCGACGTGGAGCGGATGATCGGGTTCTTCGTGAACTCGTTGCCGCTGCGGCTGTCCGTGGCCGGTGACCCGACCTTCGCGGAGCTCGTGGCGCGGGCAAAGGACGTCGCGCTCGGCGGGCTGTCCAACGCGGAGGTGCCGTTCGAGCGGCTGGTCGAGGCGTTGCAGCCGCAGCGCAGCCTCGGGCACGCGCCGCTGTCGCAGGCACAGCTGATCCTGCAGAACACGCCGAAGCTGGAGTTCGACCTGCCCGGCGTGACCTGCGACGGACTGCTGCCCGACCCCGGTGTGTCCAAGATGGACATCACGCTGGTGGTCGAGAAGGTCAGGGACGGACTGCTGGTGTCGGTCGAGTACAACACCGACCTGTTCGATGAACCCACGATCGATCGGTTCATCGACAACCTGGTCGCGACCCTGTCCTGCGCCATCGCCGACCCGCATCGCCGGATCTCGGCGCTGACGGCGGTGGCAGGCGTCGAACGCTGGCAGGTCGTGCACGGGTACAACAGCACCGACGCGGCCCTGCCGGACGCGACGACCGCGCTCGACCTGATCGACTTCACCTCGACCGAGGTCGCGGTGACCGGGCCGGGCGGCTCGCTGACCTACGCGGAACTCGGCGCAGGCGTCGAGCGGCTCGCCGGGCGGTTGCGGCAGTGTGGCGTCGCGCCGGAGACGCCGGTCGGGTTGTACCTCGACCGGTCCCCCGCCATGGTCACCGCGCTGCTCGCGGTGTGGCGGGCCGGTGGCGCGTACGTGCCGCTCGACCCGTCGTGGCCCGCTGAACGCCTCGAGCTGATGCTCGAGGACTCCGGCACGCACGTGCTGGTGACGAACCGCGCCGACACGCTCGGCTTTGCCGGGACCGTGGTGCGGACCGATGAACACGGCCCGGCCGTGCAGGCGGGCCCGGCGCCCGACCTCGCCTACCTGATCTACACCTCGGGTTCGACGGGCAGGCCCAAGGGTGTCGGGGTACCGCACCGCGCGGTGGTGAACCTGCTGTCGTCCTTCGCGGATCTGCTGGCCATCGGGCCAGGCGACCGGCTGGCGGCGGTCACCACGCTGTCGTTCGACATCTCGGTGCTGGAGCTGCTGGTGCCGCTGGTCTCCGGCGCGCAGGTGGTGGTGGTCGGGGCGGACGAAGTGGCCGACGGGCCCCGGCTGTCGCAGCGCCTGGTCACCTCGGGTGCGACCGCCATGCAGGCCACGCCCGCGACGTGGCGGCTCCTCGGTACCGCAGGCGGGGTGCCGCCGTCGGTGCAGGTGCGGATCTGCGGCGGTGAGGCGTTCCCGCCGGACCTCGTGGCGGAACTGCTCGCGGACGACGCGGTGGTGTGGAACGCGTACGGGCCGACCGAGACGACCGTGTGGTCGGCGGCGGGCATCGTGTCCGCCGAGAACGTCCACATCGGACCGCCGATCGCGAACACCCGGTTGTACGTGCTGGATCCGCGAGGTGAGCCGGTGCCGATCGGGGTGGTCGGCGAGCTGCACATCGGCGGACTCGGCGTCACTCGCGGCTACCACGGCAGGCCCGCGCTGACGGCCGGGAAGTTCGTGCCGGATCCGTTCGCCGCCACCCCGGGCGCGCGGCTGTACGCGACCGGCGACCTCGCGCGGTACCGCGCGGACGGGACGCTGGAGTTCCTCGGCCGGGCCGACCACCAGGTGAAGGTGCGCGGGTTCCGCATCGAGCTGGGTGAGATCGAGGCGGCACTGCTGGCCTGCCATGACGTGCGGGCCGCGGTCGTGACCACGGTCGGCACCGGGCAGGACGTGCGGCTCGTCGCGTACGTCGTCGGGACCGCGGACGACGCCCTGCTGCGGCGACGGTTGCCGGAGTACATGGTGCCCGCGCTGGTCGTCTCGCTCGACGAGCTGCCGCTGACCCCGAACGGGAAGGTGGACCGCCAGGCGCTGCCCGCCCCGGAGTTCACGTCCACGTCGGACTTCGTGGCGCCACGCACGCCGGTCGAGGAGGTGCTGGCCGGGATCTGGTCGGAGGTGCTGGAGCGGCCGAGGATCGGGGTGCGCGACGACTTCTTCCGCGTCGGCGGGCACTCGCTGCTGGCCGCGAAGGTCCTCGCCAGGGTGCGGGAGGCGTTCGCGATCGAGGTGCCGATCCACCGGATGTTCGCCGCGCCGACGGTGTCCGGGCTCGCGGACGTGCTGGCCGACCTGCAGGCCGAACCGGGCCAGGTCGCGACGATCGCCGCGCTGCGGGTCGAGGTCGCGTCACTGTCCGATGAGGAAGTACGGAAGTTGCTGGGCGATGAGCGATGAATAAATTCGGGATCATCTGGGCCGGGCAGCTCGTCTCGGTCATCGGGTCGGCGCTGTCGGCGTTCGTCATCGGTGTGTGGGTGTACCTGGACACCGGGTCGGTCACGCAGTTCGTGCTGATCCAGTTCTGCGCGGCGGTGCCGGGGATCCTCGTGTCGCCGATCGCCGGGGTGATCACGGACCGGTGGGACCGCAAGCGGATCATGCTCGCCGCCGACCTCGGTGCCGGGCTCGCCACCGCGATCCTGCTGATGCTGGTCGCCTCGGACGCCCTGACGGTGTGGCCGATCTACCTGACGACCGCGCTGTCGTCGGCGTGCAACTCCTTCCACATGGTCGCCTACACCGCGCTCGTCCCGTCGCTCGTGCCGAAGAAGCACCTTGGCCGGGTCAACGGGCTGATGCAGATCACGCAGGGCGTGCAGATCGCCGCGCCGCTGGTGGCCGGTGCGCTGCTGGGGCTCGTCGGGCTGCGGGGCGTGCTGATCATCGACCTGGTGTCGATGGTCGTCGCCGTCACGACGCTCGCCGTGACGCAGTTGCCCGCCGACGCGATCCGGCCGGTGCCCAGCGACAAGGCACCCTCGGGGTTCAACGCCGGTCTTCGTTACCTGCGCGGCAAACCCGGGCTGGTCAACCTCGTGGTGGTGTTCTGCGCGTTCAACTTCCTGTTCGCCATCGCGGGTGGCCTGGTGCAGCCGCTGATCCTGTCGTTCTCCAGCCCGGCGACGCTCGGCGTGCTGATGGCGGCGGGCGGCAGCGGGTTGTTCGCCGGCTCGCTCGTGATGGCCGCGTGGGGCGGGCCGAAACGGCGGATCGACGGCGTGTACCTGGGGCTGGTGCTCGGCGGGATCTTCCTGGTGCTGCACAGCCTCTACCCGTCGCCGTGGCTGATCGCGATCGCCGCACCGTGTTTCCTGTTCACGCTGCCGCTCATGAACACCACGTGCATGACCCTCATCCAGACCAAAGTGGACCCCGCGGTGCTCGGCCGGGTCCTCGGCGCGGTCCGCATGCTCGTCACAGCGGCGACACCGATCGCGTTCCTGCTGATCGGACCGCTGTCCGACGGCGTGTTCGAGCCGCTGATGGCCGACGACGGAGCGCTCGCCGGCTCGTTCGGCGCGGTCATCGGCACCGGCGACGGCCGAGGCATCGCCCTGATCTTCCTGGTGGTCGGCGTGCTCATGTTCGCCGTCGCCGCCTATGCGTGGACGCGGCCAAGGCTGCGCAACATCGATGTCGAGATCCCCGACGCGATCGGGGAACCGGAAAAGGAGCCAGCTCGTGACTGACCGGGACCGCCTTCTGGCCCGCCTGCTCGCCCAGCGGGGCATCGAGCTGGCCGAGGAGCCACAGATCCCCCGCCGCGACCCCGGCGACACCGTCCCGCTCTCCGGTGCGCAGCGCGGGCTCTGGTTCACCGAGCGCATGGGGTTGGACCAGGGCGCGTACGTGATGCCGATGGTGCAGCGCCTGACCGGTGACCTGGACGTGTCGGCGCTGCGGAACGCGCTGCGTGCGGTGCTGGACCGGCACGAGGCGCTGCGCACCTACGTCGTCGACACCGACGGCGTGCCGGAGCAGCGGGTCGCGGCCACACTGTCCGAAGAGGACTACTTCACGCTCGTCGAGGAGCCAGGCGCGCCGGACGCGCTGCTCATCGCGGCCGTGGACCGGCCATTCGACCTGGACCGGGCGCCGCTGCTGCGGATGCTGCTGATCCGCCACTCCCCGCTCGAGCACACGATGCTGCTCGCCGCACACCACATCGTGTGCGACGACACCTCGATCCACCAGCTGTACGCGGAGTTGGTCACGCTCTACGCGGGCGGCGACCTGCCGCCGCTTGACCTGCACTTCCCGGACTACGTTCGCTGGCAGGAGAACCACCTCGAGGCCGGGGCACGCGAGCAGCAGCTCGAGTACTGGCGCGACGTGCTGGCCGACGCGCCGCCGGTGCTGAACCTGCCGACCGACCGGCCACGCACCGCGTCCCGAGGGGTCGCGGGCGCGAGCCACGCGTTCGAGGTGCCGGAGGACCTCGCGGTCCGGTTCACCGGGCTGTGCCGCGAGCACGGCTGTACCACGTTCGCCGGGCTGCTCGCCGCGTTCGGGCTGCTTCTCGGCCGGTACGCGTCGACAGACGACGTGGTGGTCGGCTCCCCCACCACCCGTCGTCCGTCCCAAGTGGACGGAGTGGTCGGCCTGTTCGTCAACCCGACCGCGCTGCGTGTCGACCTGTCCGGCACGCCGACCGTGCCGGAGCTGCTGCTGCGGGCGCGGGACGTGGCCGCGGCGGCGCTGAGCAACTCGGACGTGTCGTTCGACCAGGTCGCCGCGGCGGTCGCGCCCCGGCGCGATCTGTCGTACCACCCGTTGTTCCAGGTCATGCTGGTGCAGAACCGCGGTGGCGAGCCGGTCGTGTGGCCCGGGCTCGCCGTCGAGGATGTCGAGGTCGGCCGTGCCACCAGCCGGTTCGATCTGACGCTGCACGTGCGGGAGCGGGCAGGCGCGTGGCCGGTGAACCTCGACTACAGTGCCGAGCTGTTCGACCACGACACGATGACCCGGCTCGGCACGCACTTCGTCGCGATGCTGACGGCGATGGTCGAGCACCCGGACGGCGCCGTGTCCGCGCTCGATCTGTCCACATCGGACGATCGCGCGCTGCTGTCCCGGCTCAACGAGGCGATGGCGACTTATCCCCTTGTCGACAGCGTCGTGGACCTGATCGAGGCGCAGGCGAAGCAGAGCCCGGACGCGACGGCCGTGCTGACGGTGTCGGGTGAGGCCCTGTCCTACCGGGAGCTGGACGAGCGCGCCAACGCGCTGGCCGCGTCGCTGCGCAAGCAGGGCGTCGGCCAGGAGACACCGGTCGGGTTGCGGCTCAAGGCAGGGCCGCACGCGATCGTCGGGCTGCTCGGCATCCTCAAGGCGGGTGGCTACTACGTGCCGCTCGACCCTGGCTGGCCGCCGCTGCGCCTGCGGGGCATCCTCGACGACTGCGGCGCGACCGTCGTGCTGTCCGAAGAGGACCTGCCGTTCACCGCGACCGCCGCCGAGCCACCGGAAGTGCCCCGGCACGCGGGTCAGCTGGCGTACGCCGTCTACACCTCCGGCTCGACGGGTGTGCCCAAGGGCGTTGGTGTGCAACACGACTCGCTGCTGAACCTGACGTACGCGTTCATCGAGCGGCACGGGTTCACCGCCGGGCAGAAGCTGCTGATGGTGCCGCCGCTGTCGTTCGACGCGTCGGTCGGCGACGTGTTCCCCGCGCTGGCCGTCGGCATGACGCTGGTGCTGCACCCCGAGCCCGCCGCGCTTGGTGGTGCGGCGCTGCTTCGGCTGTGCACCGAGCACGACATCTCGGCCGTCGACACGGCGGCCGCCCTGTGGCGGCGGTGGGTCGGCGATCTCACCGGTCTCGACGAGGCCGCGCAGGACAGCCCGCTGCGGGTGATGATGGTCGGTGGCGAGGCGGTGCCCGCCTCGGCTGCGCGCGAGTGGGCCGCGCTGACCGGTGGCCGCGTCACCCTGCACAACCACTACGGCCCGACCGAGGGCACGGTGTGCGCCACCACGTTCTCGACCGTCGACGGGTCCGAGACCGACGGCGCGCTGCCGATCGGGCGGCCGCTGCCGAACGTGCGGACCTACGTGCTGGACGCCGACCTGCGCCCGGCGCCGGTCGGGGTGCCCGGCGAGCTGTACATCGGCGGGGCGGCACCCGCCCGCGGTTACCTGTCGTCGCCGGACGCGACCGCGGCCGCGTTCCTGCCCGACCCGTTCACCGAGGGCCGCATGTACCGGACCGGCGACCTGGCCCGGCTGCGGCCGGACGGCACGCTGGAGTTCCTCGGCCGCGCGGACGAGCAGGTCAAGCTGCGTGGCAACCGGATCGAGCTGGCCGAGGTGCGGGCCGCGCTCGCCGCGCACCCGCAGTCCGCCGAGGTGGCGGTCGCGGTGCGCGACGACGTGCTCGTCGGCTACCTCGTGCCACGCGCGGGGGCCACGATGCCCGGTCCCGCCGAGCTGCGTGCGTTCTGCGCGGACCGGCTGCCGGACTACATGCTGCCCACCGCGTTCGTGGTGCTGGATGAGCTTCCGTTGACCCGCAACGGAAAGGTCGACGTCGGCGCGTTACCCGCGCCGGCGTCGTCGGCCGCCCCGTACGAGGCGCCCCGCACGCCGGTCGAGCGGGTGCTCGCCGAGGTGTGGGCGGAGGTACTCGAGAACCCGGCGGTCGGGCGGCGCAGCAACTTCCTCGCGCTCGGCGGGCACTCGTTGCTCGCGCCGACGGTCCTCGCGAAGGTGCGGTCGCTGCTCGGGGTGACGCTGCCGCTGCGCGCGGTCTTCGCCACCAACGACCTCGCTGAGCTGGCCGAGGTGGTCGAGCAGGCACGGGTGAGCGACGGCGAGTTCGCGAAGAACTACACGCAGGGCATCCCGTCCATCGAACAGCTGCGGCTGGACGCGGAACCACCCGAGGACATCCAGGTGACCGCGCCGCCGGTCGATGGCCCGATGCGGCGCGTCCTGCTGACGGGTGCGACCGGGTTCCTCGGCGCGCACCTGCTGGCCGAGCTGCTGTCGCGCACCGAGGCCGACGTGTACTGCCTGGTGCGGGCCGAGTCGGTGGCCGTGGGGCGGGCGCGGCTGCTCGCGAACCTGCGGCGCGCCAAGCTGACCGTGCCGCAGGCGGAGCTCGACCGGATCGTGCCGATCGTCGGCGACATGGCGGAGCCGCGCCTCGGTCTGTCCACAGCGGACTACGACATGCTGTGCGAGACGATGGACGCCATCTACCACAACGGTGTGGTGATGAACTTCGTGCTCACCTACCAGTGGCTGATGCCACCGCACGTGGAGAGCACGATCGAGATCCTGCGGCTCGCGATCCGCAAGCGCACCAAGCCGCTGCACCTCATGTCCACGCTCGGTGTGTTCCTCGGCAAGGTCTACGACCAGCAGCTGATCACCGAGGACGACCGCGCGCTGGACCCGTCCGGCCTGGACACCGGCTACCACACGACGAAGTGGGTGGCCGACACGATGGGTGTCAACGCGCGGGACCGAGGACTGCCGATCTCGATCTACCGCATCGCGGCGATCGTCGGCGACCTGGCGACCGGCACGGCGAAGACCGACTCGTACCTGAGCAGGCAGGTCTCCACCTGTGCGCACCAGGGTTCGGTGCCGGTCACCCAGGACGTGATCGACATGCTGCCGGTGGACCTGATCGCGGCCGCGATCGTCGGCATCTCGCAGCGGCACACCGGCCGCGACTTCCACTTCTACCGCGCGGACGGTTACTCGTACGCGGACCTCGGCGTGACGCTGAACGAGATGGGTTACCCGGTGGACACGCTGCCGTACGAGGAATGGCGGCAGCAGATGCTGGCCGCGCCGAGCAGTTCGTTCGGCCCGCTCGCGTACGGGCTGCCGACGTGGCGGCGCCCGCACCCGGTGTTCGACTGCTCGCGGACGTGGGCGGCCGCACGGGAGGCCGGGGTCGAGTTCCCGGCCGCGGACGCGGAGATGATGCGCCGCCACATCAGGTTCCTCGCGGACAGCGGCGTGCTGCCCGAGCGGGTTGCGGAAGGGGTGACCGTCGATGCCGATCGAGTTGGGTGACGACGAGCAGGCGTACGCGTCGAACGAGGCCCCGGCGTCGTTCGCGGACATGCTGGGCACGGCCGCGTACCGGTGCGCGGCGGCCGCCATGCGGCTCGGCGTGTTCGGTGCGCTGCGCAACGGAGCACTACGAGCCCCTGGCCTGGCGTCGGCGGCGGGGGTGGACGAACGCGGCGTGACGATCCTCGCGGACGCGCTGGTGAGCTTCGGCTACCTGACCGTGTCCGACGACGGGTACGCGCTGACCCCGTTGTCCGACAAGTGGTTGGTGGACTCGCCGTACACGACGGTGGAGCTGTTCTGGCAGCGGGTGATGTTCGAGCTGTGGGACGGGCTCGAGGACTCGGTGCGGACGGGCAAGCCCGCGGTGGACTTCTACCAGTGGCTGGCGGACCGCCCGGAGACGTCCGAGCAGTTCCAGTCCATGTTGGACGGTCACGGACAGCTGCTGGCGGCGGAGCTCGCGCCGCTGATCCCGGTCCCGTCCGGACCCGCGCGGCTGCTGGACCTTGGCGGCGGCCACGGTCGCTACTCGATGGCACTGTGTGAACGGCACCCGGCGCTTTCCGCCACGGTGATGGACTACGAGTCCGCGCTGGGCCCTGGCGGCGAGCGTGTGACGATGGCGCCGGGGAACTACCTGGAGACCGACCTCGGCACCGGGTACGACGTGGTGCTGCTGTTCAACGTGCTGCACGGCCACCCGGAAGCCGGGAACCGGGCGCTGCTGGACCGGGTCGCTGCGGCGCTGAACCCCGGCGGCGTGGTGGCGATCCTGGAACACGGCCGCGACGCGCCAGGCCCGGCGGACGTGTCGTTCCTGCGTACGTTCAGCCTCAACCTGTTCCACGGGCAGAACGGCGAGGTGTACGGACTGGACCGGATCGCCGGCTGGCTGTCGGACTTCCGGGAGGTGACCACGACGCAGCTGCGCAACTCGCCGACCCAGTACCTGATCACGGCGGTGGCACAATCGCGGGGTGCGGGCTGAACCAGGGTTGCGGGCCGCTCTCGCCGGGCTGGGGGTGGCGATCGCGGCCCGCAACGCACCGGTCGAAGACCGGCGACAGGGAGACCCGCCACCAGGCCGGTCGTGACGCGGTGGGGAGGTGAGCCCGCTCACCCGCCGCCGCTACGTTCTACGGCATGGGCCCCGCCTTGCTCGGACTGCTCGGCGCCGTCGTCGGCGGCGTCGTGTCGCTGGTCGGCACGCTCGTCACCGCCCGCGGGCGCGGGCTGACTCAGCTGTTCTTGCCGAGGAACCCCATGTACAGCGCGGTGAGGTCCAGCTCGTCCGCCACCGGGTCCGGCAAGGACTTGCTCCTGTGGTCGACCAGGCGATGCAGGGACTCCATCTTCTCGTCGAGCGCGGCGGCCGCCTCCGCGGCCTCTGCCAGCTCGCCCTGCAGGTTCGGCGGCACCTCGCCCCGGTACTTGTAGTAGATCTTGTGTTCCAGGCTGGCCCAGAAGTCCATCGCGATGGTGCGGATCTGGATCTCCACCGGGATGCGGTCCGTGCGGTCCGAGCGGAACACCGGGATCGACACGATCAGGTGAAGACTGCGGTACCCGTTCGGCTTGCGGTTGCCGATGTAGTCGCGCTCGTCGAGGAGCGTGATGTCCTCCTGGCCGACCAGCATGTCCCGGATCTTGGTGATGTCGGAGATGAAGCTGCAGATCACCCGGACGCCCGCGATGTCGAGCACGTTCTCGCGGATGCTCGCGAGGTTCATCGCGTAGTTCTTGCGACGCACCTTCTCCAGCACGCTCTCTGGCGCCTTCAGCCGCGAGTTGATGTGCTCGATCGGGTTGTACTCGTGGGCGTTGTTGAAGTCCTCACGAAGAATGTTGATCTTCGTGGTGATTTCGTCGATCGCGAACTTGTACCCCAGCATGAAGTCAGTGAACTGCTCACGAAGGGCACGGAAGTCCTCGATGTCGAGGGTCGGCTGCCAGGATCTCATCACCTTCCATAGTGCCTCAGCGATAGCCGGTCGCGTCGGCGGGCTTGCCCTGGCTCTCCACCTCCGCGATGTAGCGCCACGCGTCCGGCCTGCTCCCGTCGGTGTCGGTGAAGTCGTAGACCCGCGCCAGTTCCCCCGACGACAGCGACCGCCCGTTCCACCGCCTGACCTCGGGATCCGCCGCGAGCGCGGCCGCCGCCCGGCCCACGAACGCTGGTGACTCGGAGATCACGAAGTGCGGCTGGTGCGCGGTGGCGTCGCGCCAGTTGTCCTCCGTCACACCGAACGCGGCCAGCATCGCCTCCGACCGCAGCCAGCCCGGCGTGAGCGCGACCGCCGTGCCGCCGTGCGGCGCCAGCTCCACCGACTGCGCGAGCGCCATCCGCTGCACCGACGTCTTCACGAGGTCGTAGAAGAACCCGGCTTCCGCGCGGTAGACGGCGTTGGACTCGGTCGTGCCGTCGGTCATCTCGATCACCAGCCCGCCCGGCCGCCGGATCAGCAGCGGCAGCGCGAAGTGGCTGGTGATCGCGTGCGTCTCGACGCCGAGCCGGAGCATCCGCAGGCCGCCGTCGAGGTCGTGCTCCCACAGCTTCTGCCCGAAGTTGAGGTAGACGTCGCCACCCCAGATGTCGTTGACCAGCACGTCGAGGCGCCCGTGGTCGCGGTCGATCCGCTCGACGAGCGCCTTGACCTGGTCCTTCTCCAGGTGGTCGACCTGGAGCGCGATCCCATCACCGCCCGCCGCACCGACCAGCTCCGCGGTCTCCTCGATCGTCTCCGGCCGCTTCATCTCCGACTGCTGCGCGCGGGTCGTCCTGCCGGTGGCGTACACCGTCGCGCCCCGCCGCCCCAGCTCCACCGCGATGGCCCGGCCCGCGGCCCGCGAAGCACCCGCGACCAGTGCGACCTTGCCCTTGAGTTCGTCCATGCGGGTCACGATGCCGGATAAACCTGACACCTGCTGGCAAGATTTTCAGGCCGCGATGTCACGGTTTGTCACTCCAATGGGCCATTTGGGTGGACAACGGGCGTGACCGCGTTCTCGGTCCGGGTTCGATCTAGGGTCGGAACGGCGGGTTCGTGCGAGTTCGGCGGGCGGCCCGTCGGCAGCGGAGCGAGGACGGCGGAATGGGGCGTCAGGCGGGGTTTCGCGATGTTCTCGCGGTGCGTGAGTTTCGCGCGCTGTGGGCCGCGGAGCTGCTGTCGGTCGCGGGCGACCAGCTCGCGCGGGTTGGCCTCGCCGTGCTCGTCTACCGGCACACGAACTCGGCGGGCTGGACCGCGCTCACCTACGCGCTCACCTTCCTTCCCGCCTTGCTCGGCGGGGTTCTGCTGGCGCCGCTGGCCGACCGGTTTCCGCGCCGCGAGCTGATGATCGGCGCCGACCTCGCGCGAGCCGTCGTCGCCGCGATCATGGCGGTGCCAGGGTTGCCGCTCCCCGTTCTGCTTGCCCTCGTCTTCCTGCTCACCCTCGGCGGCGCGCCGTTCAAGGCCGCCCAGCAGGCGCTCCTTCCCACCATCCTCGAAGGTGACCGGTACGTCACCGGCCTGTCGCTGCGGACCGTCACCAACCAGTTCGCCCAGGTCGGCGGGTTCCTGGGCGGTGGGGCACTGCTCGTCGTGCTCGACCCGCACGTCGCGCTCGGGCTCAACGCCGTCACGTTCGTGATCGCGGCGGCCGTGGTCGCCGCCCGGGTCCGGCACCGGCCCGTGCCGGCCGCACCCGAGGCGCGCGGGCGGGACACCGGCGTCGCCAGGATGCTCTGGCAGGACCGCCGCCTCCGCGCGCTGGTCGCGCTGTCGTGGACGGTCGGGATCTTCACCATCCCCGAGGGCCTCGCCGCGCCGTACGCGGACACGCTCGGCGTGGCCGCCATCGGCGTCGGGTTACTGATGGCCGCCGATCCCGCAGGCAGCATCGTCGGCGCATGGCTCGTGCCGAAACTGCCGCAGGACCGGCGGCCCGCGATGACCTCGTGGCTCGCCGTCGCGGCGGGCGTGCCACTCATGTTGTGCTTCTTCCAGCCACCGCTGGTCGTGGTGGTGCTGCTCTGGGCGATCTCCGGAGCGTGTACCACCGCCTATCTGATCCTCGCGCAGGCGGCGTTCATCGTCGGCGTCCCCGACCACCGCCGGGGCGCCGCGGCAGGACTCGCCGGCGCGGGGGTGTTGTCATCACAGGGCGTCGCGGTCCTCGCCGCAGGCGTCCTCGCCGACGCGACCGATCCCGTCCTCGCGGTCGCAATCGGAGGTGTCGCCGGCGTGGCGTTGACCGGACTCAGTGGTGCGTCGTGGCTTCGCGCCCGCTCCCGCCAGAAGCAGTCACCCGTTCAAGCGGGCGGGCGCGAACCCGACGACGCCGAGAAACACGGGGAAATCACCAGTCCTTGTTCGTCATCGCAGGCACCTCCTCCCTCGGGCGGGGACGAATTCGACGTCAAGGCCCCTGACCAGGTCTTCGGTCAGAGCACGGAGATCACCAGTCCTTGTTCATCAGCGTTCGCACCTCCTCCCGAGGGGACTGCCGCCGAGCACGGCAATGGGGCCGCTGATCAGGTGGTTTTCGCCCGATCGGCCCAACCAGCATCCCTTTCCACTGGTGAGCGGTCCAGGGCTCCGTGGCGCTGGGCGCTGTGGGGTGAGCCGGCCAGAGTGCTGGCGTTGATCCTCTTCGTGGAGGCGGCGGCGGTCGGGGTCACGGCGTTCCTCGCCGGTCACTCCGTGGTCGACCGGGACGCGGTGGTCACGCTCGGCATCATCGTCTTCCTGGGTGTGACGATGGGTGAGCTGTCCCGGCATGTCGAGCGGGTGCGGCGCCGCTTCAACGACACCCCGCACGTGAACCTGACCTCGGTGTGGACGTTCTCGGCCGCGCTGGTCCTGCCGCCCGTGCTCACACCGGCCGTGATCTGCCTGCTGTACGTACACCTGTTCTGGCGCAGCTGGTACCGGGTGCGTGGCGTGCACCCGTACCGCCTGGTGTTCACCGCGTCGACGGTCACGCTCGCCGCGCACACCGCGTGGACCATCCGGCACCTGTTCGCACCCGAGAGCCTCGGCGAGTGGGACCGGCCGCTGGTGGTCGTGGCGATCGCGCTGGCCGTCGTCGCCTACTCGTGCGTGAACTCCGGTCTGGTCGCGGTCGCGATCACGCTGCACGAGAAGCGCCTCGACCTGCGCCGCGCCCTGGGCACCGGCAAGGAGAACGCGCTCGAGTACGGCACGCTCGGCCTCGGCGCCATCACCGGACTGCTGATCGGCTTCAACCCGCTGTGGGCGGTGATGATCGTGCCCGCGCTGCTGGTGCTGCACCGCAGCGTGCTGTTGCGGCAGCTGGAGGAGGCCGCGTCGACCGACCAGAAGACCGGCCTGGCCAACGCGACGTCGTGGACGAACCTGGCGTCCGCCGAAATCCAGCGTGCCGCGCGCGACGAGTCGCAGGTCGGCGTGCTGATGGTCGACCTGGACCACTTCAAGGCGGTGAACGACGCCCACGGCCACCTGGTCGGCGACCAGGTGCTGCAGGCGGTCGCCGACGTGCTGTCGACGTCAGCCCGAAGGTACGACGTGGTGGGGCGTTGGGGCGGCGAGGAGTTCGTGGTCCTGTGCCCGGAGATCACGCGGGAGGCACTGCGCGAGATCGCGGAACGGATGTGCGAGCGGGTTCGTGAGCTACGCGTTCCGGTCGAGGACAGGGTGATCGACGGGCTGAGCGTGTCCATCGGCATCGCGCTCTACCCGGAGTTCGGGCCGGAACTGCAGGACGTCCTGTTCGCCGCGGACGACGCGTTGTTCGTCGCGAAGGACTCCGGGCGCAACCAGGTGCAGAGCATCGTCGCCGCGATCGGCGACCTGACCAACGGGCACTGACGCGGCTAGCTGTCGGACTTCACCGCGGCCTCCTGTGCCGCCAGGTATGCCGCGCGTGCTTGGGACAGGTCGCTGCGGTGATCCTCCGACCACTTGGCGAGCGGCAGCAGCGACCGCAGCAGCGATCGGCCCATCGGGGACAGTTGGTACCACGTGGAGCCGAACCGGCTCGGTCTGTTGATCTTGACAACCAGCCCGTCACGTTGCATGCGGTGCAGCGTGTCGGTGAGCACCTTCTGTCGTAGGGGTCGCTCGTGTGTCACCCATCCGTGTCGCTCTTCGGTGTTGTTGATGTGTTCGAGCAACTTTGAGTAGGTCATCGGCCGGGCGGTCAGCGACGCGAGAACCGCGGTCACCCACTGCCCGGACAGCACGCCCATCGCCTCGTGGATGCCGTGCCGGTACGGCAGGCTCTGCTCATGCATCCGTGACCCCCCTCCAGAGGATCCCCAGTGTGCCCGACGGGGAACGCTCCGTGTTCCCCTGTGGCCATTACGCCAAACGAGTGATGACGGTTCACTGTCTTCGCAGGTCGGGGCCGACGCACCCGCGAGTCGGGGTGCTACGCACCTTGTAGTGCGCCGGGGCTTCTCGTGTACCAAAAGGGGGACCGCGCCAACTTCGGTTGCGGGTCGGGGAGCCGGGACGACGGTGGCGCGAAGACATCCGAGCCGTGGATGACCATCCTCATCCACGTTTGTCGGTGCCACCGTCGGCCTGCTCCGGCCGCCTGGGACGCGTCTCAGGCGGCCTTGGCAACCGCCTCGAACTCGTCGTCCGTCAACTCGATCTCGGCGGCCGCGACGTTCTCCTCCAGGTGCGCCACACTCGATGTCCCCGGGATCGGCAACATCACCGGCGACCGGCGCAACAACCACGCCAACGCCAACTGCGACGGCGAAGCCGAGTGCCGCGCCGCCATCGAGGCCAGCGGCCCGCGATCGCTCGCCAGTTTCCCGGTCGCCAGCGGATCCCACGGAACGAACCCGATGTTCCCCGCCTCGCAGAACTCCAGGACGTCCTCCGCGTGCCGGCTGGCCACGTTGTACCGGTTCTGCACCGACACGATCCGCGCCGTCCGCGCCGCCTCTTCGATGTCGGCCACCGACACCTCCGACAAGCCGATGTGCCGGATCTTGCCCTCGGACTGCAGCTCCGCGAGCTCACCGACCTGATCCGCGACGGGCACCGTCGGGTCGATGCGGTGCAACTGCAGCAGATCGATGCGCTCCACCCCCAGGTGCCGCAACGACAGCTCGACCTGCTGCCGCAGGTACTCCGGCCGCCCGAGCGCCGTCCACTGGTGCGGCCCCTGCCGCGTGAACCCGGCCTTCGTCGCCACGTACATCCCGTCATACGGGCGCAGTGCCTCGCGGATCAGCAACTCGGCCACGAACGGCCCGTAGGAATCCGCCGTGTCGATGAAGTTGACCCCCAGCTCCACGGCCCGGCGCAGCACCCGCACCGCCTCCGCCGGATCGTCGGGCTCACCCCACACGCCATACCCCGTGAGCCGCATCGACCCGTAACCAAGACGCACGACGGGCAGATCGCCGCCGAGCTGGAAGGTGCCAGAAGCCGCCGCGTTCGTCATGCCACCAACCCTAGGACGCCGCCGCCACCCTCGCCCACACACGAACCGAGTTGTCCACAGCCGCACCGGTTATCCACAGTCAAGATCGACAACGCGGAAATGTCAGTGCCAGCCGGTAGACTGGCATGGCGGGACGCCCCCGGGAACGGGTGGGGGTTGGCATCCGGGCGGTTTTGCGTCAGCGGGTCAGGGTTGGGGCCACTTTTTCCGCTACCAGTTCGAACGAGTGGGTGCGGTCCGCGAGGTCGTAGACCATTGTCGTCAGCATCAGTTCGTTCGCGCCCGTGCGTGCGAGCAGGTCCTGCAACTGCCGTTGCACCGTCTCCGGGGAGCCGACCGCCTGGTCGCGCCACCGGTCCTCGATGAACGCCTGCTCCAGCTCGCTGTACGGGTACGCGGCCGCCTCCTCCGGCGGCACCAGTGCCTCCGGCTTGCCCGTGCGCAGCTTCAGGAACGCCAGCGCCGACGGGCCCGCGAGCCAGTGCGCCTTCTCGTCGGTGTCCGCGCAGACGACGTTCACCGCGACCTTCGCGTACGGCTCCGGCAGCCACCGCGACGGGCGGAAGTTCTCCCGGTACAGGTCGAGCGCGGGCACGGTGTTGGCGGAGCTGAAGTGGTGCGCGAAAGAGAACGGCAGTCCCAGCATCCCCGCCAGCTGCGCCGAGAACCCGCTGGACCCGAGCAGCCAGATCGCGGGTTCGTTGCCCCGGCCCGGCACCGCCTGGATGAGGTCGTTGTCGCCCTGGAAGTAGCCGATCAGGTCGGACAGCTCCTGCGGGAACCCCTCCGCGGACAGCCCCGCCATCGTGCGGCGCAGCGCCAACGCGGTCCGCTGGTCGGTGCCGGGCGCGCGGCCGATGCCCAGGTCGATACGCCCGGGGTGCAGCGCCTCCAGCGTCCCGAACTGCTCGGCCACCACGAGCGGCGCGTGGTTGGGCAACATCACACCGCCGGACCCGACGCGGATGGTCGACGTCACCGCCGCGAGGTGCGCGATCAGCACCGCAGGCGACGAGCTGGCGATCGACGGCATGTTGTGGTGCTCGGCGACCCAGATCCGCCGAAACCCGAGTTCTTCGACGCGTCTGGCCAGCTCAGCGGTGTTGTGCAGCGCCTCGGTCGCGGTGGCGTCCCGGGCAGCGGGGGCGAGTTCGAGCACGGAAAGCGGTACCGGAGTCACGTCGCACCACAACCCGCGCGAACGCTGGTTTCTTCCCGGCGCTGGTCACCGCGCCCACCGAACGAAAGTCCCATTCGCACGCCCCAGGGGGTCCCCCGGTTTCGACGCTACCAGCGGGCACCGACAGTTCCGGGCGGGTCGCGGGTGGTTGTCCACAGGGGATTTCGGCCCAGCGCTCGATTTAGTCTGGTTGGCGCTCGCTGGGAGGGTCCGAACACGGTTATCGTTCCCCGCCGGGACGATCCCTATGGAGGGCCACCATGTCTGTCCGTCGCGCCGCGGTGGCGCTGCTGGTTCCGTTACTGATGGCCGGGTTGGCGACACCGGCCATCGCCGACCGTGATGCCCGAGACGGTGGGCCGCAGGCACATCACTCGCTGCGCGGGCCGGTCACCGACGAGAATTTCTACTTCGTGATGGCCGACCGGTTCGCCAACGGCGACACCGGCAACGACCGCGGCGGGCTCGGCGACGATCCGCTGGTCTCGGGCTTCGACCCGGCCAAGAAGGGCTTCTACAACGGCGGCGACCTCGCCGGGCTGCGCGGCAAGCTCGACTACATCCAGGACCTCGGCACCACCTCGATCTGGCTCACCCCCAGCTTCAAGAACAAGGCGGTGCAGCTCGAGGACGGCCCGTCCGCCGGCTACCACGGTTACTGGATCACCGACTTCACCCAGATCGACCCGCACCTCGGCACGAACGACGACCTCGCCGCCCTCATCGACGACGCGCACGGGCGCGGCATGAAGGTCTACTTCGACATCATCACCAACCACACCGCCGACGTCATCGGCTACGAGGAGGGCGCGCGGAAGGCGTACACGCCGAAGGACGCCTCGCCCTACACGACCGCCGACGGCACCGTGTTCGACGACCGCGACCACGCGGGCGGGGACGACTTCCCTGCACTCGACCCGGCGACGTCCTTCCCGTACACGCCGGTGCTCGATCCCGCCGAGCAGAACCTGAAGGTCCCGACCTGGCTGAACGACGTCACGCTCTACCACAACCGCGGTGACACCACGTTCGTCGGCGAGGACTCCCAGTACGGCGACTTCTTCGGCCTCGACGACCTGTTCACCGAGAACCCGCGCGTGGTCGACGGCATGGTCGAGATCTACCAGCGCTGGATCAAGGATTTCGGGATCGACGGCTTCCGCATCGACACGATGAAGCACGTCGACGACGCGTTCTGGCAGCAGTTCGGGCCCCGCGTCCTCAAGTACGCCCAGCAGCACGGCAAGCGCGAGTTCTTCATGTTCGGCGAGGTATTCGACACCACGAAGAGCTACACGTCGCACTTCACGACGACCGACACGATGCAGTCCGTGCTGGACTTCCCGTTCCAGGACGCGGCACGCGAGTTCGCCGCCAGCGGCGCGCCGACCGACAACCTCGCCACGTTCTTCGCCGACGACGACTGGTACACCGACGCCGACTCCAACGTCTACGAGCTGCCGACGTTCCTCGGCAACCACGACATGGGCCGCTTCGGTGGGTTCGTCGTCGCCGACAACCCGGGCGCGGGCGACAACGAGTGGATGGCTCGTGACCGGCTCGGCCACGAGCTCATGTACTTCTCGCGCGGCAACCCGGTGATCTACTACGGCGACGAGCAGGGCTTCACCGGCCCTGGCGGTGACCAGGACGCCCGGCAGACGCTGTTCGCCTCGCAGGTTCCCGAGTACCTCGACGACGACCTGCTGGGCACGGACGCGACCCACGCGACCGACAACTACAACACCCGGCACCCGCTCTACCGCACGATCGCCGGCCTCGCGTCGGTGACCGAGCGGCACCCGGCGCTGCGCGACGGCGTGCACCAGAGCAGGCTGTCGTCGGCGTCCGCCGGTGTGTACGCGTTCTCGCGGATCGACCGCCGCCAGCAGCGCGAGTACGTGGTGGCGCTGAACAACAGCGAGGCGCCGGTGACGGCGGCGGTCCCCACGTACACGACGAAGTCCAACTACAGCAAGGTGTACGGCACCGGCCCGGCGCACGCCAAGTCCGGGCGGGACGGCAAGCTGACGGTCACCGTGCCCGCACTGTCCACTATGGTCTACGCGCTCGACGGCCGGATCCCGCGCTCGCACCAGGCGCCGGCGATCTCGCTCAAGGCGCCGGCGCCCGCCGCGCAGGGCCGGGTGGAGATCGCCGCCGACGTGCGGGGATCGTCGCTCTACGAGGTGTCGTTCGAGGCGCGGGCGGCCGGTGGCCGGTGGCAGTCGATCGGTACCGACGACAACGCCCCCTACCGGGTCTTCCACGACACGACGGCGCTCGACGCGAACACGCCGGTCGAGTACCGCGCGGTGGTGCTGGACAACGGCGGGCACAAGCGGGCGAGCGGCACCGTCCTCGGCCGTGTGCCCGCGCCGAAGCTGACGATCGAGGCGCCTGCCGAGGATGGCGGCGTGCGTGGCACGGTCGAGGTGCGGGCGTCGGCGGACCCGGAGAAGGCGACACACGTGGTGTCGTTCGAGCGGAGCGTCGACGGTGGCCCGTGGACCGCGATCGGCAGCGACAGCACGTCCCCCGCGTACACGGTGTTCGACGACCTCGGCGCGCTGAACCTGGCGGCGGGCACCCCGGTCGCGTACCGGGCGACGCTGGGCGGGGCGCGGTCGGAGGTGCGGACCGTGCGGTACGCGGGGCCGCAACTCGAGGTGGCGACGCTGCGGTACCTGCGGCCTGCCGGTGACTACGGGCAGTGGGGCCTGCATCTGTGGGGCGATGGGATCGACCCTGCGGTGCTGGCGCAGGTGGCGTGGGACAAGCCGTGGCCGGCGACCAGGGTCGAGGACGGCTGGGCCGTGTACGAGATCCCGCTGGTGGACGACACCAAACCGGTGAACTTCATCATGCACCTGCCGAGTGGCGACGCCGTGCCGGACACCCGCGAACCCGGCGGCGACCGATCGTTCCGCCCGATCGACACCCCAGAGGTGTGGATCAAACAAGGCGACCCGGCGGTCTACACCAGCGAACCCCAGTAACCACCGCGAGTCCAACCCGCACGACCCGCGAGTCCAACCGAAGACTCGCGGGTTCCCAACCGTGGACTCGCGGGTTCTGAACCGTGGACTCGCGGGGGTGTGGGCGAGGAGGGTGGGGTCAGGCGGCTTGGGGGGTGGCTGGGGCGTTGTGGTGTGTTGCGTGGTTGGGGCGGTGGCGCTGCCACCAGGACTGGTGTGTGTGCAGTGCCGCGCGGCGGTGGGCCAGGGTGGTCTTTGGGTCTCCTACGGCTCGTTCGACCCGGTAGTCCATCTCCGCCCGTAGCGCCTCGGGTGCCCAGTTCATCTCGTCTCCTCGTCCGGTGTTCGTGCTGACAACGAGAAGATTCGTCCTGAGGCGGGCGGCCCGGCATCGGGCGATCGCCTACTACCCACCTCAGGCGGGCGGGTAAGGGCACCTCCTTACCTCCCTTACCCCAGGAAGAACGCCCTCAGCACCGGTGCGAGGGCCTTGGGCTTCACCAGGTGGGTCTGCCCCGGCACGGTCTCGTGCCGCGCGTTCGGCAGCACCGCCGCGAGTGCCGCCGCACCGTTGCGCAGGTACTCCGGGCTCTTGCCGCCGTCCGCCACCAGCGTGGGCATCGTCGCGGTCGTCCAGCGGTCGGCTGGCAGCGGACGGCCCTGCCGCAGGCCCGCCAGCAGCGCCAGGTCGTCCGGCAGCGTGTGCGCGACGCCCGTCAGCTTCTTCCACACCGGTGCCAGCCGCATCATCATGATTCCTAAACCCGGCACGTCGACCGATTTCATGAACGCTTTCACCGCGTCACCACGACGGTTTTCCGAAATCAGCGCACGCATTTCCGGCAGCGCCGACTCGGGCGCCGGCGCGTGGGTGCCGTCGACGATCAGCGGCGGTTCGTACATCGCGAGTTTCGTGGTGCCGACCCCCGCGCTCGCGGCTTCCAGGGCCAGCATCGCACCCGACGACGCGCCGAACAGGTACGCGGCGCCGCCCGCCTCCTTGATGATCGCTTCGAGGTCCTCGATCTCGCGTTCCGGCGTGCACTCGGCGACCGCGGTCTCGCCGCGACCTCGGCGGTCGTAGGTGTACACCGTGAAGTCCCCGGCCAGCTCGGCGGCCAGCGGGCGGGACGGGCCGGAGTCGCGGTAGCACATCGCACCGTCCACGATCACCAGCGGCGGGCCGTCACCGGACACCTCGTACGCGATCGCGGTGCCATCCGCGGAAATCGCCGGTCTCATGTCAGATCCTTCGCGTTCAACCAGGCCACCCAGGCCTGCTCGGTGATTTCCGATGAAATGTCGGAGAAAATGTGGTGGCAGGCCATCACCGGCCCGCGGAAACCACGCAGGAATCGGTAGATCGCGTCGTCGGCGCGAATACCGATCGCGTCGGCGTTCTCGAAGTAGACGACGCCATCGACCGGCGGGAGACCCTCGGGTGCGAACCGCACCCGGTCGCCGTCCTGGCCGATCGCGGCGACGAGCCTCGCGCGGGTGCTCGGCCAGTCGGTGATCATCGGGCCGAACGCCGTGACCGGTGTCGCGACGCGCCCGGCGAAGTGGTTGAGGTAGGTGACGAGCGTGCGCCGGAACAACTCGTTGCCCGTGGTCATCGCCTCGAACTCGTCGGCCCAGTCGTCGCCGGGCAGGAAGCCGCTGTTGGCGACGCGCAGGACGGTGCTGCCATGGTCGCGGCCCTCGATGAGGAACTCCAAGGCCATGAACCGGCCGTCCGGCGCGGGTCCAGCACCGTACGCGAGCCGTGCGCCCGGCTCCCACGCGGTGACCGTGAACTCCGGCGTGTACCCGCCGAACGCCTGCCGCACGGTCTGCCCGGGGTCGACCTCGTTGCGGCCCATGAACCAGGAGTCGATGCCGGGGCCGGTCGCGATCGCCGCCCACACCTCGTCGGGCGTGGCGTCGACGTGCAACTCGTCGGCCGAGGAGAACTCGTGCCCCATCACGAACCCCCGTCCGCGCTCGGGTGGATGGCGACGATCATGCGGTGTTTGCGCCCGCCCACGGCCGACTCGTCGTGGTACTTGCCGATGAGGCCGGTGACCGCGGTGGCCAGCTCCTCGGCGAACGCGGCGCGATCCTCCGCGCGTGCGAACCGGATCTCGCCCTCGACGGCGAACGTCGCGATCCGCTTCCTGGCCTTGTCGGCGCCGGTGATCAGCGAGCCGACATCCTTGACAAGGCGCGCCGCGAGCGCGAGCAGCCAGCGGGCCGACAGCCGGTCGGTGGACCGGTCCGGGTCGGGCGCGACGGCCGCGAGCGCGGCGGGCGAGATGACGTACGAGGCGGCGGTGGCGCGCAGGATCCGCTCGGTCACGTTCCCCTTGCGCCGCTCCTCGACCAGCTCGACGAGTCCGTGCTTCTCGAGCGCGCGCAGGTGGTAGTTGACCTTCTGACGGGGCAACCCGATCCGCCCGGCGAGCGTGGTCGCCGACCCTGGCTCGGCCAGCGCCGCGAGCAGCCGCACCCGCATCGGATCGAGCGAGACCTCGGCGGCCGCCGGGTCCTCGATAACCGCGATATCGAACATGCGAGAACGATCCCACCGACAACAATACTTGTCAAGACAACTCTCATTGTCGGCAGTACTCGTCCTGTGCCCGTGATTCTGTACCGAGGAGTTCCGAGCGGGAACCCGCGACTAGATTTCCGGCATGGCGGGCAAGGGAACTCCGGCTATCGCGCTGCTGGTGAAGAAGAAGGTGGCGCACCAGGTGCACGAGTACGACCACGACCCGAGGTCGGCATCCTTCGGGCAGGAGGCGTCCGAGCTGCTCGGGCTGCCCGCCGAGCGGGTGTTCAAGACGCTCGTCGCCGAGGTCGACGGGAACCTCACCATCGGGGTGGTGCCGGTGGCCGGGCAGCTGGACCTCAAGGCGCTCGCGCAGGCCTCGAATGGCAAGAAGGCGAAGATGGCCGACATCGCGGCCGCCGAGCGGGCGACCGGGTACGTCGCGGGCGGCATCTCGCCACTGGGGCACCGCAAACGTTTGCCTGTGGTGGTCGACAGCTCGGCGCAGCAGTTCGACTCCATCTTCTGCAGCGGCGGAAGGCGGGGGCTGGAGATCGAGGTCGCGCCCGCCGACCTGATCGCGCTCGCCAAGGCCACCGTCGCCGCCATCAGCGCCTGAACTGCGAACCCAGGTCCGATCGGCGAGGATCGGACTCATGCGGTGCGTGGTTTTCGGGGCGACGGGATAGCCCGACCGACCAAACCTCCTGCGCCTCCGCGCCGAAATGCGGGTGCCGGGCCGCGCGTGGCTCGAGCCGTCCGCGGAACGTGGCGAGAACGGAGGTTCGGTGTACCGCCAACGGGCGATCCTCGAGCCCCACGGGCTTGCCGGGCACGTGTACCGGAAGTCGATCGCGCCCTTCCACAACACCATCTTCGGCGGTATGGCACGCAACATCACGGGCGCCGCCGAACACGAGGAGACGACATCATGAAGTTCCTGTTGCCCCGGCTGATGGGCGTCGCGACCGCCGCGTACGGCGCCGCGGTGGTCGCGAAGCCCGAACTGCTGCTGAAGCCGTCCGGGATGGCGAGGGGCGACGCGAACCTGCGCGCGATCACCCGCACACTCGGCGTCCGCGACCTCGCGTCCGGGGTGGCGATGGCGGTCGCGCCGAACCGCAGGGCCATGCGCCTCGCGATCGGCGTACGGGTCGCGTCGGACGCGGGCGACCTGGTGGTGCTGGGCAAGGCGATGGCAGGAAGGCCGGAACAGAAGAAGATCATCATGGTGGCGGGCGGGTGGGGTCTGCTGTGCGCCCTGTCCGCGCTCGCGACCCGCCGGTGACCACGACGATCGCCGTCTTCACCCGTGACCTGCCCGCCAGGCAACGCAAGGGGCTACCCACTTCCTAGTGGGGCGCGGTCAGCGCCAGGATCTCCTTCGCGACGAGGGGCCAGTTGCGGCTCGGGAGCTCGTGGCCGGTGTTCGGCAGCACGACAAGGCGGGCACCCGGGATCTCGCGGGCCAGCGCTTCTCCGTGTGGCAGCTGGAAAAGCGGGTCCGCGTCGCCGTGCAGCACCAGCGTGGGGACGGTGATCTCCCCCAGGCGGTGGCGCCACGGGCCAGAGCCGTCGGCCGCGTAGTGGTTCTTCTGGCTGGACTCCAGGTTGGTCGTGCGGGCGACCGCGAGCGTGGCGATCTCGCGGATCTCCCGCTCGTCGAACGGTTCCGCCGACATGGCGCGCTGGCTCGCCACGAAATACTCGACGACCGCCGCCCGGTCGGCCCAGTCCGGTTCCGGCGGGAACTCCAGGTCCAGCATGCCCGGGAGGTCGGCGTCGCCCGCGCCCGCGGTGGTGGACATCGCGGTCAGGGACAGGACCCGGGACGGGTGGTGGATGGCCAGTTCCTGTGCCAGTGCGCCGCCCATGGAAATCCCGGCCACGTGAGCCGCCGGCACGTTCAGCTCGTCCAGCACCGACAGCGCGTCCGTCACCAGGTCCATGCCCGTGTAGCCGGGCTCGCCGGGCGGGTAGCTCGGCGCGTCGCCCGTGTCGCGGTGGTCGTAGCGGATCACGTACCGGCCCGCCAGCCTGCGGCAGAACGCGGGCGGCCACCAGTCCATCGACGAGCCGACGCCGCTGATCAGCAGCACCGCGGGATCCTCGGCGGAACCGAACGTCGACACGCTCATGCGGCCATGTTCTCACGCGACGACGGCCTCCCCATGGCATTCGGACCTGTCGCCCGAGGTTCACCCCGTAGTACGGTTCGTACTTGAACGATGGCGGAAAGTAGCAAGTGCTGGGGAGGGCTTGTGGCTACCGACTCACCGGTCAGGTATCGCGCGCTGTTCGGAAAGCCGGAGTTCCGCGCGCTTTTCCTCGCCCACTCGGGGTCGATCGTCGGCGACCAGTTCGCGCGGGTCGCGCTGTCCGTGCTCGTGTTCGACCGAACCGGTTCACCAGCGTGGACCGCGCTGACCTATGGCCTCACGTTCCTGCCCGACCTCGTCGGCGGCCCGCTGCTGTCCGGTCTGGCGGACCGGCATCCACGCCGTGGGCTGATGGTGTCGCTGGACCTCACCCGCATGCTGTTGGTGGCGTTGATGGCGCTGCCCATGGCACCGCTGTGGGTGGTGTGTCTGCTGCTGGTGGCCGTGCAGCTGATCGGCGCGCCCGCGACCGCGGCCCGCGGCGCGCTGCTGCCCTCCGTGCTCGGCGAGGACCACTACCCGGCGGGCCAGGCGATGCTGCAGACCGTCACGCAGGCCGCGATGGTGCTCGGGTTCGCCGGTGGCGGTGCGCTCGTCGCGGGCATCGGTACGAGCGGCGTGCTCCTCGCGGACGCGGGCACGTTCCTGCTGTCGGCGGCACTCGTCTGGTTCATGGTGCGGCCGCGTCCGGTGCCCGAGGCCGAAGAGCCGGTCGTGCGGCGGACGTGGCGGTCCGACCTGACCCGCGGCGCCGGGCTGGTGTGGTCCGACCTGCGTCTGCGGGCACTCGTGTTGTTCGCGTGCGTGTCCGGGTTCTACATCGTCGGCGAGGCGCTGGCCGTGCCGTACGCGGACGCACTCGGCGGCGGGGCGGTCACCGTCGGGTTCATGTTCGCCGCCTACGCCGCGGGTGCGGCGACCGGGATGCTGGTCGTCGCGCGGCTTCCGCTGCCGACGCGGTTGCGGCTGCTGCCACCGCTCGCGCTGGGGGCGTGCGTGCCGCTCGTCGTGTGCTTCACCGACCCGCACCTGGTGCTGGTGGTGCTCCTGTTCGTGGCGTCCGGCGTCGGCAGCGCGTACCAGGTGATCGCGTCGACGTCGTTCGTGCTCGCGGTGCCGGACGAGCGGCGGGGCCAGGCGTTCGGGCTCGCGGTGACCGCGCTGCGGGTGGCACAGGGCCTGGGGGTGACGCTCGCGGGCCTGGCGGCCGAGGCCGTGGCGCCGCACCGGGTCGTGGGGATCGCCGGGTTGCTCGGGGTACTCGCGGTGCTGGCGATCGGCTGGACGTGGCGGGCCGCCGACGGCCACGCGCTGACGCTGAACGCATCGAAGGCATAGTTGTCGCATGTGGACACATGGTCGTTCTTGGCGCGGCTACGAGACCTTGTCCGTGTCGTCGCGTACGAGTCCCAGCCTCGGCGCGAAGTTCGCGGACTCGCGTTCCTCCGGCAACCGGTCCGGCACCGCCCTCGGCCCCACCTTCGGTGTCTCGCCCGCGATCCGCGTGCAGTCGCGGCCCTCGGTCTTCGCGTCGTACAGCGCGGCATCCGCGGCCAGCAGCAACGAGGTCCGGTCCATCCCGTGCACGGGGAACAACGCGGCACCGACGGACGCCGTCAGCCCGCTGACCACCCGGGTGTTCCCGTCGAGGTCCGGCACGGTCACCGCCAGCACCGCGATCGCCGACCGCACCCGGTCTGCGGCCCCGCGCACGTCGTCGGCACCCATGCCGGGCAACACGACGGCGAACTCCTCGCCGCCGTACCTGCCGACCACGTCGTGCCCGCGTACCGAGTGCTTGATCGCGTCTGCGACGGCACGCAGCACCATGTCACCCGCCAGGTGCCCGTAGCAGTCGTTGACCCGCTTGAAGTGGTCGAGATCCAGCAGCAGCACGCCGAGCGTGCCGCCCAGCCGCCGGGCGCGGTCGAGTTCGTCGCTCACCAGCTTGCTCCAGAAGACGGCGTCGAACAGCCCCGTCTTCGCGTCGCTGCGGCTGGCGTCGCGGAACTGGGGCATCAGCAGACCGGTGTGCAGCGCGAGCACCGTGACGATCAGCAGCGGCGTCCACCACGGCCGCGTGGTCATCACGACGGCGGTGCCGCTGCCAAGACCGACCGCACCGGCCAGCATCAGCTGGTCCGTCGCGGGGCCCAGCGCCGCCCGGACCGGGCGGTCGAGGTTGGTCGCGAGGATCACGACGAGGACGAGCCCGTGGTTGATCAGCCGGTACGCGGCACCCGCGGCCACCACCGCGAGCAGCCCGGTCGGCCCGTCGAGCGCCGCCGCGAACGGCCCGTCGCTGCGCGGGTAGATCAGGTGCAGCACCAGGTACGCGCCGAGGCAGCCGAGCACCACCGTGGCGGCGGAGAACACCTTGCGGTGCACCAATGCGCGGAACCGGTACACCCGTGCCCACGAGTGCAGGTAGCCGAGCACGATCAGCACGCACAGCAGCGGCGGCGGCAGCAGGAGGACCCCGGCGAACAACCACACCGTCAACAGGTGCACGTACGGCGTGCCCTCAGCGGCGACCTCGCGGATCCGCTCGATGCCGCTCACCGCCTCGAGGTAGACGATCGAGCCGAGGAGCAGCAACCCGAACCAGAGCCAGTGTGTGCGGGTCACGGGCGCCAGGGTCAGCGTGCCCACCGCTGCGAAGATTGCGAGGATTTCGACTAAAAGTAGGTATACGACAACGGGTCTGGAGAGAGACCATAGTTGCCAGTGGCGTGGTGAAAGCTGCTTCTTCCCCGGGACAGGGTTGGAATTATCTCTTTCACCCACCATGATTCCTCCCCGCAGTGGTGCTTCACTGTAACGGTTCGGCAACGCTCTGTCGCGACTCCAATCGAGTGACGCGGCAGACCTTCCCACCCAAGGAGATCCACATGAACGCGGTAATCGCAGCCAATGGCACGCGCCAGAGCGATCGTCGGAAGAGCCGTCCGAGCGAGTGGCGCTGACCTGATGTGACGGAAGGGCGTTCGTCGTGCGGGGGCACGGCGAACGCCCTTTCTTGTGCTCTGGTGCCGCCGTCCTGCTCGGCGCACGCGACACGACCCTGTCTCGCCGCTGCCCTTGACCCTGCCAAGAAGGAGATCCCTGTGTTCCGGAAGAAACTGGCCGTCCTGTTCCTACCGATGCTCGCACTGTCCTTTGTGGTCCCGACCGGTACGGCGCCCGCAGCGCCATCGGTCACCCCGGCCGTCGCCAACGGCCAGCTCGA
This sequence comes from Actinophytocola sp., assembly GCF_049647105.1. GTDB lineage: Bacteria > Actinomycetota > Actinomycetes > Mycobacteriales > Pseudonocardiaceae > Actinophytocola. The sequence continues at coordinate 84,718 of NZ_JBARWZ010000121.1, forward strand.
GGTGTGCGGTGTGAAGCTGTGCAACGACCAGCGCCAGGCGGTGCAGCTGCGCGGCATGAGCACGCACGGCCTGCAGTGGTACGGCCAGTGCGTCAACGACGCCTCGCTTGACGCCCTCGCAGGCGACTGGGGCGCGTCGGTCATGCGCATCTCGATGTATGTCCAGGAAGACGGCTACGAGACCGATCCCGAGGGTTTCACGAACCTGGTGTCGTCGATCATCGACGACGTGACCGCGCGCGGCATGTACGCGATCGTCGACTGGCACATGCTCGACCCTGGCGACCCGTACCACAACCTGGAGCGGGCGAAGACGTTCTTCTCCGAGATCGCACGCAGGCACGGCGACCAGACCAACCTGCTGTACGAGATCGCGAACGAGCCGAACGGCGTGCCGTGGTCGCGGATCAAGGGCTACGCCGAGGAGCTGATCCCGGTGATCCGCGCGATCGACCCGGAGACACCGATCCTCGTCGGCACCCGCGCGTGGTCGTCGCTTGGCCTGTCCGACGGCGCCGACGAGTCCGAGGTGATCGACAACCCGGTGAACGCGTCGAACATCATGTACACGTTCCACTTCTACGCGGCGTCCCACGGCGACGAGTACCTGAACGCGCTTTCCCGCGCGGCCGACCGGGTGCCGATGTTCATCACCGAGTTCGGCACGCAGGAGTACACGGGCGACGGCCAGAACGACTTCACGATGGCCCAGCGGTACCTCGACCTGGCCGCGCGGAAAGGGATCAGCTGGACGAACTGGAACTTCTCGGACGATTTCCGCAGCGGTGCGGTGTTCACCGAGGGCACCTGCCCCGGCGGGCCGTTCGCGGGCACGTCCCGCCTGAAGCCGGCCGGCGAGTGGGTGCGTGACCGGATCGGGTGAGCCCTGCGGACGGGCCCGGATTCGTGTTCACTGGTGGCATGCCTCTGCAAGGTGAGTACGAGCCGAGCCCGTCCGACCGGGCCCGCCAGCAGGTCGAGGAGTACGAGAGCTCCGGCGGCACCCGCGGCAACACGATGATCGGCCTGCCGGTCGTCATCCTGACCACGAAGGGCGCCAAGTCGGGGAAGATCCGCAAGACCCCGCTGATGCGGGTGGAAAACGGCGGCGAGTACGCGGTCGTGGCGTCGCTGGGCGGCGCGCCCAAGCACCCGGTCTGGTACTTCAACGTGAAGTCCAACCCCGAGGTCGAACTGCAGGACGGCCCGGAGAAGCAGGACATGGTCGCCCACGAGGTGACGGGCGACGAGAAGGCCAAGTGGTGGAAGATCGCCGTCGACGCGTTCCCCCACTACGCGGAGTACCAGACGAAGACGGACCGCCCCATCCCGGTCTTCGTCCTCACTCCGAAGAAGTGACCACCGGCAGGAGCGATCGCGAATGATGACGGCATGACGCAACGCGTGTGGACAGAGGTCGACGACTACATCGCCGGCCTGGTCATCGGCGACGACCCCGCGCTGGACGGCGCGCTCGAGGCGAGCGACAAGGCCGGGCTGCCACAGATCGCCGTCTCACCCAGCCATGGCAAGCTCCTCCACCTCATCGCCCGCATCCACGGCGCGCGCAAGATCCTCGAGATCGGCACGCTCGCCGGTTACAGCACCATCTGGCTGGCCCGCGCGCTGCCGCCGGACGGCAAGCTGATCACCCTCGAGTACGACGCGCGGCACGCGGAGGTGGCAACGGCGAACATCGCCGGGGCCGGTCTCGCGGACCGCGTCGAGGTGAGGGTCGGCGCCGCGCTCGACACGCTGCCCACGATCGCAGAGGAGGCGCCGTTCGACCTGTTCTTCATCGACGCCGACAAGGTCAACAACCCGAAGTACGTCCGGTGGGCGATCGACAACTCCCGGCCGGGCAGCGTGATCATCGTCGACAACGTGGTGCGCAACGGCCTCGTGGTCGACGCCACCAGCACCGACCCCGCGATCGTCGGCACCCGTGAACTGGGGTCGCTCCTCGCGAACGAACCACGCGTGTCGGCCACCATGGTCCAGACCGTCGGCGACAAGGGTTACGACGGCTTCGCGCTCGTGCTGGTCGAGAGCTGACCAACGCGGATCGGCTCAGCGATCAGGCGCTGGCCTTGGCGCCGTAGCCGACCGTGCCCGACGGGACGAAACGGGCGACGCGGCGCGGGGGGACCAGGCCGGGAAGGGCGATGCGCCACATCTCGGTGACCCGCTCGTGGATGTCCTCGCGACCGGACAGCACCTGCGAGGAGATCTGTATGCCCGTGAACGAGGCGATCACCCAGCGCGCGATGACGTACGGGTCCAGGTCAGCCTTGAGGTCGCCGTGTTCCCGGGCCGCGACCATGTGGTCACGCACGATCCGTATCCAGCCCGTGTAGGCGTCGGGTGCCGGGCGGGCGAACGTGCCGGTTTCGATGACGAGGCGGACGCCCGCCCGCACTCGGACGCTGGTACGCAACAAGTTCGCCATGCTGTGGCAGAGATCGATGGCGGCCTGGATGCCGGTCGGCGCCTCGGCACGCGGCCGGCCCTCGATGAACTGCTCGCTCGCCAGTGCGTGGGCCAGGTCTTCCTTTGAGGAGAAGTGGAAGTACAGCGCGCCCTTGGTCACCCCGGCCTTCGCGAGGATGTCGGAGAGGCTGGCGCCGTTGAAGCCGTACTCGTCGAACACCGCCGCCGCCGCGTCGAGGATCGCGTTGCGCGTTCGTTCCGCTCTTTCCTGCCGTGCCACTCCAGCCTCCAGCCGCGAAGGGCGTCACCGAAGCGGGACCCGCGGGCCTCGGAGACGCGCGCGCCAAACCGTCCATCGGCCTTCAGCCTAGCCCAGATTTTGCTCACCCCGAGCCAAAAAATACCGGGTGGTAGGTATTGTTCTTTGCCACCACACGGTTACGCACAACCTGGTTTCCGCATGGAACCCTCCGGTCGCACACGGGTCAGCGCCGAGGGTCTCGCTATCCCCGGCAGGATGGTGCGCCACATTCTCTCGACCGTCGCGTCGATGTCGCCGCTGCGGATTCTCGTCCACCACAACATCTCCACACCGGACGACACGGCGAGGACGAGGGTGGCCGTCTCCTCGACGTTGACGTCGGCACGAAGGTCGCCGGCCCGTTGGGCCGCCAGTAGTAACGTTTCAATCGCCGCCAGTAACTCATTGTGGAAATCCAGGAACGGCTTGCCGCGATGTCCACACTCGCGCGCGGTCCGGAACGACGCACGCACCAACGGCTCGCCGTCCAACCACCAGGCCAACTCACGCGTCAGATCCACCACCGCCTGCAACGCGGGCAACCGCGCACCCACCACGCGATACACCGCGGACCGCAACAATCCACAAGCCTCGGCCTGAATCGCGCCGCCCAACTCGTCCTTGGACGAGAAGTGAAAGTAGAACGCCCCCTTCGTCACCCCGGCGGCCCGGGACACATCCTCCAACGTCGCCCCGGAAAACCCGTTGCGATCAAATAACTCAGCCGCGGCTCGCACCAGGTGCAACCGCGTTTTCTCCGACCTCGACTGCTTTGTCACGGCATGCCCGGACAGACGACACCGAGGAGGGGGACGAGCGTGGCCATGCAGACGAAGATACTGAGCATCCGCGTGGTCTCCACCCCGCGAATCGACGGGTTCCCACCGTGCGCAACCGCTGTACCAGCACCGGAGCGGCGAAACGGGCCGCGCGGGCGATCATCAAGCGGCAGGTACTTCGTCATGTCCCGTCGGGGGGTTTCGTTTCCTAGCAAGTCTCGATCGAACCTTCGACCGGTGCGGCCTATCGTCGGGAGTCCACGGTGTACACGGCATCCGTACAGCGACGTCAGTGAAGCGGCACGGTCATGAGGACGTTCTCCAGCACCGGTGAGCTGGCCGGTGCGGTCGGCACGAAGCTCGGCACGTCGTCCTACCAGCCGGTGCTACAGCACGACGTCGACGTCTTCGCCGCGCTGACCGGGGACCTCCGGTGGATCCACATCGATCCAGCGCGTGCGCGATCCGGCCCGTACGGCGGACCGGTCGCACACGGGATGTACACGCTGTCGCTCGTCGTGCCGATGCTCGCCGAGGTGTTCACCGTGGATGGTGTGACCGTGGTGGTGCACAAGGGTTTCGACCGGGTGCGGTGCTCCGGGCCGGTGCCGGTCGGCGCTCGGGTGCGGGTCGCCGCGGAGTTGCGGTCGGCGCACCAGGAGGCCCAGGGGCGCACCGAGGCCGTGGTGTCGGTGGCCGTCGAGGTCGAGGGGCAGCAGCGGCCGGCGTGCACGGCCGACCTGTGGTTGCAGTACCGGGAAGAGGTGGCGGAGACGTGGGTGCCGCTCGCGTCCTGATCGGCACCGACCCCGGCCGGCCTCAGGCCGTCGCGGCACCGAACGTGCGCCGGTAGTCCTTCGGCGCGACACCGACGATCTTGTAGAAGTGGTGGCGCATCAGTGCGGCGGAGCCGAAGCCGCACTCGTCGGCGACCTCCTCGACGCTCATGGGGGTGGCCTCGAGGAGCTGGCGCGCCCGCAGTACGCGCTGCATGGTGAGCCACTTGTTCGGCGTCGTGCCGGTCTCCGCGACGAACCGGCGCGCGAACGTGCGCTCGGACATCTGCGCACGACGGGCCAGGTCCGCGACCGTGTGCTCGACCCGCAGGTTGCCGAGCAACCAGGTGAGGATCGGCGAGAGGCTGTCGGCGGTGCACTCTGGGATCGGGAGTTCGACGTACTGGCGCTGGCCGCCGTCGCGCTGTGGCGGCACCACCATGCGGCGCGCGATCACGTTGGCGACGTGCGAGCCCAGTTCCCTGCGCACGAGGTGCAGGCACGCGTCGATCCCAGCCGCGGTGCCCGCGCTGGTGATGATGTTGCCGTCGTCGACGAACAGGACGTCGGGGTCGAGCTTGATCGACGGGAAGCGATCGAGGAGTTGCTGCCCGTGCCGCCAGTGGGTGGTGCAGTGGCGGCCGTCGAGCAGGCCCGCGGCACCGAGGATGAACGCGCCACTGCAGACGGACAGCAGGGTGGCGCCGCGGTCGGCGGCCCCGCGGAGGGCGTCGAGGACGGCGGGCGGGTAGTCGTCGCGCAGCGTCGCGGCGGGCACGGCGACGAGGTCGGCCCGCTCGACGGCGTCGAGCCCGTTGGCGGGGACGAGCTGCGCCCCGACGCTGGTCGGGAGCGGTTCGCCGGGCCGCTCACCGCAGACGAGGAAGTCGAACGCCGGCACCCCTTCTTCGGTCCGGTCGATGCCGAACACCTCGCAGACGACCCCGAACTCGAAGGGCGCGACCTTGTCGATCACGACGGCGGCGACGGTCTTCAGCATGCCTCCAGAGTAGATGGCAGGATTTTATCGCACAAGGTCTGTCCTGCCACTGTTGGCAGCAATGCGTCGAGCGCAAACTTAGTGCCATGGAACTCCTGGTACTCATCGTGATCGTCGCCCTCGTCGTCTACGGCCTCGAACGCAACAACCACCACACCCCAGAACACCCCCACCTGCACGGCAGCACCGACATCCAGAACCGAGACAAAGAACGCACCACCACCGACCTACAAACCCACGCGTGACCCCGCGAGTCCACGGTTCAGAACCCGCGAGTCCACCGTTCAGGACCCGCGAGTCCACCGTTCAGAACCCGCGAGTCCACCGTTCAGAACCCGCGAGTCCACCGTTCAGAACCCGCGAGTCCACGGTTCAGAACCCGCGAGTCCACGGTTCAGAACCCGCGAGTCCACGGTTCAGAACCCGCGAGTCCACCGTTCAGAACCCGCGAGTCCACCGTTCAGAACCCGCGAGTCCACCGTTCAGAACCCGCGAGTCCACGGTTCAGGACCCGCGAGTCTTCGATTCAGGACCCGCGAGTCTTCGGTTCAGGACCCGCGAGTTCAACCCGCACGACTTCCGAGTTCGACGATCGCGGTCGCTACGCCGCGACCCGGCGCCAGAACGCCCGCCGGATCGCGGCGTGCAACTCGGCGGGCTCCTTCAGATCCGCGGCCGTCGCCCTGAACACCGTCCACCCCATCCGACGCAGGTAGTCCTCGCGCGCGACGTCCCGCTCCACCCGGTTGACATGAGCCGCGAACCCCTCGTACTCCAGGGCCACCCGCGGCTCCTCCCACGCGAAATCCAGTCGGCATCGCACGTTCCCGTCGAGATCCGCCACCGGCACCTGCTGAGCCGGGATCGGGAGCCCGGCGTCGAACAGCCCCAGCAGGAGCCAGCTCTCCGCGGGTGACTCGGCCAGCCCCGTCGCGAGGTCGAGCAGGATCTCCGCGCGCCGCGTCCCGCGACGGTCCTTCCGGACCGTGATCCGGTGCGCCACCTCCGCGCGAAACTCGGTTCGCTCGTTCGGTGGCGTCATCGCGAGGGCCTGGTCGGCGCAAGCGAGGGCAGTCGGGCGGGACGCACGGCAGAGCAACTCGGTGAGTGCGCACTCGAGGGCGTAGACCCGCAGGCCGTCGAGCACCATGACGTCCTGTTCGTCGTAACTGCCGTGGTGCACCGCGATGTCGGCCGTCGGCCGGAGCGGCCGGTCGTAGGCGACGAGCACGTGGACGCGGCCTAAGTCGGCGACGTCACAGCCGAACAGCGCCGCCGCGGTGTGGCTGGTGAGCACCGCGTGTTCGCCGGCCACCAACAGCGCCGCCGCGCGGCACGCGTGTGGAACTCGAGCTGCCGGGTCCGGTCGACCAGTACGTCTCTCGTCACCCTGACCAGGCGTCCTTCGCGCTGAACGCGCGCACCCCGAGCACGCCGAGGTCCCGATGGAGGTCGGCACGACGGTGGGCGCCGTGGCGTCCGGGAGGAAGTTCGATCACGCCGGACACGGTGCCAGGCGCGGCGTCCCCGGTTCGCCGACAAGCGCCGACCTGTGGACAACTGTCAGTCTCGCGGGTCATATGGGTTGAACTCGCGGGTCCCGAACGGTGGACTCGCGGGTCCCGAACCGAAGACTCGCGGGTCCCGAACGGTGGACTCGCGGGTTCTGAACCGAAGACTCGCGGGTTCTGAACCGAAGACTCGCGGGTTCTGAACCGAGGACTCGCGGTGGTATTGCGTTGTGTTCTGGGGGCTGGGATGCTCGGGGAAACATTCCTGCTGGATTGTATGTCAGGAGTTTCGATGGCGCGGCGTCCTCGTTCACTGGCCGGGAAGGTTGTCGTGATCACCGGGGGTGGTCGCGGGATCGGCGCCGCTACGGCTTCTGCCCTGGTCAAGAACGGGGCCTCGATCGCCATCGGCGACCTCGACCTTGATGTCGCCAAGGGGACGGCGGACGACATCGGCGGTGACGCCGTCGCCCTTCCGCTCGACGTCACCGACCGCGGCGGGTTCTCGCGGTTCCTCGACGACGTCGAGAAGCAGCTCGGGCCCATCGACGTACTGATCAACAACGCGGGGATCATGCCGCTCGGCCCACTCGAGGACGAGGACGACCGCACCACCGCGCACCAGCTCGCCATCAACCTGCACGCCGTCATCCACGGCACCCGCGAAGGCGTGCGCCGCATGCGGCCCCGGGGGACCGGGCACATCGTCAACATCGCGTCCGCCGCGGGCAAGGCCGGTTTCCCCGGCGGTGCGACGTACTGCGCGACCAAGCACGGTGTCGTCGGGCTGTCCGAGGCCGTCCGCGCCGAGCTGCGCGGCTCGGGTGTCGAGATCTCCGTGATCATGCCTGCCATCGTGCGCACCGAGCTCGCGTCCGGTCTCACCGACGCGCGGTTCATCAAGTCGATCGAGGCGTCCGACGTCGCCGACGCGATCGTGAAGACGTTGCAGCGGCCCAAGTTCGATGTGTTCGTACCTCGGTCACTCGACGCGACGTTCCGCTTCACGCGCCTGCTTCCCCGCGCGGCAGCCGAATGGGTGTCGCGCACACTCAAGGGTGACCAGATCCTGCTCGGAGCGTCACCGGAAGCACGCCGCGAGTACGAGGCCCGCGCCGCCGCCAGCGCGCCGACGACCGACCGGGAGATCAGCGGATGAGCCGCCCGCCCGCACTGACCGACACGCTCCTCGACACGCTGCACACTCGCGTCTGTGCGTCCACTTCGGACACCTACACGTCGACGGAGGTCTTCACGGGCGGCGACCTGGCGGTGTTGCCCTCGTCGACGGTCACCGACGTGCACACCGCGTACGAACGGGCGGCCCGCGCACAGCAGGAGTGGGCGGCACGGCCGGTCGAGGACCGGCTCGCCGTCTTCCACCGGTTCCACGCGCTGCTGATCCGGGACCGCGAAATCCTCATCGACCTGCTGCAGGCCGAGACCGGCAAGTCGCGCCGTGACGCGTTCGAGGAGCTGTGCGAGCCGGCGCTGGTGACGAGCTACTACCTGCGCACGGCGCGGAAGTTGTTGCGCCCCAAGAAGAGGGCCGGCCTGCTGCCGGCCGCGATCAAGCTCACCGAGCTGCGGCAGCCGAAGGGTGTCGTCGGGATCATCTCGCCGTGGAACTACCCGTTCGCGCTGGCGCTCGGCGACCTGATCCCGGCGCTGATCGCGGGCAACGGGGTGGTGGTGAAGCCGGACAGCCAGACCGCACTGAGCCCGCTGTTCGGTGCCGACCTGCTGTACCGGGCGGGCCTGCCCGAGGATCTGCTGCAGGTGGTGCTGGGCGACGGTCCCACGATCGGTGGCGCGGTAGTGGACACCTGTGACTACATAGGGTTTACGGGTTCGACGAGCACCGGCGCGCTGATCGGGGCGCGTGCGGGTGAGCGGCTGATCGGGTGCTCGCTGGAGCTTGGCGGCAAGAACCCGATGATCGTGCTGGACGACGCGGACGTGGCGGTGACGGCGCGGTCGGCGGTGCGTGGGTGTTTCGCGAACGCGGGGCAGCTCTGCCTTTCACTGGAACGGATCTACGTGCCGGACGCGATCTTCGACAGGTTCGCGGACGCGTTCGTCGCGGAGGCGGGGCGGCTGCGGCAGGAGGCGGGGTACTCCTACAGTGCCGACATCGGGTCGCTGACGTCGCAGCGGGCGCTGAAGACGGTGTCGGAGCACGTGGACGACGCGCGTGCGAAGGGCGCGACGGTGCTGACCGGTGGGCGGCCACGGCCGGATCTGGGGCCGTACTTCTACGAGCCGACGGTACTGACGGACGTCACGCCGGACATGCTGTGCCACGCGTCGGAGACGTTCGGGCCGGTGGTGACGCTGTACCCGTACGCGACGGAGGCCGAGGCCGTGTCGCTCGCGAACGACACGGACTACGGTTTGAACGCGAGCGTGTACGGGCGGGATCTGGTGCGGGCGAGTCAGGTGGCGGCACGGCTGCGCACGGGGACCGTCAACGTGAACGACGGGTACGCGTCGGCGTTCGGGTCGACGGACGCGCCGATGGGCGGGATGGGTGCTTCCGGGCTGGGTCGGCGCCATGGCGCGGAAGGGTTGCTGCGGTACACGGAGGTGCAATCCGTTGCGGCACAGAAGGTTGACATGCTGAACCCGCCGAAGTGGATGCCGCACGGGGCGTATTCACGATTCATGGCGGCGTCGCTGCGACTGATGAAGAAGACGCGCCTGCGTTAGAGCCTTTGATGCCGGGAGGCGGGCCCCGTTCAATCAGCGCTCGGGTCCACCAGCGGTGCCATGTCGGAGAACACCCCGTTGAGGTCGGCGGACGGCACCCCGTCCGTCGCCATGTACCGCACCGCCAGCCCCGCGGTGACCTGGTTGATCGTCCGGTTGAACCGCGAACTGACGACAAGCCCGCCCGCGAGTGGCGGCTTGACCGTCAGGAACCGCTCGACCGTCGGGCCCACCCTGGACGGGCGGTCCGACGGCAACGCCAGGACACACACCGAGGGCATCAGCTTCCATACGCGCTTGACGTCGGCGAAATGCGACAGGTCGACGTGCTCGTACCCCAGCTCCTTCGCGGCGGCGTCGACCTCGGGCGGCACGCTTCCCTCGTCCGGTGTGACCACCACCATCGAGGCGGACTCTGGCGCGCCGAGCAGGCATCGGATGATCTCGACCCGCTCGTCGATCACGTTCATCAGGTCGAACTCCGGCACCCGGCGGGCGAATCTGCGTACGAGCCGGTGCCGCTGGCGCAGATCCCGGAACAACGCCTGGGTCGCGGGGTCGCCAGGATCGGGTGCGTCCAGCTCGGCGACCGCCAGGTCGTGCAGCAGCAACGCGGCGCGCGCGTGCAGTTGCCCGGCCCGCCCGAGCAGCCCCAGCTCGACGAGATCCCAGCTCTCGGTCGCGCTCGCGATGGACACCGACGCCAGCTCGAGCAGCTCCCGTTTCTCTGCCTCGTCCGCCGAGGGCAGTTGATCGATCAGGACGTGCTCTGCGGCCAGCAGACCGGACGGCACCTCATCGTCGGGTGCCGGAGTCGCGAGTGCCCGCGCCTGCCGGTTCAGCCTGCCGGTCTGCTCCAGTACCCGCAGCTCCTCGGCAATGCTCTCCAGCGCTCCCGGCGCAAGCCGGTACCGCACGTACCGGCCACCACGTCCGGACCTGCTGCCACGAGGAACGGTTTCGACGCGTTCGAGCAGGTCGCCTTCCCGTTTCAGCACGGTGCGGATGGAGGTGAGCTGTACACCGCTGAGTTCAGCGAGGTCAGCGGTGGTGAAGTCAGCCAACTGAATCATCGCGGCAAGGGTGCGATAGCGCTCCAGCATGGGCCACCTCCCAATGCGCGAAGTTTCAGCGTAACTGACTCATTAGTCATCTGACAAACGGTAGTTGTTACACCTCGAGATCACTTCGAGACGTGCTGAAGTCCGAGCCGGGCACGGCCGTTGAGCGTCGCCGTCGTCCCGGCCGTCTCGACGAGCCGCTCGAGACATCCGTCCTCGCGGTACCGGACGAGCGCCGCGAGCAGCGCCGCCCGCGCCGAATGCCGGGCAAACCGCTGGTCCGGGTTGAATGCCGCGCGGAACCGCTGGACGAGCGTGTCCCGCGCGGCCGGGCTGAGTGCCGAGGTGTTGAGCTCGAACGACAACCGCAGGAACACCTCGTCCGGTATACCGGCACGCTGCATCGCCTGCAGGGTGCTGGTCGCCGCCCGCCACCCTTCGGCCCGGCGGTTCGCGGCACGAGCCAGCCGCGACGACACCTTGTGCCGGGCGTCGCACATCCGTCTTCCGCCGCTCTCGAAGAAGTCCCGCCGGTGCGCATGCGGGATCAGCTCGACCCGTTCACACGGGACGCGGTTGTGCAGCACGTGTTCGAACACGGTGCGGGCAGCGAGATCCATCCACCCCTCGGCGAACTGGCTCGCCGGGTCCGGCGCCTGTCGCCCCTCGTCCCACGGGCCCTGCATGACGTGGCTGACGCACTCGTGGAACAGCACGAACGGCAGCGCACTGAGCGCGTCGTTCTCGAAGCTGCCCGGGACGAGCGTCAGGCGCAGCGTCTGCAGGTGCCTCTTGGTGCCGACGCAGCACTGCTCCATATGGCAGCCGAGGTGGACCGCGGCGGCGCCGGTGAACGGGGATTCGAAGCTCTGGTCGAGTGGATCCGGGTCGTGGTCGATCCTGATCCGCAAACTCGAAACCAGATTCCTGGGTACCGCCACCTGGTGGTGCCGGTACCAGGTGGCGGCTGCCTTCGCGACGACCACGCAGAGTTTTTCGAACGGATCGCTGTTCGCCTTCGCGAGCTTGCGGAGATAGGGCCGGTAAGATCGCAGAATGCGATCCCGTGCCGCCGCGTACGGACCGCCGACGGCCGCGGTGATCTTTTCCAGGAGAATCTCGGCGTAACGGTCCGGCGGCGCACCGTCCGCCGCGCCGGCCTCGCCCTTCACGATCCCTTCGATCAGCCCTCGAACGATGCGGTACGTCTCGTCGTTGTTCGATTCGCCGTCTTCGTTGTCGATGCACGCGTACCAGGCCCACCTGGCGACCAACGCGTTGTGGGCACTGGGTTCCAGCAGTGTCCGGTTCATTCGCGTCCGGCTTCCTCCTCGACCGAGGGCCCCACCGCGTTGATTCCCCACCGGCGGCGAATTCGCGGCAGCAGCAGGTCCTTCCAGATGTCGATCACGGGTGGTGCGACAAAAGCGATCACGAGCGCGACGGTCGCCGGATCAAGCCCAGCTCCGTTCGCCGACACGGTGATCGAACCGGCGCCAAGCATGTCCGGGTCGACATTCCGCGCTCGGATCTCGTCGGCGAGCTCCGGATCACCGGGGACCGAGGCGAGCAGATCGTCCACAATGCGCTGGAGGTCGCCGGGACCCTGACTGCCGAGGCGATAGGTCATGACATCTGCCATGGTGTGCTCCGTCCTGCCATCTCGAACATCGCACAATCAACGATCGCGTCAGCAGGGAACGCAATTTCCGGACCGAACTGTCACCATTTTGTCCATTCGCCCATCCCATGGGCTGTCTGTGAACTGGGAAGGCCGCCCTCTTGTGAAGGCGGGCTCGGCGAGGGAACTATCAGCTATCGGGCGTACGCCGACCGTGAGGGCACCTCGGCAACGAAGCACCACGAGGTTCGGCGGTGTGCGGCCAACAACTGAAGATCAACCTCCAGCGCCGGCCCGCCCGGTCGGCGTCCCCTGTGGGAGGAACGCGTGAGACACACACGCCCGTCCATCGTGGTCGGGGCGCTTGCCGCCCTGACCCTTGTCATGTCCATGACCGGAAGTGCGGCGTCCGACCCCGAGGGACGTGACTCCGCCGAGTACTTCATCGACGGAGTCAAGACCGTCGAGGCCCGGAACAAGATCGCCGCCACCGGGGCCGTCATCAACTCCTTCGAGCACGGCGCGTTGAACGTCACCGCCACGGCCGAGGAGATCCACGCCATCGAGGGACTCGGGCTCACCCCCGAGAAGCAGGACAGCCTGCCGCACACCCAGGACGCGACGCCGCTCGACTTCCCCGCCGCGGACTCGAACTACCACAACTACGCGGAGATGACGGCCGTCATCAACCAGGCCGTCGCCGACCACCCGAACATCCTCACGAAGACCGCCATCGGCAACTCCTACGAGGGCCGGCAGCAGGTCGCGCTGAAGATCTCCGACAACGCGGGCACCGACGAGAACGAGCCCGAGATCCTCTTCACCGCCCACCAGCACGCCCGTGAGCACCTCACCATCGAGATGGCGCTCTACGTCCTCTCCGAGTTCACCGACAAGTACGGCACCGACAGCCGCATCACGAACCTGGTGAACTCGCGCGAGATCTGGATCATCCCGGACCTCAACCCGGACGGCGGCGAGTGGGACATCCGCACCGGCTCGTACGCGGGCTGGCGCAAGAACCGGCAGCCGAACTCGGGCAGCTCGAACGTCGGCACCGACCTGAACCGCAACTGGCCCTTCCAGTGGGGCTGCTGTGGCGGCTCGTCCGGCAGCACGTCCAGTGAGACCTACCGCGGGCCGTCGGCCGGCTCCGCGCCGGAGGTCCGCAACGTCATCAACTTCGTGAACAGCCGCGTTGTCGGTGGCGTGCAGCAGATCAAGACGAACATCGACTTCCACACGTTCAGCGAGCTGGTGCTCTGGCCGTACGGCTACACCTACAACGACACCGCCCCTGGCATGACCGCCCAGGACTACCAGGTGTTCTCCACGCTGGGCCGCCAGATGGCCTCCTCCAACGGCTACACGCCGGAACAGGCCTCGGATCTCTACATCACCGACGGCTCGATCGACGACTGGCTGTGGGGCGTCCACAAGGTCTACTCGTACACCTTCGAGATGTACCCCTCGAGCGGTGGCCTCAACGGCTTCTACCCGCCCGACGAGGTGATCAGCCGGGAGACCACGCGCAACCGCGACGCCGTGCTCACCCTGCTGGACTACTCGGACTGCCCGGCACGCATCATCGGCGCCACCTGCGACGGTTCCGAGCCGCCGCCTGCCGGACCGTCGTTCGAGAACGCCACGAACGTCAACATCCCGGACGCGGGTGCCGCGGTGACCAGCTCGGTCACGGCCACCGGGATCACCGGCAACGCGCCGTCGGACCTGCAGGTGGCGGTCGACATCAAGCACACCTTCCGAGGTGACCTGGTGATCGACCTGCTCGCCCCGGACGGCACCGCCTACCGGCTGAAGAACTCGTCCACCAGCGACTCCGCCGACAACGTGAACACCACCTACACGGTGAACGCGTCCAGCGAGGTCGCGAACGGCACGTGGCGCCTTCAGGTCCGCGACACCTACAGCGCCGACACCGGCTACATCGATCTGTGGCGCCTGACCTTCTGATCCCGCTGATCCCCACTGAAAGGAACCAGATGCACTCCTGGAGACAACGGCTCGCATTCGTCACGGTGGCGGCCGCCGCCGTGCTCGGCACGGCAACCGGGCAGGCGGTGGCAGCTCCGCCGCCGGACGACTTCCAGCCGTACGTCGTGGGCGGCACGCCAGCCGCCCAGGGCGAGTTCCCGTGGATGGTGCGCCTGTCGATGGGTTGCGGCGGGGCGATGTACACCCAGCAGCTGGTGCTGACCGCGGGCCACTGCGTGCCCGCGACCGGCGCCAACACCTCCATCACGGCCACGCTGGGTGTGGTCGACCTGCAGGACCCGGCGGCGATCACCGTCCGCTCGAACTACGTCTACCGGGCACCGGGCTACAACAATCCGTCCGGTGATGACTGGGCCCTGATCCGCCTTGAGCGGGCGGTCGACGTCCCGACGCTCGCGGTCGCCACCAGTGGCGACTACGACAGTGGGACGTTCACGATCGCGGGCTGGGGTGCGGCCTCCGAGGGCGGCGCGCAGCAGCGGTACCAGCTGAAGGCCGACGTGCCGTTCATCGACGACACGCAGTGCGGCAGCGCGTACAGCGAGCTGGTGCCCGCCGAGGAGATCTGCTCCGGCGACTGGGACAACGGCGGCATCGACACCTGCCAGGGTGACTCGGGCGGCCCGATGTTCCGCCGCGACAACGCGGGTGAGTGGGTCCAGATCGGCATCACGAGCTGGGGCTACGGCTGTGCCCGCCCGCAGAACCCTGGCGTGTACACCCAGGCGAGCTACTTCTCGGCCGCCATCGCGGCGGCCGCGGCGGAGCTCGGCGGCGGCACGGCCCCGGCGTGCGCGTCGCAGGCCAGCAC
>NZ_JBARWZ010000122.1:0-2388 GCF_049647105.1 Actinophytocola sp.
TCGACTTCACCGAACCCAGCCACAACGGCCGATCCCGATCCTGCCCATAGGTCTCGATCACCGCCTGCGCCTCGATCGGATCACCGAGGCGGGTGCCGGTCCCGTGCGCCTCCACCACATCCACATCAGACGGCGCAAGACCGGCACTACCCAACGCGGCCCGGATCACCCGCTGCTGCGAAGGACCATTCGGCGCCGTCAGACCATTCGACGCACCATCGGAGTTCACCGCCGACCCCCGCACCACGGCCAGCACGTCGTGGCCGTTGCGCCGCGCGTCGGACAGCCGTTCGACCAGCAGCAGACCCGCGCCCTCTGACCAGCCGGTCCCGTCGGCGGCGGCCGCGAAGGACTTGCAGCGGCCGTCGGCGGCGACCCCGTTCTGCCGGGTGAACTCGGTGAAGATGCCGGGGGTGGCCATGACGTTCACGCCACCGGCCAGTGCCATCGAACATTCGCCGGATCGCAGTGCCTGGACGGCAAGGTGCAGGGCGACCAGCGACGACGAGCACGCCGTGTCGATGGTGACGGCCGGTCCTTCGAGGCCGAAGGTGTAGGCGATGCGGCCGGAGGCGATGCTGGTGGACGTGCCCGTCAGGGACAGGCCCGCGACCTCGTCCGGGATGTCCCCGCTGAGCCCGTAGAGCGAGTTGGCGGCGCCGACGAACACGCCGACCGGGGTGCCGCGCAGCGACAGTGGTGCGATCCCGGCCCGCTCGAACACCTCCCACGCGGCTTCGAGCAGGAGCCGCTGCTGCGGGTCCATCGCGAGTGCCTCGCGGGGTGAGATACCGAAGAGGTTGGCGTCGAAGTCGCCTGCGTCGTGGACGAACCCGCCTTCCCCGGTCCTGCTCGCCCCGGTGAGGGCGGAGAGGTCCCAGCCGCGGTCGGCGGGGAACGCGCCAACCGCGTCGGCTCCCGCGTCGACGAGCCGCCAGAGGTCCTCCGGCGAGGACACCCCGCCGGGGAAGCGGCAGCTCATGCCGACGATGACGACCGGGTCGTCGGCATAGTTGTCGGCACCGTCGCCGGGGCGCGCGGCCGTGGCGACCGGATGCGTTGTGTCGCCGACGAGTGTGGTGCGCAGCCGTTCGGCGAGCGCCTCGGGGGTGGGGTGGTCGAAGACGACGGTCGCGGACAGCCGCAGTCCGGTGGCCGTGCCGAGGCGGTTGCGGAGTTCGACGGCGGTGAGTGAGTCGAAGCCGAGTTCGGAGAACGCGCGCCCGGGTTCGATCGCGTCGGCGTGGCCGTGGCCGAGGACGGCGGCCGCCTCGGCGCGGACGAGGTCGGTCAGCAGGCGCAGGGCATCCTCGGGTGCCTTGCCGGTGACCCGTTCGGCGAGACCGCTGTCCGCGACGGCGCGTTTCGGGGTGGGCCGGACCAGTGCGCGCAGCAGCGGCGGGACCCGGTCGGCCGGGACCGTGCCCAGCCGGGCGGGGACAACATGGGTGTGACCGACACGGTGGGCGAGGTCGAACAACGCGAGACCGTCCGCATCGGACAGTGCCGGCCCGAGTCGTGTCCTGTCGACCGCCGTCAACCCTCCACTGATGCCGCTCTCCCGCTCCCACAACCCCCACGCCAGGGAAACCGCGGGCAGCCCGGCAGCACGCCGCTGGAACGCGAGCCCGTCCAGGACCGCGTTGGCGGCGGCGTAGTTGGCCTGCCCCGCGGTCCCGAACAACGCCGACGCCGAGGAGTAGAGAGCGAACACGGCCAGGTCAAGGTCCCGGGTGAGGTCGTGCAGCATGAGGGCGGCGTCGACCTTTGGCTTGAAGACGGTGTCGATCCGCTCAGGTGTCAAGGATTCGACCAGACCGTCGTCGACGACACCGGCCGCGTGCACGACACCCGTCAACGGATGCTCTGCCGGAATACCCGCCAGCACAGCTTCGACAGCGTCCCGATCCGACACATCACAGGCAACCACCCGCACATCCGCGTCCAGATCAGGAGCCTCACCACCACTGCGGCTCAACAGAACCAGATGCCGGACCCCGTGTGTGGTGACCAGATGCTCGGCAAGTAGTGAACCGAGCGCACCGGTTCCCCCGGTGATCAGAACAGTGCCTTCTGGGTCCAGCGTGCGCGGCATCGTCAACACGTTCTTGCCGATGTGCTTGCCCTGTCCCAGGAACCGGAACGCGGCCTTGGCGTCACGCACATCCCACGCACGAACGGGAGAGAGGCGCAGGGCGCCGCTGCCGAACAGGGCGAGCAGGTCGAGCAGCATCTCCTGAATCCGGTCATGCCCGGCTTCGCTCAAATCGAACGCCCGGTAAACAACCCCCTCGGGAGAACGCAGATCGGCCTTGCCCATCTCGATGAACCGGCCACCCGAACCCAACAAACCCAACGACGCGTCAATGAACTCACCGGTCAGAGAGT
>NZ_JBARWZ010000123.1:0-50448 GCF_049647105.1 Actinophytocola sp.
GACTCGCGGGTTCCCAACCGTGGACTCGCGGGTTCCCAACCGTGGACTCGCGGGTTCCCAACCGTGGACTCGCGGGTTCCCAACCGTGGACTCGCGGGTTCCCAACCGTGGACTCGCGGGTTCCGGACCGTGGACTCGCGGGGTTTAGGTGATTCCTGGGGAGCCGCCGTCGGTTATTGGTAGGCCTGCTTCGTCCCAGGCTCGGAAGCCGCCTATCAGGTCGGTCGCGTGTGGCAGGCCGATCCGGCGCAGGTCGCGGGCAGCGAGGCTGGATGCGAAACCCTCGTTGCAGAACACGATCACCGTGCGGTCTTCCGAGATCTCCGGGATGCGGTGCGGGCTTCTCGGGTCGAGCCGCCACTCCAGCACCACCCGCTCGACCGGCAGCGCGTTGAGGATCTCCCCTTCGGCCAGGCGGTTGTAGTAGGGCCGGATGTCCACCAGCAGCGCACCTTCCCGCTGCAGCCGGTAGGCCTTGAGCGCGTCGACCCGCTCGATCTCGGCCCTGGCCTCCGCCAGGAACGTCTCAGCAGTCACAGCACCTCCACGCGTGGTCCGGCACTCCGATGGTGACACCGTCCTGCCCACCGGCACACCTCAGACCACGATGTGGGAAGTACTTCCACGACGAGTGGACGAGCAGGTCGTCAGCGGAGCCGCTTCACGACCGCCAGGAACGCCGCGCCCTGAGACTCGTCGAGCGTCAGTACGGGACCGGAGGTGTTCTTGGAGTCGCGGATGCCGAACGCGGTCTCAGCGTGTGCGATCTCCACACAGGACCCGTTCTGTCCACCACTGAAGCTGGACTTGCGGAACTCAGTCTCCCGCATCACTTCACCTCCTTCATAGCTCTCTCGATGATCTTACGGGTGGTCTTCTGGTCAGCCGCCAGCGCGTGCAACCGAGTCAGCGCACGCTGATACTCGGTGATCTCCTCGATCTTCTCGAAGTACTGCCCGCCGGTGAGCAGTTCGAGGTAGACGAGGCCGGGATCGTTCTCCATCTCGGGCGGGAACTTCATCACGGTGAAGGTGCCGCCCTCCTGGGCGGGACTCGCGCCCGCGTCGAACGGCAGTACCTGGATGTCGACGCGTGGCTGATCCGACATGTCGAGCAAGTGCTTCAACTGGCCGCGCATGGTCGCCTCGTCACCACGCTGCCGGTGGAGCACCGACTCGTCGAGCACCGTCCACAGGTGGACCGGCTCGTGCGGGCGATCGAGGATCTGTTGCCGCCCAAGGCGAAGGTCCACACCCTGCTGAACCTGCTCGATGTCCAGCTCCGCGTTGCCACGCAACACAGCTGTCGCGTATTCGCGGGTCTGGAGCAGGCCGGGCACGACGACGGTGTCGAAGCTGTGCAGCTCGGCGGCGCCGGATTCCAGGCCAAGAAACAGGTCGAACCACTTCGGGGCCACGCCGGAAAGAGCTGTCCACCAGTTCTTCGCCTTGCGGGCAGCGGAAAGCAGCTCACGCATGAACGAGATCCGGTCAGCCTTGCCGTAGAGCCCGAGCAGCAACTCGAGGTCGGCGGCCGTGGGCAACTGCCCGGCTTCGAGGTTGCTGATGTGCTGGATGGTCCGGTCGAGCCGCCCGGCCGCGTCCTTCTGCGCGAGCTTCGCTTCGAGGCGCCACTTCTTCAGCGACAGCGCGATCGTCCGCTTGAACAATGCCGAACTGCCGGACCGGAGCGCCGGCGGGAGGCCTGACTCGTGCACGCCGTTCACCCCATCAGGCTACATAGTTGAGCTTGACTTTCTTGATTCCAACAAACCTAATTGAAGGCGGACTTGGTCAATCGCCGCCACGGAAACCTAACCCCGACCGTTTCGGCGCGATCACCGGGCCCCAGTCCCTGGCCCACCCAGTCTGACCTGCACAAACATCACAGAACCGAGCGCCGTCATGATCAATTTATCGCCGCCGTCGGTTTAGATTCATCCGATCGGGTGGAAGCATGAAAAGCAGAAGAAGGCGGGAGAACAGCATGCTGGGCACGAGTCTGGTCGTGAGTTCGTACGTGATCATCAAGGAGGGCTGCCCGATCGCGATCTCCGTCGACGGGCCCGACCGGGCACAGATCACGTGCGGGTGGATGCCGTCGGAGGCGTTCGAGTTCGTCGTGCAGCGCGAGGCGTTGCGTGCGCTGGTCGAAGTGGGCACCGACGCGCTGCAGGAGATGGCGCGACTCGACGAACCCGAGTAGTTCCCGGACCCCGGCCTGGTTCGCGACGCACGTCACCGCGTCGCGCTGTCACAGGGATCGCGTCGTCGGCATCTCGTGTTCGTACACGTCGCCGACAACGTCAGGAACCTCATGAACCTCGCTCTGTGGATTGTCGCCGGACTGCTTGCCGTGGCCTACTTCCTCGGCGGCAGCGGCAAGCTGATCATGCGGAAGGAGAAGATCGCCGCCCTTGGGGCCAGCGGAAAGTGGGTCGAGGACTTCAGCGCGGGCAGCGTCAGGGCCATCGGAGTCCTCGAGGTCCTGGCCGCGGTGGGCCTGATCCTGCCTGCCGTACTCGACATCGCGCCGGTGCTGGTGCCGCTGGCCGCACTGGGACTGGTGGTGATCATGATTGGGGCGACGATCACCCGCCTCCGGCGGCACGAGTACAAGCTCATGGCGTTGGACCTGGTCTATCTGGCCCTGGCCGCCTTCGTCGCGTGGGGCCGCTTCGGCCCCGGGTCCTTCACCGGCTGACCGGTGCGGTCAGCCGTTGTTCCGCATGGAGCGGCGGATCTCCTCGAGCTTGTCGAGCCCCGCCTTGTTCCGCGCCTCGAACTGGTCCTCGACCGCCCTGCCCTCTGGCGTGGCGTCGGCCAGCTCCTCGGCACCGATGCCAGTGTTGATCCTGTTCTCGACGCGGTCCCGCACATAGTCGAACGTGGGCACACCGGCGGCGGTGTAGTCACTGGGAGGTACCACCGGCAACGGCGAGTCCAGCGCCGTGCTCTCCTCGACGATCTCCGCGTCGACGGGTTCGTCGGTAGGTTCGTCGGTGGGGCCCTGGTCCGCGCTCATCGCTGCTCCGTTCGCCGTGAACGGTTCCGATCCTACCCGCACCTTGCCGGGCTCATTCCGAAACGGCGACGGGCACCGCGTCCCTCAGCGCGTTGGGGAGCGGTGCATCGACATCGGTGCCGGTGAGAGGACCGCCACGTCGCCGGTGGTGCCGTCGACACGGACCAGCGTGCCAGGGGCGAGCCGCGCCGACGCGTCCCGCGCGCCGGTCACGCACGGGATGCCCAGCTCGCGGGCCACGACCGCGGCGCGGGACAGCGGCCCGCCGAGATCGGTCACGATCGCGGCGGCCGGCCCGAACAGGGCGGTACGACCCGCGTCCGCGACCCGCACGACCGCGACCTCACCCGGTTCGACCTCCGCCCTGTCATCCGAGAGGATGCGGACCAGGCCCTCGACCACACCCGGTGACACGCCGAAACCGTGCAGCTGCTTGCCTTCCTGCGCCGGGTCGACCGCCGCCTCCGGGCGCCACGAACCGCTGACCACCGCGGGCATCCGCACCTGGCGCAGCCGTTCGCGGTCGGCGCGGCGGCGTTCGATCCGGCGCAGGGCGTCGGCGGGCGGGGTGAGCAGTTCGTCCAGTGTCAGGTAGAACGCGTCGTCGACGTCGACGAGACGGCCTGCGTGCACCTGCCGCGCGCCCCACTCGCGCACGATGCCACGCAGCTCGTCGGTGTAGCGGACGGTGGCGTCGACGGCCGTGTCCCGCTGCCTGCGGCCCGAGATCGCCAGCTTCTCCAGCATGGTTCGCTTCACGCGGGCAGGCGTGTCCGGTGTGGACTTCGCAGTGTCCTCTTCGGTCTTCTCCGCGTCGGCCGGGGTCGCGCCGGGGGTGTCCGAGTCCGCCGGGGCGGCCTCGGCCGGTTCCGGTTTCGGTTCGGCCGTTTCCGGTGCGGGCCCGGGTTCCGGCTCCGGCTTCGGGCGGCGGGCCGCGCCCAGCGCCGCCGCGAACACCAGTTCCGGCCGCTGCCGGAACGGCGTGCCGGACAGCTCGATCTCGCACGGCCCACGGTGCCCGATCCGCGCGAGCACCTCGTCGAACGCGGCGCCGAACTCCGGCGACTTCTGCCGCACCGCCTCGACGTCGCCCCACTCGGCGAGCGCACGCAGTTCGTCGTCGGCACTCAGCAGCTCCGCCAGGCCCGCGACGGCCGGGTACACCGGCTCGTGCTCGACGTCCACACCGCGGCCGAGCGCGGCGATGTCCGCCTTGGCCCGCTTCCGCAGCGGCGCACCCGTGAAGTACGCGACGAACTGCCCGAGCTGGGTGAGCGTCCAGCCCTCTGCCAGCCGGTCCCGCAGCAGCAGCGCCCGCACGGCCAGCGCGCCGTCCGGCAGTGTGGCCAGGTCGGCCGTCCGCTCCCCCGCCGACGTCGCCGCGAAGTCCCGCACGGACGCGCGGTAGCGCCGCACCATGCCAGCGAACCGGACCCACGCCGACACCCGCGCGGCGATCCCGCGCCGTGCGGGCCGCTCGAGCGGGAACAGGTCGGCGTCGGCGCGTGGCCCGATCAGCTGGTCGGTGACCGTGCGCTCGAACCAGCCGGGTGGTGGGCCCGCCGCGAGCGCCGACACCCCGGCGTACAGGTGGTGGCCGAACACCGCGTGGCCGCGGCTCGCCCATTCGTCCGCGACGGCCGATGGCAGGCCGAGGACCTGGGCGAGGGTCCGGCCGGCCGCACGCAGCCCGGCCGTGTGCACGTCGATCGACAGCGGCGTGAGGGACCCGGGGAACAGCTCGGCGGTCTGCTGCGCGGCGAACACCGGGTAACGCGGGTCGATCCGGTCGTCCATCTCGACCGCCATGCTCGGCAGTGCCACGGACGTGAGCGTGGTGCCGTCCGCAGGCGGGCGGCGGCGCGGCAGCACGTGCGCCGGGATCGGCAGCAGCACCGGGATGGACTCGGCGCCGTCCTTCGTCAGCTTGCGGCCACGGGCGCCCCGTGCGAGGTCTGCGACGACGTCCTCGGAGCTCCAGCCGCACTCGAAGCCCCAGTCCCGCGCACTGCCCTTGCGGTCCGATGTGGACATCGCGGGCCATGCCGGGATGCCGCGGGCCGCCACACCACGCAGCGTGTCGCGGGCGGCGCCCGCGACCAGGATGTCGGGCGCCGCGAGCGCCACCACGCCGACACGGTCGGACGTGACCGCGTGCAGCAGGAAGCGCACGAGGTCGTCGTGGTGCAGCAGCCGCCACTGTGTGTCCTTTGGCGCGGTCAGCAGCGTCGCGACCGTGCGGCAGGCCTGCCAGTCGAGCATCCGGCCGCCGAGCGGAGCCGTGCGGATCACGACGTGCTGGGATCCGCTGTCGCGCACCACCTTGTCCGCGTCGGACGCGTCCGGTCCGTGCACGATCGGGGTAACGAACCGGATCCCGTGCCGCGCCGCGGCGGTCGAGAGCCTGCGCAGCGCGGGAATGCCACCCGACCCCGGCACGTCGCGCTCGACCGGTGACAGGTGGACCACCACGTCCGTGCCCGCCACCAGCGACTCGGCGGTCGCCGCGTCACCCGCGGTGAACGTCACGCCTGGCGGCAGATCGGGGTGCGCCTCCTCGCCGACGCCGAGCAGCTCGTGCCCAGCACCCAGCGCGGCTCTCGCGAACGCTCGCCCGAGGTCCGACGTGACTCCGCTGATGAGAACGCGCATCGTGGCCCCTTCCCGCCGGCGCCGTACCCCCGCAACCCCGTCCGCGCGCAAGCGAACGGTCACTCGGCGGCACGGTACACGCGCAGTAACGGGGCCTCGAACCGACCTCGCCACCGAAACAGTCCTGTGACCTCGTCCTCGGTCAGGCCGCTCACCCGTCCTCCCACTCGACCTTCTGTCCGATGGGGACGGAAGCGGGGCCGAAGCCGAGGGCACCGGCCTGGTCACGGACGATCGAGGTCGTCCACCACGGTCGCGTTGGCCGGATCCGCCGGGTCGTAGGCGACGGTCGCCACGGTGCCGACGGGCAGGTGCGTGAAGGCACGCGCCTCCACCCGGAGGACGCGCCCGGCGGCGTGGGCCTCGAAGGTGTGGGCCTGGACCGTACGGTTCCTGATGCGCGTGGCGGTGGCGCGTGAGGAGATCAACCGGGCAGGCACCCGAGCCCCGGAGGAAAGCAGGGCCCCGCGCCGGGCGTCGGCTCGCTGCCAGCGGATCAGGAACACGAACACGAGCGCGAGCGCCACGAGCGAGATGGCGAGCAATGGCACGAGAAGGTCGTCGATCACCAGGGCCAGCAGGAGGAACAAGGCAACCTGCCCACCGAGGACCACGACCAGAACCCGCCGACCGGCACGCATGAACCGACGGTGGCCGACCCCTGCGTGCGGCGTCAACACCCTGCCCAAAGGTCCGCCCCGGCGGACGTCATGCGGGAGTGTTACGAGACTCGCCCCGGCAGCCAAGGTGACCACCGGGGCGAGCAATCTCAACGAGTTACCGCATCCAGGGCGTCAACGACGCCAAAACCATAGAAACCCTTACCGGAAGGCCCACCCTGGCAAGTAGCGAGCCAGGCACCAGTGCCGTCCGGGTCGTAGACCCCCGGCGGGCAGGCGAGCCGATCCGCCCGCAACCCAAGGGAAGCGGCCGCCAACGGCGCGGGCCAGTTACGGTGCGTGCTGCGGATCAACGCCAGCACACCGGTGGCATGCGGCGAGGCCATCGACGTCCCCTGCGAGTACCCGTAACCCCCGCCGGGAATGGTCGACAGGATCCGGCCGTTGCCGTCCGGCGTGCCGGCGACCTGTCGCGAGTCACCGCCGGGCGCGGTCACGTCGGCCTCGATGAGCCCGTAGTTGGAGTAGTACGACTTACGGGTCTCCGGCCCGATCGCCGAAACCCCGACGACACCCGGCAGTTCGGCCGGGATGTCCATGCACTCGTTGCCGACGGTGCGCTCGACCGGCGTCCCGTTGTTCGGGCTGCCGGCGTCGGTGATCTCGTGGGTCAGGTCCCAGTTGCTGTTGCCGAGCGCGGCGACGTTGATCACGTCACGACGGTGCGAGTAGTCGACGGCCCGCTTCACTGCCTGGATCACCGCCGACTGGTCCGGGTCGGTCTTGCACCACAGGAACCAGGGGTCGATGAAGTAGGAGTTGTTCGTGACGTCGATGCCCTTCTCCGCCGCCCACACGAACCCGCAGATGGCGTACTCGGGGTAGATGTAGCCGTCGTCGTCGACGACCTTCACCGACGCCAGCCGCACGTTCGGTGCCACACCGGCGACACCGATACCGTTGCGTGCCGCGGCGATGGTGCCCGCGACGTGCGTGCCGTGGGAGCTGGTGGTCGGGGCCCACGCGGCCGGGGACGTGTCTGGCACGCCCTCGTTCGTGCAGCCCACCGACTTCGACGCGTCCACGTTGGGCGCGAGGTCGGGGTGCGCCGCGTCGATGCCGGAGTCGAGCACGCCGACGAGCACCTCGCGGTTACCGCCGGAGATCGCGTTGGCCTGGTCCGACTTGATCGCCCGCACGCCCCACTGGTTGGCCTCGAGCGGTTCCGGCGTGACCGCACCCGCGACGGGCGCCGACTTCGCCGCGGTGGTCGCCACCGCGTCGATCTTGGCGAGCATGCCCTGCTGTTCCGCCGCACCGGCCGCACGTGCCGCCGCCTGGCCGAGCTCGGCCAGGTTCCTGGAGGCGCCCGCGGCGGCGACCCCCGGCTTGCCCCGCACGGTCGACGCGAACTCCGCGTCGGCCGACGTCGCGATGACGACCCCGATCTGTGGCCAGCTCTGCAGTACCTCGCCGCCCGCCGCGCGGATCGACGCCTCGGTCCTGCCCAGCGAGCCGTGCTGCGGGCCGAGGACGACGAAATGCGCCTCGGCCGCGTCCTGCGCGACAGCGGGGGCCGCGGTCGCCGCGGTGACGCCGGCAGCGGACACCGCCACCGCCGCCGCGACGAACGCTCGGAAGGTGGTTCTTCGCACTTGGGATACCTCCATCTGCCCGTTCCGCCCGACCCCGCCGGTCTGGCGGGCCGTGGAACGGCCGGATGCACGCAACCATCCGGATCGCCGAGGAACAAGGACCGTTCGGGCGTTCTTTGGCCGCGCGACGCCCTGACAGGACCTGGACCAGAGCGGTGCGTAGGCACGCGTGGCCGATTCCGTCACCTTGTGGCCGCTCGCCGGTTGCTCCGCCGCCACCGTGGTAACCCCCGGCGAGCGACGACGACAGCGTGAAGGAGCAGGCCATGCGTGCCGAGAGCCCCACAGACCTGCCGAAGCACTCGTGGTGGGCCGCGCTGAAGCGGACGTTCCGCGAGTTCATGGACGACAACCTGCTCGACTGGGCTGCCGCGCTCACCTACTACAGCGTGCTGTCCCTGTTCCCGGCGGTCATCGTGCTCGCCAGCGTGGTCAGCCTCGTCAGCGACCCCGACACGCTCATCGAGAACCTGCAACAGCTGGCGCCGGGCCAGGACGCCGTGGTGAACGTCGCGAAGGAACTGGCGTCGTCGTCGTCGATCGCGGGACCGGCGGCGATCATCGGCCTGCTGACCGCGCTGTGGGCGGCGTCGGGTTACCTCGGCGGCTTCATCCGCGCGTCGAACGTGGTCTACGACGTCGAAGAGGGCAGGCCGATCTGGAAGACCGTGCCGCTGCGGATCGCACTGACGCTCACGATGATGATCCTGCTCACGATCGCGGCCGTCGGCGTGGTCCTGACCGGCGGCATCGCCGACAACGTCGGCCAGGCACTCGGCATGGGTTCGACGGGCATCGTGGTGTGGAACATCGCGAAGTGGCCGGTGCTCGCGGTGCTGGTGAGCCTGGCGATCGCCATCCTGTACTGGGCGGCGCCGAACGTGCGGCATCCCGGGTTCCGCTGGCTGACACCGGGTAGCGCACTGGCGGTACTGGTGTGGGCCGCCGCGTCGGCCGGGTTCGCCGTGTATGTCGCGAACTTCGCCTCGTACAACAAGGTCTACGGATCGCTCGCCGGGATCGTGGTGTTCCTGATCTGGCTCTGGCTGTCGAACCTGGCCATCCTGTTCGGCGCCGAGTTCGACGCGGAACTCGCCCGAGGCAAGGAGATGGCGCAGGGCCTCCCCGAGTCGGAGGAACCGTTCCTGCCCCCAAGGGACACACGAGCTAGCCCGCCTTCCCGCGATTAAAAGTGTTGGTCCCGACCCAGCGACGCCTGCGGTCCGCAGGCGTCGCTGGCTGAGTGCCGTCACGTTCCCCTGAGGTCACTGTTGGTCAGACCCAAACCCTCGCACAAAGATTCATCGGGACAGGTCCCAACTAGCGGCTACCTGGGTTGGTCGCCGGTCCGGGTCTCCCCCCGCGCCCCTGCACCCAATAGAATTGGACATCTATATAGTCAATAGCTTATTGTGGCAACCAGGTCGGACAACGCCGTATCCATGGACGATGGGCTGATCAGGCGGAGGCGGGGACGGTCTCCGGGTTCTCCCCGGCAGGCACGACCGCCACGTTCTGTGTGCGGGACAGGCGTTCGTACGGAGCGGGCTCGTCGCCGAAGAAGACGGCCAGCGGGGCCCAGACGCCGACCACGAACAGCGACGCCAGCGAGCAGATCGGGATCAGGAGTTGTTGCGGCGCACTGAAAAAGTCCCAGTCGTCCACCGAAAGACCGAGCCACGCCAGCCACAGCGGCGAGAACAGCACCCCGTTGCGCACCAGCCACCCCAGCGGACCCGCCCGGTGGCCGTCCGTGCGTGCCACCCGCAGCAACATGGCGCGTTTGCCCACCGTGGTGTCGGTCAGCACGGGCACCACCCAGAAGTAACCGACCGCCAGCACCACGACGACCCACCCGCGGGAGACGTCGATGCCGAACAGCTTCACCAGGCCAAGCACGAGCACCAGCAGCACACCGAACGCCACCATGTCCGTCAGCAGCGCCAGCAGGCGACGGCTCGCCGTAACCCGCGTGGCGTAGCGGCGGCGGTCCCGTTCCGGGTCGAGGTCCGGCAGCATGCGGATCAGCGGGCCCGCCACGAGCCAGCCCAGCACCGCGCCCACCGTGTTGAGGATCAGGTCGTCCACGCTGAACAGGCGGTACGCGCACGGGTAGATGAACCACACACCGGTCAGCTGGGTCAGCTCGAAGAACAGCGAGGTGCCGAACCCGAGCGCGGCCGCCGCCATGAACCGGGTGCCGGCCAGGTACCGCAGGAAGAAGCCGAGCGGCGCCAGCAGCGCCACGTTCAGCGCGGTGCTCCACAGCGCCGGGTTGAGCCACGTGCCGGAGACCCCGGCCCGGGTCTCCAGGACGTCGACGAAGTAGAACGGCCGCAGCTGCGGCGTCGAGGCGTACGTCTGCTCCGCGCAGTACTCCCCCGGGTTGGCGGGCAGCGGGACGATCGTCTGCATCAGCGCCGCGAGCAGATAGAACAGAAAGCAGTAGAAGACGAGCGTCGTCCACCCGCCTGCCCGGCCGCGGCGACGGTACGTGACCACCGCGACCGGGAGCATCACGATCAGCGCGATCAGCGGAAACACCGTCAGCGCGGTCCTGACCGGCAGCAGGTAGGTCTCGAACACCCGCCGTTTCTACCTCACCACGCAGACGGTGCCGGTGGCGGCACCACCTGCGGCCGGTCGTCGCAGGTGATGGTGTTCGGCAGCATCCACGGCGCGAGCCAGCCGCCGTCGTTGCCACCCGCGTCGGTGACGGTGAACTCCGAGCCCGTCGCCGGGAAGTTGAACGAGCCGCAGTTGTTCACGCCCACGGCGCCGACGTTGCGCGCGTCGGTGTTCTCGAACGTCGCGTCACCCATCACGCGGGCACTCAGCACCGAGGTGCCCGTGCCATCGACCCTGGTGTCCGCGAAGCGCACGCCGCGGATCGCGTAGAGGTCCTTCACCGGCCAGTCGCTCACGAACATGATCGCGTTGTAGGTGTTGTCCAGGAAGTGGTTGCCGACCGCCTGGATGTCCGCGTCGATGTCCCGGTCCAGCGCGTAGAACCAGATCGCGCCGAGGCCGATGTTCCAGTTCAGCTCGTAGGTGCCGGCCCGGACGGTGGTGTTGTCCGTGATCCGCACGTGCCCGGTGAACGGCTCCGCGCCGAACCGCGAGCCGACGTGGATGCCGCTGCCCTCCCGGACCGGGTCGGCGACCAGGTTGTGCGACACCGTGTTGTCGGTGCCGCCGTACAGCGCGATCCCGTTGGCCAGCACCGGGGTCTGCACCGTGTTGTGGTCGAAGGTGTTGCGTGCGTTCTGCTCGTGCTCGGCCCACATGGCGAGCCCGTCGTCGCCGGTGTTGCGCACGAAGTTGTTCCGCACCACCGAGTCCGTGACGCCGGTGTGGAAGTTCAGCGCGTCCGCGACCTGGTCGGTGAGCACGTTGTCCTCGATCACGGTGTTCGACATCGGCCCGTCGAACCACAGGCCGACCTTGGTGTGGTGGATGTGCATGCCGCGGATCGTGGAGTCGCTCATCGCGCCGCCGATGCCGTTGACCTGGTCGGTGTCGATGCGTTCGCGGACGTCGCCCTCGATGGTGAACCCGGACAGGTGCACGTTCCGCGAGCCGCCGTCCTGCGCCGCCCGTCCGTAGAACCCGACGCCGGTGTGCGCGGACCCGTCCGGCGCGGGCGGGTCGAGCGCGACCTCCCTGCCCTTCACGACCGTGTGCCAGTTGCCGGCGCCGGTGATCGTCACGTCGTCCACGACGATGTGCCGGTTGACCTGGAACGTGCCCGGCGGCAGGTACACGGGCACGTTCAGGAACCGGGCCAGCGCGATGGCGTGCTCGATCGCGGGCGCGGCGTCGCGGCGGCCCGTGGGGTCGGCGCCGAACAGCCGGACGTCGAGCGCCCTCTTCTCGACGTGCGGCCGCCCGACCAGCTCGGAGTCGAGCAGGTCGATCACCGTCCACTCTGCGCGGTTGCCCGCCGTGAGCCGGACGGTGTCACCGGCGCGATAGGTGCGGTCGAGCCGCAGCCGCGCTTCGTCGTAGAAGTGACTGGGGCGGAAGGGTTTCGAGATCACGGGCGGCGGGTTCGTCTGCGACGGCACGCAGGCGCACTCGGTGATCCACCAGTCCGGGTGCAGCAGGTCGGCGCCGGGGTCGTTGGAGAACGGGTACTGGTTGTAGAGCCACGCGTACTGCGAGGTCAGCGTCATCGTCGCGCGGCGCTTGCCGTTCACCGAGACCTCGAGCGGCGCGGTGATGCCGCCACCGTCGCGCGCGTCCGGGATGCTGTACCGGACGGTGATCGCGTTCGCGTCGGCTGGCAGCGTGAACTCGACGTGCCGGCCGGGCAGGAGCCGGACCGCGGTGCGGCCGGACGCCTCGGCGGGCAGCGTGTATGCGGTGCGGTCGGGCCCGATGACCGTGCCGTCGGTGGCCGCGTTCTCGGCCTCCTGCTCCAGGAACGGGACGTCCGCGCCCCTGCCATCGACCAGCTGCGGCGCGAGCCCGGCCCGCGTGACGACCGGCTCCGCCTTCGGCCGCTCAGCCGCGGCGACCCCGTCGCCCACACCCAGAGCGACGACCGCTCCGACCACCAACCACGTCCGTGTCCAAGTCACGGCGGGACCGTAACCCAGATCACATTGAACTGATAGATACTTGCGCTGATTCGTCGAAAAATTGCGCTACTCAGCGCAGTCGGCGTGACGTTCGGTAGTCACGGTGACATAACACCTCGCACGCGTGCCGGTGCGGGGCGCAACAAGACCGAGGCCGGGGGCGATTTCCCCGGTAGAGCCATGGCGTCCCCACTCATCCGATGCGAAATGTCCCTTTTGGGGTTGCATGATGGATTCATTCGCCGTCAAAACGTATCGCTACCTGCGGATCTCGATGATCGCCGTGATCGTCATGCTCATCGCTTCGGTGATCATCGAATGGGTGAACACGAAGTCGGGTTGCCTGCAGGGTTCCATCAGCGCGTACTACTACACGCCGGTCCAGTCGATCTTCGTCGGTGCGCTCATCACCATCGGGGTGTGCATGATCGCCCTGCGGGGCACCACCGACTGGGAGGACACCCTGATGAACCTGGGCGGCATGCTCGCGCCGGTCGTCGCGCTGGTGCCGACGCCGGGCCCGGGTGGCTGCCGGTCGGTCGGGGAGGCCTTGTCCGCCGCGCCGGAGAACATCCAGAACAATGTCCTCGCCCTGTTCGTCGCGGGCATCATCGCGCTCGTCGCGGGGGCATTCACGCTGCGGGGTCAGGACGCGACCCCGCCGACCACCGCGCAGCGCCTCGGCATGATCGCGGCCGTGGTGATCTTCCTCGGCGGCGTCGGCTGGTTCGTCCTCGACCGCGCCGCCTTCGACCGCAACGCCCACTACACCGCGGCGATCACGCTGTTCGCCTGCATCGTCGTCGTGGTCATCCTGAACTCCCGCCGACAGGCCGAGGAGCAGCCTGGCGAGAGGAAGTGGGCGCCCGGTTACCTGGTGATCGCGGCGCTCATGGTCGCCAGCAGCGTGGTCATCGTGGCGATCACCCTGATCACCGGCTGGGAACACGGGATCCTGGTCGTGGAGGCGGCGCTCATCATCCTGTTCGCCATCTTCTGGGCCTACCAGACCAAGGAACGCTGGAACGCGTCCTGACTACGGTGCGGGGGTGCTGCCGTTCCTCGATCACGACACAGTCATGGCCCTGACCTACGCCGGAGCCGTCCACGCGCTGCGCGAAGCACTGCTGGACGGCCTCGACGTGGACGCCGACCCGGCCAGGACGGTCGTCCCGGTGCCCTCGGGCCAACTGCTGCTGATGCCGTCCTCCGGGACGCGGTACACCGGCGTGAAACTGGGGACGGTCGTGAACGAGGGCACCCCTCGGATCAAGGGCGTGTACGTGCTGATGGACGCCGCGACGCTCGCTCCGGTCGCGCTGTTGGACGGCCCGGCCCTGACCACCCTCCGCACCCCGGCGGTGTCCGCACTCGCGGTGGACCACCTTGCGCCGAGGTCCCCCGCCCGGCTCGTGGTCTTCGGCAACGGCCCGCAGGCACATGGCCACGTGGCGGCGATCAAGGCCATCCGCGAGGTAACCCATACGACAATGCTGGGCCGCGCCGACGATCCGGCCCCGATCCGGGACGCGGACATCGTCTGTTGCGCGACGACGGCCAGCACTCCCCTGTTCGCCGCAGGCCTGCTCCGTCCACACACGACGGTCGTGGCGGTCGGCTCCCACGAACCGGACGCCCGCGAGCTACCCGCGGAACTGATGGAGACGGTCGTCGTCGAGTCGATCCCCACCGCCCGCCGCGAAGCGGGCGACGTGATCCTCGCCGGGACGACCGACCTGATCCCACTCGCGGCGCTCGTCCGGCACGAGGCCACCGTGGCGGACGACCGCCCGCGCGTGTTCAAGAGCGTCGGCATGGCCTGGGAGGACCTGGCTGTCGCCGCCGCCGTCTACGAGGCCAGGACTTCCTGAACGCCCGGAGTCACCTCAGAACTGCAGGCTCCACGCGTTGATCGTGCCGGTGTCCTGTGCCGCGGCGTCACGGACGCGCAGGCGCCACGTGCCGTTCGCGACCTCGCTGGACGCGTTGACCGTGTACGTCGTCGCGATGTTGTCCGTGCTGCCACCCGACCGGTTGTGCAGGTTGTACACGCTGCCGTCCGGCGCCAGCACGTCCACGACGAGGTCACCGATGTAGGTGTGCCTGATGTCGACGGTCACCTGGAGACCGGCAGGCGCGTTCCCGGCGACACCCGTCACCGCGATCGGGCTTTCCACTGTGGACTGATCGGGAATCGCCACGTCCGTGGTGTTCTCGAAGCGCGGGCCGGTCGGTGGCGTCGTGCCCGCCGACAACGTCCAGATGGCGTAGGCGATCGCGTCGGTGTTGCGGTCCAGCGCGGTCACGTTGATGTTGCTCGTGGTGTCGCACGACGCGTGGTAGCAGCGGTCGAACGCCTGCCCCGCGGTGCCGCCCCACTTCGCAGCCTGCGACGAGGTCTTCGTCACCTCCGCACCGGTGAACAGGCCACCGACCGGGATGCCGACGTTCGCGAACGCGGCGTGGTCGGACCGGCCACCGACCGAGGTCAGCTCGGTCGGCACACCCATCGTCGCGAACGGCGCCTGCAGAACCTGTTGCAGCGCAAGGGATCCCGATGGCTGCCCGCTGGCCGAGTAGACGAAGTAGCCCGGGTTCGGCGAGCCGATCATGTCGAAGTTGACGTAGCCCTTGATGCGCGACCGCTCTGCGGACGGCAGGTTGTTCACGTAGTACGTCGACCCGATCAGGCCGCGTTCCTCCGCACCCCACCAGCCGAACCGGATCCGCTTGGCTGGGTCGAGGTTCTGGCTCGCGATGGTCAGCGCGATCTCCAGCAGCGCGGCGGAACCCGAGCCGTTGTCGTTGATGCCGGGCCCCGCGGTGACGCCGTCGAGGTGCCCGCCTGCCATGATCACGTTGTTGGCGTCGCCGCGCGGCCACTCCGCGATCAGGTTCCACCCGGTGGCACCGCCGGAGGTGAACGACTGCAACGAGGTCGTGTAACCGGCCGCGTTCAGCCTGCCCTGGACGTAGTCGATCGACGCGCGGTACCCGGGTCTGCCGTGCGCGCGGTTTCCACCGTTGCTCGTCGCGATCGACTGGAACTGGTTCAGGTGCGCCTGCACGTTCGCGACGGGGATGTCCGGCGCGGCAAGCACGGACGGCGGCGCCGCGGCCGCCGGTGCGGCGAACGCGACGAGCGCGCCCGCTGTCAGTGAGACGAGGAATGTACGCATGAGTCGCTGCCTCCAGCAGGGGTGGGAAGGACGACGACCCCGAGCGTGCAGCACGACTCGACCGGACACCTACAGCCGAACGAGTCCGGTAATTCCCGTACTTCCCATTAGGCGGGATTGGCTCCACGCTCACGGCTCACACACCGTGATCGCCGATGCTGCCCGACCAGGCTGATCGGTTGCGGCGGGGCGGAGCACGGCGCCAACCGCGGCTTCCCCACAGTACCCGCTGGTGCGGCGGCAGGACGCGGGCAATGCTGACCGCTGGCATCGGCAACACCCCCAGCGTTGCCGATGCCAGCGCCCCACCGACATTACCGGGTGTGATCAACCGGTTTCCGGA
This sequence comes from Actinophytocola sp., assembly GCF_049647105.1. GTDB lineage: Bacteria > Actinomycetota > Actinomycetes > Mycobacteriales > Pseudonocardiaceae > Actinophytocola. Next base: position 16,057 of record NZ_JBARWZ010000123.1, read on the forward strand.
CGCGCGTGCGGACGAACCGGTGGAACCACACCACAACCACCGATGCCACGACCGGTAGCCAGTTGATCACCCGCAGGCTGTTAACCGGGAAAAACTCCACCTCTCGCACGTGAAACACCCGGTGCCCCCAAACCGAGAAGACGAGGTACGGGGGCATGTACAACGTGCCCGCTCGTGGGCACAACCACGGCGGACGCGCATATCGAAAGGGTTTCCATGCGACGACGCCGATTAGTCTCGGCCGCGGCCGCCTTGCTCGTGGTGCCACTTCTCCAGGTGCTGCCCGCCTCGGCGGCGGCAGGGGCGCCGACCGCGGCGCCGCCTGCCGACGACACCCGTGAGCTGACCCGCAAGGACTTCACGCTCAACGGCAAGCCGGTGAACGTGCCGGCCAGCTACCAGCCAAGCGCCAAGCGGGCCGCGGCCGCCGGGGTCACCCCGCCGGTCGGCACCGTCCGGCCGTGGCTCGCGCTGGACGACGCCGAGGGCCAGTTGTACCTCAAGGAGTACACGCTCCGCGGTGCCGGCGACAAGATCGAGGTCTGGGTCGCGAACGACACGTCCTTCCCCGCAGGCGACTGCCGCAACCAGATCGCGGGGACGACCGACGTCACGGACGCCCAGGTCGCCGATCTCGTCACCCAGTTCGACACGAACATGTTCCCCAAGGAGACGGCGTCCTTCTCCACGCCGCCCGACCGGGACGGCACCAACGTCGACCCCGCGCTGGAAGGCCTCGACTTCTCCGGCGACGGTGACAACACCGTCGCGCTGATCGACAACGTGCGTGACGACAACTACTACACGTTCCCTGCGGCGCCGACCTACATCGCCGGCTTCTTCTCGGCCCAGTTCAACGAGCTGGTCGACCGGAACGTGATGACCATCGACGCGTTCGACTGGGCGCACCGCACCGGTGCCGAGCCCGCCGACGAACCGACGGCCGACCTGTGCACCAGCCGCCCGGCCCGCCCGCGCCTGTACGAGGGCACGTTCGCGCACGAGTGGCAGCACCTGCTCATGTACTACACCGACCCCTTCGAGGGGAACTGGGTCAACGAGGGCCTCTCGGACTACGCCCAGACGCTGGTCGGCTACGTCGACCCGCGCCTGACCGTGTTCGACAAGGGCGGCGACAGCCACATCTACTGCTACCAGGGTTTCGGCACGGTCCAGACGCCGTACAACACGAACCCGAGGGACTGCGGTGGTGCGGAGAACTCGCTGAACCTGTGGGGTGAGGGCAACCCGAACGCGGTGCTCGCGGACTACGGCAACGCGTACTCGGTCATGCAGTTCCTCTCCGACCGGTACGGCACCGACTTCATGTCGCGCCTGCACCGCGACGGCGAGCACCAGGGGCTGGCCAGCCTCGACGCGGCGCTCGAGGCCGAGGGTGTTTCCGACATGTACGACGTGCTGCACGACTACCAGTCGGCGACGCTGCTGGACAAGATCGTCGGCGACTCGAACCGCGGCATCATGCTCGGTGTGCCGAAGAAGCGGGTGACCTCGCCGAGCCTGCGCTCGACGGTGAACCTGGCCAACCCGCAGTCCTACGACGACCCGGGGGCCGCGCCGAACGGCGCCGACTTCGTGCCGTTGCAGAAGGCGGACGGCACGGTGCTGAAGGGCAAGGACCTGCGGTCGCTGTCGTTCGACGGTGCTGCGTCGCTGCCGTCGATCCCGCTCGAGTGGACGATCGTCAACGACGACCCGGACAGCGCCGGTGACCCGGTGCTGTGGTCGGGCAACGCCAACAACATCAACGCCACCGCGGTGACGTCCGTCGCGGTGCCGACGACCGACCCGACGCTGCGCTTCGAGGCGAAGTACGGCGCCGAGCTCGGCTACGACTACGGCTACGTGGTCGTGTCCACCGACGGCGGCGCGACCTACACGGCGATCGACGGTGACAAGACGGTTCCCGGTCCGCAGGGCCCGTCGCTCAACGGGACCACCGACGGTTTCGAGCCGCACTCGTTCGACCTTTCCGCGTACGCGGGCCAGACGGTGCTGGTCGGTTTCCAGTACATCAGCGACGGCGGCGTCAACGAGGGCGGTCTGAAGGTCGACGACATCACCGTCGGCGGCACGGCCGTCAGCGACGGCGCCTCGCTGGAGCCGTTCGACTCGCCGACCGAGATCAAGCCGTTCCCGGTGGACAACTGGAACGTGCGCCTGATCGCGTACGACGAGCGCAACCAGGTCGCGTTGCAGCTCGAGGCCGATGGCAAGAACAAGGTCAAGCTCGGCTGGCTGCAGCTGCTGCTCCTGACCCCGTTCCCGAAGGTCGTCGCGGTGGTCGCGTACGACGAGCCGACCGAGCTCGTCAACCAGTACGCGCCGTACACCCTGACGGTCAACGGCGTCGTCCAGCCGGGCGGCGCGAGCTGACCAGCTGAATGAACAAAACGGCCCCCTGCGCTCCCGGAGCGCAGGGGGCCGTGCCATGCCGGTCTCGCGGCGAACACCTCACCGACGCCGTGCTCTGACCTTCCGGTACGACCACCCCAGCAGCGCGAACAACACGATCCCGGACAGGATCAGGCTCGATCCGGTGCTCCACCCGGCCAACGGCAGCCACGAGAACACCCGCAGCCCCCAGATGATCCCGCCCGCGATGAGCCCCAGCCCGACGATCACCGACCCGGCGATCCGCAGCGGTGACGACACGCTGTCCTCCGCCGCCTTCATCGCGCGGTCCCGCACCGGGTCGACATGCTTCTCGAGCGCCGGGAACTCCGACGAGAGGATCAACAGGCCGGCGAGCACCAGCAGCAGGCCGGGCCCCGGCAGGACCAGCAACGCGATCCCGATCAGGAGCACGACCACTCCGGCCACCGCGATCGTCGCGCGTTTCACCTGTCTTCCGGCTGCCATGGTGTCGCATCTTGCCTTGTCCACACGGTTTTCGCACGGTTTCCGTTCGTTCGTCATGCGGATCACCCGCGCGTGCGGCACGGTGGACACGTGCGGACGACAGTGCTGTTATCGGTGATGGCGATGGTTGCGACGACGACGGCGGCTGTCCCGGGAGGTGACGCGCCAGGCGGACCCGGCGAACCCGCCGTGTACCAGCCCGCCGACAAACAAGGCTTCGGCACAGCCAACAGCGGCACGGCGAGCCCCGTCTGGTTCACCCTCGGCGGCGGCCGGATGACCGAGGTCTTCTATCCCGACCTCAGCACCCCCGCGGTGCGGGAGCTGCAGCTCGTGGTGACCGACGGCAAGTCGTTCACCGAGCCGGTGCGCGGCCGCACCGAGCAGGTCGGCGACCTGACCTTCCGCCAGACCGCCCACGGCACCGGCTGGACCGCCGTGACCACCTACGTCACCGACCCTCGGCGTGCGACGGTGTTGGTGGACCTCGACTTCCGGTCCCGCGAGTCGCTGCGGGTGTACGCCATGTACGACCCGGCGCTGTCCCGCGAGGGCGGCGACGACACCGGCTCGAGCGGCGACGCGCTGGTCGCCTCGGACGGCGCGGCGGCGTCGGCCCTGGTGGCGGGGCGTGGTTTCTCGGCGACGTCGACGGGCTACCTCGGCACGAGCGACGGCTGGACCGACCTTGCCGACCACCGCATGGACTGGCGGTATCCGAAAGCGGGCCCCGGCAACGTGGTGCAGACCGGCGAGCTGCGCGTGGACGGCAAGCGGCACCGGCACGACACCCTCGCCCTCGGCTTCGGCCCGACCCGGCAGTCCGCGGTGACCACGGCCCGCGCGTCACTGTCGACAGGCTTCGCGAAGGTGGCCGCGAGGTACGCGAAGGGTTGGCAGGACTACGTTTCCGGCCTGCGCACGCCGCGGCTGGGCTCCCGCCACGAACGTGCCGTGTACCGCAGCTCACTGCTGGTGCTGGCGGCGTCGGAGGACAAGCTCCACCCTGGCGCGTACATCGCGGCGCCGGGCTTCCCGTGGGCGTTCGGCTTCGACCGGGAGATCGCGCCGGAGTTCGGCTCCTACGCGCTGGTGTGGCCCCGCGACCTGTACCAGATAGCGACCGGCCTGCTGGCCGCCGGTGACACCGACGGCGCCAACCGATCCCTGGACTACATGCTGAACGTCCAGCAGCAACCGGACGGCCACCTGGCACAGAACACGAGGGTCACGGGCGAGCCGTACTGGACGAGCGTGCAACTCGACGAGACCGCGGCGCCGATGCTGCTCGCCTGGCTGCTTGACCGGACCGACGAGTCCACATTGGACGATCTCAGGCGCGCGGCCGAGTTCATGGTGAACTACCCGGACGCCCCCTTCACCGAACAGGAACGCTGGGAGAACCAGAGCGGCTACTCCCCCGCGACGATCGCGTCGGAGATCGCGGGCCTCGTGTGCCTGGCCGACCTGCTGACCCGCGCGGGCGACACGGAGACCGCCGAACGCTACCTGGCGATCGCCGACGAGTGGGCGGCGAAGGTCGAGGAGTGGACCGTCACCGAGACGGGCCCGCTGTCCCCCGACCCGTACTACCTGCGCCTGACGAAGGACGGCAACCCCAACGCGGGCACGACGTACAACCTGGGCGACAACAACGTCGGCGAGGTCGACCAGCGCACGGTCGTCGACCCGAGCTTCCTGGAGCTGGTCCGCCTCGGCCTCCGCCCGGCCGACGACCCGGTCATCCGCAACACGATCGCGGTGGTGGACAAGGAACTCGGCGAAGACACCCCCGCCGGCCGGCTGTGGCACCGCTTCACCAGCGACGGTTACGGCGAGCAGGCGGACGGCGGCCCGTGGAACGTGAACTGGCCGGCCCCGACCCGCACCTACGGCCGCCTGTGGCCGATCTTCGCGGGCGAACGCGGCGAGTACGAGCTGCTGGCAGGCGACCCGGCCGCGGCCCGCACCCGCCTGTCGACCATCGCCGCGACGGCGAACAGCGGCCTCATGCTCCCCGAACAGGTGTGGGACAACGCGGCACCACCCGGCATCCGCCCGGGCACCGCCACGACGTCGGCGACCCCGCTCGCGTGGACCCACGCCCAGTACATCCGCCTGGCCTGGTCCCTGGCCGAAGGCCATCCGGTGGAACGACCATCGGTGGTCGCCTGCCGCTACGCGAAGGACTGCTGACTCAGAGCACCTCCATGACCGTCCTCCGCAACGAGGTGGCGGCCATTGCCACGACGGCGTCGGCCACCGAGGACAGGATCGGCGAGTCGAGTTTCCACTGTTGCCAATACAGCGGTACGTCCATCGACGGTTCAGAACCCGCGAGTCCACGGTTCGGGACCCGCGAGTCTTCGGTTCGGGACCCGCGAGTTGGGGGTTCGGGCCGGTCGGCGAGCGTCACCAGCGCGCCCGCCCGCAGCCGGGGCTCGGCCTGCACCTCCGGCACCATCCCCCACCCCAGCCCCGCCGTGACCGCGTCCGCGAACGACTCGGACGCCGGGATGTGGTGCCGCAACGTGCTCGCGTCGCGGCCGCTCACCGCGCGCACGAACCTGTCCTGGAGGTCATCCCGCCGGTCGTACACCACCACCGGCGCCCGCGCCAGGTCCTCGGCGAACGACCCGGTGAACCACCGCGCCGCGAACGCCGGGGTCGCCGATGGCAGGTACCGCAGGCCGCCGAGCGGGCGCACCGAACAGCCCTGCACCGGTGCCGACGACGACGTGACCGCGGCCATCACCGTGCCGTCCCGCAGCAACGTCGTCGTGTGGTCCTGGTCTTCGCGGTGCAACTCGAAACAGACGGGCGGGTCCGTCGGCACCCGCGTGAGCGCGGGCAGGAACCACGTCGCGAGCGAATCCGCGTTGACCGCGATCGGCAGCCGGACCGGCTCACCGGCACCGCTCATGCCCAGCTCGGCACGGGCGTCCCGTTCGAGCGCCGCGAGCCGTCGCGCGAACCGTACGACGACCTGCCCCGACTCGGTGAGCCGTGCCGGTTTCGTCCTGGTCACCAGCACGCTGCCGGTGCGCTTCTCGAGCGCCTTCACTCGCTGGCTCACCGCGGACGGCGTCACGTGCAGCACGGCCGCCGCCGCGTCGAACGTGCCCTCGTCGGCCACGGCCAGCAACGTCCGGACCTGGTCGAGGGGCAGATCTGTCATCACGATCGCTAATGTTACGTAAGAATCCTTAGCTGTACTGTTGGTAGCTCCGCACCTAGCCTCGGGTTCATGAGAGACGCCCTGTTCGCGGCGGCCGCCGGGTTCGGCACCGGCCTGTCCCTGATCGTGGCCATCGGCGCGCAGAACGCGTTCGTGCTGCGGCAGGGCATCCGCCGGGACGGGGTGCTCGCCGTGGTCGCGATCTGCGCGCTGTCGGACGCGGCGTTGATCGCGCTCGGGGTCGGCGGCGTCGGCGCGGTGGTGGCGGCGTACCCGCGGGTGCTGACGATCGTCGGGATCATCGGCGGCGCTTTCCTGCTGTGCTACGGATTTCTCGCGGCGCGAAGGGCGTTCCGCCCGTCGGCCATGAACGTCACCGGCGCGCCGACGGGGTCCGCGCGCCGGGTCGTGTTCACGTGCCTGGCGCTGACGTGGCTGAACCCGCACGTGTACCTGGACACCGTGCTGTTGCTGGGCACCGTGGCCGCCCATCGCGGCGACCTGCGGTGGGCGTTCGGCGCGGGCGCCACGCTCGCGAGCCTGTGCTGGTTCGCGGCACTGGGCTTCGGCGCGCGCCTGCTGACCGGCTTCTTCGCGCGGCCGTCGTCATGGCGTGTGCTGGACGGCCTGGTGGCCGCCACGATGGCCGCCCTCGGCGTCTCGCTGGTGGTCGGCGCGACCTGACGGGAACGCGCGCCCGCGCGCGGCGACCACGACGGCCAGCACGAGCGGCATCAGCACCGGCGCACTCCACGGCAGCGCGCCGGGACCACCCCGGTCGAGCAGCAGGCCGCCGACCACCCCGCGGTCGAACCTGACACAGGTGTGAGGTTCAACCAGCTGTGACCGCGATCGCACCAGAAGGCCGCGTGGGCCGTGGGAGTCAGCCGTCGACGCGGGCGGTCACGCGTTCGCCGAAGCCGCTGACCTGGTCGGCGAGCCAGCCGCACGCCTGAGCGGCGTAGCGGCCCGCGGCCTCGCCCGCCTGGCCGCTCACGCGCGCCGCGGTGAGTGCCGCCGAGTCCGACACGTCGGCCAGGACGGCGGCCGTGTCGTCGAGGAGACCAGCCGTGCGGCCGGTGAGCCAGGCGACTCCGTCGGCAGCCTCGTCACGTGCCCGGTCGAACAGCTGGGACAGGGGAAGGTCGGACATTCGACACCTTTCACCGGAGCGGCTGACACCGCCGTGGATACCCGTGCACCTCGGGTCCCATGCCACGGACCCAGGTGGAGATAGGGTCACCTGCCGTGGAGCCCATGCCGCCTCAGCTCAGTGACCCGACCGACGCGCTCTCCTCGGTGCCCGCCGCCGGATCGCGGCGGGCCGTGCCCGTGGTGGGGCACCTGCGGTTCTACTACGGACCGATGGACTGCGGGAAGTCGACGCTCGCGTTGCAGGTCGACCACAATCAGGCCAGACAGGGTCGCAAGGGCCTCGTGCTCGTCCACCACGACCGTTCCGGCAAGCCGCAGATCACCAGCCGCATCGGCATCACCCGCCAGGCGATGGAGGTGCACGGCGAGGTCGACCTGCGCGAGCTGGTCCGCGGCCGATGGGCCGAGGGCCAGCGGGTGGACTACGTGATAGTCGACGAGGCCCAGTTCCTCACCCCCGCGCAGGTGGACCAGCTGGCGGAGCTGTCCGACGACGTGCAGGTCGACGTGTACTGCTTCGGCATCGCCACCGACTTCCGCAGCCGCCTGTTCCCCGGTTCGCGCCGGCTGTTCGAGCTCGCCGACGACCTGGAGCCGGTCCAGGTCGACGTGCTCTGCTGGTGCGGGCTGCCCGCCCGGTTCAACGCCAGGGTCGCGGACGGCGTGGTCATCCGCGCCGGCGACACAGTGCTCGTCGCGGATACGGACCGTGAATTACCGGATTCCACCCCGACAACTACCGTGCGTTATCAAGTTCTGTGTCGGCGACACTTTCGTGTGGGTGATCTCGGGCCGGCCGTCGCGGGACGAGGGCAGCTCAGCCTGGCCTGACCGGCCATCCTGGGCAACACTTACCCCCAAGTGGGCGACATCATTCGGCAACCTGACGAGTGTAGCGTCACGAACACGTTTACGGCGTACCGCTACGGTGGAAGCTATAGAAGCAGGGGTTGCCGCAGGTCACCCTGAGCGACCGGGCGCGGCGGGCGGGAACGTTTCACCGCACTCGGGCGTTGCTCTTGGTGAGCACCACCCTGGCTGCAGCTGGGAGCTCCAGCCGAACGAAAGGACGTCGCCATGGCCGACCGTGTACTCCGTGGAAGCCGACTTGGCGCGGTCAGCTACGAGACAGATCGTAACCACGACCTCGCGCCTCGGCGGACGATCCGCTACGCATGCCCGAAGGAGCACGAGTTCGAGGTTCCCTTCTCCGACGACGCCGATGTTCCCGCGATGTGGGAGTGCCGTCTGCACGGCACCGTGTCGAAGCTGATCGACGGCACCGAGCCGGAGACCAAGAAGGTCAAGCCTCCGCGCACTCACTGGGACATGCTCCTCGAACGCCGGACCATTCCCGAGCTGGAAGACCTGCTGACCGAACGGCTGCAGGAACTGAAGGTTCGCCGCAGCCGGTCCGCCTGAGCCCTCCCACACTGAATGCCACATCGGGACGCCCGATGTGGCATTCGGCGTGTTCACCGCTTCGTAGTCCTTGACGGGCATCGAGTCGTGCGGCCGCGGGCCGGGTCATTCGGCCAGGAACCCACGCTCCGGCAGGGCGACCCACCCCTTGACTGGTCTGGACCAATGCGTCATGGTGGTGACACTCCGGAATTACCCTGCATCGAGGAGTGACCATGAAGCGGCTACTGGCGACCCTGTTCGCCGTCGGGGTGGCGCTCACCATGGCGTCGTCCCAGGCGACGGCCACCCCGGGCCAGGACACGAGCGGCGCGAAACGCGCGTTCGTCGTGTCCGAGGCCCAGTTCAACCAGATGTTCCCGAACAGGAACCCCTTCTACACCTACAACGGCCTGACCACGGCGCTGGACGCGTTCCCCGCGTTCGCGGCCGCGGGCGGCGACACCATCGCGAAGCAGGAGGCGGCGGCGTTCCTCGCGAACGCGTCCCACGAGACCGGCGGTCTCGTGCACATCGTCGAGCAGAACGAGGCCAACTACCCGCACTACTGCGACTGGAGCCAGCCCTACGGCTGCCCGGCGGGGCAGGCCGCGTACTACGGCCGCGGCCCGATCCAGCTGAGCTGGAACTTCAACTACAAGGCGGCCGGTGACTACCTGGGCATCGACCTGCTCGGCAACCCGTGGCTGGTCCAGAACGACGCGGCCGTCGCGTGGAAGTCCGCGCTCTGGTACTGGATGACCCAGAACGGCCCAGGCACCATGACCCCGCACGACGCCATGGTGAACCAACGCGGTTTCGGCGAGACGATCCGCAGCATCAACGGCTCACTGGAATGCAACGGCGGCAACCCGGGCCAGGTCCAGAGCCGGGTCGACAACTACAACCGTTTCGTCGGCATCCTGGGCGTCCCAGCAGGCGGCAACCTGTACTGCTGACAACCACCTGGGGGTTCGGACCCCGCGAGTCCACGGTTCGGAACCCGCGAGTCCACGGTTCGGAACCCGCGAGTCCACGGTTCGGAACCCGCGAGTTGGGGGTTCGGAACCCGCGAGTCCACGGTTCGGAACCCGCGAGTTGGGGGTTCGGAACCCGCGAGGCTGAAGGGTCTCTTCGAGACTTTCACCGTCTCGAAGGGACCCTTCAGCGCATCACATCCGACGACGCGTCGCCCCAGCGCCAGTCCCCCGGGCGGGGACCGCGTGCGTCACTTCGAGAACAGCGACTTCACCTGGTTGCCGCGGCGGCGCAGGCCCCACTTCGTGACCCGGATCAGCGCCTCACGGATCACGTCGCTGCTCATCTTCGACACGCCGTACTCGCGTTCGGTGAAGGTGATCGGCACCTCGACGACCGTGAAGCCGGCCTCGATCGTGCGCCAGCCGAGGTCGATCTGGAAGCAGTAGCCGCGGGAGGCGACGTTGTCGATGCGGATCTTCTGCAGTGCCTCGCGGCGGTAGGCGCGGAAGCCCGCGGTCATGTCCTTGACCCTGGCACCGAGCGCCACGCGGACGTAGGTGTTGGCGCCCCACGACAGGAAGTACCTGCGTTTCGGCCAGTTCACGACCTTGCCGCCCGGCACGTACCGGGAGCCGATCGCGAGGTCGGCGTCGTCGAGCGCGTCGAGCATGCGCGGCAGGTCCTCCGGCGAGTGCGAGCCGTCGGCGTCCATCTCCACCAGCACGGCGTAGTCGCGCTCCAAGCCCCACGCGAACCCGGCGACGTAGGCGGCGCCGAGACCGTTCTTCTCGGTCCGGTGCATGACATGCACGTGCCCGTCGGACTCGGCGGACAGACGGTCGGCGATGTCGCCGGTGCCGTCCGGGCTGCCGTCGTCCACGATCAAGGCGTGCGCCTTCGGCAGTGCCGCACGCAGCCGGCTCACGATTCGCTCGATGTTGTCCCGCTCGTTGAACGTCGGGATCACCACGAGCACCGGCTCGAGCTGCTCCGCCATACGTCACCCTCCTCGCCGGCACGTCCCGCGTGCCGGTCCCTCGCTTCGTCTGTCAGTTGCTTGCTCTGGCACGCCGCCGGACCACGATCGCGACGCCGAGCGCGGCGAGTCCGGCGAACACCATGATCCACTCCGGGGCCGGGCCCAGTTGGTCGGACAGCGTAGTCGTCGACCGCAGCGGCACCGTCTCGACCAGGGCCGCGGGCGTGAACATGCCGGTCGACTGGCTCACGGAACCGTCCGGCCGGACGAACGCGCTGACCCCGCTCGTCGCCGCCACCGCCACCGCCCGCCCGTGCTCAACGGCACGCACGCGATCCATGGCGAGCTGCTGGTAGGTCATCTCCGTGTAGCCGAACGTGGCGTTGTTCGTCGGCACGGCCAGGAGGTTGGCCCCCTCGGCCGACTCCCGCACCACGCCGTCGAAGGCGACCTCGTAGCAGGTCGCGAGGCCCACCCTGGCGTCGCCCATGGCGAACACGGTCGCCTTGTCGCCCGGCACGAACTGCCCGGCGCGGTCGACCGCCGAGGTGAAGATCCGGAAGAACGACCGCATCGGCATGGTCTCGCCGAACGGCTGCAGCTGCCGCTTCGTGTACTGCTCGATCGGCCCGCGCTGGGGGTCCCACAGCAGCATCGTGTTGCGGGGCAGCCCGTCGTCCCCGAGCAGCACCGAGCCGACCGCGATCGGCGCGTCGATGGCCTTGGCCGCGTCGTCAATGCGGGCCCAGGCGTCCGGGTTGCGGTAGGGGTCGATGTCCGAGGAGTTCTCGGGCCAGATCACCAGGTCGACCTTGCCGGGGCCGATGTCCCTGGCGAGTTGCTCGGTTCGCGCGACGTGGTTGTCGAGCACCGCGCGGCGCTGGGCGTTGAAGTCGAGGCCCGCGCGCGGCACGTTGCCCTGGATGACCGCGACCGTCACCTCGCCGTCGTTGGCGTCCGTGCCGACCAGCGGCAACGCGCCGAACGCCGCCACGACTGGCAGCACGAACGCCAGCGCGGGCGCGACGATCCGGCGCGGCCGGCGATCGAGGATCGACGTGCGCACCAGCATGGCGAGCCCGAAGCCGGTCATGGTGACCGCGAGCCCGATCAGCGGTGTGCCCGCCACGGAGGCCAGCGGGAGGTAGATGCCGTCCGGCTGCGTGAACGCGATCCGCGCCCACGGGAACCCGCCGAACGGGAAGATCGAGCGCAGGTACTCCCCCGTGACCCACACCAGCGCCGCCCACACCGGCCAGGCCGGGAGGACACTCACCACGGCGATGCCCGCGCCCGCGAGGCCCATCAGCGCCGCCTCGAGGAGGGCCAGCGGCAGCCAGGCGACCACGCCGACGAACTCGCCGGTCCAGGCGAGCAGCGGGACGGTGAAGCCGAGACCCGCGCACAGCGTGTAGCCGAAACCGTCCCGTGCGCGGCGGCCGTAGATCACCGCGCCGAGGATGGCGAAGCCGATCGGCGCGAGCCACCACAGGGTGCGCGGCGGGCCGCTGAAGTAGATCAGCAGGCCCGCGGCGGTCGCGAGCACGACACGCAGGAGCACGTTTCGCCAGGCTGGCGAGCGTGCGTCCGTTTTGTCGGACACTGCCGGCTCATCCGGCGAGACTGCTGGTGCGACCACCCGGCAAGGGTACGGCGTCGGATCCGTGTGAAGGTCCGCGCCTGACACTCTTGGTTCCGGGGAGGCTTCCTAGCTCCGGTACTGCGCTGCGTAGCGGGCTTGTGCTGCCTCTTCCGCCTTTTCGTTGCGGGCGTCCCGGGTGGCGCGGGCGATGCCGTGCTCGTGGCCGTGTTTCGCTGCTCGCAGTTCACAGCTCTCGTCGACGTACGACAGGGAGAAGTAGACACCGACGATGGCGACCAGCAGCACCATCGCCAGCCGGAGGCCAAGCGGGCCGGGAAGCAGCAGGCAGGCGGCCGCGATCGGCGACAGCACCACCGCGCCGCGGGCCGCGTGACGCAACACCCACGTCCGCGCCGTCACGTCGTGCAGCACCCACGGCCTGAGTCGTTCGGGCAGCCTGCCACCCACCGCGTACCACAGCCACTGGAGGGGATTGGGACGTCGCATGGTTAGTACTCTAACATTTAGCACACTAACCATTAGGGGACTATGAACCATGCCACCCATCGATCTCGGCCCCGACCCGCTGGCTCTGGACCGGCAGGTCTGCTTCGCGCTGTCACTCGCCTCGCGCGGCGTCATCGCGATCTACCGGCCACTGCTGGAGCCACACGGACTGACGCACCCGCAGTACCTGGTGCTGCTCGCGCTGTGGGACCGCTCGCCCCGCACGGTCCGGGACATCGGCGAGACGCTGCGTCACGAGCCCGCGACCCTCTCCCCCATGCTCAAGCGGCTCGAGGCGCTGGGCTACCTCAGCCGCGCCCGCAGCGCCCGCGACGAACGCGCGCTGGCGGTCGACCTGACCGACAAGGGCCGGGCACTGCGCGCGGAGGCCGAGAAGATCCCGTACAAGGTCGTGGAGCGGCTCGGCATGGACCTGGCGGAACTGGAGGAGCTGCACGCGGTCCTGTCCCGCGTGCTGACCGCCACTCAGAAGACGCCGGGAGACACCAGCCCGGTCTCGTAGGCGACCATCACGGCCTGTGCCCGGTCCCGGATGCCGAGCTTGACGAAGATGCGGCTGACGTGCGTCTTCACGGTTTGCTCGGCAAGCACCAGCCGCGCCGCGATCTCCGCGTTCGACTCGCCCCGCGCCACCCGCACCAGGACCTCCCGTTCCCGGGGCGTGAGCCCGGCCAGCGACGGCGGCGTGCCCACCAGCGTGGGCTGACGCGCGAAGTGCGCGATCAGCCTGCTCGTCACCGCGGGCGCGAGCAGCGACTCCCCCGTCGCGACCACACGCACCGCCGCCACCAGCTCCTCGGGTGTCGCGTCCTTCAGCAGGAACCCGGACGCGCCGGCGCGCAGTGCCGCGTAGACGTAGTCGTCGATGTCGAACGTCGTGAGCATGAGGACTCGCGACGGGGTGTCCGCCAGGCGTTTCGTGGCCTCGACCCCGTCGAGGACCGGCATGCGGACGTCCATCAGCACCACGTCGGGTGTGGTCGCCGCGCACACGTCCAGGGCGGCCTGCCCGTCACTGGCCTGGCCGACCACGGAGATGTCGGGCTGCGCACCGAGGAGTGCCGCGAACCCGGCCCGCACCATGTCCTGGTCGTCGACCACCACCACGGTGATCGGTCTGCTCTCCTCGGTCACAGCGGCAGCTCCGCCCTCAGTCGCCAGCCGCCGTCCGGTTGGTCCACCTCGAACCGGCCACCAAGCAGCGTCACCCGTTCCCGAACGCCCACGAGCCCGTGCCCGCCTTCCTTCTCCGTGAGCGGGCCGCCATCTGCCGCCCGCTCGTTCGTCACCGCCACCTTGAGCGTCTGATCGGTGCGGGTGACGTCGACCCAGGTTCTCGCGCCGGGGGCGTGCCGGACCACGTTGGACAGGCCCTCCTGCACGATGCGGAACACCGCCAGCTGCAGCACCTGCGGCAGGTCCCCGGTGCCGGGGGCGACCGTCAGGGTCACCGGTGTTCCCGCCGCCTCGATCCGTGCCACCAGCGCGGGCAGTTCCCCGAGCGTCGGTTGCGGGGTGCGGTTCGGGTCGGCGCCGTCGTCGCGTAGCGCCGACAGCAGGCCACGTAGCTCCGATAGCGAGCCGCGGGCCAGCCGCGCGATCTCGGTGAACTCGGCGGCCGCGTCGTCGGGCAGGCCGGTCAGCCGGTAGCGGGCCGTCTCCGACTGGACGACGATCACCGACATGTGGTGTGCGACAACGTCGTGCAGCTCACGGGCGATCCGCGCACGCTCCTCCACGACCGACCGCAACTCCCGTTCCTCGGCGCTGACCTGTCGCTCCTCCGCCAGCTCCACGGCGATGCTGCGGCGGGCCCGGACGACGTCGCCGACGAGGATCCCGGCCCCGCACAGGGCCGAGGTGACCACGACCGCCGTCAGGTCGCCCCGGCCCGGCCAGATCCACAGCAGCAGGCCGAGCCCGGTCAGCACCCCCAGCATGGTGACCGAGAGCCGCCGGTGTCCCCTGGACGCGACGAGCCCGCCGAGCGCGGTGAGCGCCGCGGTGGTGGTGCCGGCCCACGGCCACGGCTCCCCGGACATCACCGGGGTCGAGACCACCGCGAGCGCGACCGCCGCCGCCAGTCCGGTCAGCCATGCCTCGAGCGGCATCCTGCGGTAGAAGAGCAGCGGCACGGCGCGGACGGCACTGAAGGCGAACGCGGCGGCCGGATCCGTGTGGTAGTGCTGGACGAGGTCGAGCGCGCCGAGCGCCACCAGCAGGGTCACGGTCGCACCGAGCCCGAGTCGGCGATAGGTCACGGCAGCCATGAGGCCCCGTTCCATGGATTCATGGGCACAACGCTATGAGCGGCGTGGCGGCCGGGCATCACACCGAGGAGCCAACCTGCGCGTAGTACCGGGGTACTACGAGAATCGCGGCATGCTCAGAATCGGATCGACTGTCCTGGGGGCTTCCGACGTGCAGCGCGCCGCACGGTTCTGGAGCCGTGCGCTCGGCTACGTGCCGCGCGACGAGATCGAGGAGACGTGGGCGGTGCTGGTGCCCTCCGACGGCGTCGGTCAGCACGTCTCGATCATGCTCAGCGAGACACCCGTCCAGGAGAAGCCGCGCGTGCACCTCGACCTCTACACCGCGACCCCGGCCGAGGAGATCGACCGGCTGCTCGGGCTCGGCGCCACCCGCGTCGACTGGCAGGACTACCCGCCCGACCCGGACTTCACGGTGCTCGCCGACCCCGAGGGCAACCGTTTCTGCGTGATCGACAAGCGGTAGCGGCTCGGGCAGATCCGATAGAAAACCGCAGACTCGCGGGTTCCGAACCGCAGACTCGCGCGTCCCGAACCGCAGACTCGCGCGTCCCGAACCGAAGACTCGCGCGTCCCGAACCGAAGACTCGCGGGTTCCGAACCGTGGACTCGCGGGTTCCGAACCGAAGACTCGCGGGTTCCGAACCGAAGACTCGCGGGTTCCGAACCGTGGACTCGCGGGTTTTGAGCCGGGGATTCGTGGGGGGTGCTGTTAGTCCATGACCAGGCGGCGGCGGACTACCTTGCCTGTTGCGTTTCTCGGTAGTGCCTGTACGAAGATCACGTCCCTTGGCACCGCGAACCTCGACAGGTGGGCGTGCACGTACTCGCGCACCACCGTCGGGCTGATCGCGGTCCCCGGTCTTGGCACCACGTACGCAGCGAACCGCTGCCCGAACTCGCGGTCGGGCACCCCGATCACGGCCGCGTCGAGGACCTGCGGCAACGTCATCAGCAGCTCCTCGACCGGCCGGGGAAAGACGTTCTCCCCACCGGAGACGATCATGTCGTCGTCCCGGCCGGACACGTACAGCCTGCCGTCCGCGTCGATGTAGCCGCGATCGCCGGTGACCATCATGTCGTCGTAGATCGCGTTGCTCCCGCCGCCCGTGTACCCCTCGAACAGCATGTCGTTGCCGACGCAGATCTGGCCGACGGCACCGGGCGCGACCGGGCGGCCGTCCGGGTCGAGGATGCCGACCCGCGTGCCGACCGGGCACCGGCCCGCGGTCGTCGGCGCGGCCTTCAGATCCTGCGGGTCGGCGATGCTCGCCCATGACACCTCGGTCGACCCGTACAGGTTGTAGAGCACGTCCCCGAACTCGGCCATGAAGTCGGTGACCAGCGACGCGGGCATCGCCGAGCCGCTGGACGCGACGATCCGCAACGACGACAAGTCGTAGCTGCGGATGACCGGGCGCGGCAGGTCGAGGATGCGCTGGAGCATGATCGGCACCGCGATCAGCGTGGTGCAGCGGTGTTCCTCGATCGCCTGCAGCGTCGCCTCGGCGTCGAACTTGCGGTGCAGCACCAACTGCGCGTGCAGCGGCATGCCGAGCTGTATCGCCGCGAGCCCCCACGTGTGGAACAGCGGCGCCGCCACCATCATCCGCTCGCCTGCCTGGAACGGGATCCGCGACAGCACGGCCGCCGCGGTACGGATGCCGTGCGGGTTGCGGCGCCGCGCGCCCTTCGGGTTGCTGGTGGTGCCGGAGGTCAGCACGATGATCTTGCCGGGCGACGACGGCGCCTTGATCCGCTCTGGCGACGCGTCCTCGATCAGCCCGTCGATCGTGAGGTCGCCCTCGTGGCCGTTGCCCCAGGTGAGGACGCGCGGCAGCGAAGCAGGCAGGTAGTGCATCAGCGAGATGAACTCCTCGTCGACGAGGAGGGCCGCCGGCCGGTGCGTCATCACCGTGTCCCGCACCTGGTTCGCCGACAGGCTCGTGTTCAGCAGCAGCACGCTCGCGCCGAGCTTCCCGCACGCGACGATCGCCTCGACCATGCCCGCGTGGTTGCGGCACATCACCGCGACCCGGCGCCCCTGCCGCACCCCGTGCTTCGCCAGCCCGTTCGCCAGGCGGGTGGTGCGCTGGTCCACCTCGGTGAAGGTCAGCGTGCCCAGCTCGTCGACGAGCGCCTGCTCCTGCGGGAAGCGCACGCAGATCGCGCGGTAGCCGCCCGCGACGGTCGCACCCCACCTCGCCAGCACGTTCAGCTGCCGCAGCAACCGGTCCGGCCGTCCCGGCGTCAGCACACCGGCCTTCGTCAGGATCCGCGCGACGGTCAGCTGCGACTGGCTCTTCGCGGTCTGGTCGATCCCCTTGCGTGAGGTGGTGATCGGGATGCCTGCGAGGTGGTGGTGGACGAGCGTGAACGCGCGAGCGGCGCGTTTCCGCAGCCAGGACGCGGTGATCGGGGTTTCCACGTTCGGCAGCGAGACGGTCAGGTGCACCTTGGTGCTCGCCCGGTCGACGGCCGCGAACCTCAGCGACACGTGCCCGCCGGGCCACTGGTCGCTGACGATCACCAGGTGCTCCTGCGGCCGGTTGACGAGGATCTCGAGCTCGTGGCGCGCCACCTGTCCCCGCTCGATGCCGAAACGTGTCTCGTACCGCCCGGCACCCGCCTCGCCGAGGTGCTCGCACCAGGCCACCTCGGCGACGAACCTCGGGTAGCCCTCGAGATCGGTCAGCAGTGACCACACCTGGTCGAGCGGGTGGTCGAGGATTTCCGTCACCTCGACGAGATCGGTCGCCATGCTCCTCCGTCCGCGGGGCGAAGGCCCAGAGCTAGTGTTACTAGCAGTATGCTCCATTCGGAGCAAGACCCGGTTCCGTGATATGGACGTTATATCGCACGCGACAGCAGTTCCGTGGCCACCCCGGGGTCACTCTCCAGCGGCGCGCGCACGCCGGTCGGCTCGAACCCCTGCCGCAGGAACAACCTCCGCGCCGCGTCGTTGCCGTCCGCGACCCGCAGCACAACCCGGGACCAGCGGTTTTCCGCTGCCCACCGCAACACGTCCGTGATCAACGAGTCGCCGACGCCGAGCCCGCGCGAACCGGGGCGCACCCACATCGACACGATCATCGGCGTGTCCTGTTCCGTTAGGTACGCACCCACCAGCCCGACGGGTGCGCCGTCCACGAGCGCCACCACCCACAGCCCGCCGCCCGCGAGGCGGCGCCGCCAGTCGTCCTCGGCGAAGCCTTCCTCGACGGCGAGCGACGAGCCGTAGGCGTGGGGCGCGTCGGCGAGCGCGGCCAGCCGGACGTCGCGCAGCAGCCGCCAATCGTCGCCGGTCAGCCGTATTGTCTCCATGCGCCGACGGTAGGACCGACCGGACGGGACCGCCTTCCTATTTCGCGGTGAGAGCCGTCGGCGGCACGACGATGGTCGCGGCCGCCCTCGTCGCCACCACCGGCGGGTCGAGCACGTCGGCGGCGGACGGACCGCGTTCCGGCGCGGCGCGGCAGAGCACCCGGGCCTCGAACGCGAGGTCGCGGGAGCGCGTGCCGACGCGGGTCACCGTCGCGGTCACCTCGACCACGTCACCGGCCTGGATGGGTGCGAGGAACTCCACGTTCGAGTACCCGGCGAGCAGGCTCTCGTCACCGTCGGTGTGGATGGCGAGATCGGTCGCCACGTCACCGAACATGGCCAGCCCGTAGGCGCCGTCCACCAGGTTGCCGCCGTAGTGCGCGTGCGCGTAGGGCACGTACCGCCGGTGCGTAACAGAGAAACCCACCTCGAGAGTCACGCCGCCACCTTCCTGTTCTCCTTCATCGCGTGTACGAGATAGCTCGCGACCTCGCCCGGCGTGGTGCCGCGGCCGAAGACCCGGTCCACCCCCAGCTGCCCGGCCATCATGGGGTCGAACCGGGGACCACCGGCGATCAGCACCGGGCGCCGGTCGCCCATGGCCTCGCGGAACGCCGCCGACATCTCCTGCGTGTTGAGGATGTGCGCGTCGCGCTGGGTGACGACCTGCGACACCAGCACCGCGTCGGCCTTCTCCGCACGGGCGCTCTTCACCAGCTCCGGCACGGTGACCTGCGCACCGAGGTTGACCACCTTCAGCTCGCGGTAGTACTCGAGGCCCTTCTCACCGGCGAAGCCCTTGATGTTGAGGATCGCGTCGATGCCGACCGTGTGCGCGTCGGTGCCGATGCAGCCGCCGACCACGACCAGCTTGCGCCGCATCATCTTCCTGACCTCGCCGTTGACCTCCGTCGGCGACAGCAGCGGGTACTCGCGCTCGACGACGGTGATCGCGTCGAGGTCCACCAGGTGGCGCACCGACCCGTAGACCACGAAGAACGTGAACTCCCCGCCGATGCCGTGCGAGTGCACGACCATGGCTGGCTCGATGCCCATCTTGTTGGCCAGCTGCATGGCCGCGCCCTCGGCCTTCGGGCCGGGCGGGATGGGCAGCGTGAACGAGGTCTGCACCATGCCGTCGCCGGTGGTGTCGCCGTACGGCCGGATGTGCTGCGCCGCGCCGCGGTTCGCCGAGCTCATTTCGTCTCCCCCGTCTCCAGCAGGTCGGCTGCCGGGTTGCGGTAGCCGTCGGCCTTCTCGATCACGCCGTCGGCGCCCTTTCCCTTGTCCGGCGGGCGTTTCATGAGTCCGAACGTGCCGTCGGCGATGGCGTCGAGCAGGCCGTCGCGGACGATCCGGTCGAGCAGGTCGACCGCCTCGCCGAGCACCTGGTGGGCACGCTTGACGATGAGCCCGCCGGGCGCAGGGCGGAAGTCCTCGCGCAGTCCCGCGGCCGCGTCGAGCACGTACCGCACGTTCTGCAGCGCGAGGTCGCGGTCGGACAGGAACGGCGTCACCACGGCCTCGGTCATCATGCCGACCAGCAGGATCGACTGTCCGGTGAGGACACCGGCGAGGTTGAAGAACCCGTCGAGCAGGTAGCCGTTGAACACGTCGCCCGTCATGTGCTTCGTGGGCGGCATCCACTTGAGCGGCGCGTCGGGGAACAGCTCCCTGGCCAGCAGCGCGTGCGCCAGTTCGAGGCGGAACGACTCGGGGACCTTCGGGTTGATCTCGAACGCGTGGCCGAGGCCGAGCAGCTCGTCCGGCAGGCCGGCCTCGTGCGCGAAGTGCTCGTTGAGCAGCTGCGACACGGTGACGGTGTGCGCGGCGTCCACGGCGTCGGCGGTGGTGAGGTAGTTGTCCTCGCCGGTGTTGATGATGATGCCGGCGCGGGCGTGGACCTGCCGGGAGAACCGCTGGTCGACGAACGTGCGGATCGGGTTGATGTCGCGGAACAGGATGCCGTACATCGAGTCGTTCAACATCATGTCGAGGCGCTGGAGGCCGCCGAGGACGGCGATCTCCGGCATGCACAGGCCCGACGCGTAGTTCGTCACGCGGATGTAGCGGCCGACCTCCTTGGACACGTCGTCCATGGCGGCACGCATGATCCGGAAGTTCTCCTGCGTGGCGTAGGTGCCCGCGAACCCGTGGTGTGTCGCGCCTTCCGGCACGTAGTCCAGGAGGGACTGCCCGGTGGAGCGGATCACCGCGATGATGTCCGCGCCCGCGCGGGCGGCGCTGGCGGCCTGCACGACGTCCTCGTCGATGTCGCCGGTCGCGACGATGAGGTAGATCCAGGGCCGTCGCGGCGGGTTGCCGTACTTGCCGACGAGCCGGTCGCGCTGGGCGCGGTTGCGGTCGACCGTGCGCAGGCCCCTGGCGATCGCGACCCGGCTCGCCTTCGCGGCACGATCGGCTTCGCGGCCTTCCGGGACGCGGTACTGGATCTGCCCGGCCGCGGTCGCCTCCGCCAAGTCGGTGAGCGAGCCGAGATCGTGTTCGCGCATGGCGTGGAAGGCGGGCAGGACGACGCCGTGCTCGAGGCCGCAGTGCTCGCGGACGGTGTCGACGACGCGGTTGACCCACGGCACGTCGCCCGCTCTGTGGGTGGAGTCCGCACCCGTGATGCCCGCGAGCCGCAGGGTCGCGCGCTCGACGGCGACCGTGGTGTGCGCTCTCGCGATGCGCACGACCGGTGCCGCGGCCCGCGCGGCGAGCTTGCGCGCGGTCGCGACGACGTCGGGATCCAGGTCAAGCAAGGGCATCATCGCACTCCGTTGCGTGTATGGTCATTCCATTGTGGACAGTGCGAAGGCAGCGCGGCGACGACGTGCGGGGATCGCCGTCCCACACCGCGAAGGTCGCGGGAGCACCGACCTCGAGGCGGCCGCCGGTCAGGCCCGCCGCGTGCCAGCCGCCCTCGGTGTGCGCGGCGAACGCCTGCTCCCACGTCAGGCCTGAACCGGGCGTGCGGTGTGCCACCGCCGCGCGGACCGTGGCCAACGGGTCGACCGTGGTGACCGGGGCGTCGGAGCCCAGCGCCAGCCGGACGCCCCGCGCGGCGAGCTTCGCGAAGGGGTTCAGCGCCGCGGCGCGATCGCCGAGCCGTTGCGCGTACATGCCATCCGGTCCGCCCCAGTACGCGTCGAACAGCGGCTGCACCGACGCGATCACACCGAGGCGCGCCAGTTCGTCGATCTGCGCGTCGGTGACCATCTCCAGGTGCTCGATGCGGTGGCCAGCGGCGACGAGCGCCCGCTCCCCGTTCACCTTCTCGGCGAGCTGGAAACCGGTCACCACCTCGGCCGCCGCCGCGTCGCCGATCACGTGGAAACCGGCCTGGCGACCGGCCTCCGTGCAGGCGACGACGTGGTCGGCGATCTGCTCGGCGCTCAGGTAACGCGCGCCGCTGGTGTGCGGGGCGTCCGTGTAGGGCGCCAGCAGCGCCGCGGTGCGGGAGCCGAACGCGCCGTCGACGAACAGGTCGCCCGCCAGTCCCTTTACACCGGGCACAGGCTCGCCGAGCGCACCCCAGTAACCGACCACCTGTGGCAGGTCACCCGACCTGGCAAGCAGGTCGGCGAGGTCGTCGGCACCGGAGATGTCCGGGCCAGCGCACTCGTGCACGCAGGCGATGCCCATCGACGCGGCGTGCCGCAAAAACGCCAGCTGGGCCGCCGTGCGCTGCTCCTGGGTGATCGACTCGCGGGCCGCGCGGCGCACGTGGTGGTGCGCGTCCTGGGCCAACGGGCCGTCGGCGGACCAGCCCGCGGCCGTCCGCGCCGCCGGCACGAGGTCGACGAGCGCCGTCGACGCCAGGGCCGAATGCACGTCGACCCGCGACAGGTACACGGCCGCCCCGGCTGCCACCGCGTCCAGCTCCGCCCGGGTCGGCGGCCGGTTCTCCGGCCAGCGGGTCTCGTCCCAGCCGTGGCCCCACAGCAATACATCCGTATCGGCACGATCGCGGACCGCGTCGAGCAGGTCGGACAACGACTCGGTGCCCGTCAGGTCCAGGCCGGTGCGCAACAGACCTGCCGACGTGGCGTGCACGTGGGCGTCCACGAACGCGGGCGTGACGAACGCACCGGCCAGGTCGACCGTGCCCGCGACCTGGCCCGGGTACTCCGTGCCGAGCCAGGTCACCTGACCTGCTTCGACGGCCATGGCGGTCGCGCCGCCCTGGACCCGCGCGTTGGTGTACAGGGTCGTCATGTCGGTGAAGTGTGCCGTTCCCGACGCTCGAACAACTCGCGGACGCCTGGCGTTTCGCGGAACAGGTCGAGCGCGAACGCCGCGTGACCGGGCACGTACCCGTTGCCGATGAGCATGCGGACGTCCGAGGCAAGCCCTTCCGCACCGAGCGCCGCCGCCGAGAACGACGTGGCCATCGAGAAGAACACGACCGTGCCGCCGTCCGAGGTGGCCAGGACCGCGCCGTGCTCGCAGCCGGGTACGTCGACGCACACGATCGTCACGTCGACCTGGTCGCCGACCGCCTCGGCCACCGCCACCGCGTTCCGCGCGTCGGCGACGACGATCTCGTCGGCGAGCCCGGCCGCCAGGACCGCGTCGGCCTCGGCCTCGGTCGGCACGAGCGCCACGAGCCGCCCAGCACCCGCCCGTCGGGCCGCGGCCAGCGACAGGCTGCCCGACTTGCCGCCACCGCCCAGTACCAATACGGATGACCCGGAACCGGCGTCACGCACGACCCGGTCGGTCAGCGCTGGTGCGCCGCACACGTCGAGGACCGACAGTGACAGCTCGTCGGGCAGGTCCGGTGGCAGCACGGCCGCGATGGAGCGCCCGAACAGCACCGCCGTCCCCCGGCACGGCACCTGCTCGCTCTCCCCCGACCAGTCGGCGAGCCCGTCCAGGCCACCATCGATCCGGAGCGGCGTGAGCGTGAGCGACACGAGCGTCGCGATCCGGTCGCCCACCTTGAGACCGAGCGGGGACTCGGGCCCGACCTCGCGGACCGTGCCGAGCAGCATCCCGCCGGAACCGGTCACGGGATTGTGCATCTTCCCGCGCTGCTCGATGATCCCGGCGACCGCGCGGCGCATGGCGTCCGGGGTCCCGTGCTCCTCCCGTAGCTGACGGTAGGAGGCCGCGTCCAGGTTCAGGCGCTCGACGTCAACCAGGATTTCATCCGGCCACGACCCAGGCTCGGTCGACAGTCGCCACGCTTGCTGCGGCAGCACGCCAGCGGGCTCGACCACCCGATGCAGTCCGTAGGGGGATGATCCGTAAGGGGATGACACGCGCAACCCTCCTTCCGTAGGATTTACGTCTGTACTACGTTCTGGCAGCATATCTTTACGTCAACCTAGCCACCAGGAGGACGGATGACGGCGCTGCACGATGCGGTCACCGCCGCCACGACGGTCTCCGACGCAGTCGAGGAGACCGGACGGCAACCGTACGAGTACGTCAGACGAGAGCTGGTCGAGCCGGACTGGCGCCGGTTCCCCGGATGGCGCCACGTCACGGACGCCCAGTGGCGCGACGCGCAGTGGCAACGTGTGCACTGCGTGAAGAACATCAAGCAGCTACGCGCGGTGATGGGCGATCTGCTGGCGGAGTCGTTCTACGAGGACCTCGCCGCGGACCAGGAGCGGCTGGCGACGATGTCGATGCTGCTGCCGCCGCAGATGCTGAACACGATGGCGCCGACCGCGACCGGTGACGACATCACCAAGGAGTTCCTCACCGACCCGGTGCGGCGCTACATGATGCCCGTCGCGAGCGATCGCGACCCGGCGTGGCCGAACCACCCGCACTCGTCGCGCGACTCCCTGCACGAGGCGGAGATGTGGGTCGTCGAGGGACTGACCCACCGGTACCCGACCAAGGTGCTGGCCGAACTGCTGTCGACGTGCCCGCAGTACTGCGGCCACTGCACGCGGATGGACCTGGTCGGCAACTCGACCCCCTCGGTGGACAAGCACAAGCTGACGCTCAAGCCGGTCGACCGCCAGGACCAGATGATCGACTACCTGAAGCGAACCCCCGGCGTCCGCGACGTGGTGGTCTCCGGCGGCGACGTGGCGAACGTGCCGTGGCACCAGCTCGAGTCGTTCCTGATGCGGCTGCTGGACATCGAGACCGTGCGGGACATCCGCCTCGCCACGAAGGCGCTCGCCGGCATGCCGCAGCACTGGCTGCAGCCCAAGGTCGTCGAGGGTCTCGAGCGGGTCGGGCGCACCGCGCACCGCCGCGGCGTCAACCTGGCGATCCACACGCACGTCAACCACGCGCAGTCGGTGACCCCGCTGGTCGCGGAGGCCGCGAGGACGGCGCTGGAAGTCGGTGTGCGCGACGTCCGCAACCAGGGCGTGCTGATGCGGGGCGTCAACGCGACCCCGGATGACCTGCTGGACCTGTGCTTCGCGCTGCAGGGCGAGGCGAACATCCTGCCGTACTACTTCTACATGTGCGACATGATCCCGAACGCCGAGCACTGGCGGGTCGCCGTATGGGAGGCGCAGTCGCTCCAGCACGCGATCATGGGCTACCTGCCCGGCTACGCGACCCCGCGCATCATCTGCGACGTGCCCTACGTGGGGAAGCGGTGGGTGCACCAGCTGGCCGAGTACGACCGCGAGCGCGGCGTCTCGTACTGGACGAAGAACTACCGCACCGGCATCGAGGGCGCCGACGCCGACGCCCTGTCCCGCCACTACCCGTACTACGACCCGATCGGCACGCTGCCAGAGTCGGGGCAGCAGTGGTGGCGGGACCACGGGGACAGCGACTGAATCTGGCCCCTTGAAGGCCTGACGGGATGCGCCCGGCGTGCGCAGGGGCGACGCCGGGCGCACGACCCGTGTCATCCGACGCCAACAGCAGTCCTTTTGGCGGCTGTGCCCGGTGCAAGGCTCGGGAACAATCCCCGCGAGGTGACCCTGCGACCCCGAGGGAGTCTCGCGTGCACAACCGAAGAAGAACGTTCGCGGCGATGGCGGCAACCCTGCTCGCCACCACCGCGATCGGCCTCACCACGACCGCGTCTGCCCATGCCGCGCCCGCCGACATCGCCGACCGGCTCGCCGCGATCCCCGGCATGACCGTCGTGTCCGAGGAGGCTCCACCCTCTCCGGGCCACCGGTTCTTCTTCCTCACGTACCGGCAGCCGGTCGATCACACCAATCCGTCCGGGCCCACGTTCGAACAGCGGCTACAGCTGCTCCACCGTGACGTGAGCCGCCCGATGATCCTGCACACCACCGGCTACGACATGCCGGAGTACGCGTTCCGCGCCGAGCCGACACAGCTCGTCGACGGCAACCAGATCTCGGTGGAGCAGCGGTTCTTCGAGCCATCGCGGCCCAACCCGGCGAAGTGGGACAAGCTCGACATCTGGCAGGCGGCGACCGACCACCACCGGATCACGCAGGCGCTGAAGGGTGTCTACGCGGCGAAGTGGCTGTCCACCGGCGCCAGCAAGGGCGGCATGACCTCGGTGTACCACCGCCGCTTCTACTCGAGGGACGTCGACGGCGTGGTCGCGTACGTCGCGCCGAGCGACCCGGACAACCGCGACGACCGGGCGTACGACGAGTTCTTCGACTCGGTCGGCAGCACGCCCGCGTGCCGCACGGCGCTGAAGGAGCTGCAGGACGAGGCGTTGTCGCGGCGCACCGACATGGTGAACCGGTACGACGCCCTCGCCGCCGAACAGGGCCTGCACTTCGACCGGGTCTTCGGGTCGACGGACAAGGCGTTCGAGATGGCGGTGCTCGACACCGAGTGGGCGTTCTGGCAGTACAACTCCGAGGCGAACTGCGACGTGCCCGGCCGGGACGCGACGAGCGACGAGATCTTCGCGTTCATCGACCAGATCGCGGGCTTCGGGTTCTACGCCGACGAGGGGATCCTGCCCTACGCGCCGTACTACTACCAGGCGGCGACCCAGCTCGGCTGGCCGCAGCCGAAGTTCCGCTACCTCGCCGACGGGCTGCACTACCCGGCGCTCTACCAGGCGAACTCCAGCCTGCCCGCCGAGCTCAAGTCGCGGCACGACGCGTGGCCGATGGCCGACGTCGACAACTGGGTCACGAAGAAGTCCAGTCAGATGCTGTTCGTGTACGGCTCCGACGACCCGTGGGGTGCGGAACCGTTCCACCCCAGCAACAAGGACTCGTTCACGTTCACCGCGCCGGGTGCCAACCACGGTGCGAACATCGCCCGCCTGAACGCGGCGGACGCTGCGGCGGCGCGGGCGACCGTGCTGCGGTGGGCCGGGGTCAGCGCGCAGACGGCGCAACAGTCAACGGCGACCGCCGCGCTCGACGCCCGCAACCCCGACCTGGAACGACGCCCGATCTAGTGCCTGTCCTTTGATCTTTGCGCGAGGGTCTTGGCCTGACCAACAGTGATTTCGGGGGAACGTGACGGCACCCAGCCACCAACCACCCGCGATCCGCAGGTGGCGCTGGGTCGATACCAGCACTTTTGATTTTCCGGGGAGGCGGACTAGCGGCCGACCCCCGCGGTAACCGGGGGTCGGCCGCGTCATGCCGCGCACGGTGGCCTCCCTACACTGGGTCCTGATGCGACCATCGGGATGGCTTGTTCTCCTTCTCGTCCTCGTCGTGGCCACGCTCGGGCTGGCCGGTGACCACCGGTTCCCGGCGCCGGAACCGTTGCGGGGACCGCCGGAGGACGCACCGACGGTGATCGTCGCCATGGGTGACAGCACGATTTCCGGTGAGGGCGCTGGCGACTACGAGCCGGGCACCGACGGGGACAAGGGCAACTGGTGCCACCGCTCCCCCCACGCGTCGATCTTCCAGGTACGGGTGCCCGGCGTGGACGCGGCCTACAACCTCGCCTGTTCCGGCGCGCCGTCCGCGCAGGTCGGGCTCGGCAAGGTCGAGCAGTACACCGAGACCTCGCAGTCCAAGCAGCTCGCGCGGATCGCCACCCGCAACCGGGTGACGGCGATCGTGGTGGCGTCCGGCGCCAACGACGACCCGTCCTTCTCCCACGTGCTCGACTCGTGCGTGCAGGCGTGGGCCGGGCGCGGGCAGCCGTGCGGCAAGCAGGTCGGCCCGGGGTGGGAGCGGCGCGTCGACCGGATGATCCCCAAGCTGACGATGGCGTTGCGGGACATCAGGACCGTGATGCGCAACGCGGGTTACGCACGCGACGACTACTCGCTGGTCGTCCAGTCGTACGCGGCGCCGGTCGGCCCGGACGTCGACCGCGACCTGCTCGACCTGTCCGGCTGCCCGTTCCTGACGCAGGACCTGAGGTGGGTGGAGGAGGACGCGGTACCGGTGCTCACCGCCGGGGTGCGCACGGCGGCACGCAACGCGGGCGCCCGGTTCCTCGACCTGTCGCGTGCCGGGACCGGACGGGAGGCGTGCTCCTCCGAGCGCGACCCGAGCAGCGAGTGGTTCCGCCGCCTAGCGGTCGAGTGGGACAACCTCGAACACGACGACCGCGCCACCCACGCGCTGCAGGAATCCTTCCACCCCAACGCGAACGGGCACAAGCAGTTCGGTCAGTGCCTGTCGGAGTTCCTCACCTCGGTCGACCGGGCGGCGTCGTGCCTCCCCGACGAGGAAGGCGACCTGCACGCAGCCGCCAGCTAGGGCGGAGCACCCCGTCGAGGTCGCACAGGATGGCGTCGACGCGGTAGTGGCGTTCGGGTGCGGTGTCGGCCATGGCCTCGATCATGCCCGGCGACGATCATCGGGGGTTCACCCGTGGTTCGTCGCGGTGCCCTACCGTGTCGGCCACCCGAAGACTCTGGAGGTTGTCCCGTGCGGCGTCCCCTGCTCCTACTGCTGGCCGTCCTCGGCCTCGTCGCCGGCTCGGTGCCCGCGACCGCCACACCCGTGCACGACCGGGTCCGCCCGCTCGCGCAAGCCCACGCGCACAACGACTACGAGCACGACCGGCCCCTGTTCGACGCGCTCGGCGAGGGCTTCACGAGCGTCGAGGCCGACATCTACCTCGTCGGCGGCGATCTGCTCGTCGCGCACGACCCCGAAGACCTCGACCCGGCGCGGACGCTGACGTCGCTGTACCTGGAACCGTTGCGGGAGCGGGTGATCGACAACCACGGCGGCGTCTACCGCGGCCATCGGGGCTTCCAGCTGCTGATCGACCTCAAGACAGAGGGCGAGTCGACCTACGCCGCGCTCGACACGCTGCTGCGCGAGCCGCGCTACGCGTTCCTGTGGACCGCCTACCGGTACGGCCACGTGCGCCGCGGCGCGGTCACCGCGGTGGTGTCGGGCAACCGGCCCCGCGCCACGATGGAGGCCCAGCGCACCCGCGTCGCGTTCTATGACGGTCGTATTGCCAACGAGTCGGATCTCGGCCCTGGCTCCGACGCGCGCCTGACGCCACTGGTGTCGGACAACTGGACGACCCTGTTCTCGTGGACCGGCGCCGGCCCGATGCCTGCCGACGAGAAGGCCGAGCTGCGGGAGATCGTGCGGACCGCGCATCGCGCGGGCCAGCGGGTCCGGTTCTGGGCCACCCCGGACGTCGCGGGCCCGGAGCGGGACGCGGTGTGGCGGGAGCTGGTGGCCGCGGACGCCGACCACATCAATACGGATGACTTGAAGGGCCTGGCGGACTTCCTGCGCTCCGCCCGGTAAGAACGCCCGCCAGCGGTCCGCCCTGTCCGAGTGCCTCCACCTCGGACAGGGCGGCCGCCTTGACCCGGTTCTGGCAGGCGCGTCCTCTTGCTACAGCGCGGGCGACCGGCCCTCGTACGGGGTCGACAGCACGACCGTGGTCCGGGTGGACACCTTCGCGGCCTCGCGGATCTGCCGCAGCAGGTCCTCGAGCGCGGCCGGGGAGGCCACCCGGACCAGCAGGATGTAGGACTCGTCGCCCGCCACCGAGTAGCACGCCTCGATCTCGCGGATGTGCTCGAGCCGGTGCGGATAGTCGTCCGGCGCGGCGGGGTCGATCGGGGTCAGCGAGATGAACGCGGTCAGCGACAGGCCGATGACCTCGCCGTTGAGCTGCGCGTGGTACCCGCGGATGACGCCGCGCTGCTCGAGCCGCCGCACCCGCTGGTGCACGGCGGACACGGACAGCCCGACCCGCTCGGCCAGGTCGGTGAAGCTGCACCGGCCATCGTCGGCCAGCTCCCGCGCGATCGCCTGGTCGATCGGCTCCAGCTCGGACGCGGTCATCGGGTCGGCAGCGACACGAGATCGTGCGGGCGGGTGTTGAGCGGCTCGACGCCGTCCTCGGTGACCACCACGATGTCCTCGATCCGCGCGCCCCACCGGCCCGGCTGGTAGATGCCGGGCTCGACGGAGAACGCCATGCCCGGCTCGAGCGGCATGTCGTTGCCGCCCACGATGTACGGGTGCTCGTGCACGTCGAGCCCGATGCCATGACCCGTGCGATGGATGAAGTACTCGCCGAGGCCTGCGTCGGCGATCACCTGGCGGGCGGCCGCGTCGATGTCCTGTGCCCGCACACCGGGGCGGACAGCGTCGACCGCGGCCTGCTGGGCCGCCTGCAACACCGCGTAGGTCTTCGATACATCCGTATCGCGTGGCTCGCCCATCACGTAGGTGCGCGTGCTGTCCGAGCAGTAGCCCTCGGGCACCGGGCCGCCGATGTCGATCACCACGACATCCCCGTCCTCGATGACGCGATCGGACAGGCTGTGGTGCGGGCTCGCGCCGTTCGGGCCGGAGCCGACGATGACGAACTCTGCGACCGAGTGCCCCTCCTCGACGATCGCGTCGGCGATGTCCGCGCCCACCTCGGCTTCCGTGCGGCCGACCCGCAGGAACTCGCCCATGCGGGCGTGCACGCGGTCGATCGCGGCACCCGCGGCCCGCAACGCGGCGACCTCCTCGGCGTCCTTGCGCATCCGCAGCTCACGCACGATCGGCCCCGCCAGCACCTGCTCCGCGTCCGGCAGCGCGCCACGCAGCCCCAGTACGTGCAGCGCGACCATCATGTCGCCGACCGCGACCTTCGCCGGCTTGCCGACCACGGACGCGACCAGGCCGTACGGGTCCTCGCCGTCGACCCACGTCGCCAGCTCGATCCCCAGTTCCCCGATCGGCACCGGGTCGTAGCCGGGTGCCTCCAGCCTCGGCACCACGAGTGTCGGCGAGCCGTCGGCAGGCACCACGAGACAGGTGAGGCGCTCGAACGAGCCGCCACCGGCGCCGAGCAGGTACCGCAGGTCCGAACCGGGCGCCATGAGCAGTGCGTCCACCCCGGCACTCGCGGCGGCGGCCGCCGCCCGGTCGAGGCGCTTCGACAGTGCCACGGGATTGATCGCGGAGACGGTGGTCGACATGTCGGAAAGCCTAGTCCTCACGCTGTGTCAGCCGTACTGACACGCGGATCAGGCAGATCTCAGCCCCGTGTCAGCTGCCGGGCGCATCGTCGGCGACGACACCGGGACGATCACGTCCCGGGCTTGTTTCCCGAGGGGGACCATCATGAACAACGCCGTGCTGGCCGAAGGGCTGGCCAAGCGGTTCGGGGAGACGACGGCGCTCGACGGCGTCGATCTCGCGGCACGCACCGGCAGCGTGCTCGGCATCCTCGGCCCGAACGGCGCGGGCAAGACGACCGCCGTCCGCATCCTCGCCACGCTGCTCGCACCCGACGCCGGGCACGCGGAGGTGTGCGGGTACGACGTCGCCCGCGACGCGCACCGGGTGCGCCAGGTCATCGGCCTGACCGGGCAGTACGCCTCGGTCGACGAGATGCTCACCGGCACCGAGAACCTGCTGCTCATCGGCAGGCTGCTCGGCCAGTCCCGGGCCGAGGCCAGGTCCGGCGCCCGCGAGTTGCTCACGCGGTTCGGGCTGGCCGACGCCGAGGGCCGGGCGGCGAAGACGTACTCGGGCGGCATGCGCCGCAGGCTGGACCTGGCCGCCTGCCTGGTCGGCAGGCCAAGGGTGCTGTTCCTCGACGAGCCGACCACCGGGCTGGACCCGCGCAGTCGCCTCGACCTGTGGCAGATCGTGCGCGACCTCGTCGCGGACGGCGTCACCGTGCTGCTCACGACGCAGTACCTCGATGAAGCCGACGTGCTCGCGGACGAGATCGCGGTCATCGACCACGGCCGGGTCATCGCCACCGGCACGCCACAGGAGCTGAAGGCACGCACCGGCGTGCAGCCACTCGTGGTGCGGCCGTCGGATGCCGCCGACCTGCCGGTCGTGACCGCGATCGTGCGGGAGCTGACCGGGTTCGAGCCGGCGGTGGAGGGCGCGACCGTCACCGCGTCGGTGACCGATCCGGCGCTGCTGCCCGCCGTGGTCCGCAGGCTCGACGACGCAAGGGTGACCGTGGCCGAGCTGGCGCTGCGGAGCGCGAGCCTCGACGAGGTGTTCCTGAGCCTGACCGGGCACCGCGCGGAAGAACCAACCAATACTCCTGACTTGGAAAGGACCTCAGCATGACCGCCGCCGTGGCGCTGCCGCAGCGGGTGCGGCCGGCAGAAGGTCTCCGCCAGAGCGTGTCGCTGTCGTGGCGCACTCTGGTGCAGATCAAGCACAACCCGATGGAGCTGATCGACTTCAGCATCCAGCCGATCATGTTCCTGCTGCTGTTCACGTACGTGTTCGGCGGCGCGATCGCCGGGTCCACCGGCGACTACCTGACCTTCGCCCTGCCCGGGATCATCGTGCAGAACGCGTTGTTCGGCACCTTGAACACCGGTGTCGGCCTGAACAACGACCTGACCAAGGGCGTGTTCGACCGCCTGCGCGCGCTGCCGATCGCCAGGTGGGCACCGCTCGCCGGGCGGATCGCGGCGGACGCGGTGAAGCAGGCATGGGCGATGGCCCTGCTGCTCGGGCTCGGCGCGATCATGGGCTTCCGGGTCGGCACCGGCGTCGCGGGCGTGCTCGGCGCGTTCGGTCTGCTGCTGACGCTCGCGATCGCGTTCTCGTGGATCTCGGTGCTGGTCGGCATGCTGGTGAGCGAGCCGGACCGGGTGATGATCTTCGGGTTCGCGGTGATGTTCCCGCTGACGTTCGTGTCCAACGCGTTCGTGCCGACCGACACGATGCCCGGCTGGCTGCAGGGCTGGGTCGACGTGAACCCGGTGACGATCCTGGCCGACGCGGTCCGCGGTCTGCTGGTCGGCGGCCCGGTCACGGGCCCGGTGACCGGTGCGCTGCTGTGGGCGGCCGGTGTGATGGCGGTCTTCGCGCCGCTCGCGGTGCGTGCGTTCCGCAAGCGGGTCTGACCCGAGGTGGTGGCCGGTCCGGGGGGCCGGCCACCACCTCGTTCATGCCGCGCTCGGGTGACCGACGAGGTCGCGGACGGTGTCGACCGTCGTGGTGCGGCCCACGGCGTAGGCCTCGTCGAAGGCGGCGTCGCCCAGCGCCGCGCGGGCGCCTGCCTCGACTCGCTCGTAGTCCAGCATCGAGAGGTCCTTGATGCCGCGGACCCCCTCGCTCGCACCGAGCAGCAACGCGGCCCGGCGCGCGTCGCCCCGGCACAACGCGAGATCGGCGAAACCGACCAGGACGGTCGCGACGACCGGCGCGTCGTGGCTGTCGATGGCCAGCTCCATCGCCCTGGCGTGGTGGGACGCGGCGGCGTCCAGGTCGCCCTCCGCCGAGGCGAGGTAGCCGCCCGACCCCTCGAGGATCGCGCGGAACTGCGGCGCCACCGCACTCCCCGGCTGCCCTCGGATGACCAGGTCCGCCGCGACGTCCAGCCGCCGGTGCGCCTCGGCGAGGTCACCGGCGAAGCGTGCGAACTCACCACGCGCGTGCGCCACGGCGGCGAAGCTCTCCGGCCTGCCGGAGAGCTCGGCGTCGCGCTCGGCCTCCGCGAGGGCGGCCGCGGCCGCGTCGTGGTCACCGAGCAGCATCCGCAGCCTCGCGAGGCTCAGCCGGTAGCGCACCAGATCCTCGTTGGTGACGAGCTCGGCGAACAGCGTGTTCGCCTCCTCGTAGTAGGTGATGGCGGTCGCGAAGTCGCCGCGCCACGCGACCAGGTCCGCGAGTGACCACAGCGTGAACGACATGCCCCACCGCTCGCCGACGGACCGGAACGCGGCGAGCCCGGCGCGGAAGTCCACCTCCGCCTTCGCGAGCTGCTCGCCCGCGTTGAGGTAGGAGTGCGCCCGGATCGCCCGCGCGGTCCCCACGACCCATGGGTCCTCCTCGGCGTCGATGACGTCGCTCAGGTGCTGCCGCATCTCCTCGCCGTGCCCGCCGAAGGTCGTCATCACCTCGTCGAGGGCCACGAACAGCCGCAGCAGCGGATGGTCGTCCACGTGCTCCGTGACGACGAGCTCGACGGCCTGCCGGAACCACGTCTTCGCGCGTGACTGGTCGTAGACGCTGTCGATGGCGAGCAGCGCCGCGAGTCCGAGTGCGAGTGCGCGGTCCCTCGGCGGCACCTCGCCCGGCATCGTGACCGCGGCCGCGGCCAGCTCGGCGCCCTCGGTCTTCTCCCCGCTCAGCCACCAGTACCAGCCGACACTGTTGACCAGGCGGGTCGCCATGGTTGCCGCACCGGTCGCGATCGTGGTGCGGACCGCGGCATGCAGGTTGTCGCGGTCGGCGTCGAGCAACGCGATCCACTCGAGCTGTTCCGCGCGCCGCAGATGCGGCTCCGCGACCTCGGCGAACCGGGTGAACCAGTCGACGAACGCGGTCTGCGCCGCGCCGGTCTCCCCCGCCTCGGTGAGCCGTTCCCGGCCGTACGCCTTGATCGTCTCCAGGAGCCGGTACCGGTCGCCCGCAAGCAATACGAGTGACTTGTCCACGAGCGCGGTGAGCAGGTCGAGCACGCGGTCGGCAGGCAGCCCGGAGCCGGCGCACACCTGCTCGACCGCCTCCGGCGTGGCACCGCCGGAGAACACCGAGAGCCTGCGCAGGAGCGTCCGCTCGCTGTCGTCGAGCAGGTCCCAGCTCCAGTCGACGACCGCACGCAGCGTCTGGTGACGCGGCAGTGCCATCCTGCTGCCGCCGGTGAGCAGCCGGAACCGGTCGTCGAGGCGGGCGGCGAGCTGGTCGAGCGACATCGTGCGCAGGCGGGCGGCGGCCAGCTCGACGGCGAGCGGCATGCCGTCGAGCGCCCGGCAGATCTGGATGACCGTCGGCGCGGTGGCCGCGTCGACGGTCAACCC
>NZ_JBARWZ010000124.1:0-9176 GCF_049647105.1 Actinophytocola sp.
CACAGCCTCAGCACCAAGCCCAGCCAACTCCGCGACCAACTCGGCAGCACCCGGCGCCTCCACACCACGCCGACTCACCAACACCAAACGACGCACACCACGCCCAGCCAACCACCGCGCAACATGCCCACCCAACCCACCAGTCCCACCCGTCACCAACACCGCACCAGACGGCACCCACTCATCCGCGGCGTCCCCCACCGGCGCCCGCACCAAACGACGCGCCAACACCCCACCACCGGATACCGAAACCTGATCCTCACGCCCATCCGCCAGCACCCCGGCCAACCCAGCGGCAGCCCGCTCGTCCAGCACCTCGGGCAGATCAACCAACCCACCCCACCGCTCCGGCAACTCCAACGCCGCGACCCGACCAAGACCCCACACCAACGCACCATCCACCGCACCCCTGGTCACCGCCCACACCCGGCCACCAAGATCCGCCTTGATCAGCGCGATCGTCTCCTCGGCGGCCAGCAGGGACACCACCCCCGCCCAGTCACCGGCCTCGGGCCGGTCGGCGGTGACCACGTCGGCGCCAGCGGCCCGCAACGCGGCGACGACATCGTCCCCACCCGAGCCGACGACGAGCCACGTGCCGGACAGGGCCGCCGTCCGCCGCTCGACCGGTTCCCACACGACCCGGTACCGCCAACCGTCCACAAGGGACCGTTCGCGCCTGCCCCGCCGCCACGCGGACAACACCCCGACGACTCCGTCGAGACCGTCCGGCGCGGCGCCGATGGTCTCGGCGACGGTCGCGGCGTCACCGGACTCGACGGCGCTCCAGAACCGCCCTTCGATCGGGTCGCCTCCCGTCGCAGGCGGGTCGATCCAGTACCGGGCCCGCTGGAACGGGTAGGTCGGCAGCGGCA
The DNA here is from genome assembly GCF_049647105.1 of Actinophytocola sp. GTDB lineage: Bacteria > Actinomycetota > Actinomycetes > Mycobacteriales > Pseudonocardiaceae > Actinophytocola. The sequence continues at coordinate 876 of NZ_JBARWZ010000124.1, forward strand.
CCCGCCTGCCCCCTGGCGCGAACCGCGCCCAGTCGACGTCGACCCCGCGGACGTGCGCACCGGCCACCGCGGCCAGCACGGTGCCGACCTCGTCGCGGCCGCGGCGCAGCAGCGGGCAGGCATCGTCGACGTGGGCGGAGAGCGCCCCGTCCGGGCCAAGTTCGAGGAAGGTCGTCACGCCGTCGGCGACCAGTCTCGCCACCCCGTCCGCGAACCGGACCGTGTCGCGAACCTGCCGCACCCAGTACGCCGGATCGGTCACCGCGCCCGGCAGGGAGATGCTGGGTTCGTGGTAGGACAACGACTCCGCGACAACGGCGAACTCCGCCAGCATCGGCTCCATCAGCTTCGAGTGGAACGCGTGCGACACCACAAGACGCTTCACCCGGCGGTCTTCCGACCGCCATCGCCGCTCCACCGCGTCGATCTCGGCGACCGGACCGGACACCACCAGCGACGTCGCACTGTTCACGGCGGCGACATCGACACCCGCCGGAACGTCCTCTTCGGACACGTCGGCGGCCAGCATCGCCCCGCCAGCAGGTAAAGCCGCCATCAACCGACCACGAGCCGCGACCAACGTGCAAGCGTCGTCCAGCGACAACACCCCGGCGACATGCGCGGCAGCAAGCTCACCAATCGAATGACCCAGCAAGTAGTCCGGCCGCACGCCCCACGACTCCAGCAACCGGAACAACGCAACCTCAAGCGCGAAGATCGCCGCCTGCGCACCATCAGTCCGGTTCAGCGACTCCTCGTCGTCAACAGGAACCCGGTCGAACCGCGAACACACCTCATCCCACGCGGCCGCGAACACCGGGAACGCCGCATACAACTCACGACCCATCCCAGGTCGCTGAGAACCCTGACCGGTGAACAGGAACGCCGTCCGCCCACCCGTGTCGACGCCGCAGACCCGGTCGTCCCCGATCAACACGGCACGGTGCGGCAGCCGCGCCCGGGTCGTCGCCAGCGAGAACGCGACGTCGACCGGGCCGGGCAGCGCGCGGACGGACTCGACCAGTTCCTCCAGCGCGGCCGAGGACCTGGCCGACACCGCCAGCGGCACGGTCCCCCACGGCACGGTCCGGTCGGCGGGTTCCGCCGCCTCTTCCGCCTGCGCCTCTTCGATGATGACGTGCGCGTTGGTACCGCTGACCCCGAACGCGGACACCCCGGCCCGGCGCGGACGGCCGGCCACGGTCCAGTCGCGGGCCTCGGTCAGCAGCGACACCGCGCCACGCGACCACGGGACGCCCGGGGTGGGACTGTCGACGTGCAGGGTGGCGGGCATGCGCCGGTGCCGCAGCGCCTGCACCGCCTTGATGACACCGGCCAGGCCGGACGCGGCCTGGGTGTGCCCGATGTTGGACTTCAACGACCCCAGCCACAGCGGCTCGGTCCGGTCCTTCCCGTACGTGGCAAGCAATGCCGACGCCTCGATCGGGTCGCCGAGCCGGGTGCCGGTGCCGTGTCCCTCGACCAGGTCGACCTCGGCGGGGGTGAGCCGGGCGGCGGCCAGCGCGGCGCGGATGACCCGTTGCTGTGCGGGCCCGTTGGGCGCGGTGAGCCCGTTGGACGCGCCGTCGGAGTTGACCGCCGACCCGCGCACCACCGCGAGGATCTCGCGACCGTCGCGGACGGCGTCGGACAGCCGCGTCACCAGCAGCACCGCCGCGCCCTCGGCCCAGCCGGTGCCGTCTGCCGCGGCGGCGAACGACTTGCACCGCCCGTCCTCGGCGATGCCGCCCTGCCTGGCGAACTCGGCGTAGGTGGATGGCGACGGCATGACCGTGACACCGCCGACGACCGCGGCGTCGCACTCGCCACCCCGTAGCGCCTGCACCGCCATGTGCAGCGCCACCAGCGACGACGAGCACGCGGTGTCCACGGTGACCGCGGGCCCCTCCAGCCCGAACGCGTACGCCACCCGGCCGGAGATCACGCTGTTCGCGGTCCCGGTCAGCGCGTGGCCCGCCAGCTCGGCAGGCACGTCGGCGCCTGCGCCGTAGCCGGAGTCGGAGGCGCCGACGAACACGCCGGTCCTGCTGCCCCGCAACGCGTCCGGGGCGATCCCCGCCAGTTCGAGGGTCTCCCAGACCACCTCCAGCAGCACCCGCTGCTGCGGGTCCATGGCGGTGGCCTCGCGCGGGGAGATCCCGAACAGGCCGGCGTCGAAGCCGGTCGCGTGGTCGATGAACCCGCCGACCTTCGCGTAGGCGGCCGGTCCGGTGTCCCAGCCCCGGTCTTCCGGGAAGGCGGTGACCGCGTCGCCTCCGGTGGCGACGAGCCGCCACAGGTCGTCGGGTGAAGCGACGCCGCCGGGGAGCCGGCAGCCGGTCCCGACGATCGCGATGGGCTCGCTGGCGGCGGCGGTGAGGCGGCGGTTCTGTTCCCGGAGCCGCTCGGTCTCCTTGAGAGACGCGCGCAGGGCTTCGACGGTCCGTTCCTCGCGTGTGGTCATGGTTCTGCTCCGAGTCATCGGGGTGCGTCAGGAGTCGTGGGTGTCGAGCGCGGTCTGGATCAGCGCGTCGAGGTCCATCAGGTCGAGTGCGTCGGCCGGGTCGGCCGACTCGCCGCCGGGGGTGTCACCGGGGGTGTCGCCCGCGAGCCCGGCGAGGCGCAGCATCACGTCGAGCACCCCGGCGTCGCGGAACCGCGACAGCGGGACGGCGGCGAGCGCCCGCCGGACCGCGTCCTCGTCCTCGTCCCCGTCGGCCGCGAGTTCGTCGCCGAGATACGCGGCGAGTGCGAGCGGGGTCGGGTAGTCGAAGACCAGTGCCGAGGACATGGCCAGTCCGGTGGCGTCGGCGACCCGGTTGCGCAGGGCGACCGCGGTGAGCGAGTCGAACCCCAGGTCGGCGAACGAGGCGGCGGCGGGGACAGCCGCCGTCCCGTCATGGCCGAGCACGGCCGCGGCGTTGGTGCGGACCAGGTCGAGCAGCGCCCGTTCCCGCTCGGCCACGGGGGCCGCTGCGAGCCGCTTGGCCAGGTCGGTCGGTCCGTCCGGCGGCGGGGTTTCCGTTGTGGTGCCGGAGAATTCGCCGATCAGGGGGCTTGGCCGGACGGCGGTGAAGACCGGGGTGAAGCGAGCCCAGTCGACGTCGGCGACGGTGACGCAGGGGACACCACTGCCGACGGCCCCGGCGAGAGCGGCGACGGCGGGTTCGGTTGGCATGGGCCGCAGGCCGCGCCGGGCCAGGTACTCGCCCGCCGCGCCTGCGGCCATGCCGTCCCCGGCCCACGGGCCCCAGGCGACCGCGGTCGCGGCGCGTCCCTGCCATCGGCGGCGTTCCGCCATGGCGTCGAGGTAGGCGTTGGCGGCCGCGTAGGCGGCTTGGCCGCCGCTGCCCCAGACTCCGGCGATCGAGGAGAACAACACGAACGCGTCGGCGTCGGGCAGCAGTTCGTCGAGGTGGCGGGCGCCGGTGACCTTCGCGCGGATCGCGTCGGCGAACGCGGCGGGGGTGAGGTCCGCCAACGGGGCGCCGTCGTCGACGCCCGCCGTGTGGACGACCGAGGTCACGGCGTGCTCGGCCACCAGTGCGGCAAGGGCGTCGCGATCCGTGACGTCGCAGGCCACGACGTCGGCGCGGGTGCCGCGTTCGGTGAGTTCGTTGACGAGACCGGCCGCACCCGGCGCGTCCTGGCCGCGACGGCTGGTGAGCACGACGTGCCGGGCGCCACGGTCGGCGAGCCAGCGGGCGACGTGGCCGCCCAGTGCGCCGGTGCCGCCGGTGACCAGCACCGGCCCCGACGGGGTCCACGTGCCGGCCGGGGTGGCCGGGTCGGCGGGGGTCAGCCTGCGCGCGAGTACGCCGTCGGCGCGGACGGCCACCTGGTCTTCCGTGCGGTCGGCGAGGACCGAGACCAGCAGCTGTCCGGTGTCCCCGTCCAGGGTCACGGGCAGGTCGACGAGACCGCCCCAGCGGTCGGGGTGCTCCAGCGCCGCGACGCGGCCGAGTCCCCACACCATGGCCTGGTCCGGGTCGGGCGCATCATCGTCCGATGTGGACACCGCGCCCCTGGTCGCGCACCAGACCGGCGCGCCGAGGTCGTCGGCGAGCAGGCCGAGCACGGCCGTGGCGTCCAGTGTGGACACGATGCCGGACCAGCCGCCGCGACTGGGGGTGTCGGCCTGTACGACCTCCGCGCCGCCGTCGCGCAGGGCGTCGGCGATGTCGCGGGTGTCCCCCGGTGTGCCGAGGACGAGCCAGCGACCGGACAGGACCCCTGGCCGGACGGGGCAGGGACGCCAGGCGACCTGGTAGCGCCAGCTGTCGGCGGCGGTGCGGTCCTGGCGGTTCTTACGCCAGGCGGACAGGGCGGGCAGGACGGTGCTCAGCCCGTTGCCGGGATCGAGGTGGAGGGTGCCCGCCACCTGTTGGAGGTCGCCGTTGTCGACGGCGGCCCAGAACTCGGCCTCGGCGGGGTCGGCGGTGGCGGGTGCGGCACTCAGCCAGTACCGCGTGCGCTGGAAGGCGTAGGTGGGCACGTCGGTCCGGGGGCCGGAGACGATCCTGGTCCAGTCGACCGGGGTGCCCCGCGTCCACGCTCCGCCGACGGCGGTCAGCACGGTCTCGACCTCGTTCCGGCCGCGCCGCAACAAGGCGACGGCGCCGTCGACGTGCGCGGACAACACCGGATCGGGCCCCAGCTCCAGGAACGACGTCACCCCCTGACCCCGCAACGCCGCGATCCCGTCGGCGAACCGCACCGTGTCGCGGACCTGCCGCACCCAGTACGCCGGATCGGTCACCGCACCCGGCAACGAGATCCGCGGTTCGTTGTAGGACAAGGACTCCGCGACGGTGGTGAACTCCGCGAGCATCGGCTCCATCAACTTCGAATGGAACGCATGCGACACCACCAGCCGCTTCACCCGGCGGCCTTCCGACCGCCACCGCTCCTCCACCGCGTCGATCTCGGCAACCGAGCCGGACACCACCAGCGAGGTCGCACTGTTCACGGCGGCGACATCGACACCCGCCGGGACGTCCACTTCGGACACCTCAGCGGCCAGCATCGCCCCACCAGCAGGCAACGCGGCCATCAACCGGCCACGTGCGGCGACCATCGCGCAAGCGTCGTCCAGCGACAGCACACCAGCCACGTGCGCGGCGGAAATCTCACCAATCGAGTGCCCCAGCAGGTGATCCGGCGTGACACCCCACGACTCCAGCAACCGGAACAACGCCACCTCAAGCGCGAAGATCGCCGCCTGCGCACCATCAGTCCGGTTCAAGGCTTCCTCGTCCTCGATCGGGATACTCCCCAACCGCGACGACACCTCATCCCACGCGGCAGCGAACACCGGGAACGACTCGTACAGCTCCCGACCCATCCCGAGTCGCTGCGAACCCTGACCGGTGAACAGGAACGCTGAGGCGCCCGGGGTGGCGGTGCCGTGCAGGACGGCCGGGCCGGGGAAGTCGGCCAGTACGCGGGTGTCCGGGTCGCGGACCAGGACGACGGCCCGGTGGGCGAGCCGAGCCCGGCGGGCCAGGGTGGCCGCGACCGCGACGGGATCCCGGTCGGTGTCGAGCCGGGTGGCCTGCGCGTGCAGCGCCTCGGGTGACGCGGCCGACAGCATCCACGGCACCGTGCTCGGCGCGATCACCGGCTCGGGTGTCTGGCCGGGGGCCTGTTCCAGGACGATGTGGGCGTTGGTGCCGCTGACACCGAACGAGGACACACCGGCCCGGCGGGGCCGCCCATTGGTCTCCCATGGCCGGGTCTCGGTCAGCAGCTCGACCGCACCCGCCGACCAGTCGACGTGCGGCGACGGCTCGTCCACGTGCAGTGTCATGGGCAGCACACCTTCCCGCATGGCCATCACCATCTTGATCACCCCGGCGACACCCGCGGCGCCTTGGGCGTGCCCGATGTTGGACTTGACCGAACCCAGGAACAGCGGCGCGTCCCGGTCCTGCCCGTAGGTGGCGAGCACGGCCTGGGCTTCGATCGGGTCGCCGAGCCGCGTGCCGGTGCCGTGTGCCTCCACGGCGTCCACATCGGACGGTGCAAGGCCCGCGCTGGTCAGCGCGGCCCGGATCACCCGTTGCTGTGACGGGCCGTTGGGTGCGGTCAGGCCGTTCGACGCGCCGTCCTGGTTGACGGCGGTGCCGCGCACGACCGCGAGGACCTGGTGGCCGTGCCGGCGCGCGTCGGACAGGCGTTCGACCAGCAGCACGCCGACACCCTCTGACCATCCGGTCCCGTCGGCGGCCGAGGAGAAGGGTTTGCACCGGCCGTCGGGGGCGAGGCCGCGCTGGCGGCTGAACTCGGTGAAGATGCCGGGAGTGGCCATCACGGTCGCGCCACCGGCGAGTGCCATCGTGCACTCTCCCGACCGCACGGCCTGCGCCGCCAGGTGCAGCGCCACCAGCGACGACGAGCAGGCGGTGTCGACGGTCATGGCGGGGCCCTCGAGGCCGAACGTGTAGGCGATGCGGCCGGACGCGACGCTGGTCGCACTGCCGGTCAGCAGGTGTCCCTCGACCTCGCCGACGGCACCGGACAGGGGCAGACCGATGCCGTAGTTGGAGGCGGCGACGCCGACGAACACGCCGGTCTGGCTGCCGCGGACAGCGTCCGGGTCGATCCCGGCCCGTTCGAACACCTCCCATGACGCCTCCAGCAGCAGACGCTGCTGCGGGTCCATGGCGAGAGCTTCGCGCGGGGAGATCCCGAACAGGCCCGCGTCGAAGTCCGCGGCGTCGGAGACGAAGCCACCCTCCCGGGCGTAGGTGGTGCCGGGGCGGTCCGGGTCGGGGTGGAAGAGCGCGGGCAGGTCCCAGCCTCGGTCGGCCGGGAAGGCCCCGATGGCGTCTCCCCCGGTGGCCACGAGCCGCCACAGGTCCTCCGGTGAGGCGATCCCGCCCGGGTAGCGGCAGCTCATGCCGACGATCACCACGGGGTCGTCGGTGGCCTGTGCCCGGTGTTCGACCGCCTGTCGTTCCTGTGGCGTATCGACGAGTTCGGTCAGCACGTGGCCTGCGAGGGCGGCGGGGGTGGGGTGGTCGAACACGACGGTCGCGGACAGCCGCAGTCCGGTGGCCGTGCCGAGGCGGTTGCGGAGTTCGACGGCGGTGAGTGAGTCGAAGCCGAGTTCGGAGAACGCACGCCCGGGTTCGATCGCGTCGGCGTGGCCGTGGCCGAGGACGGCGGCAGCCTCCCCGCACACCAATCCGGTCAGCAACCGGACGCGTTCGGCGTCGGGCAGCCCGGCGAGCCGCCCAGCGAGGGTGGCGGCGCCGACGACGCCGGCCGCGCGTTTCGGGGTGGGCCGGACCAGCGCCCGCAGCAGCGGCGGCACCGTGCCGTCCTTGCCGGAACCCAAGCGGGCGGGGACGACGTGGGGGTGACCGACACGGTGGGCGAGGTCGAACAACGCGAGACCGTCCGCATCGGACAGTGCAGGCCCGAGTCGTGTCTTGTCGACCGCGGTCAAACCACCGCTGATGCCGCTCTCCCGTTCCCACAACCCCCACGCCAGGGAAACCGCGGGCAACCCGGCGGCACGCCGCTGGAACGCCAACCCGTCCAGGACCGCGTTGGCGGCCGCGTAGTTGGCCTGCCCCGCGGTCCCGAACAACGCCGACGCCGAAGAGTAGAGGGCGAACACCGCCAAATCGAGGTGAGCGGTCAACTCGTGCAAATGCACCGCCCCATCCACCTTCGGCGCGAACACCGCGGCCACCCGCTCAGGCGTCAACGACTCAACCAAACCGTCATCAACCACACCCGCCGCGTGCACCACACCCGTCAACGGATGCTCTGCCGGAATACCCGCCAGCACCGCAGCCACCGCATCCCGATCCGACACATCACAGGCAACCACCCGCACATCCGCGTCCAGATCAGGAACCACACCACCACTGCGGCTCAACAAAACCAGATGCCGGACCCCATGTGTGGTGACCAGATGCTCCGCCAAAAGTCCACCGAGGGCTCCGGTCCCACCCGTGATCAGAACCGTGCCCTCCGGATCCAGGGCGCGCGGCATCATCAACACGTTCTTGCCAATGTGCTTACCCTGCCCCACAAACCGGAACGCCGACTTGGCGTCACGCACATCCCACGCACGAACGGGAGAGAGGCGCAGGGCGCCGCTGCCGAACAGGGCGAGCAGGTCGAGCAGCATCTCCTGAATCCGGTCATGCCCGGCCTCACTCAAATCGAACGCCCGGTAAACAACCCCCTCGGGAGAACGCAGATCGGCCTTGCCCATCTCGATGAACCGGCCACCCGAACCCAACAAACCCAACGACGCGTCAATGAACTCACCGGTCAGAGAGT
>NZ_JBARWZ010000125.1:0-24181 GCF_049647105.1 Actinophytocola sp.
GGGCAGCGCGGGTCCGCGCTGCCCTGACGACTTCACAGGGTGAGGCCCACCGCTACACAGTTGGCCAGCAGGGCGAGTGCCGCGAGTGCCGTGCGTGTCCAGTTCCAGCTGCCCCAGTGACGGCGGGGGTCTCGCTCGGCGAAGTCCACCGGCAGGTGGTCCGGATCCAGTGTCCGGAGCCACTTGTTCACCGGCACGTTCTTCGCCAGCGAGACCACCACCGTGCTCAGGGTCAGCAACGCGGCCGTGCCGAACAGAGTCGCGGTCCCCGCGTCGTCCGCCAGTCCGGCCAGCACACCGTCGCCGACTGCCGTGACAGCGAAGCAGATCGGCATGAACGGGTCGTACCGTGTGGACAGAAAGGCGTGCGCCTGCACATAGCGGCCCTGCGGCAGGCTCTCCAGCAGAGGCCATCCGCCCAGCTGCGTACCCATCAGCACACCGGCCGCCAGGCCGTTGGCCATGAGCACCACCGGAATCAGCACCTCGGACACGCCCTCGGCCATCGTGCTCAGCCGACGGACGCCGCGGCACGCGCCGCGGCCTCCACCTTGTCCTTGATGAGTCGCATCTGGACGGACGTGTTGCGGTCCAGGTTCTCCCGCATCGTCGCGTCGTCCACCGGCGCCTGCGGCCTCATCTCGAAGTCCTGCACCCAGCGCATCCGCACCCCGTCGTCCACCTGGCTGTACTCCCAGTAGATCCACATGTACTTGAACGGTCCCGGCTCGATCCGCTGCGAACGCACCGTCCTGGTCCCGGTGTCCGGTGTACGCGCCGAGACCCAGCTCCACACCTTGCCGTTCTCGTCCGGGTGCAACGCGAGCCGGAACACGATGGTGTCCTCCTGCCGTCGCAGGATCTTCGCCTCGCCGTACTCGCTGAACAGTGACGGCCATGACTCGATGTCGTTGGTCATGTCCCAGACCAGCTCCATCGGCGCGTCGATGACGATCTCGTTGTCGGTGTGCTCCGCCACCTCATGCCTCCGATCGCGCGAGCCGCGCGTTGATGAACTCGAGCGCCCTGCCCGGGGTCGGCATCTCGGACACGGCCTCGTCCGGGATCGGCACCCCGTACCTGCGCTCGACCTGACTGGCCACCTCCAGCAGCGCGAGCGAGTCATAACCAAGGTCGGCGAACTCGACGTCGACGATGTCACCGTCCAGGTCGACTCCCTCGGTCACCCCGACGCTCGTCCGCATGATCTCCTTCAACTCACTCAACGTGAACTCGCTCATCGACATCTCCTAGTGTTCCGAACCGGAAATGCGGTGCGTAAGTCGGTGGATCCAGGTTTCTGCTGGCAAGGCGCCGATCCTCCCTCGTACCGGGTTGTACTTGGGTGGATCGGCAACGCCGCCAGAAGGAGGCTGGGCCGCCGAATTGCGTGCCAGATTTCCGGTTCGGGACACTAGGCATCCGCGGGGTGGGTATCCACTGACAGTTGTGAGACGCACCGCATCGCGGCGTTGCGGAAGTACTCACCGAAACCGGCCTGGGTGCTGGTGTCCCGCGTTTCGCGCAGATAGGGGGCGAGTTTCTTCTCGAGCAGGTGCACGCCGCGCTGGCTCGCCATGTGCCGCCCGATCGCGGAGAAGTCACCCTCGTAGTGGATGACCCGCACCATGATGTCGTCCTTGATGAACACGGCGGTGCCAAGCAGCCTGCCGACCTGTTCGTTCTCCGAGTCGCGGAGCAGCGGGGTGTCGACCCGCTGGAACCCGGAGAAGATCTCGGCGATCTCGTCCTCGTGCCCCGGCTTGACCTGGTAAGTGATCGCGGCGTACGGCATCACACGTCTCCATCCACTCGGCCCGAGAGGCAGATGCTGGCAACAGCGGGTGGGAGCGGGCTCGAAGACCGGTCAAAGTCGGCGTTGCATAGTTTCACTGCAACTAGTAGTGTGGCGACTATGGGTTCCGTCCACCGTCGCTCGACACTGGCACTGGCCGTGATGTCCATGCTGATGGAAGCCGAACAGCTCCAACAGGAGGCGCTTCACCCGTACCGGATGCAGCGCCTGATCAAGGATCGCGGCAAGGACGAAGTGGTCAACGTCGGGCAGCGGGCCAGCCTCTACCGCACGATCGAGCGACTCCACCGGGCCGAGCTGATCAGGATCGTCGAGAGCAACCGGGCGAACAAGCGACCGGAGCGTACCCTCTACGAGCTGACCGACGAGGGCCGCCGCGTCTGGCGGGAGTGGATGCTCGACGCGCTGGAGACCCCGGTCCGCCAGTACGCGGAGTTCCCGGCGGCGATCGCGTTCATTCCACTGCTCGAGCCCGACGAGGTGCTCGAACAACTGGAGCGGCGCGAGAAGAAGCTCCTCTCCGAGTTGGAGCGGTTCCGGGCGCTGGTGGCGGAGACGACGAAGATCGGGAGACTTTTCGCCCTGGAGACGGAGTGCCTGCTGGCGACCACCGCAGCGGAGCTGAAATGGGTGGGATCCATCATCAGCGACCTCCGGTCCGGAAGCGTCACGTGGACCAGAGAATGGCTCAGCGCGCTGGCGTCCCAGGAAGAACCCGGCGGCACCGCCGGTTAGCCCACCGTGGCCGTCGAACCGGGGTGAATTCGTTCGAGTCAGGCACGGCACGGGTCATTTGGGGCGACCGACTACAGGGGGCGGCCGCCGACACCACATGATCAGAAGGTTGTCATCATGCCCAACTCACCGTTCCATGTTCTCGTCATCGGCGCGGGCACCGGAGGGCTGGCACTGGCTCAGGGTCTCACCCGGGCCGGCATCAGCGTCGCGGTGTACGAACGGGACCGGACTCGACGCGACGGCCTGCAGGGATACCGGGTCGGCATCGACGCCGACGGCAAGCGCGCGCTCCGCGAGCTCCTTCCTGCCGACCTGTACGAGACCTTCCGCGCGACCTGCGCCGAGCGGCCCATCTACGAGAACCAGATGACCCACCGGATGAAGTTCCTCCTCACCATCGGGCCCGAACTCCTCCCGGAGGACGAACGGCCGACGGACGAGGAGCACGACGAGTCCGTCAGCCGGATGACGTTGCGGCAGGTGCTGCTCACCGGGGTCGAGGACGTCGTCCACTTCGACAAGGACTTCACCCACTACGAACAGCACGACGACGGCAGGGTGACCGCGTACTTCGCCGACGGCAGCTCGGCCACGGGCGATCTGCTGGTCAGCGCGGAGGGCGCGAGTTCGAAGGTGCGCAGGCAGTACCTGCCGCAGGCCAGGCTCGTCGACACCGGTCTTGTCGGTGTCACCGGCAAGACGCCACTCACCGAGGAGACCCGTGCGCTGCTGAATGAGCACCTCTTCAAGGGCGTCACCCTGGCACACGGGCCGAAGGGGGCCATCTGCATCTACCACGTGATGCGGTTCAAGTGGGACGCCGACGGCGAGCTCAAGCACGGCATCGGCGGCACCGACGCCGACGCCATCAAGGACTGGCCTGGCATGCTGTACGACAACACCCGCGACTACATCATGTGGGGCTGGGCGACGTCCGACTGGTGGTTGCCGGAGGACGTGATGACCCTGCGCGGCAAGGAGATCCAGGACCTGGTGGTGCAGATGACCCGCGACTGGCACCCCAACCTGCGCAGGATCTTCGAGCTCGGCGACCCCGACAGCAGCTTCCCGCTGGCGATCCGCACGTCCGAGCCGGTCGAGCAGTGGGAGACCACGAACGTCACCCTGCTCGGCGACGCGATTCACACCATGACGCCGGGCCGTGGAGTCGGCGCCAACACTGCGCTACGTGACGCGCGCCTGCTCACCCGCACGCTCGTCCGGGCAGCGAAGGACGAGGTACCGCTGCTCGGTGCGGTGCGGGAGTACGAGACCACGATGACCAAGTACGCGTGGGACGCGGTCATCAAGTCACGCGCGCAGATGGAGGGGCACACCGCGGCGCACAAGGGCGGCGTGTCAGGCGCGCTGGCACGACTTGGCATGCGCACCTTCTTCCGCGTCATGGACAACGTGACACCGCTCAAACGCAAGATCGTCCGGGCGGACAAGTCCTTCCGCGGCACGGGACGCGAAGAGGACTGACCGGCGGGGGTGGGGTGCCGGACGGGTGCCCCACTCACCAGCCGGCCGGCTGTCCGTTCCGGAGGAAGACCCCGGTCGGGCCGCCGTCCGGGATGGTGACGGCGTCGGCGATGTCGACCGCGGCGGACTCGGGTGAGCGCTCCGCGCTCGGCATCATCCTGGTCCTCGCCATCCCCGGGTTGACCGCGTTGACCAGCACGCCGCTGCCACTGGTCTGAGCCGCGAGCAGGGTGGTGAGCCCGTTCAGCGCGGTCTTGGACAGTGCGTAGCCGGGTGCGCCGGTGAACAGGCCGTTGCTGAACGAACCCGTGCCGCTCGACACGATCACGACTCTCCCCCACCCCCCGCGGACCATGGCGGGCACGAATGCCTGGCACACCTGCCAGGCGCCGAACACGTTGACCTCGAAGGTCTCGCGCACGGACTGGATCGGGACCGAAAGCGGCTCGGTGCCGCCGTCGAGCAGCACACCGGCGTTGCTGACCAACGCGTCGACCGGCCCGATCCGCGCGCTCACGGCCGCCACGGCGGCCGGGTCCGTGACGTCGAGGGCGACCCCCCGCGCGCCGTCACCGAGCGAGGCCGCGGCCGCCGAGGCGGCGTCGCCGCTTCTCGCCGCCAGCACGACCCGCCAGCCGCGTGCGTGCAGGAGCGTCGCGGTGGCCAGGCCGAGCCCTCGGTTCGCCCCGGTCACCAGCACCGTTCGTGTCACCGCATCTCCTCCCTGGAAGTCCTTGCGCCACAACTGTTCCCGATGCCACTCGAAGGACGCTCGGTGGCAGCCGGGCCCAGCGGTCTTCGAGTTCGGTCCGAGCCAGTCGACACACGATGGCCCACATGTGTGGTGTAGCCGGATGGCTCGACTTCGAACGCGACCTCACCCAGCACGGCGGCACGGTGCGGACGATGGCCGCGGCCATGGCCAATCGTGGCCCCGACGCCGAGGCGGTGTGGACCGACCGGCGGATCGCACTGGCGTTCCGCAGGCTCGCGGTCATCGACCTGCCCGGCGGCCACCAGCCGATGGTGGCGGAGGAGAACGGCCGGACACTCGCGGTGCTCGTCTACAACGGCGAGGTCTACAACTACCGGGAGCTACGCGAGGAGCTCGCCGGACGCGGGCACGTCTTCCACACGGCGAGCGACACCGAGGTGGTGCTGGCGGCGTACCTGGAATGGGGTGACGACTGCGCCGGGCATCTCGACGGCATGTTCGCCTTCGGTGTCTGGGACCCGCGCGAGAACAAGCTCACGCTGGTACGCGACCGCGTCGGCATCAAACCCCTGTACTACGCCCGGGTCGGGCACGGGTTCGTGTTCGGCTCCGAGGTCAAGGCACTGCTGGCGCACCCGCTCGTCGACGCCGCCGTGGATGGTGAGGGCCTCGCGGAGCTGCTGTCGTTCATCGCGACTCCCGGACACGCGATCTACCAGGGTATCCACGAGGTGCGGGCCGGTCATGTGCTTACCGTGCGCGAGAACTCGGTGCGCGAGCACGCGTACTGGTCGCTCCCCAGCCGCGAGCACACCGACCGCTGGGACACGACCGTCGACACCGTGCGGCACCTGCTCGCCAGTTCCGTGTCCTCACATCTGGTCGCGGACGTGCCGCTGTGCACCCTGCTGTCCGGCGGGATCGACTCGAGCGCGATCGTGGCGCTCACCGGGAAAGCCATGAGCGGCACCCGTCCACGTACCTTCTCGGTGGACTTCGACGGGCACACGGAGCGGTTTCGCGAGGACTTCTGGCACCACAGCCCTGACGCGCCCTACGCGGCCGAGGTGGCCAGGTTCGTCGGCACCGAGCATCAACCGATCACGCTGCACACGGCAGACCTGGCCGATCCCGTGGTGGGCGCCGCCGCGCTGACCGCGCAGGACCTACCCCGGCCGACCCCGGACATGGACCGGTCGCTGTACCTGCTGATGCGATCCGTCCGGCAGCACTCGACGGTCGCGCTCATGGGTGAGGTCGCCGACGAGCTGTTCGGCGGCTACCGCTCGTTCACCGACCGCAACCTGGTGGAGAGCGACAACTTCCCCTGGGTCACCATGGGATTCGGGGTCGCACCGCACGGCATGGGCACCGGGCTGCTCGAACCCGCTCTGCTGGCGAAGGTCGACGTGCCGGGGTACTCGGCGGGACGCCACGTCGAGGCGCTGCGTGAGGTGCCCGCGCTGCCGGGCGAACCGGCGCAGGACGCCATGCTGCGCCGCATCGGCTACCTGCACATGACCCGGTGGCTCCCGTTGCTGCTGGCCCGCAACGACCGGCTGAGCATGGCCGTCGGGCTCGAGGTGCGGGTGCCCTACTGCGACCACCGGCTGGTCGAGTACGTCTTCAACATCCCGTGGCGGTTCAAGACGCGCGGTGGCGAGGAGAAGAGCCCGCTGCGTGCCGCCGCGGCCGGGCTGCTGCCGGAATCGGTGCTGCGCAGGAAGAAGAGCCCGTTCCCCATCACCCAGGACTCGAGCTACGGGCACGTGCTGCGTGAGCAGCTCGCCGCCGTGGTCGCCGACTCGAACAGCCCGGTCCGGCCGCTGGTCGACCTGCCCGCGGTGACCGAGCTACTCAGCGAGGACAGGCCCATCGAAACCGTCGGCTGGGGCGAGCGCCGCAACGTCGAAATGGTTCTCCAGCTCGACGCGTGGCTGCGGAGCTACCGCGTACGCATCGAACTGTGACGAGGAAGCAGGAGGAACCCCAGATGCTGCACGAAGAACTGCTGGCAGCCGCGGAACCGGTGCTGCGCAAGGTCATCGACCATCCCTTCTGGGCGGGTCTGCGTGATGGCACCCTGCCCGGCGAGGCACTGGCGCACTTCGTCGGCCAGGACACCGGACACCTGCTTCCGGCGTACAGCAGGGCACTGGCCAGGTGCGCCGCGATCGCGCCGGTCGACGCGCACGCGGTGTTCTTCGCCCGGTCCGTGACCGGGACGCTGGCGGCGAGGGACCGGTTGCGGGAAGCCTTCGCCGAACTGGGGCCGCCGATGGGCGTCGCACCCGCCACCGAGCCGCCGCCGGTCGATCCCCTGACGCACGCGCACTGCTCGTTCTTCCAGGCCGCGGCCGCGAGCTCACTGCCCGAGGGGGTCGGCGCGCTGCTGCCCATGGCATGGTTCAACTACCACGTCTCGAAGGACCTCGCCGAGCGGCGTGTCCACGGTTCGGTGTACGAACCGTGGATCGAGCTGTACCAGCCCTCCGAGGGATATTCCCACCACGTCGTGCGGCGCTACCTCGACCTGGTGGACGAGATCGGCGACGGCTGCTCGACGCGGGAACGGGCCACGCTGACCGAGCAGTTCTCGATCGGCCTCCGGTACGAGTGGTTGTTCGCCGAGAGCGCGTGGCGACAGCCGGCCTGGCCGGTCTGAGCGCCACGCGCGGTCACGTCGGCACCCGTCCAGGCAGCACGGGCGGGTGCCAGTCCCCGATCCTGGCCATGGCGCGCTCCCCGGCACGTGGCGGTGTGATCGTCATCATCGCATTGCGTACCAGCACGTTCCACCGCCCCGAACGCATCTTGAACCGTCCTATGCGGCGGGACGCCTCGATGACCATGCCGGTGCGAGGCCGCCGTTGTTCGTCGTAGCTCGCGAGCGCGGCCGCCACATTCTCCTCCTCGGCCAGTGCGGCACACAGCACGACGGCGTCCTCGATCGCCTGGCAGGCACCCTGACCGAGGTCGGTCGTCATGGCATGAGCGGCGTCGCCGAGCAGCGCGGTCGACCCGGCCACGAGGCTCGGCAGCGGCTCGGCGAACTCGAAGACGTCGTGGTAGAGCACCGCCTCCCGCGGCGTCGCCCGCAGCAGCCCGGGAATCGGGTCATGCCAGTTTCCGAAGCGCCGCAGCACTTCCGCGTGCTCGTCGGCGCGCCGCTCCCCCGCCGTCGCGTTCGTCACCGCGTACCAGTAGACCCGCCCGTCGGCCAGCGGCATCCGCCCGAACTCCAGCCCGTCGCCCCAGGTGTTCCCGCCCGGCTCCGCACGGGAGAGCTCCGCGATGCCCCGCCACACACTGTGTCCACAGTAGACGGGATCGGGCGCGGACGGGAACAACTCCCGCCGACATCCGCTGTGCAGTCCGTCCGCCGCGACGACCAGGTCCGCGCGGACGGTGTGCGTCGCACCGGCGGCGTCGCGGTAGGCGACCACCGCTCCACCGCCCGGCAGGTTCTCGACCCCGGTCACCTCGGCACCCGTGCGCACGTGGTCCGGCGGCAGGGCGTCGTGCAACACCCGGTGCAGGTCCGGACGCGGCAGCACGGAAACGGAGAGCCCGTGTTCCCGGACGAAGTCCGGGTCGGTGGGCTTCATCAGCCGCCGCCCGGACGAGGTCCGTACACCCTCACCGCCGGGCATCATCGTCGCCGCGTGCGACCGCACCCGGTCACCGACGCCGAGCTGGTCGAGCGACCGCAGTGCGTTGGCCAGCAGGGAGATTCCCGCCCCCGCCGCACGCGGCTTCGCAGCCCGCTCCAGCACGAGCACCTGCCATCCGCCACGAACCAGCCCCACCGCCGCCGACAGTCCGCCGATGCCCGCGCCTGCGACGACCGCGGTCGGCCCGCCATGAGCTCTCGTCCTCATCGGCCCTCCCAGAGGACCGGCAACGTCTGCGGGCGGGAGAACGCGACGCCGGAACTCCACTCCAGTTCGGACTCGTCCACCGCGAGCCGCAGGCCGGGCAGGTCGCGGAGCAACGTGCCGACCGCGATCTCCAGCTCCATCCTGCCCAGCTGGGCGCCGAGGCAGTGGTGGATGCCATGGCCGAAGGACAGGTGCGGGTTGGGCTTGCGGTCTATCCGCACACCGTCCGGATCGGCGAAGACCTCCGCGTCCCGGTTGGCCGCGTTGATCAACGGCAGCACGGCCTCCCCCGCCGTGATCGTCACCCCGCCGACCGTCACGTCCTCGACGGCGATGCGCAGCGCGCCGAGCCCGCCGCCCGCCTGTGAGCGGCGAAGCAGTTCCTCGACGGCCGTCGGGATCAGGCCCGGGTTCTCCGTCAGCTCGGCGAGCCGTTCCGGCACGCGCAGCAGCGTCACGACCGCGTGCGCGAGCCCCGCCGTCGTCGCGTGGTACCCGGCGCCGAGCAGCGTGTAGCCGAAGGCGAGCAGTTCCTCGTCGTCAAGGCGATCACCGTCGTCCGCCGCGTTGATCAGGACCATCAACAGGTCGTCCGTCGGGTGCGACCGTTTGTCCTCGATGAGTCCGGTGAGATAGCCGTTCAACGCGTCACGCGCGGCAAGCACCTCGTCGCGGCTGCCCCGCGCGTAGCTGAGCATCACGTCGGTCCACGCACGGAACTGTTCGACGTCCTCGTAGGGCACCCCGAGCATGCGGCAGATCACCGTGATCGGCAGCGGCTCCGCCAGCCCGCCGATCAGGTCGGCGGGCGGACCGGCCTCGATCATCTTCGCCAGGAGGGCGGCCGTGAGGTCCGCCACCTCCTCACGCAGCGACTCGATGCGCCGGGGCGCGAAGGCCTGCGACACGAGCCGCCGCAACCTGCTGTGCTCTGGCGGATCCATCACGAAGATCGACTTCGAGCCCTGGGCGATGGGCAGCAGCCGGGGCGCGCCCGGCGCGGTGATCGCCTCCCGGCTGAAGCGAGTGTCGGAGAGGACGCGGCGCACGTCCTCGTGGCGGGTCACCAGCCACACCTGGTCACCGGTCGGGATGACCGCTCTGCTCACCGGCTCGTCCCGGCGCAGCTTCGCGTACTCGGCGGGCGGTTCGATCGGATCCGTTGTGGAGAAGGGAAAGGACGGCACACCGTCGACTGGGCGCATCAGCGTTCTCCGCACAGGGGTAGGGGTCAGACCGGGCGGAACTCCAGCAACGCCAGGTCACCGGGCACGGGATCGTTGGCCAGGACGAAACCGGCGGCACCCGCCACCCGGTTCCACTCCGCCAGCCCACGTTCCCGGCCGCCGAGCGCGGCCATCATCTCGATGTCGGTCAGCTTGCCGAGGTCCCACTCCCCCGGGCCGGTCAGCAGCATGTCGACGATCAGCAACCGCGCGTCGGCGTCATCGCCGATCGCCGCGCGAACCCGTTCGAGGATCCGCACCGCGTCACGGTCGTTCCAGTTGTGGAGCGTGTGCTTGATGAAGTACGCGTCGAAGCCCGCCGGTATCTCGGCGAAGAAGTCCGTCTCCACCACCGAAGCACGGTCGGCCACGTCACGGCGCTCGAACTCCGCCTTCGCCTCGGCGACCACCTGCGGTTGGTCGCACACCGCGCCCGTGCAGCCCGGGTGACGGCTCAGCACCTCCGCGAGGAACTGGCCGCGACCGCCACCGACGTCGGCGATCCTCGGGAACCGGGAGAAGTCGAACTGTTCGAAGACCCGATCCGTGCCCGGGTAGTGGTTCTGCGTCATGGCCCGGTCGAACAACGCCGCGCTGCCCGCGTTCTCGCGCAGGAAGTCGAAGAACGGCGCGCCGAAGACGTTGTCGAACGCGGGTTCCCCGGTACGCACGGTGTGCAGCATGTCCTCGTACGGCCGCCACATCATGGGGTCACACGTGAACAGGAACATGTCCCGCACGCCGTCGTCCACATCGGACCGGAGTCCGTCGGCGGCCGCGGTCAGCGCGAAGGTGCCGTCGGCCGGCTCGCGCAGGATCCCGGCCGCGGCCACACAACGCAGCGCGCGGTAGAGCGAGTCCGGATCGGCACCGGTGGTCTCGGCGAGCTGGCCCGCGGTGCGTGGTCCATCCGCCAGGAGATCGGGAATCTTCAGCTGCACCAGCGGCCGCAACGCCCCGATCACCCACTTGGCGACGAACAGGCCGAGCACCCGCTGCCGCGCGGGCAGCTCGATCGGGAACCACGAGAGGACACCCGAGACCTCAGAGCCTCCGGAGTCGTCGAGTCCAGCGGACATGGTTCTCTCCTCATCGCGCGTCAGCGGAAGCGGGCGGGCATGGACCGGAAGGCGTTCATGGAGTTGGTGGCGCTGCGGATGGGCTGACCGGTCAGCTCAAGGTCGGGCAGCCGGTCGAGCACGCGGTCGAGGAACAGGCGCAGCTCGATGGCGGCCAGCGCCCTGCCGATGCACACGTGGGGTCCGCCGCCGCCGAAGGACACGTGTGGATTGGGCCGACGCGTCACGTCGAACCGTGCCGGGTGGTCGAACACGTCCTCGTCGCGGTTCGCCGAGGTGTACCAGAGCACCACGCGCTCGCCTGCCCTGATCCGCTGCCCCGCGATCTCCGTGTCCTTCGCGACCTGGCGGGCGAAGTGCGTCGCCGGGGTGACGTAGCGGACGATCTCCTCGACCGCGGTCGGGAGCAGCGCACGGTTCTCCCGCAGCAGCGCGAGCTGGTCGGGATGCCGCAGCAGGGCGAGCACGCCCCCGCTCACCGAGCAGTACGTGGTCTCGCTGGCGCCGACCAGCGTCGTACCGAACAGCGCGACCTCCTGCAACGCGAGTCCGTCCTCGTCGTTCTCCCGCGCCGCGAGCACCGAGAACAGGTCGTCGGCCGGCTGTTCGGCGCGGATGGCCGCCAGCTCCAGGAAGTACTCCATGAGCTTCTGGAAGGCGGCCCCCGCCTTCTCCGGCGTGCTGTGGTGGTAGTCGGGATCCCCGACGTTCATCGTGTGCCGGGTCCACTCGATGATCTCCAGCCGGTCCTGCTTCGGCACACCGATCAGCTCGGCCAGCACTTCGAGGGGCAGCCGCAGGGCGACCTCCTCGGCCAGGTCGAACTCGTCCTTGGCCGACACCTCGTCGAGGATACCGGCGATCAGCCGGTCGACCGGCTGCTCCAGCTTCGCCAACCGCGCGGGCGTGAAACCCCTGAACACCAGCTTGCGCAGCCGGGCGTGCTCCGGCCCGTCGAGAAAGGTGAGCAGCGGCAACCCCGTGCTGCTCTGCCGCACCGAGGTCATGGTGCTCGGGCCGGACAGGAAGGTGTCGTTGTCCTTCGACGCCCGCGACACGTCCGCGTGCCGCACCAGGTACCAGAAGTCGTAGCCCTCCCCGTCAGTGGCCTTTGTCAGGCCCGGCTCCCGGCGCAACCGCGCGAAGTAGTCGTAGGGAATACCGTTGACGAACGCCCTGGCGTCCATGAGGTCCAGTTCACGAACGGTCATCGGTCCACCTCACCCGGCTTGTGGCAGACCACGAGCGTGTCGTAGTCACCGAGCGCCGTGGCATCGACCGAGTCGAACCCGGCCGACTCGGCGTGCTCGCGCAGCTCGGTGACGGTGTACTCGGAGCCGCCGTCGGTGACCAGCAACATGTCCAGGCTGATCACCAGGTTCTCGATGTGGGTCGACCGGTCGGCGAGCATGCGGTCGTAGACCAGCAGCACGCCGCCGGGGTGCACGCTGTCGAAAGCCTTGTGCACGAGGAACTTCCGTTGTTCCGGGGCCCAGTCGTGCAGGGCGTGGCCGATGATCACGATGTCCGCGGCGGGCAGTGGGTCGACGAAGAAGTCACCCGGATGGAACGTCAGGCCGCCCGCCTGCCCGCTTTCCTCGGCCAGCTCGTCGAACAGCGGCGCCATCTGCGGCAGGTCGAACACGTGTCCATCGAGGTTGGGATGCGACCGCACGATCCGCGACGCCAGGTAGCCCCGGCAACCGCCGACGTCCAGCATCGAGCGGTAGTCTCCCCAGCCGTCGTAGGCCTCGATGAGCTGTGTGCCGAGCTCTCCCGTCAGCGCGTCCATCGAGTCGGCGAACTGGCGGAGGACGCCGGGACTCTCGACCATCGTGAGAAAGTCGCCGCCGGACTGCGGCTTTCCGGTGCGCAGTGCTTCGCCGAGCCTTCCCCACGCGGGATAGAGGTTGCGCCTCGACCGCTCAAGGAACCCGCCGATGTAGTCCTGGCCGCCACGCACGAGATAGTTCTCCGCCCCGGGTGCGTTGCGGTACCTCTCCCCGTCCCGTTCGAGCAAACCCAGTCCCACCAAGAGGTTCAACCAGTCGGTGAGTCCACGACCGTTCAGCTCGAGCGCCGCGCGAATCTCGTCGGGGCCTGCCGGGCCCGCGCGGAGCGTGCCGAACAGCCCGAGCTCCACGGCTGTCAGCAGGGCCTGCGCGTCGCAGAAGGAGTTGGCCAGCCGGAGGATTCCGGCGGGGGTTCCGGTGTCGGCGGCTATGTTCGTCATGGCGGCAACGCTGGCACCGCAGGATGGTGGCCGGCTCGAAACGGGTTCAAGGCCCGCCCCTGCTTGTGCCGCCAGTGTTTTCCAAGTCGCCGTTGCTGTCATCGGCTCCCGGAGCGAAGGGATCCCGATGAACGATGTGACAATCCCGGTGCTGATCGCGGGTGGCGGTCCTGTCGGTCTGTCCACGGCACTTTTCCTTGGGCGGCACGGCATTCGCACCATCCTCGTCGAGAAACGGGACGGCACCTCGCTGTTGCCCCGCGCGCCAGGACTGCAGGCACGCACCATGGAGCTGTTTCGCGCGGCGGGTTTCCACCACGACGTGCGCGCGCTGGAGCTGGGCGACTCCCACCCCTACTTCGAGGGCGGGATCATCCAGACCACGACGTTCTCCGCCATCGACGACGCCGTGACGCTGGAGGCGCCGTCGCTGGACGGACCGAGGGTCAGCCCGGAACGCGTGATGGGCTGCGGACAGGACCGCTACGAGCAGGTCCTGTCGGCCAAGGCCGGTGAACTCGGTTGCGACGTCCGGTTCTCGACGCGGCTGCGGTCGTTCACCCAGGACGAGGACGGGGTCACCGCCGTCGTCGAGGACGGCGAGCGCGGGCGGTACTCGATTCGCGCCCGGTACCTGGTCGGGGCGGACGGCGGGAACAGTCTCACCCGCAGGACACTGGGCGTGGCACGTTACGGCCGGGGCACCGTGTTCAACGCGCTGAGCATCTACTTCCGCGCACCGGAACTGGAGAGCATCCTCAAGGACCGCAAGTTCATCCTGTGTTACGCCACCGCCGCGCCCGGCACGCTGATGGGCCTGTCCCGGCTGCACGGCTGTGATCCCTGGCTCGCGGCCCCGCTCTACTTCCCGGAGAAGGGCGAGTCGCCGGACGACTTCCCCGACGAGCGGTGCGTCGACATCATCCGCACCGCCACCGGCCGGGACGACCTCGACGTCGAGGTGGTGTGGAAGGTGCCGTGGGAGGGTGCGCAGCTCGTGGCGGAGCGGTTCCGCGACGGCCGGGTGTTCCTCGCGGGCGACGCCGCGCACCTGCACCCGCCAGCGGGTGGTTTCGGCGCGAACACCGGTATCCACGACGCGCACAACCTGGCCTGGAAACTCACCGCCACACTGCGCGGGTGGGCGGGCCCCGAACTGCTCGACACCTACGACGCCGAACGCCGCAGAGTGGGTGAGGCGATGGCCGAGCAGGCGATGATCAGAAACCGGATCCGGCACGGCCACGCCGACGACGCGACCAGGGCGGCGATGGTGGACGACATCATCATCACCCTCGGCTACCGCTACCAGTCCTCCGCGATCCCCGGCGGGGACCCGGCCGCGCCGGTGCTCAGCCCCACACTGGAACTGTCCGGCGAACCCGGCACACGGGCGCCCCACGTCTGGCTGGACTCGGGTGGTGAGCGGATCTCCACCATCGACCTGTTCTGGGACCGCTACGTGCTGCTCGCCGGCCCCGACGGCGGCCCGTGGGCGGACGGGGCGGAGCGGGTCGCCAGACAGCTCGGCATCCCGCTGCGCGCGGAGATCATCGGCGGCGCGGGACCGCGGCCGACCGAGTGGGCCTTCACCCAGACCTGCGGCCTGACCGAGAGCGGCGCACTCCTCGTGCGACCGGACGCCTTCGTGGCCGCGCGGTGGCCGGCACTCGTCGCCGATCCCGACGCCGCACTCTCGTCCGCACTCGCCAGCGCCGCTGGCTTCCAGACCGTGCCGGAGGGAGCAAGATGAGTTCGCACGGACCCGGCGAGATGATCGAGCGGGCCATGGCCTTCCAGACCGCGAAGCTGGTGCTGACCGGGCTGGAGCTGGGGCTGTTCGAGCTGCTCGCGCACAAACCGTTGCCGGAGAACGACATCCGGGCGGAGCTGGGGCTCGGTACGAGGGGCACCGAGCTCTTCCTCGCCGCGTTGGTGGAGATGGGGATACTCGAGCGGGACGGCGACGCGTACCGCAACGGCGCCGAGACCGGCAGCTTCCTCGTCCCCGGCGCGCCCGCCTACCTCGGCGGCTTCCTGAACATGGCCAACCAGGTGATGTACCCCGCGTGGACCGGACTCGGCGAGTCGCTGCGCACCGACGAGCCGCAGGCCGCGACGTTCTCGGGCACGAACATGTTCGAGCAGCTCTACGAGGATGCCGGCAAGCGGGACGACTTCGTCCGCATGGCGGAGAGCATCAGCCGCCCGCTCGTCCCGGTGCTGGCGGAGACGTTCGACTGGGCCGCCCACAAGTCGGTGCTGGACCTGGGTGGCTGCCGGGGCGACGTGCTGGGGCATCTGGTCCGGGCGCATCCGCACCTGGACGCGACGGTGCTCGACCTGCCCCAGCTGGAACCCGCGTTCCACGACCACATGGCCGAGCTCGGCACGACCGGGCTGGTCGGCTTCCACGCGGCGGACTTCTTCACCGACCGGCTGCCGGCGGCGGATGTGGTGATGATCGGGCACTGCATGATCGACTGGACCGACGAGCAGCGCAGAACCCTGATCGCCAACGTCTTCCCGGCGGTCCGGTCCTCGGGCGCGTTCCTGATCTGGGACCCGATGCTGGTGGCGGGCGAGGAAGGCTACCTGCGCAACCTGATCCGCGGCCTCAACCTCCAGCTGATGACCCCGTACAGCACCAGCTACCGGCTCGGCGCGTGCGTCGCATGGCTCGAGGAGGCCGGGTTCGCCGACGTGGACCACCGCTCACTCGGCTACCAGGACATCACCCTGGTCACCGCGTACAAGGGAGAGGCGCCGTGAGCGCGGTGGTCACGGGTGGCACCGGGGGCATCGGCCTGCACACGGCCACCGGACTCGCCTCGGCAGGACACGACGTGACCGTGGTCGGCCGGGACGCCGCACGGGGCGCGGCCGCGCGGGCGCACGTGGCACGGGCCGTCCCCGGCGCCGGGATCCGTTTCGTCAAGACGGATCTGACCGAGCTGGCGAACGTCCGCGCACTGGCGGACACCCTGCGCGGGCATGGCCCCGTCGACGTCCTGGTCAACAACGTCAGCGGTCTGTTCCGCAGGCGGTGGTACACCGGCGACGGCATCGAGGCGACGTTCGCGCTGACGCACCTGTCCGGCTACCTGCTGACCGAATTGCTCGTCGACGACATGGTGCGCGCCGGGCGCGGGCGCGTGGTCACGATGACCTCGGACGCGGTCGGGCTCGCCGACCCGACCGGGTTCGACCAGGCGGACGTGGCGGGCCGCTACTACGGCATGACGGCCTACGGGCGGGCCAAGCTCGCCTGCCTGGCCTACACGGCCGGGCTCGCGCACCGGCTGCGCGGGACGGGCGTGACCGTACTCGCCGCCGACCCGGGTACCGCCGCCACCGAGACGGCCAGGTCGATGCGCTCGGACCTGTTCCCCTTCCCCGCCCGGCTGGCGTGGCCGCTGATCTGGCTCAACATCAGGCGGATGGACGTGGCCGGGGCCGCGCGCTCCCCGCTGCTCGCCGCGACGGCCGATACGTACGAGACCGGCCAGGTCGTCGCGCCGGGCGGGGAAGCACGCGCACCACATCCCCGTGCCACCGAGCCCGCGCTCATCGCGGCGGTGGCGGCCCTCAGCGCGCGCCTGACCTCGCTGGGGAGAATCAACTCAGGTCAGGGCTAGGGCGGCCGCGTTCACCACGGCGGCGGCCACCGCCACCGCCGTGCGCAGCAGGTGCCAACGACGCCACAGGGGCCGGGGATCAGTCCAGTTCGCCGGGACGGCGTCCGGGTCGACGGACTTGACCCTGCGGTTGATCGGCACGTTGCAGTAGTGCGAGACGATCGACACCACCAGCAGGAGCACCGCGCCCACCGCGAACAACGGCGCGACGTCACCCGGCGCGGTGAAGGCCAGGACCACCTCTGCGGCCATGGAACCGAGCACGATGACGGGCATCGTCGGGTCCCAGTGGCGGCCGATCAGCTTGTGCGTGTAGACGTAGCGATCCGTCGGCATCGCCCGCAGCGCGGGCAGCACGGACAGCGCCACCGCGAACAGCACACCGGCCACCACACCGCTCGTCACCGTGACGGTGGCGGCGAGCACGTCCACGACCGTCACGACAGCACCTCCTTCGCGACGAGGTCCACCTGCTCCGGGTCCGAGGTGCACGGGAAGAGCACCAGCTCGTCGCAGCCCGCTTCGGCGTACTCGGCCACGACCGCACGCAGCCGGTCCGGGGTCGTGGCCACCTTCGAGACGGCCATCTCCGCCTTCTGACCGAGGTAGGAGTAGTACCGCCGCAGGTACTCACCCGCGCGGGCCGACGCGTCCGCGCCGAGCGACACATAGCTCAGCGACACGATCCTCGGCCGCCCGGACCGTCCCTGCGCCGCCCACGCCCGCCGGACACGTGCGACCAGCTGCCGGTAGGCCGTACCGGAACTGCCACCGGCGATCCAGCCGGTCCCGTGTCTGGCGGCGCGGCGCATGGCCGCGTCGGAGTGCCCGCCGAACAGCAGCGGCGGGCCACCGGACACCGGAGCCGGGCCGACCTCGTCGCCAGCCCACACGGCCCGCAACTCGTCGACGACGGCGTCCAGCCTGCGGCCACGCTCGCTGAACCGCGCACCCGCTGCGACGAAGTCGTCCTCCCGGTCACCGGCCGCCAGGCCGACCGCGAGCCTGCCGCCACAGATCCGGTCGATCGTCGCCAGCTGCTTCGCGAGCACGGCGGCGCTACCTCGGTAGGAGGCGAGCAGGACGGTGCTGGTGAGCCGGATCCGTTCGGTCACGGCCGCCGCGGCGGCCAGGGTGACGAGCGCCTCGTAGTTGTCGTACACCAGCCGATCGATCACCCCGAGCCCCGCGAAGCCCGCGCGGTCGGCCCTGCGGGCGAACTCGAGCAGCGTCGACCCGTCGACCCCGGGAACACTCGTCGGCAGGCCAATAGAGAGATCCATGAGAATGGTCCGCCTCCTCGCGCAAAAGATCCATTGGACAGGCCTGGCCCTGGCCTTGGCAGCTCACGCTTGCGCTGCCACTTCCATGACGGCGGCGGCGTCCTCGGCGCCTCTGCCCCGCTCGATCGCGGTCTCGAACCGGCGGGCCGCCTGCCGCACCAGGGGCAGCTCGATCCGGTAGTCCTGTGCCTGCCGCATGGCGAGGTCGAGATCCTTGTGCATCAACGTGGTTCGGAACCCGGCAGGCTGGTAGACCCGGCGGCGCATGAACTCCGCGCGGTAGGCGAGCACGGGCGACCGCCAGCCACTGCTGAGCACCACGTCGAGCAGCAGCTCACGGCCGAGGCCGGCCGCGTCGGCGAAGTCCGCCGCCTCTGCCAGTCCCACGGTCTGGATGCCCAGCAGCAGGTTCAGCGCGAGTTTCAGTGCGCTCGCCCGGCCAGCACCACCCAGGTAGCGGATTTCCTGCGCCAGCACGGAGAGAACCGGCTCCGCCGTGTCCAATGTGGACTTCCTGCCCGCGGTGAAGATCCGCAGCTGTCCGGCCGACGCCATGTCCGGGTTGCCGACGACACAGGCTTCGAGTCGTTCGACCCCCACCGCGTCGAGCCGGGCAGCGGCGTCACGCGCGTACAACGGCGAGACGGTCGTCGTGTCGACGACGATCGTGCCCGGCTGGAGCCACGGCAGCACCTCACCGAACAGCAGCTCCTCGACGCTCTCCTCGTCGGCGAGACTCAGCACCAGCAGCCCGGCCTTCGCGCCGGCGTCCCCGGCGCTCCTCGCGAGCCTCGCGCCATCGCGCACCAGCGGCTGCGCCTTCTCCGCGCTGCGGTTGAAGACGGTGACGGTGAGGCCGGCGTGCAGCAGCGCACGTGCCATGCCGCCACCCATGCCGCCGAGGCCGAGCACGGCGACCGACTCGATCAGCACGTTCACACACCTCCGTCGACGTTGAGCGTGGCGCCGCTGATGTATCGCGACGTGTCACCGGCGAGGAACAGCACGGCACCCGCCACGTCCTCCGGCAGGCAGATACGCCCGAGGGCGGTCATCCCGACGATGCGCTCGACGGCGGCGGCAGGCAGCCCGGCCCCCGGCTCGGTCTCGGTGAGGCCGGGCGCCACCGTGTTGACCCGGATTCCCCTCGGGCCGACCTCCTTGCACAACGCCCTGGTGAAGCCGATCAGCGCGGCCTTCGACGCCGTGTAGTGCACGCCGTTGGCGCGGCCACGCAACGCCACCGACGAGCCGACGTTGACCACCGACGCGCCGTCGGTGAGCAGCGCGAGCGCGGCGTGCGTGACGAGGTAGGTCGCCGTCACGTTGTGGTCGAACATGCGCCGCCACTCGTCGGCGGCGAGCTCCTCGAACGGCACCGGTCCATCGACTCCGACATTGTTCACCAGCACGTCGAGCCCGCCGACATGCTCGCGGCACCGGTCGGCCAGCCGCGCGACGTCCCTCTCGTCAGTCACGTCGGTACGCACGACCAGGTGCCTGCCGCCGATCTCCTTCAGCTCCCGCGTCAGGTTCTCGGCCGCCTCGCTCTCCTTGTGGTGGCAGGTGATCACCCCGGCCCCTGCGCGTGCGAAGGCAAGCACGGTGGTGCGCCCGATGCCCCTGGTACCACCCGTGACGAGCACCCTCTTACCGGCCAGATTCTGGTCCACAGCTACTCCTCCCCGTGCTCAACTGCTGACGACGGCCCCGGCGCGACGCAACGACAGTGGTGGTTCGAAGGACAGGTAGAGCCCGGCGATGGCACGGTCCGGGCTGACCGGGGCCCGCTTCACCTCGTGCTCCCTGTTCAGGTTCGCGAGGGGGTTCGGATCCCCGCTCTCCTCGCCGTGGAGATGCTGCTGCACGCGCCGGTACACGTCCTGCGCGTCCTCCAGGTCGGCGACACCGGTGATGATCCGGTCGAACGACGCCTGGAGGTTGAGCTCGTCGCGGTCGGCGGCCGACAGGCGCTGCGCGTTGTAGAAGTGATAGTCCCTGCCCCGGTAGCTCTCATAGAACGTCGACACGAGCACCAGCAGTCGTTCGTAGCCCTGGTGGTAGACGGTCTCGAAGAACGTCCACGCTTCCGCCTCGGTCACCTCGCCGCGCAGCACACTGCCGATCGCGGCCGCGCCGAGCATCCCGCTGTAGGTGGCCAGGTGCACACCCGTGGACAGAAGAGGATCGAGGAAGCAGGCGGCGTCGCCACACATCAGATAGCCGGGGCCGCAGAACGACTCCGCGGTGTAGGAGTAGTCCTGCTCGGTCTTCATGCCGGTCACCTGCTCGGCGTCGGCCAGCAGGTCCCGCACGGAGGGGCACTGTGCCAGCGCCTCGTGGTAGAGCGCCTCGATGCCGCCCAGCTCGGCGCGCTTGGCGTTGAAGTCGTCCCGGCCCGTCACCAGGCCAACGCTCGTGGTGCCGTCGTGCAGCGGGATCGTCCAGAACCAGCCACCAGGCACGGAGGAGACGACGATCGCGCCCTCCGGGCCCCGGTCGAGGGGCTGGGCGTTCTTCCAGTACGCCCAGGTGGCGACGTTGCGGAAGACGTTGTGGTATTTGCGGGCCTTCAGGTACCTGGTGGACATCACCCCCGCCCGGCCCGATGCGTCGACGAGGTAGTCGAACGAGATCCGGCCTTCTTCGCCGTCCCGCGACCACTGCGCGGCGACCGGCCTGCCGCCGTCGAACTCCACCTCCTTGACCGTGACCCCCTCGTGGACCCCGACGCCGAGCTCACGGGCGTGGTCGAGTAGCAGCTTGTCGAACTCGGATCGCACCACCTGCCAGGCGTTCGCGCCGCCAAGCAGATCGGTGAAGCGGACGGTCCACTCGTCGTCGCCCCAGAAGAAATAGGCGCCGCCCTTCGGCGTGAACCCGTGTGCCTCCACCTTTTCCCGCACCCCCAGCAGGTCGAAGATGGGCCGGCAGGACGGCAGGATCGACTCACCGATGTGGTAGCGGGGAAAGTGGTCCCGCTCGAGCAGGACGACCCGGAACCCCTGTTTGGCAAGCAGGCCGGCCGCGGTGGATCCGGCAGGCCCGCCACCGATGACCAGGATCTCGGTCTTGACGTCCATGGAGTTTCTCTTTCCTGTCAGGGGGTCGGCCGATGTCGGCCACGAACGTCGCAGTCACCGATCGAAGCGACCTCGAAGGCAGGTGGGGACCACTGGCCTAGTCGCCTGACAACTAGTAGTGTGGCGACTAACCGACGCAGGATTCGACCGAGGGGCCGTCGAATGGACACCGGGCTCAAGGACAAGCGCGTGCTCGTCACCGGGGGCACCCGGGGCATCGGACGGGCCACCGCGCTGCGCTTCGCCGGGGAAGGCGCTCGTGTCGCGATCACTTACAACCAGTCGGCAGACGAGGCCGAGAGGCTCGTCGAGGAGCTCGGTGGTCCCGATCGGGCGCTGGCCGTGCCGTACGACCTCCGCGACCTCGCCTCCGTCGACGCCGCGGTCGCCACGGTGACCGAGGCGTTCGGCGGTGTCGACGTGCTCATCGCGAACGCGCTCTGGTTCCGGTGGGGCGACCCAGAAGACCAGATCCTGTTCGAGGACCTGGATCCGGACAGGTGGACGGCCAGGTTTCGCGCCAACACCGAGGGCCACATGCGCACGGTTCAGCTCGTGCTCAAGGGCATGAAGGCCAATGGCTGGGGCCGCATCGTGCTGCTGTCGTCGGTCACCGCCTTCTACGGCAGAGCGAAGTCCGAGCTCTACAGCAGTTCCAAGACCGCACTGCACGGATTCGCCAGAAGCCTGATGTGGACCAGGAACGGCGTACTCGTCAACGTGGTCGCGCCCGGCGCGACCAAGACGGAGCTCATGGACGAGTTGCTGCTCGACCCGGTCACCAGGGACCTGGTCACGCGGGAGGTCGAACAGACCCCGAGCGGCCGGTTGAGCGAACCGGACGACATCGCGAAGCTGATCGTTTTTCTCGGTTCCGAGGCGAACGGCAACGTCAACGGCGAGGTCATCCACACGGCGGGCGGCCGCTGAACCCTCGCGGCGCGCGACGATCGCACCGCTCGAGAAACCCCGATTAATTCTTCTCGCGGAATTCCCGCGGCCAAGGTTGCCGCCCGCCATAAACTCGTGACGTAAATGCGTCGACACGGTGCGTAGCGGAACGCACCATTCATGGAAATAATGCTGGACCGGATGGCCGTGCTGCCGTAGATTCGCACGAGATCACCTTTCATGATCGCATTCATGCAATGAAACCAGCAGTGGCACCGCAATGGACCCGGGGGGGACCCGTCGTCCGTCACGGCGACACGAAAGCTGCCAATACACCACCCACAGGGGGGCACAATGATCAAGAACGAACTGTCGTTAGGCGAGCCAGAGCCGGAGTACAAGGGCCAGGACTACTACGTCGACTCCACGGCGGGTGACGACCGGCAGGCTGGGACCTCACCCAACCGGCCGTGGAAAACACTCGACAAGATCAACCAGGTGAAGCTCGGGCCGGGTGACCGCGTCCTGTTCCGGCGCGGGCGGTCGTTTTCCGGAACCTTCGCGCCGGTCGGCTCCGGCACCGCGAACAATCCGATCATCGCGACCTCGTACGGGTCCGGCGCGAAACCGGTGATCGACGGCCAGGGGTCGGCAGCCGCGATCTTTCTGCACAATGTGGACGGCTGGGAACTGAAAGACCTGGAAGTCACCAATTTCGGCCCGGCTCCCGCGTCAGGACAGCGTGCCGGTGTCTTCGTGCTGATCGAGGACTTCGGCGTCGGCGAGCACTACGTGGTCGCCAACGTGGACGTACACGACGTCAACGGCCCGGACGTGCTGGAACCCATTCCCAGCGGCGGCATCATCTTCGTCGCGGGCGGGACCGCCACCCCCACCGGATTCGACGGGATCACCGTGCGGAACTGCACCGTTTCCCGGGTGGACAGGATGGGCATCTGCACACAGTCACTCTGGTCCGTACGGCCGTCGAACCCCAACGGCCGGGGTACCTCGTACATGCCGATGAACAACATCGTCATCAAGAACAACCGTCTGGAGAAGACCGGCGGCGACGGCATCATGCTCAACAACGGGGTCGGCGCGCTGGTCGAGCACAACGTGCTCGACGACTTCGGCGGCAAGGCGGCGTCCGGTTCCGTGGTCGGCATCTACGGGTTCAACTGCGACCAGGGGCTTTTCCGGCACAACAGGGTGGCGAACGGCAGGAAGAACTCCATGGCCTTCGACATCGAGACCGGAAACCACGACACCGTCTACGAGTACAACCACACCTACCGCAACAACGGCGGCTTCCTGCTCTGCTGCAACGACCCGACCTCGACAGCGGACAACGCCATCATCCGTTACAACGTCAGCTATGACGACAGGGACGGCGACGGCGACTTCCCCGTCGGCGTGGTCACGCTGGCCTGCGGGGTCACCAAGAACCTCCGCATCCACAACAACACCTTCTACGCACCGAACACGACCAGGATGGTCAACAACATCGAGGGCACCTCGGCGGAGTTCACCAACAACATCTTCGTCGGCAGAAGGCAGGGTTCGGTCATCAACGACCCACACGGGGTCTACCGCAACAACCTCTACCACAACGTGGTGTTCGAACAGGGCAGCGACACCAGCGCCGTCGAGGCCGACCCGTTGCTCGTCGCGCCGGACGGTGCGCGGCCGCTGGAGGAGCCGTGGTCCGGACAGCTGCGGGCCGGATCACCGGCATGGCAGGCGGCGGCACCACTCACGCCGAACGGCAACCGGGACCACGCCGGGGAAACGCGGAACATCGGCGCGTTCCAGGGTGAGCACGATGACCGGTAGGACCCTGGGCTACGCCAACGTCCCCCTGGCGTAGCCGAGGGGGACGGCAAAAGTCATATGCCCCTCCGGTGGCGCTTTGCCTGGGTGAAGGGCTTGCGCCCTCGCGATCCCAGTGCCACGAAAGCCGATTCTGGGACGTTCAACGCCCTGAAAGCGCCTAATCAGTTCTGGGAGTCGGCCGTCGGGCAGACTCTTGGGTTGGTGGCCGACTGGCGGGTGAGCACTCTGAGCGCCTGGGCGTTGAGTCCTGACGAAAGATCGTGCCCTTGCTGGTAGG
>NZ_JBARWZ010000126.1:0-22897 GCF_049647105.1 Actinophytocola sp.
CGCCATGCCGGAGCCGGCCGTGGCGCTGCCCGCGACCACCGCGGCCCCCGCCGCGGCGACCACCATGGCCGCCCCGGCGAACGCCACCGGCGGCTGGGAGGTCGACTCGTACCGGTTACGTGCGTTCGGTGACGCCGTCGTGCGGGCCCGTTCCTACCTCGACGCGGTGCGGATGAAGGTCGACCGCATGCAGGGCGCCGAACTGGACCCGCAGCTCGGTACCAGCCCCGTCGGCCGCCAGCTCGCGAAGAAGTTCGACGACCGGCTCAACTCCGAGCTGGGCCTGCGCACGATGCTCACCGAGGCGATGAAGCGCATGGAGCGGTTCGTCACCACCGCCGAGGAGGCGGCGCGGGCCTACGAGCAGGCCGAGGAGAACGCCACCGAGGAGATGGACAAGTTCAAGTTCGAGGTCGAGTGGGAGGACGAGCCAGCCGACTACGGGGTTGGCGACCACCACGGCCACGACCACGAATACCACCACGATCACGACAACGACGAGGACGAGGACGACCAGGGTCCGGCAGAGGACGAAGCTCAGGACCAGCCGGACGAGCAGCCTGAGGACAAGCCCGAGGACAAGCCCGAGGACAAGCCGGAGGACAAGCCCGAGGACAAGCCCGAGGACGATGCGCGGGACCGGGACGGCGAGCCGGATCGGGATGACAAGCCCGGCGAGGGCAAGCCGCGGGACGAGCGGCCGGCTGGGAACGGCCACGGCAAGCCCGGCTGATGATCATCAGCGCCAGGTCGGCCGTGACCGTGGGCGCGGCGGAGGTCGACCTCCTGTGTTCGGCGGCGGCATCAGCGCCGCCGTTCCCCCTCCGCGTGCCGTCGGCCGGTACCACCACCGACGAACGCCGCGCCGTGCTGCGTGCGGCGGGTGAGAGCCTCGCCGCCCGCGGGCTCGCCGACGAGCGCGGGCCGCTCGGCGTCGCGGAGGCGTTCGCCTACCTGCTGCAGGACGCCGCGATGACCCTCGACCTCGTCCTGTCGGTCGGTGAGGACGTACTGGGCGCGGTGCTGCTCGCCAGGCAGGATCTCGCCGTCCTCACCACACAGGAGCTGGGCGGGGCGGGTTCGCTGTGCATGGCGGAGATGAGCCTCGACGACGCCGTCGACGAGCTGCTGCGCCTCATCCCCGACCACGAGGCCGCGCTGACCGCCCCGTTCTCCCTGCCCAAGGCCGCACTCGACCGGGTCTACCGGGTGCTGCTGAGCCGCAAGGGTGACCCGCTGGGCCGCGACGAGTTCGACGAGCTGCTCGTGGCGAACGGCATCGACGACCGCCTCGCGCGCAGGCTGGTCACGCACCTGCAGCCGGTACTGGGCAACGGGCAGATGGGGCTCGCGACCAGGGCCGGTTACGCGAACCAGTGGCGGCGCGTCGGGCCGGAGCTGCGCTGGCTGGACACCGGGCGCGGACGGTTCCAACTGGTCGAGGGCGACGACGGTGGTTGGCTGTCGGTCAACCCGATGCACGGGAACGACGTGGCGGCGGCGGTACGCGGTCTCGCACTGTCACTTCGCCGTTGAGCATTTGCCTGCGAAAAGTTGCGACCTTTTGGCCTGCTTTCCGTCGCCGGCATCCGCTAACGTGACCATCGGAATCGATGATCGGGGAGGGGCAGAGGCGTGGGCTTCGAGCAGATCCTCCAGCAGGTCGCGGACGCACGACGCCGCGCCATGCAGGCGGCGCAGCAGGCTCAGGACGACCGCAGGCGCAGGCGCGAGGAAAACGACCTGTGGGTCAGCGGCGGGGTGCACTGGAACGGCTTCGGCCTCGAGTCACTGATCAAGATGGTGGCCGAGCGGTCGAGTCCCGCCCAGCTCAACGCGCTGGCAGGCGAGTGGAGCAGGCACGGCTCGGCGGTGACGAAGGCGTCTGAGGACCTGACGCGGTCGCTGGACAAGCTGATGCAGTACTGGACCGGCACGGCCGCCGATCAGGCGGTAGGCAAGGTCACCACCAACGCGCGCTGGATCGGTGAGCTCGGCGACACCGCGCAGCAGATGTCCGGGCCGATCATGGACGCCAGCGGCGCCCTGCGGTCCGCGCAGGACACCATGCCGGGCATGCCGAAGAACAACTGGCTGGGCACCGCGGGTGGCGGCGCGGCGGCCGGGTTCATGGTGGCCGGACCGATCGGCGCGGCGTTCGGCGCCGCCATCGGCGGCATCGCGAGCGTCTTCGGCTTCGGGTCCAAGAAGAAGAAGATGAAGCGCAAGGCCGTGCAGACCATGGAGCGCTACGAAGGCGCCCTGCTCGGCATCGACCAGACCACTCCGCAGTTCGGCGCCCCCTCCGACGGGTCCAACCCCGGCGGCGGCACGTTGCCGAACCCGGACGACGGCATCGGCAGGCCGGGTGGGCCACCGGTGCCGCCCGGTGTCGGCGGTCCGTTCCAGCCCCGGCCGACGCCGGTGGACAACGTCTCGGTCACCGCGCCATCGTTCGCGGGCGCCGGACCGGACGCCCGCTGGCAGTCGCTGACCGGTCTCCAGCCGGGCGGTGGACCGCCCGGGCTCGGGACCGGCGGTGGCGGCGGTGCGGGCGGCGGTCTCGGCGGTCCCCTCGGCGGGATGCCGCCGGGGATCGGGACCGGTCGCGGGTCAGGCTCCGGTCGCGGGTTGACCGCTGGTCGCGGCGGCGGTGCGATGGGCCCGTACGGGGGCGGCCGTGGCGGCGCTGGTGCTGGTCGCGGCGGCGCCGTCGGTGCCGGCGCTGGCGGCCGTGGTGCCGGTGGGCGTGGCGCTGGTGGTGTCGGAGGACGTGGCGCTGGTGGTGCCGGTGGGCGTGGCGCGGGTCGTGGTGGTGCCGGGGTGCCGGGTGCCGGCATGGGCGGCGCGGGCGGTCGTGGTGATCGCGACTACCGGGGCCGTGGACGGTTCGCCAAGACCGGTGCGCTCGGCGGCATGGGCGGCGGCGGTGCGGGCGGGCGGCGCGCCGAGGAAGAGGAGAACAGCGAGCACCGCAGGAGGGTGCCGATCGAGGAGGATCCCTTCTCGACGGACCTCAAGGCGGCACCACCCGTGATCGGGCTCTGAGGAGAAGACACGCATGTACGTCGACGAATCGGCGCCGTCGGGCTCGGGTGGCGGCTGGGCGGTGGACCCGGACCAGGTGAAGGTGTTCGCGGACACGGTCGCGGAGGTGCGCAGGCACCTCGACACGGTCACCCGCGAGGTCGAGGACCTGTCCACCCCGGACTACGCACCGATGCTCGGCACCAGCCCCACCGGGCAGGAGCTGGCGGAGAAGTTCGCCGACCGCATGGGCAGCGAGACGGGGCTGCGCGGTCAGCTGAACGTGGCCGTCGCGCACATGGAGGAGTTCGTGCGGGCGGCCGAGCACACCGCGGGCACGTACCTCCAGGTGGACGCAGACAACGCGACCAAGAACAGGTACATCTGACGGGATGGAACTGCGCGTCAACGCGGGCGCACCCCTGCACCCCGTCGAGGTGGATCTTCTGTGCGTGTTCGCAGAGGTCGAGGCACCTTTCCCGTTGGAGATCCCGGCTTCCGGGCAGAGCGACGTCGAGCAGATGTCCCTGTTCCGGTCGGCGCGTGAGCAGCTGACCGCCCGTGGCCTCGCTGACGAGAACGGGCCGCTCGGCGTAGCGGAGGACTTCGTGTTCCTGCTGCGGTCGTGCACCGGTGTGCTGGACATGGTGCTGGCCAAGGAAGAGCTGCTGCTGGCCGCCGCCGTGCTGGTGCACCGGGACGAGGCGCTGCTGGTGACCCAGGACCTCGCGTCGGACGACGGCATGATCGCGATGAAGGCCGCGACGCTCGACGAGGCCATCGACGACCTGGTGCGGCTCGTGCCCAAGGTGAACGCACCGCTGACCGCGCCGTTCAGCCTGCCGAGGCGGGCACTGGAGGCGGCGTTCAGCGCGCTCGTCGACCGGGACGAGCCGCTGATGGCACAGGAGGTCGACGAGATCCTCGCGTCCCAGGGGATCGACGACCGGGTCGTACGGCGGATGGTGTCGCATCTGCAGCCGGTGCTCGGCAACGGCCAGGTCGGGGTGGCCCGCCGCGACGACACCGAGGACCAGTGGGAGCGCGTCGGCGAGGAACTGCGCTGGCTGGACACGGAACGCGGCCGCTACCGCCTGGCCGGCGACGCGGAGTGGATGAGCGTAAACCCACTCCCACGCGAAGAAATCCGCGACACAATCCGCAAACTAGCCCTAAAAGCCCGCTAACCACCCCCCGACTCCACGCCAAAAACCCCCGCGAGTCCACGTTTCGGAACCCGCGAGTCTACGGTTCAGGACCCGCGAGTCCTCGTTTCGGAACCCGCGAGTCTACGGTTCAGGACCCGCGAGTTGGCGGTTCGTGCATGCGCAGAAGCGCCAACGCACCGTTTCCGAACGGCAAACTCACCGGTTCCGAACGGTGGACTCACCGGTTCCTGAACCGTGGACTCGCGGGTCCTGAACCGTGGACTCGCGGGTTTTGGCGTGGACTCGCGGGGGCTGACGGGTGGGGTCGCCCGGGGGTTAGGTTCTTGGGCGGGGTTTTTCTTCTTCTGTTGGGCGGTTGCGGCGGGCTGTGCGGACCACGAAGAGGGTCAGCAGTAGTAGGCCTACGCCGCCGCCTGAGCCGATCATCGCGACCTGCATCGGGGTCCAGTTGCGCTCGTATGGCGGTGGCATCTCGAACGGGACGTCGATCGCCTTGTCCGGCGCGATGTTCTCCTCCGCCGGGATGAACGCGGTCAGCGCCGCCATCGGGTTGATCATGCCGTGGCCGACGAGGTTGTCGCGCCCGCCGGTGGCGGCCGGGTGCGACGCGGTCGACATGATCCGGTCCATCACCTGCCGAGCGTTCAATTGGGGGAACCGTTCCCGCACCAGCGCGGCCAGCCCGGCCACGTACGGCGCCGCGAACGACGTGCCCTGGATCGGCTGCGCGTTGTTCTTCTCGTCGACCGTCTGGTTCGCGAGGCCTGTCGCGTTCGCCGGGTCCAGCGAGATGATCTCGGTGCCCGGCGCGGCGACGCTCACCCACGGGCCGGTGATCGAGAACTCCGCGACGCTGCCGTCCTCGGTCATCGCCGCCACCGACAGCACGTACTCGGAGAACCACGGCGGGATCACGAGCCACGTCGGGTTCTTCGGGTCCGGGCTGTTCTGCTCCTTGCAGTCGCCCTCCGGCAGGTTGCCCGCGGACGCGACCGGCACGACGTTGCGTTCCTCGACGGCGTACCGCAGCGCGGCCTGCACCTGCCGCTCCGGGGTGGCGATCCCGCCCAGCGACGCGGGCCTGCAGGAGTCCACCGACATGTTGATCACGGTGACGCCCGGGGTGTTCGCCGCGCGCACGATGGCCTTCGCGAGCGTGCCGAGGTTGCCCGCGGACACGCTCTGGTTCGTGGTCGGGTCCTTGAACTCGTAGTTCGCGCTCGACTGGCGGATGCTGACGATCCCGGCCGCCGGGGCGATGCCGCGGAAGCCGATCGCCTCGTTCCTCGGGTCCGCCGCGATGATGCCCGCGACCTCGGTGCCGTGGCCGTCGCAGTCCTTGAGCCCGTTGTCGGGCTTGATGACGTAGTCGCCGCCGCCCTCGAGCCGGTTCTGGAAGTAGTCGTGCGGCGAGACACCGGTGTCGATCACGGCCACCTTCTGGCCCTTGCCGGTGGCGAAGTCGGACAGGTCCTCGAACCGCAGCAGGTCCTGGCCCCACGGCTTGTGCTCGAGCGGCGCCGTCGACCCCTTGGAAGCGACGCACTGCGTCTTCGGCGTGTACGCCCGGTCCGGCTCGCCGTTGTCGACCGGCGTCGCGAAGTCCGGTGGGAGCGGAGGCGGGGTCGCGAGCCCCGCGTCCTCGTCGGTGGACGGGTCCGGCTGCGCGGCGGCGGGCATGGCGGGTGCGAACGCCAGCGAGATTGCGGCGAGCACGGACAGCACCCGCTTGGTTCGGGTAACGGCCATGACGAGCAGGTCCCCCTAGTTGGCGGGCAGGATGTTCGCGTGCCGCAGCGCGCCGTACAGGTTCATCACGGCGAGGGCGAGCGGCAGCATCACCGCGATGCAGATCGCCTCGATGATCTCCACGGTCCTGCGCAGCGGCGGCGAGAACCGCTGCTCAGGGAAGATCACGCCGAGCACCAGCGACGCCGCCGCGATCAGCACCAGCATGCCGAACACCCACAGGAGCCGGTCGAACGTGTCCGCGCCGATCAGCCAGCCGATCATGATCCCGGCCGCCGACAGCATGCCGGTGGCGAGCAGGGCGATGGCCTGGCTGCCGTTGGCGTAGGTGCGCGCGCGCAGGAGCAGCACGAGCGTCGCGGAGATGGCCATCGCGATGGCCCAGAAGTCCGACTTGCTCGCGGTGATGATCGCCGAGATCGCCGCCGCCGCGCCGAGGCCGATGATCATGCCGGTCATGTACTCGTGTGCGAGGCCCGCGCGGCGCTCGATGGACTGGTAGTCCGGGAAGCCCGAGTCTTCCTTGAGGTCCTCGGCGCTGCCTGGCACGTTCGGCAGCGGCAGTCTGGCCAGCTGGATCGTGACCCTGGGCAGGACCGACAGCGCGGCGAGCGAGAAGGCGGCGGTGCCCGCCGCGATGCCCGGCGCCGGGTGCGCGATCAGGGTGCCGATGGCGAACGCGAGCACGCCGATGAGCCCGGCGGACCCGGCCGCGACGAACGTGGTCACCCCGGCACCGATCAGCATGATCGACGCCGAGGAGACGATCAGCACCAGCGCGCACGCGAGCAGCAGGCTGGCCCGCCCGGTCTCGCCGGGCACGATGTAGAGCCCCGCGACGAACGCCATGGGCAGCCCGCCCGCGGCGGCGATCAGCACGCCCGTGGTCTCCGCCTGGTAGCCGCGGGCGATCACCGCGCCGAGCGCGACGCACACGATCGCCGCCGACCCGGCGGCGATCGCCGCGCCGATGTGCGAACCGCCGAACAGCGGGCCCGTCATCAGCACGGTGATGGCCGCGACGATCAGCGCGAGCGCACCCGCGATGTAGCCGATGCGGTTCGCGGTCTGCTTCGTCCACGGCCGGTAGCTGTCCGGCGAGGACTCGGCGATCGCGTCCACCACGTCGTCGTACAGGGGCGGCGGCGGGTTCTCGGCACGCTTGCGCAGCTGCAGCAGCTCACCGTCGACCACGCCGAGGGACGCGAGCGTGCGGCTCGGGTCCAGCGGGGCGTCACCCAGCTTCGCCAGGCACCAGCCGCCGTGCCGCGCTCCGCCGTCCGGAGTGGCCTCCTTGGCCATCTCGAGCAGCATCGGCAGCAGGTCGGCGACGGCGACCCCGGCAGGGAGCGCGACGTCGATGCGGGTTCTCGGTGCAACCACCGTCACCCGGCTGAACACTGTCGTACCGGTAGCCACCCCGCAGCCCCCTCACCATCACAACTCTTGGTCTTGCCATAACCACCCAATGCTGTCGGTGGCGGCCCCTAGTATGGCCTTGCCGCTCGCGGCTCGTGCGCGGGTTCGGTCAAGTTGGGGATTCGGACAGGATGAGGGGTAGCTGGTGAGCACGCTTCAGTTCAAGCGTTCACCTCGGTTGGCCGCGCCGCGGCAGCCCGGCGGCGAGGTGCATCTCGAGCCACCACCCGAGGTGCCACGGGTCATCCCCGGCAACATCCTGATGAAGCTCATGCCCGTCGTGATGATCGTCGCGATGCTGGGCATGATGGCTTTGATGTTCACCGCGGGCGGCGCCATCGGCCGCAACCCGGTGACGCTGCTGTTCCCGATGATGATGATGTTCTCCATGGTCGGCATGTTCGGCCAGGGCGGGCGCGGCGGCGGCCAGAAGAAGGCCGAGATGAACGAGGACCGCAAGGACTACCTGCGGTATCTCGGCCAGATGCGTGACCGGGCCCGCGAGGCCTCGCTCGACCAGCGCTCCGCGCTCGAGTGGGTGCACCCCGACCCCCAGGCGCTGTGGTCCATGGCCACGAGCCGCCGCATGTGGGAGCGCCGCCAGTCCGACCCCGACTTCTGCCACCTGCGCGCCGGCCGCGGTTCCCAGCGCCTCGCGACCCGGCTCGTGCCGCCGCAGACCGGCCCGGTCGACGAGCTGGAGCCGATCGCCACGCTGGCGCTGCGCCGGTTCGTCCGTGCGCACTCGATCGTCCCCGAGCTGCCCATCCAGATCGCGATCCGCGGCTTCGCGGCGGTCGGCCTGTCCGGTGACAGGGAGCTGACCCGGGGCCTCGCCCGCGCACTGCTCTCTCAGCTTGTGACGTTCCACACGCCCGACGACGTACTGATCGCCGTGGTGACCTCCGGCCGTGCGAAGGCGGAGTGGGAGTGGGCGAAGTGGCTGCCCCACTCCCAGCACCCCTCGATGGTCGACGGCATCGGCCCGATGCGGATGATGGCCGGCTCGCTGGCCCAGATCGAGGACTGGCTGGACGAGGAGCTGCGCGACCGGCAGCGGTTCACCCGCAACGCGCCGCCGCAGCCCGACCAGCCGCAGGTCGTGATCGTCATCGACGACGGCGAGGTGACCCGCGAGGAGCAGATCATCCTCGAGGAGGGCCTGGTCGGCGTCACACTGATGGACCTTTCCGACAGCCTCGGCAACCTCACCGCCCGCCGCGGCCTGCGGCTCGTGGTCGAGGAGGACCGGCTGGGTGCCCGCTCGGCCAGCGGTGTCGAGTGGTTCGCCAACCCGGACACGATGACCGTGGCCGAGGCGGAGGCGCTGGCCCGCAAGCTGTCGCCGTACCGGCTCGGCGCGGCCGCGGCCGACGACGGTGGCGAGGAGCCGCTGCTGTCCAACCCGACGCTGCTCGAGCTGCTCGGCATCCCTGGCGACCCGATGACCTTCGACGTGCAGCAGGCGTGGCGGCCGAGGCCGATCCGCGACCGCTACCGCGTGCCGTTCGGGGTCGGCGAGTTCGGCCAGGCCGTCGAGCTGGACATCAAGGAAGCGGCGATGGAGGGCATGGGCCCGCACGGCCTGTGCATCGGCGCGACCGGTTCCGGTAAGTCGGAGTTCCTGCGCACGCTCGTGCTGGGGATGCTGGCCACCCACTCGTCGACGACGCTCAACTTCGTCCTCGTCGACTTCAAGGGTGGCGCGACGTTCCTCGGTCTCGACTCGGCGCCGCACGTCGCCGCGACGATCACCAACCTGCAGGACCAGCTGACCCTGGTCGACCGCATGAAGGACGCGCTCGCCGGTGAGATGAACCGGCGCCAGGAGGCGCTGAAGAACGGCGGCAACTTCAAGAACGTGTGGGAGTACGAGAAGGCGCGCGAGAACGGCGCCGACCTCGACCCGCTGCCCGCGCTGTTCATCGTGGTCGACGAGTTCTCCGAGCTGTTGAGCGCGAAGCCGGACTTCATCGACCTGTTCGTCGCCATCGGCCGCCTCGGCCGCTCGCTCCAGATGCACATGCTCCTCGCCTCGCAGCGCCTCGAGGAGGGCAAGCTGCGTGGTCTGGACTCGCACCTGTCCTACCGGATCGGCCTGAAGACCTTCTCCGCGGCGGAGTCCCGCGCGGCGATCGGTGTGCCGGACGCGTTCGAGCTGCCGTCGATCCCGGGCTCTGGCTATCTGAAGTTCGACACGTCGACGATGGTGCGGTTCAAGGCGGCGTACGTGTCCGGGCCGTACCGCCCCGCGGGTATCCAGACCGTCGGCCCGG
The DNA here is from genome assembly GCF_049647105.1 of Actinophytocola sp. Lineage (GTDB taxonomy): Bacteria > Actinomycetota > Actinomycetes > Mycobacteriales > Pseudonocardiaceae > Actinophytocola. The sequence continues at coordinate 9,641 of NZ_JBARWZ010000126.1, forward strand.
CCGCGGTCGTCTCCGGTGACCGGCGCGCGAAGCTGTTCGTGCCGGACTACATCGAGATCCCGAAGGAGCCGGAGAAGCCCGCCGCGCAGATCCAGGAGGCGCCGAGGCAGGAGCAGAACCAGCCGACCGAGCCCAGCGAGCTGGACGTCGTCGTGTCCAGGCTGCAGGGGCAGGGCCCGCCCGCGCACGAGGTGTGGCTGCCGCCGCTCGAGACCCCCAACTCGCTCGACACGCTGCTGCCGCCGCTGCAGCCGACCGAGGACCGCGGCCTCTCGCCGGTCGGTTTCTTCGGCAACGGCAGGCTCCAGCCGCCGCTCGGCCTGATCGACAAGCCGTTCGAGCAGCGCCGAGACCTGCTGTGGGCGGACTTCTCCGGTGCCGCTGGGCACGCGGCGATCGCCGGTGGTCCGCAGTCGGGCAAGTCGATGCTGATCCGCACGCTCATCATGTCGATGGCGTTGACGCACACCGCGGAGGAAGCGCAGTTCTACTGCGTCGACCTCGGTGGTGGCACGCTCGGCACGCTGCAGGGCCTGCCGCACGTCGGCGGTGTCGCCGGCCGTCTCGACCCCGACAAGGTGCGCCGCATGGTCGCCGAGGTCGGCGGTCTGGTGGCGATGCGCGAGCAGTTGTTCCGCGACAACCAGATCGACTCCATGACCGACTTCCGCAACCGCAAGCGCCGCGGTGAGCTGCGGGAGGACCCGTGGGGCGACGTTTTCCTCGTCGTCGACGGCTGGCTGAACTTCCGGCAGGAGTTCGAGGCCATCGAGTCGCAGGTGCTGACCATCGCCGCCCAGGGCCTGTCCTACGGCGTGCACGTGATCGTCACCGCCAACCGCTGGGCGGAGATCCGGCCCGCGATGAAGGACCTCCTCGGCACGCGTTTCGAGCTGCGCCTCGGTGACGCGAGCGAGTCCGAGGTGGACCGGCGCGTCGCGGTCAACGTGCCGGAGGGCACGCCCGGCCGCGGTCTGTCCCGCGACAAGCTGCACTTCCTCGTCGGCCTGCCCCGGATCGACGGGTCGAGCAACGCCGAGGACGTCGCGGGTGGTGTCCAGGACGCCATCGCGAAGATCAACGCCGGGTGGCGCGGCAGGCGTGCGCCGCAGGTGCGGCTGCTGCCCGACCAGATGCCGTACGAGGAGCTGGTTGCGCAGGACAAGAACCGCGACACCAAGCTCATCCCGATCGGCGTCAACGAGGACGAACTCGCGCCGGTGTACCTGGACTTCGAGTCGGACCCGCACTTCTTCGCGCTGATGGACGGCGAGTCCGGCAAGACGAACCTGGTGCGCACGATCGTGCGGGGCATCACCGAGCGGTACACGCCCAAGGAAGCGGTCGTCGTCCTCATCGACTACCGGCGCACGATGCTCGGGTTCATCGAGACCAAGCACCTGCTGGCGTACGCCGTGTCGTCCAACCAGCTCGGCGGCATCATCACCGAGGTCAAGAAGTCGCTGCAGAAGCGCCTCCCCGGTCCGGACGTCACACAGGAGCAGCTGAAGACCCGCTCCTGGTGGAAGGGCCCGGACCTGTTCATCATCTGCGACGACTACGACCTCGTGTGCCCGCAGAACAACAACCCGCTTCAGCCGCTGGCCGAGTTCATCCCGCAGGCCAAGGACGTCGGTCTGCACATCATCGCGGCACGTCGCACCGGCGGCGCATCGCGTGCGATGTACGACCCGGTACTCGGCAAGCTGAAGGAGATCGCGGCACCCGGTCTGCAGGGCAGCGGCAGCCGGGACGAGGGCGCGCTGATCGGCACTGTGCGGCCGTCGACCATGCCGCCGGGCCGGGGCACGATGGTCAGTCGCAAGACGGGCCAGCAGCTGATCCAGGTCGCCTGGATCCAACCGGACAGCTGAGGAGCAGACCACGTCGCACCGGTGTCTCGCGCCGACGGACGGAACCTCACGGGACCGTGCCGGCACCCGGCCCCAGGTCGCCGGGTGTCCGCACAGTCGGCTGGGACGCGACCGACACTTTTGATCGCGGGGAGGCGGGCCAGTGCGGGTTGCGGTCGACTTCGGCACGTCGAGCACGTGTGTCGCGATCGCGGTCCCCGGCCGCGAACCGCAGGTCGTGACGGTCGACGGGCTGCCGCTGATGTCGTCGGCCGTGTACGCGGCCCCCGACGGCGGCGTGTTCGTCGGGCAGGAGGCGGAACGGCAGGCCGCGATCGACCCGTCGCGCTACGAGCCGCACCCGAAGCGCCGCATCGACGAGACCGAGCTGCTGCTCGGCGCGAGCGTGGTGAAGGTGCGCGACGTGATCCGTGCGGTACTGCGGCGCGCGGTCGACGAGGCCCGGCGCGTCGGCGGCGGTGACGCGGTCGACCAGCTGGTGCTCACCCACCCCGCGGACTGGGGCGGGATCCGCACGCGGGTGCTCCGCCAGGCCGGCAACGGTCTCGCCTCGCGGATCGTGCTCGTGCCGGAGCCGGTCGCGGCCGCGGTGTTCCACGCTGAGCGGTTCCCGGCCACCGGCGGGCGGGGCGCCGCGCTCGCCGTGTTCGACCTCGGCGGCGGCACCGTCGACGTCAGCGTGGTCCGCGGCCGCCATCCCACCCACGAGGTGCTGGCGACCAGGGGCGACCACACGTTCGGCGGCGCCGACATCGACCAGCTGCTGCTCGACCACGTCGGCTCGGTCGTGTCGGCCACCGATCCGGCGGCGTGGCGCACCCTCGTCGAGGGCCGTGAGCTGGCCGACCGAAGACGCAGGCGCGTGATCCGCCAGGACGTGCAGGGTGCGAAGGAGACGCTCTCCCGGCACACCTACACCGATGTGCCGATGCCGCCGCCGTTCCCGGACGTGCACGTGACCAGGGCGGACCTGGAGAAGCTGATCACGGGCCAGGTGGACCGCGCGGCGCGGCTCACCGCGGCCACGATCGCCGAGGCGGGTGTGCGCCCCGCCGACCTCGCGGGTGTCTTCCTGGTCGGCGGGTCGAGCCGGATCCCGCTGGTGTCCCGGCTGGTGCACCAGCGGTGCGGGGTCGTGCCGACCACCCTCGACCAGCCGGAGACCGTGGTGGCGCGGGGCGCGCTGCTCGCGGTGGCGCCCACCGCGACCCAGGACACCCCGGGTGCGGGCGCGGTGCTGGTGCCGGTTCGCAGGGACCGGCCCCAGGTCCGCAGGCCGGGCTCGGCCCCGCTCGGCCAGACCGCTCCGCCCCGGCCGAGCGCGGTGCTGCCCCCGCCACCGGCTCCGCCCAGCTCACGCCGCAGGCAGCTGCTGGTCATCGGGGGCGCCGCGGCGCTCGTGGCGGCCGCCGCGAGCGTGCTGGTGCTCGCGCTCGGCAACAACACGGAACGCAACCCCCGGGCGCTCCCCGAGACCACGGCCGCGCAGCCGAGCAGGCTGATCGCCCAGTACGAGTACCAGTTCGCGCTGCCGGAGGGCTGGGTGCAGACCGGCGGTGACCCGGCCAAGCTGCGCACCGAGGTCAAGCCTGCCGAGGCCAGGAACGGCGACGACGTGGTGTTCGTCGAGCAGATCCGCCTGTCGTTCGACAGCACCGAGGACCGGGCCCGCGCGGTGGGCAAGCTGCGCGACGACTTCCAGGCCGCAGGTGCCGCGTTCTCGGACTTCGACGCCGAGGCGGCGTTCGCGGGCCGTGACGTGATCCACTACCGGCAGTCGCTGCCGAACAAGGACGCGACGGTCGACTGGTATGTCCTGTTCCAGGGTCGCACGCAGGTCAGCGTCGGCTGCCAGCGCGAGAACGCTGGCGCGAGGGGCGAGGCGGTGGCCGCCGCGTGCGAGACGATCGTGCGGACGGTGACCATCGCGGAGTGATGGGACCGGGCCAGGCCCCTCACGCGGTGCTCGGCAGGGCGGACACTGGGTACTCTGGCCTGCATGACCGGGCAGGACGGCGGGTTTTCCCAGGCCGCGAGGCGTTTCATCGCGGAGGTCGACACTGCGTTGACCAGGGCCCGGCGGGCGTCGCGCGAGGCTAGAGCCGTGTCCGAGGAGTTCCGGCGCAGTACCGGCGAGCTCGGCGCGCAGGCGAAGACGGGAAAGTTGCGCGGAGTTCGCCGCGGCGAGGTCACGCCGACGTCGCCGGAGTCCCGTGCCGAGGCCGTGGAGTTCCGCACTGCCAACGGGTTGCCCGTCGAGGAGCTGCCCGGCGCCGGCGCGCTGATCGCCCGTCTTCCCGACCCGGCACCGGAATCCACGCCAGGCCGCGAGCAGGAGGATTTCTCCCAGCACCGGGTCCTGTTCGATGTCGACGCTCCAGATGAACCGGCCGAGGACGAAAGCCGTGCCGTCGAGCCGCCCGAGGACGAGGAAATGGGCCGGATCGATTCACCGGGTGCCGAGCGGGCCGGTACGAGCGATGACGATGAGGACTTTTCGCAACAGCGAATCCTCCTCGACGCAACCGTCGAATCCTACCGTCCAGAGGGCATGCTGGGTGCCGTGTTCGACGTCGTGGAGCCGGAAAACGGCAGGTCAGACGCTTCGTCGCCGCGCAGGTCCGACCCCGGCGACTGACTCCGCCCGCCCGCGCCGAGGCAGTCATTCAGCCCGCGGATTTCCTTGTGCGATCGCGGTGCGCGTTCACGCTCGCAACGACCTCCGACCAGATGACGACAACGTGGAACCAGACGTGGCAGGGTCTACGTCGCAGGAGGCGTACGAACCAAAGAGCTTGTACGACCGAAACAGACCCGCTGAAGGGGGTTCTTTCTAATGGGTGACTTCAAGACTGGGACACCGGAACTGCTCACCGCGTCGGACCAGATGGTCCAGACGAACGAGCTGCTGCAGGACAACGGCCGCAAGCTCGCGCAGGCCGTCGACTCGGTGCAGGGTGCCTGGTCCGGTGCCGCCGCTCAGGCGTTCACCAACCTGATGATGCAGTACTCGTCCGACTTCGAGAAGCTGAACACCGCGCTCTTCAACATCGCCGAGCAGGTCTCGGGTTCGGCCCGCGACTACCAGGCGCAGGAAGACACGGCGGCGTCCGACGTCTCCGCGATCATGTCGACGCTGTCCGACGGCTGAGTCGTCCGATCACCAGGTTCATCCCTCGTCTTTGACACTTAGGAGAAAGAGTTAGAAATGGGCGACATCAAGGTCACATTCGGCTCGCTGGAGCAGCTCTCCGGCGACATCCACAACCAGGTCGCGGCCATCGAGGGCAACCTCAACGACCTGACGTCGCAGATCAGCAACCTGGAGCAGATCTGGGAAGGTGGCGCGAGCGCCGGCTTCCAGTCGACCAAGCAGCAGTGGTTCACCTCGGCTGACCACCTTCGCCAGGTGCTCGCGAAGATCGAGACGGCTGTCATCCAGTCGACCGACGGCTACCGTGACGCTGAGGACCGCAACCAGAAGCGTTGGGACGCCTGATTCACGGCGATACCGTCTGAACACGCGAGTGGGGCCCGGGAGAGATCCCGGGCCCCACTCGTTTGCCTGCATGTGTGCGGATCCACTCCGCACTGTCGGGTGTGGTCAGTTCTCCGGCGTGCGGTCGTTGAACTTCTCCCAGAACTGGTCCAGCGCCGCCTTGTCGGTGATCACGGTGATCTCTTCGGCAGGGGGCACGTCGGGGAGGTCCGACTTCTTCGCCTCACCGAGCACTTCGTACTCGAGCTGGATCTCCAGCTTCGGCGCCTCGCCGTCGGTGACCTTGCCGCGGACCACGAAGCCGGTGAACCTCATCGCCTTGTCGAGCCGGATCGTCACCGGCACCACGGTGTCGAGCATCGCCTCGGTCAGGTCCCCGCGCTGCTCCTCCGGGATCGACACGATGCCCTCGTCGAGCATCACGCCGAGCAGCGCGCCGGTCGTCACCTCGAACCCGTTCTCGGTGGCCCGCGCCTCGCTCGGCTGCCTGTCCGGTGCGTCCAGTTTGGTCTGTCCGATCGAGGTGTCCACATTGCACGCGGCCCACGCGGTCAGCAGGAGGCACGTCTCGAAGCCGCCTGCGTAGAAGGTCGGCACCGACACGTACGGGGTCGGCGCGAGGAACTGGTGGTCCTCGTCGAGCTTGACGTAGTCCACCGTCGACTCCGGCGGCGTGAAGGTCTCCGCCCAGTCGCCGTCCGAGGAGTAGCGCCGCTTCGACAGGACCGAGGGCGGGTCGCCGACCTTGAACGACTCGTGCTCGGTCGTGATCTTCGTGTCGCCGAAGTTGAGGTAGTTGTAGACCGTGGCGTGCTCGTCGCCGAAGTTCGCGAAGTGGTCCTGGAAGGCGTCGATGCCACGCGCCACGGCGTCCTTGGTGGCCTGCTCGGCCGTGGCGGGGTCCGCCACCGGCCGTCCCGTCGTCGGCTGGGCGCACCCCGCGGCCACGGCGACGCACAGCACGGCGCTCGTGAGCGGCCGGGCGACCTGGGTGACCCTCATCTCATCTGCCCCTCGCATACCTGCTGGAAGACGCCGTCGACGTGCACGATAGTGCGTGACACCCGCCACCGGGTGGGGGCCGCTTTGACCCTCCTCCGGGCCGACGGGTATCTTCCTATGTTGTTGCGCGGCGTGGACGTATGTCCGCATGAGCGCACATGCACCCTGACGCAAATGACGACGAGGTAGATCCGTGCGCACGTACAGCCCGAAGCCAGGCGAGGTGGCCCGCACCTGGCATGTGATTGACGCCGAGGACGTTGTTCTCGGGCGGCTCGCCTCGAATGTCGCCACGCTGCTCCGGGGCAAGCACAAGCCCACCTTCGCGCCGCACGTCGACACCGGTGACTTTGTGGTCATCGTGAACGCCGACAAGGTCGTACTGACCGGCAACAAGCGCGACCAGGCCTTCGCCTACCGGCACAGCGGCTACCCGGGCGGTCTGCGCAAGCAGTCGTTCGGCGAGCTGCTGGACACTCGTCCGGAGCGGCTGCTGGAGAAGGTTGTCAAGGGCATGCTGCCGAAGAACAAACTCGGCCGCGCCCAGGGCAAGAAGCTGAAGGTCTACGCAGGCCCGGACCACCCGCATGCCGCGCAGCAGCCGGCGCCGTTCGAGATCGCCAAGGTCAGCAGGTAAATGGACTTGCTAGCCAGCAAGTAGAGCAAAGCGAGGATCATTGAGCACCCCTGAGACCCCCGAGGCGCCCGACGCAGAGGCGCCAGCCACGGAGGCGCCCGCCACCGAGGCAACGGCCACCGAGGAACCGGCTGCTGAGGCGCCCGCTACGGAGGCACCCGCCACTGAGGCACCCGCCACTGAGGCACCGGCCGCCGAGGCACCTGCGGATGAGGCACCGGCCGCTGAGGCACCCGAGGCCGCCGCCTCGGAGGCGCCGGCCAAGGCCGCGCCGCGGATCAGTGGCGAGACCGCCCAGACTGTCGGCCGTCGCAAGGAGGCCGTCGTCCGCGTGCGGCTCACCCCGGGCAGCGGCAAGTTCACGTTGAACGGCAAGTCGCTCGAGGACTACTTCCCGAACAAGGTGCACCAGCAGCTCATCCGTGAGCCCCTGGTCATCCTGGAGAAGCCCGAGGCGTTCGACGTCCGCGCCAACCTCAAGGGCGGCGGCATCACCGGTCAGGCGGGCGCGCTGCGCCTGGCGATCGCGCGTGCGCTCATCGAGCTGGACCTCGAAGACCGTCCGGCCCTGAAGAAGGCCGGCTTCCTCACCCGTGACCCCCGGGTCAAGGAGCGCAAGAAGTACGGCCTGAAGAAGGCCCGTAAGGCTCCTCAGTACAGCAAGCGCTGAGGCGGCGTCCCGGGCAGGCATTGCCTGCCCGGCGGGCACGCTGGCTCTTTGATGGAACGCCGCGTCCGGCATCTGCGATGCATCGGGCGCGGCGTTCTTTGCTTTCCGGACCCCCCTGGAGGATCGCCAACGATGGCTCGGCTGTTCGGTACCGACGGTGTTCGCGGGTTGGCCAACACCGATCTGACCCCTGAGCTCGCCCTGTCCGTCGCGGCCGCGGCGGCGCGAGTGCTGGTGGAGCGCGACAGCTCCCACCGCCCGGTCGCGGTCGTCGGCCGGGACCCGAGGGCGAGCGGCGAGATGCTGCAGGCCGCCGTGTCGGCGGGCCTCACCTCGGCGGGCGCCGACGTCATGCAGCTCGGCGTGCTGCCGACCCCCGCGGTCGCGCACCTCGTCGGCGAATTGGGCGCCGATTTCGGCGTGATGATCTCCGCGTCGCACAACCCGATGCCCGACAACGGCCTCAAGCTGTTCGCCGAGGGCGGGCACAAACTGCCGGACCTGCTCGAGGACGACATCGAGTCCCACATGGGCGTCGAGTTCGCGCGCCCGACGGGCGCGGGCGTCGGCCGCGTGTACGACATCGCCGACGCGCTGGACCGCTACCTCCAGCACCTGGCGAAGGCCGTTCCGCACCGCCTCGACGGCCTGCGCGTGGTGGTCGACTGCGCGAACGGCGCGGCATGGGCGGCGGCCCCGAGGGCCTACCGCGAGGCGGGCGCCGAGGTGATCGCCATCCACGCCCTGCCGGACGGCGAGAACATCAACCAGGACTGCGGCTCCACCCACCTCGACTCCCTGCGCGACACGGTGCTGGCGGAGAACGCGGACCTCGGCATCGCCCACGACGGCGACGCGGACCGCTGCCTCGCGATCGACGCGGCAGGCAATCTGGTCGACGGCGACCAGATCATGGCCGTGCTGGCGCTGGCCATGAAGGAGTCCGGCGACCTCGCCGACGACACCCTGGTCGCCACCGTGATGAGCAACCTTGGCCTGCACCTCGCGATGCGTGAACACGGTGTCAACCTCCGCACCACCGCGGTCGGCGACCGCTACGTGCTGGAGGAGCTGCGCCAGAACAACTTCACGCTGGGCGGCGAGCAGTCCGGCCATGTGGTCCTCCCGACCCACGCCACCACCGGCGACGGCCTGCTGACCGCCCTGCGCCTGATGGCCCGCGTCGCCGAGACCGGCCGCCCGCTCGCCGAACTCGCGGGCGTCATGACCCGCCTGCCCCAGGTCCTGGTGAACGTGAAGGTCGCCGACAAGGCAGCGGTGACCAGTTCCACAACGGTCAGCGAAGCAGTGGCCGAGGTGGAAGCCGAACTGGGTGAGACAGGCCGCGTCCTGCTCCGCCCGTCCGGCACCGAACAACTCGTCCGCGTGATGGTCGAGGCCCTCTCGCTCGAGGTGGCGGAAGCCGCGGCCCAACGCCTGGTCGGCGTCGTCAGCTCAGCCGTCTGACCAGCATCTCTCGGTCACAAATCCCGCATTCCACCCCCGATTCGGACGCGGGATCGGTATGTTGCTAGCTGTGTACGCAGGCGTACGATCCGTGCTTGCGTAGCACGGGGCGGTGAGAGCAGAAGGAAGATCGAGGGGGCACACCATGGCGAGTGGTGGTATGGAGGTCGACCCGGAGGCCATCCAGGCCTTCGCGTCCTTCATGGCCGACGCGAAGCAGCAGTTCGACAACGTCGCGGCGCGTTTCGGTGAGCCGAACGCGACGGCGGAGAGCTTCGGGCGGACCTGGCAGGGTGACGGCGCCGAGTACGTGAAGTCGTGGGGGATGCTCGGGCCGGACCTGACGAAGCTGTCTTCCCTGTTCGACCAGATCGCGGCGCAGCTGGGGGCGAGCGCCGACCTCAACATCGCGGGTGAGACGGCCAGCGTCGGCGAGTTCACCAAGATCGAGGCCAGTGCCGACGGCGGCACGCCGCCGAGTGAGTCCGGCGGTGCCTGATGACGACGAATTTCACAACGGCCAACATCTGGCAGGACTTCAAGAACTCCTCCCAGACCGAGCAGGGCACCCTCGATGACAACTCCAACGAGGTCCTGCTCGGCCCCCGGCTCAACGAGGCGGTCCGGCACTTCGCGAACGGCTACCTGGAGAAGCTGGAGCTGGGACCGGCGCACAAGGCCACGGACGAACGCGCCAAGCTGCTCGACCTCCAGTGGGGCCGCATCGAACACGACGGCGCCATGCTGCGGGGCCTCGGCGTCGCGCTGAGCAACTTCGCCACGGTCTTCGGCACGAACGTTTCGGAACTCGGCAAGCGTTGGCAGGGGGAGTCCTACGATGCCTTCAAGGCCGCCATGGACAAGGTCCAGCGCACGATGGCGGCTTACGGCGAGTACGCGAAGGTCTCCGGCGAGGGCCTCATCAACTCCATGTCCCAGCTGCGGGTGCTCTTCGACCAGTTCGCTCAGGACAGCGTCAACTCACACCTGAACTTCAGCGACGTCTCGGCGCCGGAACGGTGGCACCGGGCCGGTAAGGAGCCGTACGGCCCCATCCAGCTCTTGAAGACCTGTCCCTGCCACGAGATGACGTGCCCGAAGTGGGGGGGCGAGCAGACCGGCGTGTACAACGGTCGTTTCGTCACCGAACGCCGCTGGAAGATCGCCGAGGCGGATCCGTGTGGGGACAATGCGGAACGCGCATTGATCATGCTGCGCAACATGGTCGACGAGTGCGACCGGGCTCGCGAAGGGATCAGGGGCAAGCTCGGCACGTTCTTCGAAGCGGTCGGGGCGACGGTGGACGGCGTCTCGACGCTGTACGAGGCCGCTCTCGGCAACGTCTACGAACTCGCCAACAAGGAGGTCTTCAGCGGCCTTCGGGTCATCGGCGGGGGTGGCGGGGGCGCGCCGGTCTCCGGCGGTGACACGAGTGCCGCCGCCGGTCCACCCCCGGGCGGCGGTGGCGGCGACTACTCCGGTGGTGGCGGGAACGGTGCGGGCCCGGGCGGTGTGGCTGAGCCGTTGATGCCAGAGCCCGCGATCCCCGAGCCCGCGGTTCCCGCCGAGGAGGCCGCGCCCGCTGAGGCGGTCGCGCAGGAGCCACCCGTGGAACCCGCGGCGGACCAGCAGGCCACCGTCGAGATCAAGGACGGGGACCGGACGATCGGGGTCACCAGCCCCGACGGCGAAGGCCGGGTGCGGGTCACCGTCGAGGACGGCGCCGGCAACACGAAGACCTACGAACTGGACTTCGACGCCGCCAGCGGTCTCGCGCCCCAGCAACCCGGCGAGCAGGCCGGTCCCCAGGGCTCCGCGCCCGATAGCGAAGCGCCAGAGCAGGTACCCGCCCGTACCGACGGCAAGTGCGTCATCCAGGACGGTCAGCTGACCATCACGGCCGAGCGCCCGTTGTTCTCGCCGGATTCGATCCAGCTCACCGTCGACGACGGCACCGGCAACCCCACGAACTACACCTTCGACTTCGACGAACAACAGACCGCCGATGGCGCCGCCGACCCGGCGGCCGCCGGACCGCAGGGCACCGCGTCTCGGCCGGAGGCGGACCAGGTCGCGGGGGCGGATCAGGTCGCGGCGCCGCCCGAGGCGGCACCCGAGGAGGAGGCCGCTCCGGCGGCCGCGGCGAAGAGCACGGAGCAGCAGGCCACTCCTGGCCCGGCGGCCCCGACGTCGACGGCCAATGGCGACGGCACACCGGCACCGGCGGCCACCACGGGTGAGCCGACGGCGACCGAGGCCGGGGCGGGTCAGACCCGGCCCGCCGCCTCGCAGCCGGGGTGGATCCCGGACCGGGAGCCATCTGGCTCCGTGTCCGGGGTGCTCGTGCCCGATCAGCCGGACGGTGAGGCGGGGCTGTCCAAGGCCTCCGACGACGCGCGGCCCGACACGTCCGGCACGTCCGGCATGGCGGGCGCGGGGTTGCCGATGGGGGGCGGCGGTGCGCCGCCTGGTGCGGGTGGCGGCGCGGAAGCCGGCCGCGCCGGGTCCGGGTGGAGCGTCCACGGCGACCTGTTCGACAGCGGCGAACCGGTCTACAGCATGCACGGCGTGCTGGGCGATGACGAGCGGGCCACGGAGTAGCCATGTCACTTGCGGACATCGACGCCACCGTCACGCGGCGGCGCATCCAGGATGCCGTCGACGCGAGCAGGAAGACGCTCGAGAACCTCGCGCAGGGCTCCGCGGAGATCGACGCACAGTTTCGCGAGGCGGCCGCCAAGGAAGAGGCGGAGCTGACGGCCGCCCTGGAGCGCAAGGCCGCAGCCGAGGCCGAGGCCGCTCGGCTGGCCGCCGAGCAGGAGAAGGACAAGCAGGCCGAGGAGCCCAAGCCCCGGCCACGGCCGTCCACCCTCTCCCTCGGCGCGGACGAGTTCAAGGAAGCCCGTCAGGTCAAGCAGGTGGTGGAAGAGACCAAGCCCGCCGCACCGCCGCCGCCCGCCGAGCCGGAGACCAGGGACGAGCCTGCCCGGCCGGGCAGGACGCTCAAGCTCGGCGCCCGTGATGACGCCGCCGACGAGGCGCCCCCACCAGGCAAAACGTTCAAGCTCGGGGCCCGTGACGACGAGGAACCGCAGCCGGAGGCACGGCCCGTGCGCCGCCCTCGGCCGCCTCGGGCCGAAGGGGACGACGACCTGTCCGGGCGGACCTGGCTTCGGTAGCGGAAGCAAATCCCCCGGTCGCTCTCATCGTCATCTGTGGATAGGTACATTCTGTGCAGATGCGATGGCACCGGCCGCCGTCGGCGCGCGTCGAAGAGGGCAACCGCGCTTAGGGACACTTGGAGGGGGACTCCGTGAACACGCCACCGCCCAGTAACACGACCTCGGGCGTGCAAGCACCCGACGGGTACGAGACCGACACGGGGCAGATGTCGTCGGTCGGCCGGACCATCGGCACCACGGCCGAGGACGCCAAGGGTGAGGTCGAGGAGGTCCAGCCCGCCAAGGTGCAGGCCGCCGAGTTCGGCCAGCACGAGGACCACCAGACCTACCACGCCGACTACGCGGCCGCCATCGAGCAGTTCGGTGCGGGCTCCGCCGCCATGTGCGACAACCTCGTCGCGTTCGCAGGGCAGCTCGACGCCGCGGGCGCCACCTACAGCGAGAGTGAGAGCGGCGCGCAGGGCAACGTCAACTCGGTTCAGGTCTGACCGTGGCCAAGACCTGGGAAGAGGTCAAGGGCGTCCTCGACGACCCGTACGTCTCCGCGGACACCAAGGAGATCCTGCTCGCGGCGTACGTCAGGGAGAACGCCGGGCCGTTCGGGATCGACAACCTGCCCGACGAGGTCAGCGACTACACCGACGGCACCAAGGCGCACTACAACATCGACGACGGTGACGCGTTCGTCGGCGGCTTCGTCGGTACCGACGACGCCTACGAAACGGCGCAGGAAGAGTCGGCAGAGGCCGGGTACAGCCCCGGGCTCAACGACGAGAGCGTCGAAGAGGGTCGTACCGACATCGAGGACATGCGGCTGCCCCGGGAGGGGTCGAGTCTGGGTGTCGATAAGTCGGATGAGATTTTCGATGCGGCGCGGGATGCGTTGCGGATTTTCGAGGATTTCTTGCCGGTGAATGACAAGGTGC
>NZ_JBARWZ010000127.1:0-33224 GCF_049647105.1 Actinophytocola sp.
GACCTCCGCTTCCACGACGAGTACTAAAACCCGCGAGTCCACGGTTCAGAACCCGCGAGTCCACGGTTCAGAACCCGCGAGTCCACGGTTCAGAACCCGCGAGTCCACGGTTCGGGACCCGCGAGTCTTCGGTTCGGGACCCGCGAGTTGGACCCGCGAGTCCACGGTTCGGGACCCGCGAGTTGGACCCGCGAGTTGGACTCGCGGGTTATGCTGGTGGGGCGCGTCAGGGATCGCGCCGCGATTTCGCCGGAAGGCTCGAAGCCACCCTCGTTGACGAACCGACGAGTGAGGTGTGCCCGTGAAGATCCTTCCCGACAATCCCAACCTGGACCACCTGCGCAGGCAGGCCAAGGACCTTCTCGCCGGCCTGCGGGACATCGACCCGGCCACGTCGCTGGCCGGTGCGCAGGTCGCGCTGGCCCGGCAGTACGGCTTCGGCACCTGGGCAGATCTCAAGGCCGAGGTCCAGCGCATGCAGGGGAGCGCAGAGATCGCCGACCCCGCGCTGGCACGGACGCTCGCCGACCGGTACGGCCTCGGCGAGGTGACCGGGCCGCTGCGGTCGGTCGCCCGCCCCGACGACATGGGCCGCCGGTGGTCGCTGTCCACCGCCCGAGGACGGTGGGCGGTGCGCACGGTCGACACGTGGGCGCCGATCGTCTCCGACGAGACCGACGTGGCGCTGCAACTCGCCGCCGCGGCGGCGGGAGTACTGCTGCCGGTACCCGTCCGCGGCCTGGCCGGTGATCTCGTCGAGAAGGTCGACGGCCACCTCTGGCGGGTCTGCGAGTGGCGTCATTCGGGACCACCGCTGGCCGCACCCGCCGGTTCCGCCGTCACCCACGAGGTCGGTGGCCTGCTCGCGACGATCCACGGGCTCGCGCTGCGGGTCAACCGTGTCAGCCCGTGGCACCGGTACCGCTTCTCCGACGCGGGCTGGCCCGAGCTGGCGGCGATGGCGCGCCACACCCCGTGTGCGGAGGCGCTGTCCGAGGCGGTGCCGACGTTGCTGGAGCTGGACGCGATCGGGCGGGACGCGCCCGTCCCGGCACCGGTGCTGAGCCACAACAGCCTCGGCCCTGGCAACGTGCGGCGGGGCGCGGAAGGACGGCTCGTCGTCGTGGGCTGGGAGCACGCCGGCGGCCAGCCGCCAGCGTGGGAGCTGGCCGAGGCGCTGATGAACTGGACCATCGACCCCGGCGGTGCGGTGAACACCCGCCGGGGCCCGGGCCCTGGTCGAGGGCTACCACGCGCGGGCTGGCACGGTGCCGCCGCTGGACCTGACGTCGTTCCTCGGCGGGATCACCGCCCACGCGAACTACCTGTCCGGGCAGCTCCACGGCGCGCTCGACGAGCCGGACGACTTCGCCGAGCGCAACGTGCGGCACCTGCTGTCCCACCGGCCCACACGGGCCGACCTCGAGCGGATCCTCGAGGTCGTCTAGACGCGGCCGTGTGCCGTACCCGTCGCCGCCGCGAGCCGGGCGGCGACCGCGAGCGATGGACGCTTCGGGTGACAGGGCCGGAAAGGTGCCCGCCGGGCGCGGCTCGCGCGGGTACGGTGACCGCCATGGCCTGGCTGCCCGACGACTTCTCGCACCCCACCTGTGTGCCCGTGTTCGACGGCTTCCACCTGCGGCCGATCCGGGCGTCGGACACCGAGATCGACTACCCGGCCGTGATGGGCTCGCAGGAACGGCTGTGGAGCATCTTCGGCCCGGCGTGGGGCTGGCCGCCCAGCACGATGACGGAAGACGAGGACCGCGCGGACCTCGCCAGGCACGAACGCGAGATCGAGGCGCACCAATCGTTCAACTACGCGCTGCTGAACCTCGACGAGACGGCGCTGTTCGGGTGCGTCTACATCGACCCGCCGGAGCGAACCGGGGCGGACGCGGAGATCAGCTGGTGGGTGGTCGACGACAAGGTCGGCACGCAGCTCGATGACGCGCTCGACCTGCTGGTGCCGCGGTGGATCGCGCGGGTCTGGCCGTTCGAGAGGCCCAGGTACCCCGGCCGGGACCTCAGTTGGCAGGACTGGCTGGCCCTACCCGGGATCTGACCCCTTACTGAGGGGATCGAAGGCCCCTCAGTGGCCCGGGTAAGGGCCGTTGGTGCGTGATCGCCCGATGCCAGGACCAGGGCCTCAGGACGAATCTTCTCCTTGTCACCGAAACAAGGAGAAGCGAAATGTTCATCACCCAGGAAGCCGTCAAGGCCGAGATCAGCTACCGCATGGAGCGGGCCGACGCCGCGGCCACGCGTGCGCAGGTCCGGCGCCGCCCCTCGCTGCTGCGCCGCCTGTTGACGAAGGCGCCGAGGACCGGGCCGAGGATGGCCGCGCGAGGCAGGCCGGTGTCCGCCCAAATCTGACGCGGCGTCCGGCCCGATATCGTCGCGCGGTGCTGGTTCCGTCCACGGTCGAGGAGGCCGTCGCGTTGCAGTCGGCGCTGGCGCGGTCGGTGGTCCGCACACCGCCACCGGACTTCTCGCCCCGCACGGCGGCGGGTCTGGACGTGGCGTATGCCGTCGACTCTCCTCGGGTCGCGGCGGCCGTGGTGACCGTCGACATCGCGACGGGCGAGGTACTCGAGTCGGCGACCGCGGTCGGTGAGGCGACGTTCCCGTACGTGCCGGGCCTGTTCGCGTTTCGCGAGCTGCCGACACTGCTGTCGGCCCTCGGCCGCCTGCGCACGACACCTGTCCCGCGCCACACCCTGAAGCCAGCCAGACCCCGCGGTGTCCGGGAGGGCGACGCGCGGGGTGAAGTGCGTTAACTCTGTGTGTCTCTCGTCAATCCTTCGGGTTCAGACCTGGGTTCTTGGGTACAAGGATGCGAGGATCAGGGCATTCAGGGGTCGTCGCGGGACTGAAGGGGCCCTGTCGGCGTTACCTGAACTAGCTGGAGGGTCGCGGTGACCAATCAACAGTTGTCCGTGCAGCAGTCCCCAAGACACGCTCCCCCGGTCCGGAAACGGCCTGCGACCGTCCCCGGCGGGCGCCTGCGCCACGCCGTGGACACGGTCCTCACCGGCCTCAACAGCGGTGATGCCGACCTTGCCCGCCTCGACGATGTTCTGCGGGCCGCGCTCGCGTGGACCGCGGCCGCCGGCGACACCTGCCGGATCGCACAGGCCGTGCGACAGGTGCGGGACGCCCGCATCAGCCTCGGGCACGGCGACACCGTGCACGCCAGGCTGGCGCTGACCACCGCCCGCGACAGCCTGCAACTCGTGCCGAAACCACGCATGCACTGACATCCTTACCGGATGGATCATCAGCTGAGTGCGCTCGCCCGCGCGCACGGAGTTGCCACCTGGTATGAGAACGCCGACCGCCACCGGGTCGAGGTGGCGGATGACGTCGTGCGCGCCGTACTCACCGAGATGGGGGTGGACGAGCACACTCCGCCACCCCCCAAGGTGAAAGTCGTCCGCGAGGGCCCGGACACTCCCCCGCTCGGGTATCACCGGCTCGATGACGGCCAGGATCTGATCGTCACGCCGCGTCGCCTGCCGCCGGTCGAGCCGGCCTGGGGCTGGATGCTCCAGCTGTACGCGCTCCGCTCGCCAGGCTCGTGGGGCATCGGCGACTACGCCGACCTGCGCGACTTCGCGAGCAAGTCCGGCGCGGGCGTGGTCCTCGTCAACCCGGTCCAGGCCATCACGCCCGCCCTGCCGGTCCAGCGCTCCCCGTACTCGCCGTCGAGCCGCCGCTTCGCCAACCCGCTCTACCTGCGCATCACCGAGACCGACGAGTTCCGCCTTGCCGACCCGGCCACGCGAGAGGCCGTGACCCGCCTCGCCCCGCCCGCGCACCCGGAACTGATCGACTACGACGCCGTGTGGACCGCCAAGCTCCGCGCCCTGGAGCTGCTGTGGCCGGGCACGACCGAAGACATGCCACAGGACCTGCGGGACTTCGCCACGTTCTGCGCCCTCACAGAACGCCACGGCCCCGACTGGCGCACGTGGCCCGCCGACCTGCGCCGCCCCGGCCACCCGGCCGTCGAGCGGGCCCGCGCGGAGCTGGCCGGCCGCGTCGACTTCCACGCGTGGCTGCAACGGCTGTGCGAACGCCAGCTCACCGACGCCCGCCAGGCCACCACCGCGAAGATCGTCCACGACCTGCCGGTCGGCGTTGACCCGGCGGGCGCGGACGCGTGGGCGCTGCAGGACGTGCTGGCCTCGGACGTCACGGTCGGCGCCCCGCCCGACGCGTTCAGCCAGCAGGGGCAGGACTGGAACGTGCCGCCGTGGCGCCCGGACCGGCTCGCGAGCCTGGGCTACCGGCCGTTCCGCGACGTGATCCGCAGCGTCCTTCGGCACGCCGACGGCATCAGGATCGACCACATCGCGGGCCTGTTCCGCCTGTGGTGGATCCCGCCGGGCCGTCCCGCGAGCGAGGGCACGTACGTCTACTACGACGGCGAGGCCATGCTCGGCATCCTGGCCCTCGAGGCGCACCTGGCCGGCGCGATGGTGGTCGGCGAGGATCTCGGCACGGTCCCCGACGAGGTCACCGACGCCATGCACGACCGAGGCGTGCTCAGCTCGTCGGTCCTGTACTTCGAACGCGACTACGACGCGGGCACGGAAGCCGGCGGCGCGCCACTGCTGCCGCCGAAGCGCTGGCCTGCCGACGCGATGGCCAGCATCTCCACCCACGACCTGCCCACCACCACCGGCTTCCTGCGCCACGAGAACGTGCGGATCCGTGCCGAGCTTGGCCACCTCGGTGACCCGGACGGCGAGTACGCCCGCGCCGAGGCGGCGAAGCAGGAGATGCTCGCCACACTCGACGCCCACGGTCTGCTGCCCGAGGACGCCTCCGAGGATGATCTGGTCGTCGCTCTGCACCGTCTACTGGCGACCGCCGCGAGCCGCCTCCTGCTCACATCACCGCAGGACGCCCTCGGCGAGCCACGTCAACCCAACCTGCCCGGCACCGTCGACGAGTACCCGAACTGGCGAATACCGCTTCCCATGGAGATCGACGACCTGCTGGCCGACCCGACACTGCACGCGGCTGTCGATGCACTGCGTGACGCACGCCCTGGCGGGGTATCACCCATCTGACCGTCCGTTGTCCGACCCCAGCGCTCTACGGTGGTAGGCGCACAGATCAACCCGTTCTCGTGAGGAGCACGCGTGCAGCCCTGGCCAGGTTCCCCCTACCCGCTCGGCGCCACTTATGACGGTGCGGGCACCAACTTCGCAGTGTTCTCGGAGGTCGCGGAGCGGGTCGAGCTGTGCATGTTCGACGAGAGTGGCAACGAGACCCGCGTCCGTCTACCCGAGATCGACGGTTTCGTCCACCATGGCTACCTGCTGAACGTCACCCCCGGGCAGCGGTACGGCTACCGGGTCCACGGCCCGCACGACCCGGCGCAGGGCCAGCGGTGCAACCCGAACAAGCTGCTGCTCGACCCGTACGCGAAGGCCGTCACCGGGCAGGTCGCCTGGGACCAGGCCGTGTTCGGCTACAACTTCGGTGAGCCGGAAAGCCGCAACGACGAGGACTCGGCCGGGCACACGATGCTCGCGGTGGTGGTCAACCCGTTCTTTGACTGGGCCAACGACCGGCCGCCGAACATCCCGTACAACGAGACCGTCATCTACGAGGCGCACGTGCGCGGCCTGACCATGCTGCACCCGGGCATCCCGGAGGAGCTGCGCGGCACGTACGCCGGGCTCGCGCACCCGGTGATGATCGACTACCTGAACACGCTCGGCGTGACCGCGGTCGAGCTGATGCCGGTCCACCAGTTCCTGCACGACCACGGGCTGATCGAGAAGGGGCTGCGGAACTACTGGGGCTACAACACGATCGCCTACTTCGCGCCACATGACGACTACGCGACGCACTCCGAGGCGGGCAACCAGGTCCAGGAGTTCAAGGCCATGGTCCGCGCCCTGCACGAGGCGGGCATCGAGGTCATCCTCGACGTGGTCTACAACCACACCGCGGAGGGCAACCAGCTCGGCCCGACGTTGTCCATGCGCGGCATCGACAACGAGGCGTACTACCGGCTCGTCGAGGACGACAAGCGGTACTACATGGACTACACGGGCACCGGCAACTCGCTGAACGTGCGCAGCCCGCACACACTGCAGCTGATCATGGACTCGCTGCGGTACTGGGTGAACGAGATGCACGTGGACGGCTTCCGCTTCGACCTCGCCGCGACGCTGGCCCGGGAGTTCTACGACGTGGACCGTCTCTCCACGTTCTTCGACCTTGTGCAGCAGGACCCGGTGATCAGTCAGGTCAAGCTGATCGCGGAGCCATGGGACGTCGGCCCCGGCGGGTACCAGGTCGGCAATTTCCCTCCACTGTGGACGGAGTGGAACGGTCAGTTCCGCGACACGGTCAGGGATTTCTGGCGCGGCGAGCCAGCGACGCTCGGCGAGTTCGCGTCACGCATCACCGGTTCCTCCGACCTGTACCAGAACGACGGCCGCCGCCCGTACGCTTCGATCAACTTCGTGACCGCGCACGACGGCTTCACGCTCAACGATCTGGTGACCTACAACGACAAACACAACGCCGCGAACGGCGAGGACAACCGGGACGGCGCCAACGACAACCGGTCGTGGAACCACGGCACCGAGGGCCCCACGGACGACGACAAGGTCAACGAGCTGCGTGCGCGGCAGCGCAGGAACCTGATGACGACGCTGTTGTTGTCCCAGGGCGTGCCGATGCTGCTGCACGGCGACGAGATGGGCCGGACGCAGAACGGCAACAACAACGCCTACTGCCAGGACAACGAACTGTCCTGGGTGGACTGGTCGCTGCTGGAGCGCAACGGCGACCTGGTCGACTTCACCTCGGCGGTGGTGGACCTGCGGCACAGCCACCCGGTGTTCCGGCGCAGGAAGTTCTTCGCGGGCGGGCCGATCCGCAAGGGCGAGGAACTGCGGGACATCGCGTGGTTCACCCCGACGGGTGAGGAGATGTCCGACCGGGACTGGGAGTCGGGCTTCGGCCGGTCGATCATGGTGTTCCTGAACGGCCATGGCATCCCCGACCTTGACCGCCGCGGCGAGCGGGTCACGGACGACTCGTTCCTGATGTGCTTCAACGCGCACGACGACGAGATCGAGATGACGCTGCCGAACGGCAACTACGGCACCAGGTGGTCGGTCGTGCTGGACACGTTCACCGGCGAGGTACTCGAACCCAACGGCGGCGGCCCGTCCGACGGCCGTGAGCTGGCTGCCGGCACGGTGTTGCCGGTGCCCGCGCGGTCCCTGATCGTGCTGCAGCGCACCGGGGCGAACGAGTGATCACGTCGACCTACCGCCTGCAGATCAGCCCCGCGTTCACACTGGACGACGCGGTGTCCATTGTGGACTACCTGGCACGCATGGGTGTCGGCGCGGTGTACACGTCGCCGCTGCTGACCGCGTCGCCGGGCTCGACGCACGGCTACGACGTGGTCGACCCGACGCGCACGTCGGCCGAGCTGGGCGGCGAGGAGGCACGGCGTCGCCTGGTGTCGGCGGCGAAGGCGGCCGGTCTCGACGTGGTGGTCGACATCGTGCCGAACCACATGTCGGTGGAGGTGCCGTCGGCGAACCCGTGGTGGTGGGACGTGCTGCGCAACGGGCAGGACTCCCCGTACGCGACGTACTTCGACGTGGACTGGTCCCGTGGGCCGATCCTGTTGCCGATCCTGGGCTCGGACTCCCTGGCGGACCTGGCGGTGCGGCAAGGCAGGCTCGTGTACTTCGAGCACGAGTTCCCGCTGGCGCCGGGCACCGAGGGCGGCACGCCGCAGGAGGTGCACGAGCGGCAGCACTACCGGCTGGTGCACTTCCGGCGTGGCAACACGGAGCTGACGTACCGGCGGTTCTTCGACATCACGTCGCTCGCCGGGGTGCGGGTGGAGGACCCGGCGGTGTTCGAGGCCACGCACGGCGAGGTGCTGCGGTGGGTGCGGGCCGGCGAGGTGGCGGGGCTGCGGGTGGACCACCCCGACGGCCTCGCGGACCCGGGCGCGTACATGCGCAGGCTGCGCGCGGAGGCACCGGACGCATGGCTGGTGGTGGAGAAGATCCTGGCGGCGGACGAGGCGCTGCCCGCGTCCTGGCCGGTCGACGGCACGACGGGTTACGACGCACTACGCGAGATCTGCGGCGTCTTCGTCGACCCCGATGGCGAGGCGCCGTTGACCGCGCTGGCGGGCGGCCTCCGGCCCCCCGACAACCAGCCTACCGGCGACCACCGACAGAACCCGGCCGCCAAAGCCACACCTGTGGACAACGCCGCACAAGAAGCCGCCCTCGCCGCGGACCGTGGCCTCCGGCCCCCCGAAATCCAGCGTACCGGCGAACACCGACAGAACCCGGCCGCCGAAAACGCAACTGTGGACAACCCCGTCGTCGACGCCGGGCCTGTGGACAACTCCCCGGCATCGTCGGTCCCTTCCGGTAGCGTGGAAACCGGGGGCCGGAGGCCGAGCCTCCACGAGGTCGAGACCGAGTGCAGGCGCCTCATCACCCGCACCTCCCTCCTCGCCGAGATGCGCCGCATCGCCGCGCTCGCGAACGTCGCGCCCGAGGCCGTCGCCGAGATCATGATCGCGTTCCCCGTCTACCGGTCCTACCTCCCCGAGGGCCTCGACCACTGGACCTCGGCCATCACCACCGCCAGGGCGGCCAACCCGCACCTCGCCGCCGACATCGACATCGTCGACGACGCCGTCCGCAAGGACCCGCGTGGCGAACTGGCCACCCGCGTCCAGCAGACCTCCGGCATGGTCGTCGCGAAGGGCGTCGAGGACACGGCGTTCTACCGGTGGACCCGTTTCGTCGCGCTCAACGAGGTCGGCGGCGCGCCCGACCGGTTCGGTGTCACGCCCGCCGAGTTCCACACCCGCGCCACCGCCCGCGCTGCCGGGTGGCCGCGCACCATGACCACACTGTCCACTCACGACACCAAACGCGCGGAGGACGTCAGGGCCCGGCTCGCCGTGCTCTCCGAGATCCCCGGCGAATGGGCCGGGACTGTCCAACGGTGGTCGCGCGAACACGGCATCGACGAGCCGACGCTGAACAACCTCGCATGGCAGTCGCTCGTCGGCGCCTGGCCGATCAGCGCCGACCGCCTCCGCGGCTACCTCGACAAGGCCGCCAAGGAAGCCAAGGTCCGCACCACCTGGGTCGACCACGACGAGGACTTCGAAGCCGCCGTCAACGCATGGCCCGACAAGGTCATCACCGGTCTCGGCGCGGAAATCGACGCGTTCGTCGAGCGCATCGCCGGGCCAGGCTGGTCCAACGCGCTCGGTCAGAAGATCGTCCAGTTGGCCGGGCCGGGCGTGCCGGACGTCTACCAGGGCACCGACCTGTTCGATCTGTCCCTTGTGGACCCCGACAACCGGCGCCCGGTCGACTTCGCCGAGCGGCAACGTTTCCTGAGCCGCCTCGAGGACGGCTGGCTCCCCGGCATCGACGACACCGGGGCCGTCAAACTGCACGTCGTCCGCCAGGTGCTGCGCCTGCGCCGCGACCGCCCCGACCTGTTCACCGGCTACCGCCCGCTCGAGGCGCAGGGCCCGGCCGCCGACCACGCGTTCGCGTTCGCCCGCGCCCCCGAACTGGTCGTCGTGGCCACCCGCCTGCCGGTGAAGCTGGCACGAAACGGTTGGGGCGACACGGTTCTCCCGCTCCCCGGCGGCCCTGGCAACTGGGTCGACCTGCTCACCGGCAACCTGGTCGACACCGGTCAGGAGCCACGGTGCGCGCTCCTCGGCGACCTCCTGTCCCCCTACCCCGTCGCCCTGCTACTGCGAGGAAACCGGTGAGCGACTTCTCCGTCTGGGCCCCCGAGCGCGACCGGGTCCGGCTCACGCTCGGCCCATCCGTCCACGACATGACCCGCGACGACCGGGGCTGGTGGCACGCCGACGTCCCCGGCGCCGAGGACGGCACCGACTACGCGTTCCTGCTCGACGACGACGAGACCCCGCTCCCCGACCCGCGTTCGGCCTGGCAGCCCGCCGGGGTGCACGGCCCGTCGCGCCGCTACACGCACGACGCGTTCGCCTGGACCGACGCCGACTGGACGGGTCGCGCGCTCGCGGGCGGCGTCGTCTACGAACTGCACGTCGGCACGTTCACCGAGCAGGGCACGTTCAGCGCCGCGCTCGACCACCTCGACCACCTCGTCGAACTCGGTGTCGACTTCGTGGAAGTGTTGCCGGTCAACGCGTTCGACGGCACCGAGGGCTGGGGCTACGACGGTGTGGCGTGGGGCGCGGTGCACGATCCGTACGGCGGCCCTGAGGCGTTCAAGCGGTTCGTCGACGCCTGTCACAACCGCGGCCTCGGCGTGCTGCTCGACGTCGTGTACAACCACCTCGGCCCGTCCGGCGCCTACCTCGACCGCTTCGGCCCGTACTTCGCGGGCCGCACCATCTGGGGACCGGCGCTCAACCTCGATGGAGCGCTCTCCGACGAGGTCCGCCGGTACGTCATCGACAACGCGCTGAGCTGGCTGCGCGACTACCACCTCGACGGCCTGCGCCTCGACGCCGTGCATGCCCTGGTGGACAAGGGTGCCACGCACCTGCTCGAAGAGCTGGCGTCCGAAGTGGACGCGCTGACCGCGGCCGTGCGCCGCCCGCTGACGCTGATCGCCGAGTCGGACCTCAACGACGTCAAGCTCGTGACGTCCCGCGACGCAGGCGGCTATGGCCTGACCGCGCAGTGGTGCGACGACCTCCACCACGCCCTGCACGTGGCGCTGACCGGCGAGATCGACGGCTACTACCGGGATTTCGGCACGCCGGACGCGCTGGGGAGAACGCTCTCCCACGCGTTCTTCCACGCGGGCACGTGGTCGTCGTTCCGGCAGCGCACGCACGGCCGCGCATTCGACCCGAGCCGGATCTCCGGCCACCGTTTCCTCGCCTACCTGCAGAACCACGACCAGATCGGCAACCGCGCGCAGGGCGACCGCCTGACCGCGACGATCTCCCCTGCCCGGCAGCTGTGCGGCGCCGCGATCGTGCTGACCTCGCCGTACACGCCGATGCTGTTCATGGGTGAGGAGTGGGCGACGACCGCACCGTGGCAGTTCTTCGCCTCGTTCGAGGACCCGGAACTGGCCGCCGCCGTCCGCAACGGTCGCCGCAAGGAGTTCGCGGAGCACGGCTGGGGCGAGTCGGAGGTGCCGGACCCGATGGACGTGGCGACGGTCGTCCGGTCGACGCTGCCGTGGGGCGAGCTGGCGGACCCCGCGCACCGGGCGGTGTACGACACCTACCGCGAGCTGATCGCCTTGCGCCGCAGGCATCCCGAGCTGTCCGACCCGCGCATGGACCGCTACCGCGTTGAGACCGAGGACGGTGCGCTCGTACTACACCGCGGCTCGCTTCGGGTGCTGGTCAACCTGGGCACGACGACCGCCGAGATCGAGACCGACGGCGCGGAGGTCCTCTTCGGACGGCCGGAGGTCCGGGACAAGAGCGTTTCCCTCGCCCCGGACACCTTTGCCGTCATCCGCGTGTGAAGGCGTTCACCCCGGTCAGCTCGACGGAGAGGTCCCACAGCCGGGCGGCCTCGTCCGGGTCCACAGCGTACGAGTAGACACCCTTGGCGGACAGCTCGTCGCTGTCGCGGATACCGGCGACGTCACAGTCCTCCAGGAAGAGGCCGCCGAAGTCCGCGAGCTGCCGCGAGGTGGCGGCCCACACCTGGGTCGCGGCACCCTGTTCCGGTGACTTGAACCGGCCGGGCACCTCGTTGCCGTCCTCGTCGTAGATCCCGAGCGCGATCATCTCCGCGCGCGGGAGGTGCCGCTGCAGCGGCGTGTGAATGCCGCCGGGGTGCAGGGAGAACGCGCACACGCCCTGGTCCCGCGCGAGCCGGTCGAGGTGCACGGCGAACAGCGAGTTCGCGGTCTTGCTCTGCCCGTAGGCGAGCCACTTGTCGTACCCGCCTCGGGCGAACATCACGTCGTCCCACCGGATCCCCGAGTACCGGTGCGCCGCGGAGGACACCGCGACCACGCGCGCACCTGGGGAGAGCGCTCTCCAGAGGCGGTTGACCAGGGCGAAGTGTCCGAGGTGGTTGGTGGCGAACTGCGCCTCCCACCCGGGCCCGATCCTCGTCTCGGGGCAGGCCATCACCCCGGCGCTGTTGATGACGATGTCGATGGCCCGCCCGGAGGCGAGGAAGTCGTCGGCGAACCGCCGCACGGAGCCGAGATCCCCGAGGTCGAGCGCGGCAACCTCCACAGTGGACAGGCCGGCGAGCGCGGCGGCCGCGGTGTCGGTGCGCCGGGCAGGCACGACGACGAAGGCGCCCGCGTCCGCGAGCGCCTTCGTCGTCTCGATGCCGATCCCCGAGTACCCACCGGTGACCACCGCCAGCTTGCCGGTCAGGTCGATCCCGTCGACGACCTCGGCCGCGGTGCTGGTGACCCCGAACCCCGAGCCGATCTTGTGCTGGTCAGTTGGTGCCATGACCCCGAAGCTACGACGTGGAGCGCGCTCCAGGTCAAACCGAGGCTTTGGCCTTCACCGGTTCCAACTGCGGGTGCGTGTCGATGCCGGGGATGCCGTCACCGCGGATCGAGCACGCCCGCGTCTCCGGCACGAACCACAGCGCGATCGCACCGACGACGCACGCCGCCATCAGGTAGTAGGCGGGCATCAGCTTGTCGCCGGTGGAGTTGATCAGCGCCTGGTTCACGGCCGGCGCGGTGCCACCGAACAGCGACGTGGACACGTTGTACGCGATGGCGAAGCCCGCGTACCGCACCTTCGTCGGGAACATCGCGGGGAACATTGCGGAGATCGTCGACAGCTGCGGCACGTAGAGGAGTCCGAGGACCGCGAACGCGATGATGGCCTGCGTGAACCCGCCGCCCATCAGCTTGAACAGCGGTATCGACAGCACGAACAACCCGATGATGCTGACCCACCACATCGTCTTGCGGCCCACCCGGTCCGACAGCGCACCGGAGAACGGCACCACGATCATCATCGCGGTCTGCCCGATGATGATCAGAATGAGCGACGCCCGCGACGAGAGACCGATCTCGCCCTCAAGGTACGTCGGCATGTAGGCGAGCAGCGTGTAGTTGGCGATGTTCAGCGTGACCACGAGCCCCATCAGCAGGACCAGCGGCTTCCAGTACTTCGCGAGATCACGCAGGTGCGACTTGGTCTCGCGGTCGATCTTGCCCTCGGCCGCCGCCTCCAGGAACACGGGCGTGTCTTCTAGCCTGCTCCGCAGGTAGAGCCCGATCAGCCCCATCGGCGCGGCGATGAGGAACGGCAGACGCCAGCCCCAGTCGGCCATGTTGTCCGGCCCGACGAGCAGTTCGGTGATCAGCACGAGCGTCGCACCGAGCGTGAACCCGGCGAGCGTCCCGAACTCCAGGAAGGATCCGTATCGTCCCCGCTTCCGGTCGGGCGCGTACTCGGCCATGAAGGTGGCCGCACCGCCGTACTCACCGCCGGTCGAGAACCCCTGGATCATCCGGAGCAGGATGAGCCCGATCGGCGCGAGAATGCCGAGGGTGACGTACCCGGGCAGGATGCCGACGCAGAACGTGGCGGCCGCCATGAGCAGGATCGTGGTGGCAAGGACCTTCCGCCGTCCGATCCGGTCGCCGAGGGGTCCCCACACCATCCCACCGAGCGGCCGGATGAGGAACGACACGGCGAAGACGAGAAGACTGCCCAGAGTGGACGCGGTCTCGTTCTCGCTGGGGAAGAACGCGTCACCGATGTAGACGGCGGTGTACGCGTAGACCCCGTAGTCGAACCATTCGGTCATATTGCCGATAGCGGACGCGGAGATCGCCCGCCGTAATGTCTTGGCGTCGGGTTCCGCCACCCGACCAGCAGAGCCGTCCGCACGAGCCGACGTCATATCGTCCCCTCCGACCTGGGCAAACGCCTGTCCCCCACCAGAGCACAGACGTAGCTGACCGAGCGGGGTACCCACTGTCGACGAAGTGAAACCTTCTAAAATGGATCCCACCCGAAGGGACGACCACCAGAGCGGCGCACGTCGACCCCGCGCACGGCGGCCCACTTCGCTACGTCATCGGCGACCTCGCGGTCCCAGCCCTCGGACTTGCGAGCGTCGCGGTGCTGGCACTGACCGCCGCGTGGCGGTGGCAAATGCCAGCATGGTCCACCGCGGTGATCCCGGCCGCCAGTCTGCCCATCGGCTCCTGGATCACCGCGCTCATGATCATCGGCGGTGTGGCCTCGTGGTTTGCCCCGCAGACCATGGCACGGCGGGCTCCGGAGAAGCAGCCGTCAGATGCCGGTGGAGCCCCGGTCGCATTATGATCCAGTTTTCCCTGTGAATCTTGTCGGCTATTGCCACTGTCATTTTGCTGGATTCGACAATTGCCCCGCGCACTTGCATCCACACTCGCGAACACGGAATGTCACGGTGTTATCCTGGTGCCCGCCGTCCGGGTGACATGACTCGCGTACGGACTTCCAAATGTCGCATCATGAACACACATCCCCCGATTCTTTAGGAGACCGCGATGTCCGAGCCCTCGCACCGCGCGATTTCGGGCTACGTGAACGACGACTGCATCTGGACCTACTCCGTGTACGACGGGAATCACCGGGAGTGGCTGGATGTCAGCGTGAACCGGCACGAGGCCGAACAGTACGCGGCACACCTTCCCGAACCGCGGCGCGCCAGCTAATCGATGGCCGACTTCTTGCGCAATACCGGATTCACGTCAATGTGATGTGCATCTCGATCCCGCGACCTGGGAAAACGGACGAGCCTACCGACAATTTCGTTTTTCCCATTCGCGTTCACCGCAGCTGGAATGCGAAGTAGATCCGCACGGGGTACTTCGGCAGTCCGTCCGTCGCGCCGTCGGCAATGCCGGCGGCGACGATGCGATCCAACGTCTCCATGCCGTGCGTCACGTGGCCGAGCACCGAGTACGCGGGTGCGATGTTCGCGTGTGAGTGCACGATGAAGAACTCGCTGCCATTCGTGCCAGGCCCCTGGTTGCCCATCGCGACCGTGCCACGCGGATATGTCTCGGCGCCGGTCACCTCGTCGGCGAACCGATAGCCGGGCCCGCCTTCCTCCGCGCGATAGATGTCACCGCACTGGAGTACGCCCAGGCGCGCGGAGTTCGTGAGCCGGAAGCACTGCGTCGCGTTGTAGAACAGGCTGCGCACGAGGTGCGTGAAGTTGTGCACCGCGCAGGACGCGTTCCCCCGGTCCAGGTCGATGACCACCGGGCCGTAGTTCGTCTGCAGGTAGACCGTGGCCGTGCCGCGCGTCGACGCCGTCGGCCTCGGCGGGTGCACGGGCTTGGCGGCCGGGTTGTCCGGCGTCGGGATGAACTCACAGTGCTTGACCGGCGCGGCGACAGGCTCGGCGGCGGCCACGGACACGGGCGCGGCGAGCCCGGACAGGCCGACGGCCATGACGACGATCCCTCGCAGAAGCTTCATGCGCTGGAACCCTACTGGTGCCATGGTGTGGTCCGGACCACTTCCACAATCGTTGCGGCTACTCGGCGTGATAAACACGCTGGAGGTTTCGAATCTTGGTGGGTGGTACTCATGGGGGCCCGACGCCTCGAACGGTCCGCGCGACGGGCACTCGACCGGCTGCACGACCAGGTCGGCACGGCAGGACTGG
Source organism: Actinophytocola sp. (assembly GCF_049647105.1). Lineage (GTDB taxonomy): Bacteria > Actinomycetota > Actinomycetes > Mycobacteriales > Pseudonocardiaceae > Actinophytocola. The sequence continues at coordinate 15,663 of NZ_JBARWZ010000127.1, forward strand.
TGGCCGCGGCGACGGTTCCCGGCCTGGCGGCAGTGGTGGACCAGCACGCGGCGGCGGTCCGCGACATCCTGACCACCGGCATCGAGTCCGGCGCGGTCGTGGCCGGAGCGGTGTTGCTGGCGGGCTACGCGCAGGGCATTCAGGACCATCTGCGCGAACGCGGTCTCGCGCTCCACATCCCCACCGACGCCGCCGACTGGCGCACCGCGAGCTGGTTCCACGTGCGCCTGCTGGCCGTCTGCTCGCTCGCGAAGACCCTGCGCCCCGGCCACCCGGTAGCGAGCGCAGACAACCTGCCGTCCCTGACCTGACCGGCCACACGTGGCGTGCTGGACGCACGTTGGAGAACGCCTGTACCCGGACCGTGACTTGGCCCACGTCGGAGCTGTTTGGGCTCACCTGGTCCAGCGAGTGCAAATGGGCGATTTCGAGCTGTTTCAGCAGGTCGTCGCACGAAAGTCAGCGCATGCGAGGACGGTGGTAACTCTTCCCGCCCGTTCCGTGAATCCGTCACTGGTCACAAGGTCCCCCGGCTGGAAACGTCGTACGGTACGAATGGTTGTCCGACCGCGGCCCAGCCGGTCGCCGTACGCAGGGGGCCGACATGCCGTTCGACGTCGACGGTCCTGTCACCACAGTCGCCGTGTCGGAGGTGCGCGGGGGCCATTCGCCGAGACAGGGCGGGGAGAACCTCGAGCACGTCCGGACGCTGGCCGAGACCATCGGCGAACTGCCGCCGATCATCGTCCGCCGCGATGACATGCGGGTCGTGGACGGCATGCACCGTCTGCGCGCGGCCCGTCTCCGTGGCGACGAGCGGATCGCGGTCCGGTACTTCGACGGCGCTGACGACGACGCTTTCGTGCTGGCCGTGCGCTCGAACGTGACACACGGTCTGCCGCTGTCACTTGCCGACCGGAAAGCGGCAGCCACGCGCATCATCGCGTCACACGCCCACTGGTCGGACCGCATGATCGCCACCGTGGCCGGGTTGTCGGCGGCGACTGTCGCGAGGCTCCGCCGAGCGCTCCCGGAGTCCGCGCCGGAGGTGCGGCTGGGGAACGACGGCAAGCTGCGACCCGTCAACAGCCTGGAGCGGCGGCGGGTGGCACGGGCGATCCTGATGACCGAGCCGGACCTGTCGTTGCGGGAGGTCGCGCGGCGGGCAGGCATCTCACCGGAGACCGCGCGGTCGGTGCGCAGGAAGCTGGCGGAGGCCGGCCCCGCGCCAAGCCCGGACTCGGCGGCGCTGGTGGTGCGGCTGCGTTCCGACCCGACCCTGCGGTTCTCGGAGACCGGCCGCGCGCTGCTGCGCCTGCTGGAGGCGAGGTCGGTGACGCCTCAGCAGTGGGCGGCGATCGCGGCGAACGTCCCCCCGCACTGGCGCGACACGGTGGCAAGGCTGGCCATCGAATGCGCCGAAGCATGGCGCACCTTCGCGGAAACCCTCCTAAACCCAACCACCACCAAAGCAGGCTAACCCCGCGAGTCCACGGTTCAGAACCCGCGAGTCCACGGTTCAGGACTCGCGAGTCCGCCGTTCCGGACCCGCGAGTTCAACTCCTACGACCTCTGAGTTTGCGGTTCGCGCCCAACAGCCACAGAGGATTCGCCAAGTCGCGGGTCCCGAAAGGGAAACTCGCGAGTCCCGAACCGCCGACTCGCGAGTCCCGAACCGAAGACTCGCGGGTCCCGAACCGTGGACTCGCGGGTTCCGAAGCGTGGACTCGCGGGTTTGGGGGTTTGGGTCAGGGGGTTGGGGGGGTTTGGTGGCTTAGTTTTGCTGGCCACCAGGTTCGTTTGCCTATGTCGATGGTCAGTGCGGGGACCAGTAGTGAGCGCACGATGATCGTGTCGAGCAGTACGCCGAACGCCACGATGAAGGCGATCTGTGCCAGGAACAGCACCGGGATCACCGACAGTGAGGCGAACGTCGCCGCCAGCACGACCCCGGCCGAGGTGATCACGCCGCCGGTCACCGCGAGGCCGCGCAGCGTGCCCTTGCGAGTGCCGGTCAACAGCGCCTCCTCCCGCACGCGGGTCATCAGGAAGATGTTGTAGTCGATGCCCAGCGCCACCAGGAAGATGAACCCGAACAACGGGATCGCCGGGTCCGCGCCGGGGAAGCCGAACACGTGGTTGAACACCAGCGCGGACACGCCCATGGTCGCCCCGAACGACAGCACCACGGTCGCGATCAGCATCAGTGGCGCCACGAGTGCCCGCAACAACAACGCGAGCACCAGGAAGATCACCACGAGCACGATCGGGATGATCAGCGTGCGGTCGTGGCGGGACGCGGTCTGCACGTCGAGCTGGATCGCCGTCTGCCCGCCGACGTGGGCGTCCGCGCCCGGCACGGCGTGCACCGCCTCCCGCATGCGTTCCACAGTGGACAGTGCGGCCTCGGAGTCCGCCGCGTCGTCGAGGGTCGCCTGCAGCATGGTCAGGCCGTTCTTCTCCCCGGCAGGCAACACATCCGCGACACCGTCCACATCGGCCGCCTCCGCGACCTCCTGTGCCTGCGCGGAGTTCGCGATGATCACCGTCGGCGACCCGGACCCGCCGGGGAAGTGCGCGGACAGGATGTCCTGCCCGCGCACGGAGTCCACCTCGGTCAGGAAGATGTCGGACTGGGCGGTGCCGCTCGCCTTGAGCTGCGGCACGAATGCGACCCCGACGAGCAGCACGAGCGCCGTCACGATCCAGATCAGCCTCGGCCGCGCGCCGACGTGCCGCGCGATCCAGCCCCACATGCCCCGGTGCTCCGGCTTCTCCGAGCCGTGCTTCGGGAGGAACGGCCAGAACGCGGCCCTGCCGGCGAGCGCGAGCGCCGCTGGCAGGAACGTGAGCGACGCGAGCAGCGCGGCGCCGATGCCGATCGCGGCGACGGGCCCGAGGCCTTGGTTGGAACGCAGGTCACTGAACAGCAGGCACAGGAGGCCGAGCACGACCGTGCCCGCGGACGCGGCGATCGGCTCGACCGTCGCGCGCCACGCCGTGCGGATGGCGGTGAACCGGTCCTCCGTGTCGCGCAGCTCCTCACGGAACCGGGCCACCATCAGCAGCGCGTAGTCGGTGGCCGCACCGAAGACGAGAATGAACAGGATGCCCTGGCTCTGGCCGTTGAGCTTCAGCACGTCGTGGTCGGCCAGCTGGTAAACGACGAACGCGGCGACGCCGAGCGCGAACACCGCGGAGACCAGCACGAGCAGCGGCAACAGCGGGCTGCGGTACACGATGACGAGGATCACCACGACGACCAGGCCCGCCACGAGCAGCAGCAGGCCGTCGATGCCGCCGAACGCGACGACGAGGTCGGCGATCTGGCCCGCGGGTCCGGTGACCAGCACGGTCAGCCCGTCCGGCACGCCCTTCGCCAGCTCGGCGCGGACCTCGGTCACGACCTTGTCGGGTTCGCCGCCGTCGCCGGAGATCGGCACGACGAACTGCGCCGCCTGCCCGTCGTCGGACCGCTCGGGTGGCGTCGACTGCCCCGCCACGCCGTCGATCCGCGCGAGGGCGGCACCCCGTTCCGCGAGAAATCGCAGGTCGTCCTCGGTGATGCCGGACTCGCGTTCCGCGACGACCACCGCGGGAAACACCTGCTTGTCGCTGAACTGGCGCTGCAGGTGCTCGACCTCGGTGGCCTCGGCGGACTCGGGCAGGAACGCGGCGTTGTCGTTCGTGGCCACCTCGGAGAGCTTGCCCGCGAACGGTCCACCGATCCCGCCGATGGCGAGCCAGAGCACGACGAGCAACGCGGGCAACCACCACCGGAAACGACGCATGCGGGCAGCCTAGATGGCTTGTTGGCACGTTGCTCAATTAGCCGGGTGACGCCAGGCACATTAAGTTGTGCACAACTGAATTGTGCGTAACGTACAGGCAGTGACCGCCGATGACCTGAAGCTCGAGAAGCAGGTGTGCTTCGCGCTGTACGCGGCATCCAGGGCGGTCACCAGTCTCTACCGGCCCGCGCTCGACGCGCTCGGCCTGACCTACCCGCAGTACCTCGTGATGATCGTGCTCTGGGAGCGCGGCCCGGTCCTGGTCAAGGACCTCGGCCAGGCACTGGACCTCGACTCGGGCACCCTGTCCCCGCTGCTGAAACGGCTCGACACGGCCGGTCTCGTGCGCAGGCAGCGATGCGCGGAGGACGAGCGCGCGGTCCGGATCCACCTGACCGGCGAAGGCGCCGCGCTGCGGGACCGCGCGACCGGCTTGCCCCGCAAGCTCTCCGGCGCGACCGGCATGACACTGAAGGACCTCGAGGACCTGCGGGAGAACCTCGTAAGACTGACAGAAGAGCTCACCGCACAGCAGGACTGAACCAGAAGGGGAACAACATCGTGAACGCGCTCTACACGGCGAAAGCCACCTCCACCGGGGCGGGCCGCAACGGCCACGTCGCGTCCCCGGACAGCGTGCTCGACCACGACCTGTCCATCCCGAAGGAGATGGGCGGTCCCGGCGGCGAGGGCACCAACCCCGAGCAGCTGTTCGCCGCGGGCTACGCGGCGTGCTTCCACAGCGCGCTGCAGGGGGTCGCACGGCGGGAGAAGGTGTCGGTGCGCGACTCGTCGGTCACCGCGGAGGTCACCATCGGCAAGGAAAACGAGACCTACGGCCTGGCCGTAGACCTGCTCGTGTCGCTGCCGGGCATCGAGGGGGAGGCCGCCCGCAAGCTGGTCGACGCCGCGCACCAGATGTGCCCGTACTCCAACGCGACCCGCGGCAACATCGACGTGAACCTGCGGGTGGCCTGATGTCTGTCACCGCACGGGAGATCCGCCTCGCGTCCCGCCCCACCGGCTGGCCGACCGACGACAACTTCGCGTTCGCGGACGTCGAGCTCGCCTCGCCCTCGGCCGGGGAACTGCTGGTGCGCAACACGTTCATGTCCGTCGACCCGTACATGCGCGGCCGGATGAACGACGCGAAGTCCTACGTGCCACCCTACGAGGTAGGCAAGGCACTCGAGGGCGGCGCCGTCGGCGAGGTCGTCGAGTCCGGTGTGGACGGTGTGACGCCAGGTGACCTGGTGCTGCACAACGCCGGCTGGCGGTCGCACGCACTGGTGTCGCAGTACACGCCGCTGACGCCGGTCGACGGCGTGTCGCCGTCGCACTTCCTCGGCGCGCTGGGGATGCCCGCGCTGACCGCGTACGTCGGATTGCTCGACATCGCGGAGTTCAAGCCGGGCGAAACGGTGTTCGTGTCCGGCGCCGCCGGCGCGGTCGGCAGCCTGGTGGGACAGTTCGCACGGCTGAAGGGTGCGGGCCGGGTGATCGGCAGTGCCGGGTCGGCCGACAAGGTCGCGCACCTGAAGAACAAGCTGGGCTTCGACGCGGCGTTCAACTACCGCGAAGGGGATGTCCGGGAGCTGCTGACGCGGGCCGCGCCCGATGGCATCGACGTGTACTTCGACAATGTCGGCGGCGACCACCTGGAGGCGGCCATCGACTCGCTGCGCCGCGACGGGCGGGTCGCGGCCTGCGGTTCGATCTCGATGTACAACGAGAAGGAGCTGCCGCCCGGGCCGCGCAACCTGTACCTGTTGGTGGGTAAGCGGTTGACGCTGCGGGGGTTCATCGTCCTCGACCACAACGACCGGTTCGGCGCCATGGCCAAGGAGGTCGGGCAGTGGCTGGCCGACGGCAAGCTGGTGGCGGAGGAGACGTTCGCCGACGGGCTCGACAACGCACCGGCCGCGTTCCTCGGCATGCTGCGCGGCGAGAACACCGGCAAGATGGTCGTTCGCCTGTAAGCGTTCTGCGGCCGCCCCGGGACTCCCCGGGGCGGCCGCCGGGGTAGGAGCGGGCTCAGCCCGCGGCGAGCAGTTCGCGGATCTCCGCCGCGGCGTCCGTGTCACCGACCTCGTCGAACAACGCGTGTGCCTGGCGCAGGCAGTCGGCCGGTTCGTGGTCCAGCGCGGCGAGACGGGTGAGCATCGTCGCCGCGTGCCAGCGGTTCCCGCCGCGAGGCTCGCGGTGACGGCCTTGTCGTACCACTCGCGGGCCTCGGCGGGCCGGCCCGCGTCCCGGCACAGGTCGGCCAGGTGCGCGTAGGTGTAACGCAGGCCGTCGACCTCGTCCTCAGCCACCTGCAAGTCCAGTGCCCGCAACAGGTTCGCCTCCGCCGCGGCGTACTCACCGCGCTGGCGGTAGACGTCGCCGAGGTTGTTGAGGCTGTAGCCGACCCCACGCTGGTCACCGACCGCACCGAACAGGTCCAGGGCCTCGTGGTGCGCGGCCACGGCGTCGTCGAGGCGGCCGAGCCGGTCGTACACGACGCCGAGGTTGTTGAGGTTCCACGCGGCGAAGTGCGGCTCGCCTGCCCGTGCGAACAGCGGCGCGGCACGGAGGTGGCAGTCGACCGCCTCGTCGTCGCGGAAGAGGTCGTCATACCCGACGCCGAGGCCGTTGAGCACGATGGCCTCCCCGAGTGCCGTGCCTTCGCGCCGTGCGGCCGCGAGCGCGGCGGTGTTGGTGGCGAGCCAGTCGTCCCAGTGCTTGCCGAGGTAGAAATACGTCAGCAACTGCCCCGCGAGCCGCCATGCGAGGTCGTCGTCCGTCGCGTTCACCACCAGCGCCACCAGCACGGACTGTTCCGCTTCGAACCACGCGCGTGCGGCCGCCGCGTCGGGGATGGCGGCCCCGCCCGAGGGCACCCCGTCCATCGGGATCGGCGGCGAGTGCGGGACGAGCGCCATCCTGGCGGTGGCCGCGGTCCGCACATACCAGGCGAAAAGCCGCCGCACCGCGCCATCGTCCCGTTCCGGCAGCTCCGCCGCGTAGGCCCGCAGCAGGTCGTGCATGCCGAACCGGCCGCCCGCCGACTCCTCGACGAGGTGCGCACGTGCCAGCGACGCCAGCGCGCGCCGCGTGGTCCGGCCGTCGAAGCCCGCGAGCGCGGCCAGCGCTTCCGGTGGCGCGTCCCACGGGTGGCGGCCCATGAGGCGGAACAGGCGCGCGGCGTCCTCGTCGAGGTGCCGGTAGGACCACGAGAACACGGCACGGATGTCGGTGGTCGGGTCGCCGGTCGCGTCGAGCACGTCCAGGTCGAGGTCGGCGACCACGTCGGTGACCCGAAGCCCGGCCCGGATGCCGACCGCCTCCGCCGCGATCCGCAACGCGAGCGGCAGCCGCGCGCACCGGTCGACCAGCTCCACGACCGCCGCGTGCTCGGCGTCCGCGCGGGCGCCGACGAGGCGGCGCACCAGGTCGAGCGCGTCGGCCGGGGCGAGCCGGTCAAGGTCGAACCTGGTCGCGCCGTCGCGGGCGACGAGCCCGGCGAGCGAGTCGCGGCTCGTGATCACCACGAGGCAGTCCGGCCCGCCAGGCAGGAGCGGCCGCACCTGCGCCACCGAGTGCGCGTTGTCCAGCACCACCACGAGTCTCTTGTCGTGCACCAGCGACCGGAACCGCGCGGCCCGCTCGACCGGGCAGGTCGGTGCGGCGGCGCCCGCGACCCCGAGCGCGCGGAGGAACCCGGCCAGCACGTCCTCCGGCGCGAGCGGACGACCGGGCCCGAACCCGTGCAGGTCCACGTACAACTGGCCGTCCGGGAAGGCGTTCTTGTTGCGGTGTGCCCAGCGGACGGCGAGCGCGGTCTTGCCGACCCCTGCCGTGCCCGCGATGATCACCGGCCCGCCTCGGCCCGCCCACGCCATGTCGAGCTGCGTCATCGCGTCGGCACGACCCACGAACGCGGGCACGTCCTTGGGCAGCTGCGCGGGTCCGGCCGGTGCGGCGACCGGCTCACCGGCGAGGATGCGTGCCTCGAGCGCCCGCAACTCGAACCCCGGCTCGATGCCAAGCTCGACGACCAGCACGTCGCGGGCCGCGCGGTAGGCGGCGAGCGCGTCGGCCCGCCTCCCCGCCTCGTACAGGGCGGTGACGTGCAGCAGGTGCGCCCGTTCCCGCAGCGGGTTGGCGCGGACCAGTTCGCCGAGCTCACCGACGATCGACGTGGCCCGGCCATCGGCCAGCTCGGCTGCGAGCCGGTCCTCCTCGGCGGTGACGCGCCGTTCGGTGAGCCGGGCGGCCTCGTCGGCCAGTACCGGCACGTCCAGTCCCTGGTACGGGTCGCCCTGCCACAGCGCGAGCGCCTCCCGCAACGACTCGGGCCGCCCGTCGCGGACGAGCCGCTCGAACCGGGTCGCGTCCAGCTCGTCGGGCTCGGCCCGCAGCCGGTAGCCGTCGGCGTGGAAGGTGAGCCGGCCGGGGTCGTCGAGCGCACGGCGCAGGCGATGCACGTGGAGCTGCAACCGTTGCACGCCACGCGGATCCGGCGCACCCCACATGGTTTCGATCAGAACGTCCACGGGCACCGCGGTGTTCACGCGTGCGAGGAGTACCCCAAGCAGGACCTGCTGCATCCGCCCTGCAGCGGGCGCGAGCCGCGTCCCGCCGCGCAGCCGCACCGGGCCAAGCACCCCGAACATGATCTCCCTCATCGGGGAACAAGAGTTCCAGGTCGCGTCACAGATACGTGGCTGATCACGTGCCCCGCCCGCCCCGGTGTCCCCCGGGCGGGTGGGGCACGTCGACCGGTGTCGTCGGTGGGCGCGGGTAGGGTGACCGACCGTGTCATCGGAACCGTCATCGGACGTCGCGGCCGACCTGGCGGCGGACGAGGCGCGCAGGCTCAAGCTGTACGCCTACCTGGACGCACGCGAGCACCGGCGCACCTACCTGTGGATCATGCGGCTGTTCGCGTCGACGCTGCTCGCGGATCTGCCCGCCGGTGAGGTGTCCGCAGCGCTGAGCGCCGCGGAGCGCCGGGGCGACATCGCACACGGCGAGTCCCGGGTGGAGAACGTGATCACCCGCCTCAAGCAGCTCGTCGAGTGGGGCAACCTGGTCGCCGGGCGGCGCGAGGTGGTCGCGTCGTCGATCGCCGAGTTCCAGCACGGCAGCGTCCGCTACCAGGTCAGCAAGCTCGGCGTCCGCGTGCAGCGGGACGTCGACGAGCTGCTGCGCACCACCGAGGGCGCCCGCGAGGTGTCCCGCGAGCTGCTGCCCGCCATCGCCGCGGGCCTCGACGAGCTGCTCGCCCGGCTGTCCCGCGCGAGCTACGAGCACGCCCGCGACCCCGGCTCCGACGCCGCGCAGAAGGCCGTCGAGCGGATGGCGGAGCAGGTCACCACGCTCTTCCTGCAGCACGGCGAGCTGGCCGCGACCGTCCGCGACTTCTACGCCTACCTCGGCCAGGTCGTCACCCGCTACCACCTCGCCCCCGAGGAGATCTCCGGGTTCCGCAACCTGCTCGTCGAGTACATCCAGATGGTCGTCGAGGACGTGCTGCGGTACACGCCGGTGATCGCCGAGATCCTCACCCGCGACGAGTTCGGCGGCGCCATCCGCCACCTGCTGCGCCTGCTCACCCCGTCCGGCTCGCTTGGCCGCGACGTCGAGCGCGCACGTGGCCGCGCGGCCGCCGACTGGCGGGAGCTGACCGACTGGTTCGTCGACCGGCCCGGCCGCCCGTCGCAGGTCACGGCGCTGCGGGAGGCCACGGCCCGCGCGATCGGCACGCTGCTCGCCACGGTCAAGCGCGCCACGTCCGGCGGCGGCCCGGAACCCGGGCGGCGCGCGGAACTGCTCCAGCTCGCCAAGTGGTTCGACGAGTCGACGCCCGCCCAGGCGCACACGCTCGCGGCCGCCGCGTTCGGGCTGCACCCGGCCCGCCACATCTCCCCCGCACCCGAGCACGACGGCGACGACGAGCAGACCCCGTGGGCCGACGGCCCGGTCGTCGACGTGCTGGTCACCGTCCGCAGCCGGGGTGAGCGCACCCGCGGCCGAACGTCCCGCATCCTCGACAACCCGCTCGGCCGCGAGCAGCTGCTGGCCGAGGCCCGCAACGCCGACGCCCGGCACGCCGCCGCGGTCGCGGAACTCGCCTCGGCAGGCGGGCAGCTCGACCGCGTGACCCTGTCGGCTGACGCACTGGGCACGCTGTGCGGTCTGCTCACCGACGCCATGGCCCAGCGCGAACGCGCCACCGACCCTGGCGAGGCGGTCGACCCCGTCGGCGGGCTGACGCTGCGCCTGCGCCCCGAGTCCGGTGGCACGGCTGTGATCCACACGTCCGGTGGCGTGCTCGAGCTGCGGAACACCGCCGTCGAGTTCAGCACGGGCGGTCGTCAGTGAGTGTGGACGTGCTCGACCGGCTCTCCGAGATCGACCAGGCCGACGCGGTGCGGTGCGCCCGCACGCTCCTGCGCCGCCCGCTCGTGCGCACCGGCGGCCAGGAAAGCGAACTGCTGCCGCTGATCTACCGCCACCGCGCGGTGCTGTCCGAGCTGTTCGCCGGGATCCTCGGCTACCGGCTCGTCGTGGAACGCCGGTTCGCGCGGCTGTACAAGTCCGGCCCCGGCCACGACGCGACCCGAGGCGAGGCCACGCTCACCCCACGCGGCTACGCCTACCTGGCGCTCACCCTCGCCTCCCTCACCGGCGTCGGCCAGCAGACGCTCCTTTCGCGCCTGGTCACCGCCATCCGCTCGGCCGCGGCGGACGCGGACATCGAGGTGTCCGACGACCTCGGCGAGCTGCGGGCCATCGCGTCCGCGCTGCGTTACCTGGTCTCGCTCGGCGTGCTCACCGAGACCGAGGGCACGGTCACCGGCGAGGACGAGGCGCTCCTCACGATCGACACCACGCTGCTCGGCCAGCTCGTGGCCGGGCCGCTCGGCGTCGCGACCACCCCGAGCGAGCTGATCGCGCTCGCCGCCCGCCCAGGGCCGCGCGGCGTCGAGCACGCGCTGCGCCGCAGGCTGGTCGAGAACCCGGTCACCCACTACGCCGACCTCGCCGACGACGAGGCCGCCTGGCTGCGCAAACGCGCCAGGGCGGAGTCGCGGCTGCTCGAACGCTGCTTCGGGCTGGTCGCGGAGGTCCGGCACGAGGGCATCGCGGTCACCGACCCCGAGGACTACCTCACCGACGTCTCCTTCCCCGGCCAGTCGACGGTCGCGCGGGTGGCGCTGCTGGCGCTGCCTGACCTGCTGTCGTCGGGCGAGCAACGGGATGGTTGGGTGGCGGTACCGGTCGAGCGCGTCACGACGGTGTGTGACGAACTGGTCGACGCCTACCCCGCCGCGTGGTCGAAGCTTATGGTGGCGAGCATTCCGAAACTGGTGGACGACGTCCTGCAGCTGTTGCTGTCACTCGGATTGGCCAGGCAGGCCGAGGACGGGGCCTGGCTGCTCAGTCCCGCAGCGCACCGGTGGGCGCCGGAGCCGGACGGGGCACCGAAGCAGGACGAGGAGCCCGTTCCGGAACCAGAACCGGGCTGGTCATTGTTTGATCACGAGGGAGAGACTCGATGACCGACACAGTGACGACCAGGGACGCCGGCGCCTCCACCACCCGCTGGAGGCTGCACCGCGGCGGCATCGTCAACGTGTGGCAGTACGCGGTCGAGGAGTTCGACCTGTCCGGCGGCCGCGCGATCTTCCAGGGCACCAACGGTTCCGGCAAGTCGCGCACCCTCGAGCTGCTGCTGCCGCTGTGCCTCGACGGCGACCTGCGGCAGATCGGTTCCAAGGGCTACGACACGGTCAGCATGCGGCGCCTCATGCTCGACGACTACACCGGCGGCCCCAACCGCATCGGGTACGCGTGGGTCGAGCTGCGCCGCACCGTCGGCGACCGCGAGGAGTTCCTCACCTCCGGCATCGGCATCAAGGCCTCCGCCAACTCGCAGCAGATCGGCGACTCGTGGCGGTTCGTCACCGAAAGCCGCGTCGGCAATGACACCGGCGACTTCCAGCTGGTCTTCGACGGCACCCCGGTCGGCCCGACCCAGCTGCGTGACCTGCTCGGCGCCGACTGCCTGTACGACGAGGAGCCGTTCCGCGCGAAGATCGCCGAGCTGGTGTACGGCATCCCGGCCGTCCGCTACGCCGATCTCCTGCACCTTCAACGGACTCTGCGCAACCCGGACGTGGGTCTGAAGGTCCTGGAGGGGCAGCTGGAGCAGATCCTGTCCGACTCGCTGCCGCCGCTGGACCCGGCCGTGGTCGAGCAGCTGGCGCGGTCGTTCGAGGACCTGGAGTCGATCCGCGACAACATCCGCACCCTCGGTGCCGCCGACGTCGCGCTGCAGCGGTTCCTGTCGAGCTACGCGGGCTACGCGTACAGCTCGCTGCGGTCCGCAGGCAAACGCGGGACGGACGCGGCGAAGGAGCTCGCCGCCGCACGCGACGAGATCACGAAGCTCATGGCACGGCTCGGCGACGAGGAGTCCACGGCGGAGAAGGCCGAGGCCGAGGTCGCGCAGCTGGAGGAGCAGGAGCTGACGCTCGAGTCGAAGATCGACTCGCTGAAGAGCAGCCCCGCCTACGACAGCGTGCGGGACCTGGCCGACCGCAAGCGGGTCGTGGCCGCGGCGCGGCAGGCGGCGGTGAGCGCGCTCAAGCAGCTGCGCACCCAGCGCGAGCACACCGAGCAGCTCGTCGACTCGGTCGTGTCCGAGCTGGCCCGGTTCGTCGACGACACCAGCCAGGCCGCCGAGCTGTCCGACTCCGTGCGGTCCCGCATGCGCGAGGCGGGGCTGGACCCGCGCCTGTGCCCGCAGGTACCTGCCGTGCCGGAAGCGGCGGCGACCGAGGTGCACGAGGTCGTCCGCCTGTCGCTGGACCCCGAGGCGGAGCCGGAGGAGACGACCCGCCGCACCCCGCCGGACCTGGCGCCGCACTCGCTGCGTGCCGCGCTGGAGGCGGCAGGCACGCAGGCCACGGCGGCGGTGGCGGCGCTGCGGGAGCGGTGCGCGGTCGCGCTGACACTGCTGGAACGGGCCCGCGAGCTGGACTCCGAGCGGTCCGAGGTGGAACGGCTGCAGCGGGAGGCCCGCGAGGCGCAGCTGGAGGCGACCGAGGCGGTGGGGCGGCGCAACGAGGCGGCGCAACGCCTCGAAGACGTGGCCGCGACGTGGCACACGGCAGTCGTGCAGTGGTCGTCGGCGGGTCCGCTCGCCACGCTGGAGCACGCGGAGGAGCTGGTCCCGCCGCCACTGGCGGACCTGGTGGCCGACGTGGACGCGGCCAGGGGCGCGACCGAGCGGGCGCACGCGTGGCTGCGCGGCAGGCAGCCGGTGCTGCACGCGGAGGTGAACCGCGCGTCCCGAGGGGTCGACGAGCTGGACCGGCGGATGGCCGAGTCCGAGGACGAGCTGAACGCGCTGCGCGCGGGCGTCGACCCGGAGCCCGCGCTCCCTCGGTCCGACGTGGCCCGCAACCCGGGGTCGGGTGCCGCCTTCTACCGGCTGGTGGACTTCGCGCCGTCGCTGTCGCCCGCCGACCGCGCGGGTTGCGAGGCGGCGCTGGAATCGTCCGGACTGCTCAACGCGTGGGTGACGGCGGACGGCACGCTGACGGACGCGACCTCGCGCGACCTGACGGCGATCGTGGCGGGCCCGCCGGTGTCGCCGTCGCTGTCGGACGTCCTGGTCCCCGCGGTGCCGCCGGGTTCTCCGGTGTCGGCGGACCTGGTGACGCAGGTGCTGACGCGGGTGGGCCTCGACACGGATGCCGGGCTGTCGATCGCACTGGACGGCCGCTGGCGCGCCGGTGTGCTGACGGGCGCGATGACCAAGCCGGCGGCGGAGTTCGTCGGCGCGGGTGCGCGGGAGACGACGCGGCACAAGCGGATCGGCGACCTGTCCTCGGAGCTGGCACGGCTCGCGGACGAACGCGAGCTCGCGGTGAAGGCGCTGACGGTGGCGCAGGAGAACGTGGCCGCGTGGGAACGCCACACGGACAGGTACCCGGACGACCGCGAGGTGCTGGCCGCGCACGTGACACTGCGGGCGGGCGCCGCGTCGGCGGACGACGCGAGCAACAAGGCGTTCTCGTTGCGGGACAAGCACTCCGGCACCGGTGACCGCTACCGGGCCCGCCAGGACGCGCTGCTCACCGATGCCCGCGCGGCGGGCCTGGACGCGACGGCCGAGTCGCTGCAGCTGGCGAGGGCGTCGGCGCTGGAAGCCCGCACGACGGCGGAACAACTGGCCACGGCGCTCACGAAACGCTGCCTGGGCGGCGTGGACAGCCTCACCAGGTCGCTGGACAACCACGCGCGGGTGGACGCGGAACTGGCCGACGTGCAGGCGGGTGCGGACCGCGCGTGCCTTGATCATCGGAATGAGCAGGCTGGCTACGAGGAGCGGGTCCGCGCCATCGGCGGCGCGGCCGAGCAGCTGGAACGCGAACTGTCCTGCGCGGAGGAGGAGCGTGCGTCGGTCCGCCAGCGTCTCCCGGAGATCCGGCAGGAAGCGACCGCCGCGCGGGTGAAGGCGGGAAAGACCCAGACGCAGATCGACACCAAGCAGTCGAAGATCACGGAGCTGACGGAGCGCGAAGCCGTTACCCAGCAACGCTTCCGGGACGCACTGGCGGCGGATGGCGTGTGGCCCGCCGCGGTGGCGGAGCCCATGCCGGACGACCTGGCGGAGGCGTACCAGGTCCTGATGGCGCATCCCCGCGACGGCGTCAGCGAGGACACGGTCCTGAGCAACCTGCAGACCCTCCAGTCCACGCTGGCGGGCAGCCACGACGTGATCGCGCAGCGCTCGGCGGACATCCTGACGGTCACGGTGACCGGCGCGCAGGGCCCGCAGCCGGTGGCGGTGGCGGCCCGCGAGGTGGCGGAACGCCTGACCGCGCAACGGGATCTGCTGTCGGAGGAGTACCAGCAGATCTTCGACGCGTTCATGCTGCGCGACCTGGCGGACAAGCTGGCGACCCAGATCGAGGTGGCGGACGACCTGTGCCGCCGCATGAACGAAACCCTCGACGTGGCCAGGTCCAGCCAGGGCGTACACGTACAGCTCGACTGGCAGCCCGCCCCGGACCTGGACGACGACATGCGCCAGGCCATACAGCTGATCAGGACCCCGCTGACCAAGAGGGGCGAGGGCCAGGACGAGGCCCTGCGGTCCGCTCTGACGGAACGCATCACCGCAGAACGGGACGGCCATTCCGGCGACTACGCGGAGGTGCTGGCGAGGGCGCTGGACTATCGCACGTGGTACCGCTTCACGGTCCGCGTGAAGGACCTCGGCCCCGACGGCAGCCCCCGAACCCGCCGCATGCGCCAACTGTCCTCCGGCGAAACCCGCCTGATCTCGTACGTGACCCTGTTCGCGGCCGCGTCGGCGTTCTACGACGCGGTCAGCACGGCGGCGGACCAGCCCCCGGTCCGCCTGGTACTGCTGGACGAGGCCTTCGAACGCCTTGACGAGCCGACGATCGCGAGGATGCTGGGCCTGCTCGTTGACCTGGACATGGACTGGATCATCACCTGGCCGAGCGGCTGGGGCCTGTCGGAGAAGATCCCCCGCATGCACATCTACGACGTGCTACGCCCCAAGGGCGGCACCGGCATCGCCTGCACCCACGCGATCTGGACGGGCAAGTCCCTCACCGACGACCCAAGGTGACCGGTCGGGACATAACCGGTGTCCCGAAAGACGCTTTACGTTGAGCCTGGATCTTTTGCCTCCCCGTTTTGCCTCCGGCGGCTCCTCGCCGGAGGCAAAGGGGCCGCCGACGGCAAACCGGTGAGGCAAACGCAACGACCCGCCCGTCTTTCAGGGCATGGCATCCCTTCGGGCCGGGAGCCGCACGCCCGGGAGCGGCTAGGCGTGCTGGCCAGGCGGCGGCGCCTGACCGGGCTCGGGCGGCGCGACCGGGCCCTGCGGCTGGGGCGCGCCGGACCATGCCGGGCCGGAGGCCGTCTGCTGTGGCATGACCGGCACCCGGATCGGCCCCGTTGGGTCGTCCGGCCTGCCGACGGTCGCGGTCATCCGGTCCAGGTGCAACGCCTGGATGACCCCCAGCGCCACGAACCCGAGGACGACCGCCACCATCGGAGTCGCGGACGCCACGGAGAACTCCCCTCCGTACATCGCCGTGTTCGACGTGAACAGCTGCAGCGGCGTGGTGGCGTTCTTCGGTGACTGGGCCGTGACCAAGCCCCAGAACAGGTCCTGGGCGTTGACGAACACGGTCACGACGAAGAGGAGCACCGCGGGTGGCAGGGTGGGCAGCACGACCGTGCGGAAGAACGAGCCCGCCGCTGGCGCGCCTGCCGCGGTCTGCTGCCGCCAGCGCTCCGCCTGCCCCCGGCACAGCACGGCCAGGATCACCAGCGCCACCAGGCTGACCAGGATCGGGGGGAACAGGTCGCCGTCGCCGAGCTCGCCGTCCTCCCGCAGCGACCTGAACAACTCGACGCCCAGCGGCGCCGCCCCCACGAACAGCCACGGCGCGAACGGCATCAGCAGCCACTCGCTGTGCCTGCCCAACGGGCGCAGACCACTCACGCCCAGAGCGCCGAGGTAGGCGACGCCGACCGACACGAGCGCGCAGAGGAGCGCGGGCGGCCACGTGCGGCCTCTCGCCCCATCGGGGCCAGCAGGCTCCGCCCCGCCCAGTGCGTCGAACCAGGGCCCCATGGCGAGCACGGCGACGACCACCACCGCGATCAACGCCAGCAGGGCCACCACGATCGCGCCCGCGTTCACGGGGGACCCCGACCCGGATGACCGGAACGGCCGCACGCTGACCCGCAACCGGGTCAGTACGACGACGAGGACCGCGGCCACCCCGAGGACGGCCAGCAGTACCAGGAGCAACGTCGACACGGCCGCGCCAACGCCGAGCCGCCCCTGGCCGAACGCGGTCGTGTACAGCATCCCGACCGGCGTCATGGTCTCGCTGCCCGGCCCGAACCCGGTCATCGCGAGCGGGAGCGTGAACTGCTGCAGCCCGACCGCGAGCAGGCCCAGCACGAGCAGGCCCGCGATGGTGAACAGCGTCGGCCACAGCCTGCGCCGTGCGCGGAAGGCGGGCAGGAAGACCATCACCCCGATCGCGCACACCACCCCGAACGTCATCAGCGCCAGGCTGGTCCGCATCGTGCCGCCCGCCAGTTCGGGGTCGGCCAGCAGCTCGGGCTCCTCCCGGAGCGCACGCATCCAGGCGATGGCCAGCGCCACCGGCGAGAACACCACGATCGCCAGCGACAGCACCACGCGCGCGGTCACCCGCGCCCAGCCGCCCGCCCAGTCGAGGGCCGCGGCCAGGAGCGGCGCGACCACGACGGCGACGAGGATCGGCAGCAACACGAGCGACACCGAGAACCACAGCGCCGACCCGAACTCGCCACCCAGCACGGAGCTGAAGTTGTCGAACCCGACGTCCTCACTCTCGCCCAGGTCGAGGTTCTCGGACCGCATGCTGGTCCCGATCGTCCCGATGGTCGGGATCACGAGCGTGATGATCGTGAGGACGGCCGAGGGCAGGAGCAGGAGCACACCGACGGCCTTGGCGACCGCACCCCCGTCCGACGACCGCGGCGGCCGCTGGGTCAGCACCTGTGGCTGCATTACGCTGCTTTCTTCGCTCGGACCTGGTGCCTCGTCCAGGCGGATACGGCACGATTCTCGACGGCCCCGCCGCCCGCTGGCCGCGTTGCCGAAAGGCCCAAGTACAACCCGGTACGAGGACCTTTCGGCGCCTTGCCAGCGAACACCGGGATCCGCCGA
>NZ_JBARWZ010000128.1:0-47547 GCF_049647105.1 Actinophytocola sp.
ACCATCGACCTGGTCGGCACCATCGGCCGACACGTCCTGGCAAACCTCATGCCCGCCCGACGACTGCGGGTCTGCCCGCGCATCGTCAAACGCGCCATCTCCAAATACCAAGCTCGCGGCCCCAACATCGACCGAACCAGCTACAAAGCCACCATCAGCATCCACATCCTGACACCGGCAGACCCTTGACCAGCACCACAACCACCTAACTTCACGGCCTTGGAGCTAGTGCCCCGTTCAGGTGGATTGGGGTGATTATCGGTGGATCCCGGTGTTCGCTGGCAAGGCGCCGGAAGGTCCTCGTACCGGGTTGTACTCGGGCCTTTCGGCAACGCGGCCAGCGGGCGGCGGGGCCGTCGAGAATCGTGCCGCATCCGCCTGGACGGGGCACTAGCGCGCTGACACCACGAACACCACCGCCACCGCGCCGTAGAGCCACATCGCCGGGCCAAGGCCCGTGTGGTCCGCCAGCAGACCGATCACCAGCGGGGTCGTCACGCCGACCTGGCTCACCGCCTCCGCCACCGACGACGTCGCACCCGCCTGGCCGGGGCGGAGCGTCATGTACCGCGCCTGCAGGATGATCCACGCCAGGTTCACCGCAGCGCCCACCAACGCCATCGCGATCGCCGCCGTCACCGTGGCCGGCGCCAGCAACAGCAGGAACACGCCCGCCGCCAACGCCACCGCGCACGTCCGCAGGCCTGCCCGCCGTCCGTTCGTCCGGCTCGCCCACGCGGCCGCGGCCACCCCGCCCGTCAGGCCCGCGCCCGTCGCCACCGTCGCCAGTGCCGGGCTCAGGTCCTGCTCGGTGATCAGGAACGCCACCGCGAAGCCGATGAAGGTGTCGTCGAACGCCACGATCACCGCCACCAGCAGCCCGGCGACGATCACCCTGCGGTCGCGGACGACCGACATCAGCGCACCCAGCGCGCTCTGCTCCTCCTCCTCGCGCACCGGGCGGGGCAGCGGCCGCGTCGCCAGCCACACCCCGTACGCCACCATCATCAGGCCGGCCGTCCAGAACGCCGCCCGCCAGCCCAGGCCCGACCACAACGCGGTCGCCAGCAGCAGCGGGCCCGCCAGGTCGCCCACCGCGGCCAGCAGGTTCGCCCGTGCCAGCGCCGGTTCCACGTTGTCGCCCGCGATCTCCACCAGCGACACTTCTCCCGCGGTCACCAGCAGGTCGCCGAGTGTCCCCATCACGCAGACCGCGGCGAACAGCGTCCGGAAGTCGCCGGCCGCCGCGAACAGGAACAGGCCCGCGCCGGAGCCGAGGCCGCCGATCGCCGCCAGAACCCTGCGATCGCAGCGGTCCACCAGCACGCCGAAAGGCGTTGTCAGCAGTCCTATGCCGGGATACAGGAACAGCAGGAACCCTGCCTGTGCATACGTCAGGTCGACGTCCGCGCGGATGGACTCCACCGCCGCGTAGGGCAGGTAGGCCACCGTCTCGTCGAAGAAGCGCACCAGAAGCAGCGACGCCACCAGCGTCGCCGGGAACCTCGGTGCTAGGTCAGATCAATGTCGGAACCATGCGCGCATGCGAGTGATCGTAGCCTTGGCCGATGATCGACGACGACCGATTTCTGGGCTGCGTCCTCGCGGGCGCGGTGGGGGACGCCCTCGGCGCACCCGTCGAGTTCCTCACCATCGAGGCCATCCGCCACCGGTTCGGTCCGGACGGCACCACCGGCTACGAAGAGGCGTACGGCGGCCGGGGCACCATCACCGACGACACCCAGATGACCCTCTTCACCCTCGAAGGGCTCATCCGGGGCCACCGCGGCGAGCACGATGATCGCTTCGTGGCGCGAAACAGCAGGTACAGCGCCCCCATGCAGCACGCCTACCAGCGGTGGCTGCACACGCAGGGCATGGAGCCGCGCTGGGCCGACAACGGCGGGGTGTTCGCCACCAAACCAGAACCGGACGGCTGGCTGATCACCAACAGGGGCCTGTTCGCCATGCGTGCGCCCGGCAACACGGTCACCCGGGCACTCCGCGCCTTCTCCCTCGGCAAGCCACGCGGCTCGTTCGACAACCGGCTCAACGACTCCAAGGGCTGCGGCGCGGTGATGCGTGCCGCGCCCTACGCGCTGCTCGGCGACGACGCGTTCGCCTTCGCCGTCGGGAACGGGCTCCTGACCCACGGCCACCCGAGCGGCTATCTGTCCGCCGGCGCGCTCGCGCACCTCGTCCACCTGCTCCTGCACGACGCCCCGCTGCCCGACGCGATCGCCGCCACCAGGGCGGAACTGCTGACCTGGGACGGGCACGATGAGCAGGTCGCCGCGCTCGATGCCGCGGTCGCGCACGGCAGGCCGACCCCGGAGTCGATCGCTGACCAGCTCGGCGGCGGCTGGACCGGTGAGGAGGCGCTCGCGATCGCGGTCGCCGCCGCGCTCGCCGCGGCGGACATGCGCGACGGGCTGCTGCTCGCCGTCAACCACTCCGGCGACAGCGACTCCACCGGCGCGATCTGCGGCAACATCCTCGGCGCCATGCAGGGCACCAGGGCGATCCCGCCGGAGTGGCTGGCGGAGCTGGAGCTGCGCGCCGTGATCGAGCAGGTGACCAGGGACGCGCTCGCCGAGTTCTGCGAGGCGCCCCCGGACTGGGGTGACCGCTACCCGCCTACCTGAGCGGAGCTCGACGCGTGCGCGTCCAGCAGGTGGGCGATCGACTCCGTGACGCGCTTGGCGTGCGGGATGTGCAGCCACTCGTCCGGCACGTGCGGGTTGCTGTCGTTCGCGAGCGCGCCCGTGACCACGAACTGCGCCTTCGGGTACGCCACCGCCAGTGAGCCCATGAACGGGATCGAGCCGCCGAGCCGCATGGTCAGCCACTGGTTGCCGCCGAACACCGACTCACTGAGCGCGTCCAGCGCCGAAGCCAGCCACGGCGCGGTGGGCGGCGCGTTCCAGCCAGGACCGGTCTCCGGCCCGGACACGGTGACCTTCGCGCCGTAGGGCACGTCGGTGGTGAGAGCCCGCTCGACCGCCGCGAGCGCGGTCTTCGGGTCGGCCGACGGCGGCAGGCGGAAGCTCAGCTTCAGCGTGGTGAACGGGCGCAGGACGTTGCCCGCGTCCGCCGGCAGCGGCAGGCCCGCCGCGCCGATGACCGACAGCGTCGGCCGCCACGCGTTGTTGACCATCAGCTCGTAGTCGTCGTCCGAGGCCGGGGACATGCCGTCGACCAGTGCGAACGCCGCCTTCGCCGCGCCGGGCGCGAGGTCGGCGAGCGCCTTCATCTCCGCGTCGCGCTCCGGCGGGATGGGACCGTGCAACTCGGGCAGCAGAAGCTCACCGGTGGTGGCGTCCTCGATGCGGTCCAGCAGCTGCCGCATGATCCGGAACGAGCTGGGCACGATGCCGCTTGCCGAACCGGAGTGCTGGCCGGACTCCATGACCTGCACGGTCACCGTGGTCGACACGAGGCCGCGCAGGGACGTGGTCAGCCACAACCGCTCGTAGTCCTGGCCGCCGGAGTCCAGGCACACGACCAGCGAGATGTCGCCGAGCCGCTCGCGGTACGCCTCGAGATAGGCCTCCAGGTCCGGGCTGCCGGACTCCTCGCTGGTCTCCAGCAGCACCAGGCAGCGTGCGTGCTTGCCGCCCGCCGCACGCAGCGCCTCGATAGCGGCCGACGCCGCGTAGCCCGAGTAGCCGTCGTCCGCGGATCCGCGCCCGTACAGCCGGTCGCCGCGGATCACCGGGGTCCACGCGTCGAGGCCCTCCGACCAGCCACCGACCGGCGGCTGCTTGTCGAGGTGGCCGTAGAGCAACACGGTGCCGCCGTCGGCGGGCATGCCATCGGACGCGGGCACGTCCATCAGCACGACCGGGGTGCGTTCCGGCAGCCGGAGGATCTCGACGCTCGCGCCGGGGATCTCGCGCGCGGCGAGCCAGTCGCGGACGTGTTCCGCGGCGGCGTCGAGGTGGCCGTTCTCGGCCCAGTTCGCGTCGAACACCACCGACACGGCGGGGATCCTCACCAGCTCGGACAGGCTCGGCAGGATCTCCGCGTCCCATGTCCGTTCGACAGTTGTGTGTACCTGTGCGTTGTCCACCCTGGCGATACTGCCACTACCAGGCGTCACGCAGCACCGACGGCTCCGGCTCCGGCTCGGGGAGCTGTCGCGGCGCGATCGACGAGAGGATCTCGTCGGCAGCCTGTGCCGCGTCCTCCAGAGCCTCCTCGGCCCGTCGCACTCGCTCGTCCCGCCAGTCCACCATTACCGAAGCGTAGTTCGGCTCCGCCGGTCATCGAGCGGGGACGACTATGATGGGCGGTGACGCAGATCACTTTTCCCGGCGAGGTGGTCGGCTGGAGGCCGGAACCGGCGCCGTGCGGACTTGGGGACAGTACGGCGGACGACTGCTCTGAGCTGCCTCGTTCACTGCCTGCCAGGAGGTGGTCACGCGCCCGCCCATGAACGCCCTAATGTCGGTTGTCCTACGGTTTCCGCAGCTCAGCGCGTCGCGAACGCCAAGATGCCGACGTTCGGATCTCAACAGACCGGGCTGACGCATGCCAGGATGATCCCCGAAACCGTCAGCGCCAGCGGCGGTCGAACCTCCCCTACCCGGGTTGGTGACCGTTGGTGGTGCGGCCGCGCGGGCGCCACAAGCGAACGCCCGGCGTCGACAACTAGGAGAACGAATGTCGTCCCCAGAACAGTGGACGCACCCGGAACCCGGAGTCGGACCGGCCGCCACCGCGGCCAAGCCGACCGCGGAGCAGGTGATTGCCGGTTTGCGCGCAACGAGCGAGGGTGGCCCGGAGCTGGTGCAGCTCCTCACGCCGGAAGGCGAGCGGGTCGCCGACAGCCGATGGGACCCCTACGTCGCCGACGTCACCGCCGAGGACCTGCGGAACCTCTACCGCGACATGGTCCTGACGAGGCGGGTCGACCGTGAGGCGAACGCGCTGCAGCGGCAGGGGCAGCTCGGTATCTGGGTGCCGCTGCTGGGCCAGGAGGCCGCGCAGATCGGCTCCGGCCGGGCATTGAAACCACAGGACATGGCGTTCCCGAGCTACCGGGAACACGGCGTGGCGTGGACCAGGGGGGTCAAGCCGACGGACCTGCTCGGCATCTTCCGCGGCACCGACCACGGCAGCTGGGACCCGATCGCGAGCCGCTTCCACCTGTACACGATCGTCATCGGCAATCAGGTGCTCAACGCCGCCGGTTACGCGATGGGCCAGCGCTTCGAGGGCAAGGTAGGCGACGACGACGGCGAGGCCACGATCGTCTACTTCGGTGACGGCGCCACCTCGCAGGGCGACGTGCACGAGGGCTTCGTGTGGGCGTCGGTGTACGACGCGCCGCTCGTGTTCTTCTGCCAGAACAACCAGTGGGCCATCTCCGAGCCCACCGAACGCCAGTCGCGGCTGCCGCTGTACCAGCGCGCACGCGGCTACGGCTTCCCCGGCATCCGGGTCGACGGCAACGACGTCCTCGCGACGCTCGCCGTGTCCCGCTGGGCGCTCGACGAGTGCCGCCACGGCAACGGTCCCGTGCTGATCGAGGCGTTCACCTACCGCATGGACGCCCACACCACGACCGACGACCCGACCCGCTACCGGCTCTCCGACGAGCTGGAGGCGTGGAAGCTGAAGGACCCGATCGAGCGGGTCCGCGTGAACCTGGTCCGGCACGAGCAGGCCGACCATGACTTCTTCGACTCGGTGCAGGCCGAGTCCGACCAGCTCGCGGCCGAACTGCGCGAGTTCTGCCAGAACATGCCCGAGCCGCCGCACAAGCGGATGTTCTCCGAGGTGTACGCGGAGGCCAGCCCGGTGCTGGACGCGCAGCGCGACGCCTTCCTGGAGTACACGGCCGGGTTCGCGGGGGGTGAGCACTGATGGCGGCGCCAGTCATGAACAAGTCGGAAAAGTCCCAGAAGATCCAGACCATCACGCTGGGCAAGAGCCTGAACCTGGGCCTGCGTGCCGCCATGGAGGCGGACCCGAAGGTCATCATCATGGGTGAGGACGTCGGCAAGCTCGGCGGTGTCTTCCGCATCACCGACGGGCTGCAGAAGGACTTCGGGGAGCAGCGCGTGCTGGACACGCCGCTCGCGGAGTCCGGCATCATCGGCACGGCGGTGGGTCTCGCGATCCGCGGGTTCCGGCCGGTGTGCGAGATCCAGTTCGACGGCTTCATCTTCCCCGCGTTCGACCAGATCGTGTCGCAGGTGGCGAAGCTGCGGTTCCGCAGCCAGGGCAAGATCAACCTGCCGATGGTGATCCGGGTGCCGTTCGGCGGTGGCATCGGCGCGGTCGAGCACCACTCCGAGTCGCCGGAGTCGTACTTCGCGCACACCGCGGGCCTCAAGGTGGTGTCGTGTGCCAACCCGGTCGACGCCTACTGGATGATCCAGCAGGCCATCCAGTGCGACGACCCGGTGCTGTTCTTCGAGCCGAAGCGGCGCTACTACGAGAAGGCTGAGCTGGACTTCGACGCGAAGCCGGAGCCGCTGTTCACCTCCCGCGTCCTGCGCAGGGGCACGCACGCCACGATCGCCACGTACGGGCCGATGGTGAAGACGTGCCTGGAGTCCGCGGCCGCCGCGGCCGAGGAGGGCAAGGAGCTCGAGGTCATCGACCTGCGTGCGCTCTCCCCGATGGACCTCACGCCGGTGTACGAGTCGGTGCGCCGCACGGGGCACCTGGTGGTGGTGTCGGAGGCGCCGTCCGAGGCGTCGCTGTCGTCGGAGATCGCCGCACGCGTGCAGCAGGAGTGCTTCTACTCCCTCGAGGCGCCGGTCCTGCGCGTGACGGGCTTCGACACGCCGTACCCGCCGTCGAAGCTCGAGGAGGAGTTCCTCCCCAGCCTCGACCGGGTGCTGGACGCCGTCGACCGCTCGCTGGGCTGGTGAGGCATGCCTGACTTCAAGGTGTTCCCCCTGCCCGACACGGCGGAGGGCCTGGTCGACGCCGAGATCCTGACCTGGCACATCAAGCCGGGTGACGAGGTCAAGGTCAACCAGATCATCGTCGAGATCGAGACGGCCAAGGCGGCGGTCGAGCTGCCGTGCCCGTGGGCCGGTGTGGTGACGGAGCTGCACGCGGAGACCGGTCAGACGGTCATCGTCGGCGAGCCGATCGTGACCATCGACGTCGACCCGGGCGGTGCCGCCGCACCCGCGAAGGCACCCGCGCCCGCCGCGCAGGCGGAGAGCAACGGGCAGGCCATGCTCGTCGGCTACGGCCCGAAGGCGTCGACCGCGAAGCGGCGTCCCCGCAAGGACACCGCCCCGGTGGCGACCGCGCCACCGCCGGTCGTGGCGCCGGAGCCGATCACCGTGCCGGACTCGCCCGCCGCGCTGCTGGACCCGGCGGCACTGGTGCCGCTGGCGAAGCCGCCGGTGCGCAAGCTGGCCAAGGACCTCGGCGTCGACCTGCGGTCGCTGGCCGGGTCGGGCGTGATCACCCGCGAGGACGTGGCACGCGCGGCGAGCGGCCCTGCTGCCGCGCCCGCGCCGGTCGCGTCCGGTGACCGCGAACGACGGGTGCCGGTCAAGGGTGTGCGGAAGATGACCGCGCAGGCCATGGTCGGCAGCGCGTTCACGGCTCCGCACGTGACCGAGTTCCTGACGGTCGACGTCACGCCGATGATGGAGCTGCGGGCTCGCCTGAAGACCCACCCCGCGTTCCGCGACGTCAAGATCACCCCGCTGACGTTCGCCGCGAAGGCCGTGTGCCTGGCGGCGCGCCGGACCCCCGACGTCAACGCGACGTGGGCCGGCGAGGAGATCGTCTACAAGGACTACGTCCACCTCGGCATCGCGGCCGCGACGCCGCGCGGCCTGGTGGTACCGAAGGTCCGCGACGCCGACGCGATGTCACTGCACGAGCTGGCGGTCGCGCTCGAGGAGCTGACCCGCGTGGCCCGCGACGGCAAGACCACGCCGGCGGACATGCTCAACGGGACGATCACGATCACCAACGTCGGCGTGTTCGGCGTCGACACCGGCACGCCGATCATCAACCCCGGCGAGTCCGCGATCCTCGCGCTCGGCGCGATCAAGGACATGCCGTGGGTGGTCGACGGTGAGATCAAGGTCCGGAAGGTGTGCCAGCTGTCGCTGAGCTTCGACCACCGCGTGGTCGACGGCCAGCAGGGCTCACAGTTCCTCGCGGACGTCGGCGCCATCCTGGCCGACCCCGCCATGGCCATCACGTTCTGACGGACGGGGCGTGTCGTCGGGAATGACGGCACGCCCCCGCCAGATCCGGTTCGGCAGCGGCACTTCGACCTCAGCGTTCCTGGCCTCGATCCGCCGCAGGTCGAACGATGGGTACCTCACCTCGACAGGCTTGACCCAGAGGTTGCTGCGTTCCAGTACCAGGTCTCGCAACACGACCCGGCCATGCACCACGTAGATGTTCACCAACGTCACCGGTGAGCGCTCCATCACGCAGCCGACAAAGTGGATGCTGCCTCGGGTCCAGTCCTGTGCCCGGCCACGTAGCCGGTCGACCAGCCTGCGGTCGTCCAGCACTGATCCGAACTGGCCGTATTCGAAGTTGACCGGAGCGTTCTCGAACACGCAGCCATCGAAACGAAGCATGCCCGGATCGACGATGATCTCCTGCGCCCTGACCCGCCGCTCGAACACACAGTGTTCGAACTCGATCCGGCCGCCATCGACCCGCACCGCACCAAGCTCGAGCACGGTGCTGAACACCGAATTCCGGAACGTGGCCGCTCGACGGAACACCGCGTCGCGAAAGTCGGTCATCGTGGCCCCGAAGACCGTGGCGTGGCAGCGAAGCTGACCCCTGAACCTGGTGTCCGCGAACGACGTCCGCTCGCCGCTGAACGTCACGTCGTCCAGCGTCACCGTGCCGCGAAAGGTGAACCCGCCGAAGTCCATGTCGATGAGCTTCATCCCGGTGAAGTCGAAGTCGACGTCGCACCACGGGGAATTACTGGTCAGTCGCTCGCGGAACATCCGGAAGATCGTGTCCACGACGTCGGTCTCACCGGAGCCGGACAGCCGCAGATACGCGATCAGGACCTCGACGCACCTCTGGCGGCCTTCGTCCCAGTCGTCGGCGAGGCCCGCCAGTGCGTAGACACCCGCCAACCGGACCTGTGCGCGTTCGTGGGCCAGCTGCTCGGCCGCGGCGGCGAAGCGTTCGTTGAGGAGCTTGGACTTCTCGCGCTCTTCCTGCCGGAGCGCCAGCCGGTGGTCGCCCTCGGCGACCCGCTGTTTGCGGTGGTTGACCGACAGCAGGACCACGCCGCCGAAGCCCGCGATGACCGCCAGGACGATCTTCAGCAGCTCGACCACCTCGCCGGCCGTGAACTCCGCCGAACTCGGCAGGCTCGGCCAGCCGAACACCCACAGCAGGAGCGCGCTCGTGCCCGCGCCGACCAGCAGGGCCACCACGAGCCAGCCGAGGATGGAGAGTGTCATCGAACCCGCCGACGCGTCGGCGTGGCGGTCGCGGCCCCGGGATCTCATCGACGTCGGAGCCTACCGGCGGTCAGCCGTCGCCGAGGCCGGGTCGCGGGAGGTCGAAGTAGTTGATCAGGCCTGCCGCGAACGCGATGTCGCCCTTGACCTTCACCTTGCCGCGCATGAAGAGCATCGCCACGTTGACGCTGCCGGTCACCGCGCGCAGGAAGTCCGTCGGCGACAGGGTGAGCGTGACGCGCGCGTCGGCCGTCGGGTCCTGGCCGGACGTGCACGTGCCGTTCTCGATCACCGTCTCGTAGCGGTCGTAGCCACCCTCGCCGGTGCCGCCGGACAGGCGCCAGTGCACGACCGCGGACAGCGTCGCCGCCTTCACCGGGTCAAGGTGCTCGCCCATCCGCCGGAAGATCTCCTCGAAGACGACGCCGCGCAGGTGCTGGTGCGACATCAGGTGTTCCAGCTGCGGGGTGGACGCCTGCGACACGAACCACACGAACGTGTCCGTGCGCATGGCCGCCAGCTCGATGCCTGTGCCCACCCGGCCCAGCATGTCGAGCACGTCGATCAGCTGCACGAACTGCTTCTCGTCGAGCCGCACCGGGTCGACCGCACGCGCGAACGCGTCGATGTCGACGGTGCTCTCCACCACCGGCCCACTCGGCGCCGATGGCTTGTGACTGAATCGCATATTCCACCTTATCTACTGGCGGGTAACGCTACGTTCGACTCTGTACCCTGGCAAGGATTTCTCGAACCGCAGGAGGACCCGTGGAGAAGAGTGTCTGATGGATCACTCCGCAAGCTCCGTTCACGAGCGTCGGCGGGTCAAGCGACTGCCGCGCGAGGTTCGCGAGCGGCAGATCCTCGACGCAGCGGTCCTGGTGTTCTCCGACCACGGCTACCACAACGCGTCGATGGACGAGATCTCCGACGTCGCGGGTGTCTCCAAGCCGATGATCTACGCGTACCTGGGGTCGAAGGAAGACCTGTTCGCCGCGTGCATCCACCGCGAGGCCACCCGGCTGCTCGAGGCCATCGCGGGCGGCGTGCGCACGGAACTGCCAGCTGACATGCAGCTCTGGCACGGCCTCGGCGCGTTCTTCGAGTACGTCGGCGAGCACCGGGAGAGCTGGCAGGTGCTGCACCGGCAGGCCATCTCCCAGGGCGGGCCGTTCTCCGAGGAGCTGCTGGGCATGCGCCGCCAGGCGATCAGCCTGGTCGACACGCTCCTGGTCCGGGTCGCCACGAAGGAGGGTCTGGACCGGGGCGCCACCGAGTCGCTCGCCGCCGCGCTGGTCGGCGCCGCCGAGTCGCTCGCCGACTGGTGGCTCGACAACCCGGACGTGCCGAGCCGGGCCGTCGCGTCGCGGCTGATGAACCTCGCGTGGATGGGGTTCGGCGGTCTCGTCGAGGGCAACACCTGGCACCCAAGCGGAGAATAGTTGCAGTCCGTTTCAGCGTGGGCCGCTGATGGTCCCCGACAGGTGCGGCTTGCCGCTCTTCGCACCGAACAGCTCGAACCGCCTGCCGTCGCCGTCCTCGTGCACCGCGAAACCGACCTTCGCGGGCAGCAGCACCGGCAGCTTGAACGCGACGTCCACCGTGTACGCGTCCGGTAGCCGGCCCTCGAACGCCGCGAGGCAGCGCGCCTTCGTCCACATGCCGTGCGCGATCGCCATCGGGAAGCCGAACATCTTCGCGGTCAGCTTGTACAGGTGGATCGGGTTGCGGTCCCCGGACACCTCGCCGTAGCGGCGGCCGATGTCGTCCGGCACGGACCAGATCGCCGTCGGCGCGGGGGGTTCCGTCTTCTCGGTCCGCTCCTTGCGGCCCTCGCCGCCACCCCGGCGGAGGTAGGTGGACACGTCGGTCCACACGACCTCGCCGTCCACCAGCGCCTCGCTGACCATGTCGAACTGGCGGCCACGCGGGTGGTCGCGCAGGTTCTCCAGGTGCACGCGCAGGTCGAGCGGCTCGTCGATGCGCAGCGGGCGGGCCTGCGTGATCCGGTTGGCCACGTGCACTGAGCCGACGAGCGGGAACGGGAAGTCGCCGCCCGCCATCAGCTTGATCTGCATCGGGTACGTGAGCAGGTGCGGGTAGGTGACCGGCAGCTCGTCGCTCAGCCGGAACCCGCACACCCGGTTGTAGGCGGCCAAGTGCGCGGAATCGGTGCGCACACCCGACATCGTGTACACGGTGCCGGGCAGCTCGCCGCCCTTGCGGCGGAAGCCGGTGAGGACGGCCTTCGGGTACAGGACCCGGAGGCTGGGCCGCGACGACAGCTCGACCATCACGCCCCCAGGAGGCTCTGGCCGCACACGCGCACGACGTTGCCGTTGACCGCGGCCGACGCGGGACTCGCGTACCAGGCGATGGTCTCCGCGACGTCGACCGGCAGGCCGCCCTGCGAGAGGCTGCTCATCCGGCGGCCGGCCTCGCGGATGAACAGCGGCACCGCCGCGGTCATCTTGGTCTCGATGAACCCGGGCGCGACCGCGTTGATCGTGGCCCCGCGCCCGGCGAGCACCGGTGCGTACGCGTCGACCATGCCGATCACGCCCGCCTTGCTGGTGCCGTAGTTGGTCTGCCCGTTGTTGCCCGCGATACCGGCGATCGACGAGACGCCGATGATCCGCCCGTTCGGTCGCAGCACGTCCTCGGCGAGCAGTGCGTCGTTGACGGCGAGCTGGCTGGACAGGTTGACCGCGAGGACGGCGTCCCACGCGGCGTCCTTCATGTTGGCGAGCTTCTTGTCCCGGGTGATGCCCGCGTTGTGGACCACGATGTCGACGCCACCGTGCCGGTCACGCAGGTACTGGACGAGCTGCGCGGGTGCCGTGCCGGTAGTGATGTCGAGCTGGAGCGCGGCACCCTTGATCTTGTTGGCGACGTCGGACAGCTCGGCGCCCTGCGCGGGGATGTCGAGCGCGACGACGTGCGCGCCGTCGCGGGCCAGCACCTCGGCGATCGACGCGCCGATCCCGCGCGACGCACCGGTGACGAGCGCGACCCTGCCTGCGAGCGGCCGGTCCCAGTCGTCGGGCACGACGGTGTCGCCGCCGTGCGTGCCGATACGGATGACCTGCGCGTCGACGAACGCAGACTTGGCGGAGAGCACGAACCGCAACGTCGACTCGGCGGCGGCCTCGAAGCCCGGCGCGACGTAGACGAGCTGCACGGTGGCGCCCTTGCGCAGCTCCTTGCCCACCGAACGCGTGAACCCCTCGAGCGCACGCTGGGCGATGGCGTCCCGGCCGCTGCCCGACGGTGGCGTGCCGAGCACGACGACGCGCCCGCAGGTGCCGATCTTGCGCATGAGCGGGTGGAAGAAGTCGTACAGCTCACGCAGCCGGGCGGGGTCGTCGATGTCGGTGGCGTCGAAGACCAGCGCGGCGTAGCGGTCGGCGTCGGCGGCCTCCTCGGCACCGAGCGCCTTGAGCACGGTGCGCACGGTGTCGGCCAGCCTGCCATTGCCGCCGACGAGCGCGGGCCCGTCCAGCACGGGATCGCCTGGCACGTGCCGCCGCAGCGGCGTGGGGTCGGGCAGGCCGAGCCGGCGGACGACCTGCCGGCCGAGGCCGGACCGGGCAAACTGCTGGTAGCGGTCGGTCATGATGCTCCGCTTCTGACGTGTTCGGGGCCTCACTCGACGTCTAGCCTACTCACGAGTAGGTTGGGAGTGCCAGCCGGGACAAGTCCGCAGGGGTGTGATCGAGACATGACGCGCAAGGTGGCGATCGTCGGGGGCAACCGAATCCCGTTCGCCCGGTCCAACAAGCACTACGCGACGGCGTCCAACCAGGACATGTTCACCTCGGCACTGGACGGCCTGGTGAGCCGCTTCGGCCTGCAGGATGAACGACTTGGCGAGGTGGCGGCCGGTGCGGTGCTGAAGCACAGCAGGGACTTCAACCTGGCGCGCGAGTGCGTGCTCGGCTCCCGCCTGTCCCCGGAGACACCGGCGAACGACGTGCAGCAGGCGTGCGGCACGGGCCTGCAGGCAGTGATCCAGGTGGCGAACAAGATCGCCCTGGGCCAGATCGAGTCCGGCGTGGCAGGCGGCGTGGACACGACGAGCGACGCACCACTTGGCGTGAACGAGGACCTGCGCCAGGTCTTCCTGGAACTGAACCGGGCCAGGTCGATCGGTGCTCGTATGAAGGCACTGGCCAAGATCCGCCCGACGCAGATGGTCCCGGACATCCCCCGCAACGCGGAGCCGCGCACGGGCCTGTCGATGGGCGAACACGCGGCCATCACGGCCAAGGAGTGGGGAATCACCCGCGAAGCCCAGGACGAGCTGGCGGCCGCGTCCCACCAGAAGCTGGCGGCGGCCTACGAACGAGGTTTCTTCGGCGACCTGCTGACCCCGTACCAGGGCCTGACCCGCGACGCGAACCTCCGAGCCGACTCGACCGCCGGCAAGCTGGCCAAACTGAAGCCGGCCTTCGGTGGCAAGGACGGCACCATGACCGCGGGCAACTCGACCCCGCTGACCGACGGCGCATCAACGGTCCTGCTGGCGTCGGAGGAATGGGCAAAGGAACGAAGCCTGCCGATCCTGGCGTACCTGACCCACTCGGAAACCGCCGCGGTCGACTACGTACACGGCCATGAGGGCCTGCTGATGGCCCCCGCGTACGCGGTGCCGAGGATGCTGGCCCGAGCAGGCCTGACCCTGCAGGACTTCGACTTCTACGAGATCCACGAAGCGTTCGCGTCACAGGTCCTGGCCACCCTGGCCGCATGGGAAGACGCCGACTTCGCCAAAACCCGCCTTGGCCTGGACGAACCCCCAGGCGCCATCGACCGCACAAAACTGAACGTCAACGGCTCATCCCTGGCAGCAGGCCACCCCTTCGCCGCCACCGGCGGCCGCATAACAGCCACCCTGGCCAAACTCCTACACGAAAACGGCAAAAGCAAAGGCAAAGGCCGAGGCCTGATCTCCATCTGCGCAGCAGGAGGCCAAGGCACAACAGCAATCCTGGAAGCCCCGTAAGCACCCAAGGACAGGACTGAGTTAACCCCAGGGCTTGACACAGCCCTGGCGGACACGGCTGAACAGGCCCGCCGGACAGGGTGACAGCAAGACGGACCGAGCCGCCAAAGCGGGCGAGGCACAGCAAGCCGGACCAGCAAAAGGCAGAGCAGCCAAGCCAGCCGAGCACGGCCGAACAGGCACGCAGGCTCGCGCTGTCAAGCCAGGCAAGGCCAAGTCAGGCAGAGCCAGACCGTGTTCGCCCGGACCGGTCCGGGATAGGCCGGATAGGCCGGGCCAGGTCGGGCCGGGTTGGCCGGGTTGGGTTGCGATGGGGCCGGACCGGAATTGACTGAGCTGCTTTGGACGGAGTCAACCAAGCCAGGGCACAGGAAACCGGACCAAGTCAGGGCAAGAACGAAGCCGAAGGCAAGAGCGAAGCCGAAGGCAAGGCAAGATCGACAAACGCACGGGAGCTGGGTCAAGAGTGACCGCACCGTGGGGGGTTTGGGGGGCTCGGCCCCCCAACGTGATGACGAAAGGGGCGGCTGCGAAGGTGCGGAACGCACCGAGCACCGGTGAAGAAACCCCGTAGTGCTGCCAGGTCGGGGGTCCGCCAGCACTACGGGGTCAACCGGAACATCGTGGGGCGACCCACGGGTGTTACACGGCTTCGGAAAAAGTTTTGGGTTACCGGATCGTGGTGGCCTGGCGCTGCGCCATGATCAGGATCTCGTCGCGCATCGCGGGGGTGGCGGCGGTGGCGATCGCGTGGTTCACCGCCCGGCGGTTGCGGGACTCGACGCGGCGGGCGCGGAGCTTGGCGGCGATGTTCATGGTGTTCTGCACTCCCTCATTCGTGCTCTGCTGGGTTCTCCAGCCACTGACCATTATGCCTCCTACAACGCATCAAGTCACCCGTTTATTCGGTGAAGCGGCACACACTCCGATGAATCATCGGTGACTGTCTAGAACCACAGGACGTGGGACGATACTACGATCCGAGTCGATGCAGTCGTATCTGACTCTCTAGCGTTAGAGCTAGACAGCTGGATAGAACGGCAGTCAGTCGTCCATGTTCAGCAGGTACCGGCCGAAGTGCGGCACCGTGAACGCGATTCGCCCGCGTTCGGCGGAGAAGATCAGCCCCTTCTTGATGAGGCTGTCGCGGGCAGGCGACAGGGACGACGGCTTCCTGCCCAGGTGGCTGGCTATGTCCGCGGTCGCGGCGCCCTCGTCGGTCTTGCCCTTCGTCAGCTCCGCCATGGCGCGCAGGTACTCGCGCTCGGCGGGGGTGGCTCGTTCGTAGCGGGAGCCGAAGAAGCCGACCGCCAGCTCTGCCTCCGCCTCCGGGGCGGCCACACCGACGTCCTCTGCCGTGATCGGGTCGCTTGGTGCCGCGTCCCATGCCGCTTTTCCGTACGCCTGGATGAAGTACGGGTAGCCGCCCGCCGCGTCGAAGAGTGCGTCCAGCGCCTCGTCGGTGATGGTCGCGTCCTCGCGGGACACCGGGGCCACCACCGCCTGGTCCGCGTCCGCGCGGTCGAGGCGGTCGATGCGCACGTATCTGAAGAGGCGTTCCGAGTACGACTTCGACGCCGACAACACCGCGGGCAGGTGCGGCAGACCCGCGCCCACCACCACGAACGGCGCGCCGGACTGTGACAGCTCGTGGCAGGCCGCGCAGAGTGCCGAGATGTCATCGGCCATGACGTCCTGCATCTCGTCGATCAGCAGCGCGACGCCGGTGCCGACGTCCTGCGCCAGCTCCGCGACATCGGTGAACAGCTCGACCAGGTCGATCTCGATGTCGCCGGAGTCGGCGCGGCCCTGGGTGGGCGGCACGTCGATGCCCGGCTGCCACCGGTCACGGAGCTTCGAGTCGCTGGGGCTGGCGCGCAGCGCGAACGCCTTCAGTACACCGAGTACCTGCTCGACACGGTCCGGTGCGCGGTGGCGGACTGCCAGGTCGCGGACGGCTCTGTGCAGTGCGGCCGACAGGGGGCGGCGGAGTCCCGCGTCCGGGCGGGCCTCGATCTTGCCTGCGCCCCAGCCTCGGCGGATGGCCATCGAGCGGAGTTCGCCGAGCAACACCGTCTTGCCGACGCCACGCAGACCGGTCAGGACCAGGCTGCGTTCCGGGCGGCCACGCGCGACCCGTTCGAGCACGACGTCGAACGCCGCGACTTCCTTCTCACGGCCAGCAAGCTCAGGGGGTCGCTGACCTGCTCCAGGGGCGAACGGATTGCGCACCGGGTCCACGCATCAGACGTTATCCGGCTTTCTAGGAAGATCCCGATATTGAGGCAGAAAGACCTACGGCGTGTCGTGGGACACAGATGGACAAGATCGCTCCGGCGGGTTGTGTGTTGATGTTCGAGGCACCACAGTGCGAGCCATGGGTGTTGTCTCCGTGGAGTCGACCGAGTTGTTCATCGGGTCGGTCGAGGCTCCGCTTCAGGTTGTCCGGGTTTCGTGGGAGGCGGTCGGGGCCGCTCGGGTGTACGTCGAGGGACAGGGTGTCTCGACGCCGTCACCTGTGGAAGTCGTCGCGGCCGGGCACGCCGGGGTGGAGGTGGGGGTCGACACCCACGGGGCCGCGCCGGGTACCCGGATCCCCGCGCGGGTGGTGATCGAGGGCAGCGGCGACACCGCGTTCGAGCTGCTCGTCGCCGAGCCCGGCTGGACCATGCACATGGTCTCCCACTTCCACTACGACCCGGTCTGGTGGAACACCCAGGCCGCCTACACGACCGCGTGGGACGAGCTGGACTTCCCCGGCTCGCACCGCGGTGCCCGCCAGCTCGCCGGGTTCGACCTGGTCAGGGCGCATCTGGATCTCGCGCTCGCCGAGCAGGACTACTGCTTCGTGCTCGCCGAGGTCGACTACCTGAAGCCGTACTGGGACACCTATCCCGCCGACCGCGAGGTGTTACGGCGCCTGCTCGCCGAGGGCCGCGTCGAGGTCATGGGCGGTGCGTACAACGAACCCAACACGAACCTGACCGACCCGGAGACGACCGTGCGGAACTTCGTGCACGGCATGGGGTTCCAGCGCGACGTGTTCGGTGGGCGGCCCGACACCGCATGGCAGCTCGACGCGTTCGGGCACGACCCCGCCTTCCCCGGGTTCGCCGCCGACGCCGGGCTCACCAGCAGCTCGTGGGCCCGCGGCCCGTTCCACCAGTGGGGCCCGATGGAGAAGACGGGCACGGACCGGGGCGACCCGACGCGCATGCAGTTCCCGAGCGAGTTCGAGTGGATCTCCCCGTCCGGCAAGGGCCTGCTGACCGCCTACATGACCGACCACTACGGCTCCGGCTGGGCGATGGACTCCGCGACCACCCTCGACGCCGCGGCCGACGCCGCCTACGAGGAGTTCCTCGAGCTGAAGAAGGTCACCTCCGCGAAGCACGTGCTGCTGCCGGTCGGCGGGGACTACACGCCACCGAACAAGTGGATCACCGATCTGCACAGGGACTGGGCACGGCGCTACGTGTGGCCGCGGTTCGTGTGCTCGCTGCCGAGGGACTTCTTCGCCGCCGTCCGCGCGGAGTTCGCCGAGCGCGGGGAGGAGCCGACGCCGCAGACCCGGGACATGAACCCGATCTACACCGGCAAGGACGTCTCCTACATCGACACCAAGCAGGCACAGCGCGCCGCCGAGGCCGCACTGCTGGAGGCCGAGCCGTTCGCCGCGTTCGCCACTATCCTCGCGGGCGCCGACTACCCGGACGCGGCGCTCGCGAAGGCGTGGGTGCAGCTCGCGTACGGCGCGCACCACGACGCCATCACCGGATCCGAGTCCGACCAGGTGTACCTGGACCTGGTCACGAGCTGGCGGGACGCGCACGACCTCGCGACCGGCGTCCGCGACGGCGCGCTGACCGTCCTGTCGGGACTCGTAGAGCTGCCGCCGGGCACCGGGAAGCCCGTGGTGGTCTGGAATCCACTCAACCACGAGCGGACGGACACGGTCACGGTGAAGCTCGCCGAGCCGGTGTCCGGTGCGAGCGTCATCGACGACGCCGGCGCCGAACTTCCCGCGCTGGTGGCGAACGGGACGGTCACGTTCCTCGCCGAGGGGGTGCCGCCGTTGGGGTGGCGGGTGTTCCGGCTCGCGGCGTCCACGCGGGACGACCAGGGCTGGGCCGGGGTCGGCGGTGACACCGCGGCGAGCGACCGGTTCCTGGTGACGGTCGACCCGGCGCGCGGTGGTGGCGTACGCAGCCTGGTCTCGGCCGGAAAAGAGCTGATCACGCCGGGTGCGGTCGGCAACGAGCTGGCCCTGTACGAGGAATACCACGACCATCCGACGTTCGGCGAGGGCCCGTGGCACCTGCTGCCGAAGGGCCCGGTGACCACGTCGGCGTCGACGGCGGCCACGGTGACCGTCGAACGCAGCCCGGTCGGCGAGCGGATCACGGCGAAGGGCCAGGTCGGGGCCGTCCGGTACACGCAGACGATCACGTTGTGGCAGGGCGTCGACCGGGTCGACTGCATCACGACGGTCGACGAGTTCACCGGCGAGGACCAGCTCCTTCGCGTGCGCTGGCCGTGCGCGGTGCCCGGTGCGCTGCCGGTCAGCGAGGTCGGGAACGCCGTGGTGGGGCGGGGTTTCGGGCTCATCGACGTCGACTCGGCGCAACACCCGTGGACGCTGGACAACCCGGCGCACACGTGGTTCGGCCTGTCCGCCGCCGCGTCGCTCCGGCTGGCGGACGGTGCGCTGCGGCCGATCGGCGTCGCCGAGATCATCGTGCCGACGGAGGCGGAGGCGGCGCCGCTGGCCCGTGAGCTGGCGGTCGCGCTGGCCAGGTCGGGGGTGACGTCGACGGTCAGCAGCGCGGCCGGGGCGCGGTACGGCGACCTCGGGGTCGACTCGAACCTGCCGGACGTGCGGATCACGCTTGGCGGGCCGGAGGTCAACGCGTTCACCGCGGAAGTGGTGGCACGGTCGGGAATCAGCGGCGAGGGCGTCTACTGGGTGCCGCCCGAGAAGCCGCTTTCCGAGGTGTGGCAGCCGAGCGCGGACCTGCGGGACGCGCGGACACTGGGTGTCCTCGTGGTGCCGACCGACCGCATTCAGTCCATTGTGGACGATCTGGTGGACCACGTGATCGACGTGGGTGCCGGCACACCGGGGCAGGACGAGTACGCGGGCCGCTCCGTGGCACTGCTGAACCGCGGCCTGCCCGGCTTCGCCGTCGACTCGGCGGGCACACTGCACGCGTCTCTGCTGCGGTCGTGCACCGGCTGGCCGTCCGGGGTGTGGATCGACCCGCCGCGCCGCACGGTGCCGGACGGGTCGAACTTCCAGTTGCAGCACTGGACCCACGAGTTCCGGTACGCGCTCGCGGCCGGGGACGGGGACTGGCGCGGCGC
Source organism: Actinophytocola sp. (assembly GCF_049647105.1). GTDB lineage: Bacteria > Actinomycetota > Actinomycetes > Mycobacteriales > Pseudonocardiaceae > Actinophytocola. The sequence continues at coordinate 19,804 of NZ_JBARWZ010000128.1, forward strand.
GGGAATCGCCGAGAACAGCGCGGAGTTCAGCCGCCCGCTGCACGCGGTGATCACGATGGACGGTGGCACCCGAGGACTGCCTGCCCGGGGTTCGCTGCTGCGTGCCGAGCCCGCCGACCGCGTGCGGCTTGCCGCGGTGAAGGCGGCGGGCAACCCCCTGACCCGCGGTTCCGCCGCCCAGACCGACCCGCGCGAGTGCCTCGCCATCCGGGTCGTCGCGCACACCGGCGCGCCTGCGGCCGCGACGCTCGCCTCCGACGTGGTCGCGTTGTCCGACCTCACCGCCGCGAACCTGCTCGAGGAACCCGGCTCGCCGGTGCCCGGCCCGATCGAGGTCGCTGGGTGCGACGCGGTCACCGTGCTCGCGCGGCCGACGGTCGGCTGGTCCACTGTGGATGGTGGGGTGCTCGGGCCGGAAGCTGAGCCCGTCCAGCCGCTGTACGCGAAGTACTGGCTGCACAACCGGGGTCCCGCGCCGCTGGGCGGCTTGCCACTGGCTGTGCACGTCAACCCGGTCAAGGCCGAACCCGGCACACCGCTGACGGTGACGGTCGCCTCCGACGCCACCGACGTCGACCTGCACGGGTACGTCCGGATCGGGTTGCCCGACGGGTGGACGGCAGAGCCCGCCGAGGTGCCGTTCGGGCTGCCGCCGGGCGGGCACCTGACCGAAGACGTGGCCGTGACTCCGCCCGCCGACGCCGAACCGGGCCGCTATCCGGTGCGCGTGCGGGTCGAACCGGCAGGGGACGCGCTGCCCGCGAGCTGGCGGCAGGTGGTGGAGGACGTGGCCGTGGTGACCGTCGGCTCGGCGCTGGCACAGGAGAGCCTGATCCGGCTGTCCGCCGACCCGGAGCCGGTGCGGCTGGCCAGGGGGGAACGCGGGCGGCTGGCCGTTCGGGTGGCGTCGGCGGCGAGCGCGCCGATCACGCTCGAGGCCGCGCTCGTGAGCCCGTGGGAGACCTGGGAGTTCGCCGGTCCCCGGCTCGTCGGCGCCGAACTGCCCGCGCACGGCGAGGTGGAGCTGGCGTTCGACGTGATGGTGCCGCCGTGGGCCGCGCCGGGCAGCTGGTGGGCGCTGGTCCGCGTGGCAGGTGCGGGCCGGCTGCTGTACTCGCCAGCGGTGCCGCTGGAGGTGACCCCGTGACGGCCGTGGCGTGGGTGTCCGGCGACCCCGTCGACGTGTCCGAAGTGGACACATTGGAGTCCGGCCTGCGGGCAGGACCCGTCGGGCCGACCCTGCCGAGGGAGCACACCAGCGAGGGACGGCAGCTGCGCCGCTGGATCGTGCAGGTGCTGGTGGCGGAGCGGCTCGTCGCGGCGGAAGCCGAGGCACGCGGGCTCGACGCGGCCGACGCACCCGGCCTCTTCGACCTCGCGCCGGACCGGGCCGCGATGCTCGGGCTCGGCAGCGTCGCGGCGGACCTGCTGACGCGGAGTCCTTTGGCGCGCAAGGTGTTCGTGGCGGTGACCGAGCAGGTGGCTGTACCGCCGGTCGCGGAGTTCTACGAGCGGAACCCGGAGCGGTTCCGGGTGCGGGAGGAGCGGGTCGTGACGCACACGATCGGCGGCGGGACACCGCGGCGGCGGGTGCTGCGACGCGGGCAGCTGGCCGGGCCGGTCGAGGACGCCGTGTTCGCGGCCGCCGCCGGGGACACGGTCGGGCCGGTGCGGGATCCGCTCGGCACGCACACCGTGGTGGTCGAGGAGGTGCGGCCCGCGCGGGTGCGAGCACTCGCGCAGGTGCGGGACGAGATCGCCGCGCACCTGCTGGCGGCCGCGCGGCGGCGGGCGTTCACGGCGTGGCTGGACGTGCACGCGGCGGCGGAGGCCGAGCTGGCGCCCGGGTTCGAGCACCCCGGCGATCCCGGCCAGCCCGACAACACCCACCGGCACTGAACCGTGCTGGCGCTGGACATCGGCGGCACGAAGATCGCCGGGGGACTTGTCGGCAGGGACGGCACGCTGCTGCGGCACGCGACGAGACCGACCGGCACCGACCCGTTCGCCTCGGTCGTGGCCGTGCTGGAGGAGCTGGCACCCGGGCCGGTCGACGGAGTGGGGATCGCGTGCGCCGGGCCCGTGGACACGGTCGCGGGCACGGTGTCACCCATCAACATCCCGTCGTGGCGGGACTTTCCACTGGTGGCACGGGTGCGGGAGCTGACCGGTGCGCCGGTCGCGCTGGCGGGCGACGGGTTGTGCATGGCGCTCGGCGAGCACTGGGTCGGTGCCGGGCAGGGCTCGTCGGCGATGCTCGGGATGGTCGTGTCGACCGGGGTCGGCGGCGGGCTGGTGCTGGGCGGGCGGCCGTTCGGCGGGCGCAGCGGCAACGCCGGGCACGTCGGGCACGTGGTGGTGGAGCCGGACGGCGAGCCGTGCACGTGTGGTGGGCGCGGGTGTGTGGAGACCGTGGCCAGCGGGACGCACCTGGTGCGATGGGCGCGGTCAAGGGGCTGGACCGGCGCTGACGCCGGTGCCCTCGCGGTGGACGCGCGCGCCGGTGATCCCGTGGCGGCGGAGGCGTTCCGGCGGGGCGGGCAGGCCGTCGGGCTGGCGATCACGGCCACCGCCGCGGTGTGCGACCTGGACCTCGTGGTGATCGGCGGTGGCGTGTCGCAGGTGGGTGACCTGCTGTTCGAGCCGGTGCGGGCGACCCTCGCGACGCATGCCCGGCTGTCGTACCTGCGTGAGCTGCGGGTCGAGTCGGCGAGGCTCGGCACGACGGCGGGTCTGTACGGCGCGGCCGCCCTGGCATATTCTTTGACGTAGTCAATGAATTGTTTCACGGGAAACGAGGCTCGCCATGGCCACCACGGTCTCGCCGGACCGTATAGCCGCTGTACGAGCATTCAACCGCAGTTACACCAGGTTCCTCGGCGCACTCGACGAGCACCTGCTGAGCACGCCATTTTCCTTGACTGAGGCAAGAGTCTTGTTCGAACTTGGCCAGCGGGACGAGACCGCGGTGTCGGCGCTGCGACACGCCACCGGACTCGACCCCGGGTACCTGAGCCGCCTGCTCAGCCGGTTCGAGGACAGCGGGTTCGTGCGCCGCGACCGCTCCGGCGCCGACGCGCGGCGGCAGGTCATCCGGCTGACCGGCAAGGGCCGCGACGCGTTCCGAGTACTCGACACCAAGTCGGCGGGGCAGATCCGCGACCTGCTGGCCGACCTGACCGAGGAGGAGCAGGTCCGCCTGGTCGAGGCCATGGAGATGATCCGCAACCGGGTCGACCGGCCGACCTCGCGGCCGGACGTGGCACTGCGTGCCCCCGTGCCGGGCGACTTCGGCTGGGTGATCGAACGCAACGGCGCGCTGTACGCGGCCGAGCACGGGTTCGACTCGTCCTACGAGGCGCTGGTCGCACAGATCGTCGCCGGCTACCTGGCCGAACACGACCCGGTGTGCGAACGGGCGTGGATCGCCGAGATGAACGGCGAGCGGGTCGGCGCGATCTTCTGCGTGCGACAGGACGACACGACCGCGAAGCTGCGACTGCTGCACGTGGAGCCGAGCGCGCGAGGCGCCGGGGTCGGGTCGGTGCTGGTCGAGGAGTGCGTCCGGTTCGCGAGGACCGTCGGGTACCGGGAGATGGAGCTGTGGACGGTGTCGCTGCTCGCACCGGCCCGCCGGATCTACCAGCGGGCCGGGTTCACGCTCGTCGAGGAGGACACCCGGCACCGGTTCGGACAGGAACTGACCGGGCAGACCTGGCACCTCAAGCTCTAGCGCCTGTCCTGTGGATCTTTGTGCGATGGCCTGGGTCTGACCAACAGTGACCTCAGGGGAACGTGACGGCACCCAGCCACCAACCGCCTGCGATCCGCAGCTGTCGCTGGGTCGGGACCAACACTGTTAATGCCGGGGAGGCGGACTATTCCGACCCATCAGGTAGAACTCGTCGTTCGGGCGCAGTGCCGTCAGGTGGGCGATGCGGTTCGACAGGGCGAACAGGGCGGTGATGGCGCCGACGTCCCAGATCTCGTCGTCCGTCAGGCCCGCGTCGCGGGCGTCGTCGAGGTCCTGCTCGCCGAAGGTGTTCGGCTCGACCGCCAGTGCCAGCGCCAGGTCGACGATCGCGCGCTGCCGGTGGTCCAGCTCGACGGTCCACGGGTTGGTGGCGACGCGGTCGGCGATCGTGGGGTCCTTGGCGCGGATGCGCAGGATCGCGCCGTGCGCGACCACGCAGTACGTGCAGCTGTTGGCGCCGGACGTGGCGACGACGACCAGCTCGCGCTCCGCCTTCGAGAGCGTGCTGTCCTCCCGTTCCATCACGGCGTCGTGGTAGTCGAGGAACGCACGCAGCTCGCGTGGCCGGTGCCCGAGTGCGGTGAAGACGTTCGGGACGAAGCCGGACCGGTCGGCGATCGCGTTCACGCGGTCGCGCAGGTCGGCTGGCAGGGCGTCGGGTTCCGCGACGGGGAACCGGCTGATGTTCTCGGCCATCCGTCGATTGTGGGTCTGCCCTGCTTCTGTGGACAAACTGGGTGTGCACAGCGTGGCCGCGGCGTGTCTTCCGTATGCCGTCGGCTTCCCGCCTGGTCACGGGCCGGGGCTCGACTCCACAGGCTGTGCACAGGGTTGTCCACAGGTTGTGGACAACCCTGAAGCCGCCATCCGGGTCCCATGGAAAGGGGACCACCCGTGGGTGGTCCCCTTTCCCATGGAATGTCAGGCGAGACGCGTCTTCAGTGCGTCCAGCTCGGCACGCAGCAGCGTCGGGACCTTCTCGCCGATCTTCTCGAACCACTCCTCGATCAGCGGGAGCTCCGCACGCCACTCGTCGGCGTCGAACGCCAGCGACGCCTCGATGTCGGCGCGGTCGGCGTCGAGACCGGACAGGTCCAGGTCATCGGCGGTCGGGACGTAGCCGATCGGCGTCTCCACCGCGGCGGCCTTGCCCTCGATGCGCTCGATGGCCCACTTCAGCACCCGCGAGTTCTCGCCGAAGCCCGGCCACAGGAACTTCTTGTTCTCGTCCCGGCGGAACCAGTTGACGTAGAAGATCTTCGGGAGCTTGTCCGCGTCGGCGCGCTTGCCGGTGTCGATCCAGTGCTGGAAGTAGTCACCGGCGTTGTAGCCGATGAACGGGAGCATCGCCATCGGGTCGCGGCGCACGACGCCGACCTTGCCCTTCGCGGCGGCGGTGGTCTCCGACGACAGCGTGGCGCCCATGAAGGTGCCGTGCTGCCAGTCGCGGGACTCGGCCACCAGCGGGATGGTGTCGGCGCGACGGCCACCGAAGAAGATCGCCGAGATCGGCACGCCCTGCGGGTCGTCCCACTCCGGCGCGAGGATCGGGCACTGCGACATCGGCGTGCAGTACCGCGAGTTCGGGTGCGAGGACGGCTCGTCCGAGTGCGGCGTCCAGTCCTGCTTCTTCCACGACGTGAGGTGCGCGGGCGGCTCGCCCATGCCCTCCCACCAGATGTCGCCGTCGTCGGTCAGCGCGACGTTCGTGAAGATCGAGTTGCCCTTCTCGATCGTGCGCATCGCGTTCGGGTTGGTGTGGTAGTCGGTGCCCGGCGCGACGCCGAAGAAGCCGGCCTCCGGGTTCACCGCGTACAGGCGGCCGTCCTCGCCGAACCGCATCCACGCGATGTCGTCGCCGAGCGTCTCGACCTTCCAGCCCGGGATGGTCGGCTCCAGCATCGCGAGGTTGGTCTTGCCGCACGCGCTCGGGAACGCGGCCGCGACGTAGTAGACCTTGTTCTCCGGCGAGATCAGCTTGAGGATCAGCATGTGCTCGGCGAGCCAGCCCTCGTCACGGCCCTGTACCGAGGCGATCCGCAGCGAGTAGCACTTCTTGCCCAGCAACGCGTTGCCGCCGTAACCCGAGCCGTAGCTCCAGATCTCACGGGTCTCGGGGAACTGGGAGATGTACTTCTCCTCGTTGCACGGCCACGCGGCGTCGACCTCGCCCGGCTCGAGCGGCGCGCCGACCGAGTGCAGCGCGGGCACGAAGTCACGCTCGGTGCCGTCCGGCGCGGTGAACTGCTCCAGCGCCTTGGTCCCCATCCGGGTCATGATCTTCATGGAGACCACGACGTAGGCCGAGTCGGTGATCTCGACACCGAGCATCGGCTTGTCGGCGGTCAGCGGGCCCATGCAGAACGGGATGACATACATCGTCCGGCCACGCATCGAGCCGCGATACAGCTCGGTCATGGTGGCCTTCATCTCGGCCGGGTCCATCCAGTTGTTCGTGGGACCCGCGTCGTCGGGGTGCACGGAGCAGATGAAGGTGCGCTGCTCGACGCGTGCGACGTCGTCGGGGTCGGAGGCGGCCCAGAACGAGTTCGGCTTCTTGGCAAGGCGGGTGAAGGTGCCTGCCTCGACGAGCTTGTCGGTCAGGCGGGTCCACTCCTCCTCGGAACCGTCCACCCAGACAACGCGGTCCGGCGTGGTCAGATCGGCCACCTCCCGCACCCAGGAAAGAAGCCGTTCGTGCGTCGTCGGTGCGCTGTCCACACCTGGGATTGCCACTGCCGTCATCTCGCTTCATCTCCTGTACTGGACACCGAATGACGCAGGACGCCGTGGTCCGTCGAAACCGGACTTCGGCGTCCTGAGTGAACGGCGATACCCCCGACCGGATCGCCGGACGGGACTCGCTTGGGGATGTATAGGAGGTTAACTACAAGGCGCGCGGTCAAACGAGAGCTGACGTGTCGGCTCTGCCACAAGACCGATAAGGGTATCGATTCAGAACCCGGTTGTACGAGTGGTCTACCGCACATACAACGATCCCGGCAGGCAGAGCGCCTACCGGGATCGTCGAGTAGCTGTCAGGTGACCGAGTGGTTCAGATCACCGGTCGGCCCAGGCGGCGTCCGAGGACGATGACGAATCCGAGGACGAACCGCTGTCCGGCACGTACTCGCCGGAGGAGTCGATGTGGCCCTCCTCGGTGGTGGTCCACTCGTCCGTGCCGGTGTGCTCGGCGACCGTCACGTCGCCGTCGGCCTCGATGATCACGGCCTGGTCGGCTTCGCCGTCCTGGTCCGTGTCGGTGAAGGCGTAGGTGGTGCCGTCCGCGTCCGTCACGACCGCGGTGTCGTTGACGCCGTCGGCGTCGGTGTCGTAGGTGGCCGGGCCCGCGTCCACGTCCTCACCCGGCAGGTCGACGGTGATGTCCTCGCCAGTCGCGGAGGGGTCCGCCGAGTCGTCGGGCGTTTCCGTGTCGGCGCCGGAGGTGTCGGTGCCGGACCCATCGGCATCGTCAGCGCCGTCACCGGTCGGCGTCGGGAGGCTCTCGACGTCCTCCTCGGTCCACTCGCCCGTGCTCGCGTCGTACTCGGCGCCCGCGATCGGGTTGCCCTCCGAGTCGTACTCGACGGCGACGTCCGCCGTCCCGTCACCGTCCGTGTCCGCGAACGCGAGGTAGCCGTCCTCGGTCTCGACGACGGCGGTGTCGTTGGCGCCGTCGTCGTCGAGGTCGACGTTCTCCTCGGCGGTGTACTCCTCGCCGTCGATCTCGACGGTCAACTCGTCGTCACCGGTGGTGCTGGTCGAGTCGTCGCCGAAGTCGGTCGAGTCCTCGGTGGTGTCGGTCGTGTCGGCGGAGGTGTCGTCGTCCACGTACACGGGGTGCCCCCTTAGTCGGTCCCTGGCGGGATCCTCAAGCTCTTGTTCGTATTGCGGATGTATGACTGACGGCAGGACCGGTCGGTTCCCTCACGATTTCGCGAGGGTCACGCCCGGTCACGGACGGCGCGGATGCTCCCGAGGAGCTTCTCCGCCCGGTCCCGGCCCGCGGTGACGTCGGTCAGGCGCTTGTTCACCGCGTTGAGACGTTTCGTCCGCTCGGCGGTGTCCAGGCGCAGTGCCTTGTCTACCTCACGGAGCTCTTCTTCGATACCCGCGATGCGTTTTCCGAGTGCCTCGTCGAGCGAGAGGGACAGTTGCTGCTCGGCCTCGATGAGCTGTTCGGCCAGCAGCTGGTCCACAGTGGAGCGTGCGTCCGCGATGGCCTCGCCGAGCCACTGCTTCATGTGCTGCTTGTCGGCGGAGTGCTTGCGGGTCTTGGACAACCACCAGCCCGCGCCGAGCGCGATCGCGATCGTCGGCACCAGCAGCACGGGCGCGATGACCAGCCCGGCCAGCGGCGCGACGGCCAGCTTGCCCGCGCTGAACCCGCCGGTGACACCCATGAACACGAGCAGCTTGTCCTCGGTGGTCGGCGGGCGCCGCTCCGCCTGCCGCACGATGATCGGCGACCCCGTCCGCGCGAACTGCGCGCGGATCACCGACAGCTCGTCGGCGGTGAACAGCTCGCCGAGCACGGTCTCGGCGACCTGGTTCAGCCGGTAGGCGACCGCCTGGCTGATCCGCCCGGAGACCATCTGCAACGCGACGTCGACCTGGGGTGGCAGCTCACGCAGCTTGTCCTTGCTGGCGGCGTCGATCGCCTGCCGGAACCACGACTGCACATCGCGCATCTGCCGTTGCACTTCGTGGTTGTTCTCGACGCGGGTGCGCTGGATCTCCGAGCGCATGCGGACCTGCCAGCCCTTGGTGGACGACCGCCGCTCCGAGGTCAGCTCGTCCTTGCGGGCACGCAGCTTCTCCGCCTCGTCCTCACCGGTGGACAGCGCCCGCTTCTCGGCTTCGAGCCGCACCTGCAGCTCGGACAGCGCGGTCGAAAGGGCACGCATCGTGTTGGCCTCGCCGAGCATCGCCGACCGGCCGCCGATGAGGGTCTCGAGCGCGGCCCGCAGCTCCTCGACGCCGGAGCGTTCGCGCAGCATGGCCGCGGCCTCCGGGTTGGGTGCCTTCGCGGCCATGTCGTACATCCGGGCGGAGACCGGGTGGAACTTCGCGCCGGCGAACCGGGGTGCGTGCTCGGCGAGCAGCGCCTGGTCGTCCTCGAGCACCTGCCGCCAGCCGCGGTACTGGTCCACCTTGGACAACGCGAACACGACGGTCTCGACGCTCTCGCCGACGGTCGCGAGGAAGTTCAGCTCGCCAGAGGTGAACGGCGCGGACGCGTCGACCACGAACAGTAGCGCGGTCGCGGAGGCGGCGGCCTCCTTGGCCAGCTCGCCGTGCATCGAGTCGAGCCCGCCGACGCCTGGCGTGTCCACGATGGACAGCTTGCCGAGCAGCTCGGCGGGGCCGTCGATCTCCACGTACCTCGGCGGGATCTGGCCGCCGGGCAGCTCGTGCGCCGCGGACACCCAGTTGATCAGCTCGGGCAGGTCGATCGGCACCGGCGCGACCTGACCCGGGTAGCAGGCGCGGGCCTGCCACTCCTCCGCGTGGCCGAACACGAGGTAGGTCGCCGTGGCGACCTCGGCGTCCACTGGCGAGAGCCCCGGCTGGCCGAGCAGCGCGTTGACGAGCGAGCTCTTGCCACGGTTGGTCTCGCCGACCACCACCGCGGACGGGTTGCTCCTGCGCCTGCCCCTGATCTCCTCGACCCAGCGCGCCGAGTCCGGGTTGATGTCCTTGAGCAGCGTCAGCAGCTTTTCGCGGGTCGCCTTGACCTGCTGGGGCAACGAGGGTTTCTGCTGCGCGGGCGCGGTCATGTCCCGCCCTTGCTGTACACCGTCACGATCGGTACCCGCAGCACCTCACCCCGGTCGGCGAAGCCCACCACCTCGGTTTCGGCGACCACGCCGTCGATCGCCTCGTCGGTGGTGGCGACCGTGCCGCCCGCCTCGTGGTGCGCCGGGTCGAACCGGGCGCCGTCGGGGCGGATCGCGTCGACGCCGACGCCGGCGAGCCCCTCCTCCAGCCGCTCGACGACACCCGCGCTGCGTGCCCGGTCGAGCGCGTAGAGGCACAACTGCACCAGCGATCTGCGCTCGGCGAGTGCCTGGTCGAGCGCGATGGCAGCCGCGCTCGGCGGCACGTCGTCCTGCTCGGTGAAGTCGCCGCCGGTCACCAGCCCGTCGGACGCTATCCCGGCGGCCGGGCCCACCTGCGGCTGCTGCTGCTCGGCGGCGCGGACCGCGTCCGCGATCACGTGTGCCTTCACCTCGATGGTCGAGTCGTCCCGCGGCTCGTTCACGGTGTCACCGCCGTGATCGCCGTCGTTGTCATCCTCGCGGCGCTTGAACCACGATGCCAAGAGTCTCACCCCGCCTGTTCGCGAAGCTGTTGCCAGATAAGGAAATACGCGCGGTGCACCACGTGTGCGACGCGGCTCTGCGCCGGTGTCGCGCCGAACGACGCGAACGACCGCCACCACCCGGCCCGCTCGAGGGCGTAGGCGGAGAGCTCTTTGGCGGGCCTGTTCTTCATCCCGAGCTGCTCGCCGATGTCGGCGCTGCTGCCCACCCGCAGCACCTCCTCCGCGAGGTCCTCCGGCATGGCGACCGCGCCGGACGTGACGAGCGTGAGCGCCTCCAGCAGACGCAGCTGGTGCGCCTCCGGCTTGGCGAGCAGCACCTCGATCGCGTCGTGTACCCGTTGCCGCTCACCGGGATCGCCGGACGCGTGCGCGAGCGCGGTGACCGAAGCGAGCGCGGCGGCGGCCTTGATGCCGTCGGCGCGGGCGCGGAACACGGCGTCGAGCTTGCCGCGGACACCGGAGAGCCCCGAGGCGTTCAGCAGCACGCGGCGCAGCGCGCCCGCGGTCATCTCGGGGTCGCGGCGCAGCGCGTCGACCGCGGTGCGCACGCCGTACAGGTCGAGCTTCTCCAGCAGGAGCGTCCTGGTGCCCTCCGGCACCTCGCAGTCCCAGGTGGCGAAGATGTCCGCGGACATCAGCATCGTGTCCCAGGTCGCGTCGTCGAGTTTGGCGAGCGCGCGCAGCGCGTCGGCGTCGGCGGAGGTGAACCCGCCGGACTCGGCGGACTCGGCGAGCAGCCCGATGACCGGGATGACGTCGGCGACGCGGGGCTTGAGCGTGGCGGCCTGCTTCTCGGCGAGCAGCGCGGCGGCCTTCCACACGTCGCCGCCGGAGCCCGCGACCGACTCCGGCGCGATCGTGTCCGCCTTGTTGAGGATGGCGATCGCGTTGACCGGGCCCGCCTCGCGGCTCGCGGTGGCGGCGGTGAACGCGGCGAGCGCCTGCTGGTCGTCGGCACGCACGCCCTGGGTCACGACATAGAGCACGGCCTCCGCGCCCGCGACGGCGTTGCGGGAGGTGTCGTCGAGGTCGTCGGAGCCCTCTTCCTCACCGAGGGCGTCGGCGCCGTCACCGCCGTCGGGCTTGCGGTGCTTGGCCGCGCCGAGGAGCTGCTCGGTGCGCCTGACCGACGCGGCGTCCAGCGAGCCGAGGCCGGGGGTGTCGATCACCGTGAGGTCGCGCAGCACGGCGTTGGTCAGGTACGCCTCGAGGTGGGAGACCTTGTCGAAGTCGACCTCGAGGTCGTTGGGGATCATGCCGTCCGCCGAGAACGGCAGCACCTGCTTGCGCCCGTCGTCGAACACGATCTCGACCCGGTCGACGGTGCCGTACTGGAAGCGGGTGACCAGCCGGGTGCACTCGCCGACGTCCGTCGGCGCGACCCGGCGCCCGATCAGGGCGTTGACCAGCGTGGACTTGCCGGACTTGATTCGTCCGGCGACCGCGACCTGCAGCGGCGCGGACAGCCGCCGCAGCACTTCGCGGAACCCCGCGGCGGTGCGTGCCGAGACCTGCGGCTGCAGGCGTGAGCACAGGTTGGCCACCGCGGCCGACAACGGACCGGCGAGGTGCTGCTGCTCGGTAGCCGTCGTCATGTCACCCCCGTTCGAACAGCATGCGTCCGTGCAGGGTTGATCGTGCCATGGCGGTCGTCGACGTGTGGCCGGGTCCTGCCGATCCGCGGGCCCGGCGGATCGTCAACCGTACGGCGTAGTGACGATCAGACCTGGGCCTGACGCCATCGGCGGCGCCTGCTGCCTACGCTGGGTTCGTGCGGCGTCTCAGCCTGTGGATGAAGGCACACCCCATGGTCGGGGACACGCTGCTCGCTGCCGTCATCGCGTTATTCGACCTGCTGATCTTCGTCAGCCGCGTCGCGGTGTCGCCGACGGAGTCGGAACCGCGGCCCTGGTACGTCACCCTGCCGGTGATCGCCGCCGTGGTGGCGCCGATCGTGTTCCGCCGCAGGTACCCGATCACCGCCGCCTATTTGACGCTAGGTATCGGGGTCCTGCACTCGATGCTGGAGGTCGGCGTCGCGAGCATGTTCACCGCGTGCGTCGCGCTGTACACGCTCGTCGCGTACGTGGGCAGGCGCAGCGCGTTGCTGTTCCTGGCGGTGAACGAGGTCGTCTCGCTCGTGCAGACGCCGTGGCAGTACCCGGAACAGTGGGTCACCACGCTGATCGTCGTGAACCTGTCGCTCGCGTTCTCGTGGGCGCTCGGCGAGTTCGTCGGCGCGCGCCGCGCCTACCACGCCGAGCTGGAGCAGCGGCTGCGGTTGCTGGAGACCGAACGGGACCAGCAGGCCAGGATCGCGGTCGCGGACGAGCGGGCCCGCATCGCCCGCGAGCTGCACGACGTGGTCGCGCACGCGGTCAGCGTGATGGTGGTGCAGGCCGACGGCGCCGCGTACGCCGTGCGGAGCCAGCCGGAGCTCGCCGAGCGGGCCGTGACGACGATCGCCGCCACGGGCCGGGACGCGCTCACCGAGCTGCGCAGGCTGCTCGGCGTGCTGCGCAGCGAGGACAGCGGCGGGGAACGCACGCCGCAGCCCGGCACGCAGTCGCTCTCGGAGCTGGCAGGACGCGTGCGCGCGGTGGGACTGCCGGTCCAGCTCGACATCGTCGGCAACGTGGACGACCTGCCCGCCGGTGTCGGGCTCGGCATCTACCGGATCGTGCAGGAGGCGCTGACGAACTCGCTCAAGCACGCCGGCCCCGGCGCGGCGGCGACCGTGCGCGTCGAGCGGACGGGCGACCGCGTCGATCTGTCCATTGTGGACAACGGAAGACGGTCGAGCCGGTCGCTCGTCGGGGTGTCCGGCGGCAACGGGCTGATCGGCATGCGGGAGCGGGCACTGGTGTTCGGCGGCACGCTCGAGGCGGGCCCGCGCACGGGCGGGGGCTGGCAGGTGACGGCGAGCCTGCCGTTCGGCTAGGAGCTGCTCCATGGATCTTTGTGCGAAGGTCGGGTCCTGACCGACGGTGACCTCAGGAGAACGTGACGGCACCCAGCCACCAACCGCCTGCGTTCCGGCCAGTACTTTTGTGATTTGGGGAGGCGGACTGGTGATCAGGGTGTTACTCGTCGACGACCAGGAGCTCATGCGTGTCGGTTTCCGCATGGTGCTCGGGGCGCAGGACGACATGGAGATCGTCGGCGAGGCCGGCAACGGCGACGAGGCGGTGAAGCTCGCGGAGGAGCACCGCCCGGACGTCGTGCTGATGGACGTGCGGATGCCGGTGCTCGACGGCGTCGAGGCCACGAAGCTGATCACCGAGCGGGGCCTCGCGAAGGTGCTCGTGATGACGACGTTCGACCTCGACGAGTACGCGCTGTCCGCGCTGCGCAACGGTGCGAGCGGGTTCCTGTTGAAGGACACGCCGTCCGTGCAGCTGGTCGCCGCGCTGCGATCGGTCGCGAGCGGCGACGCCGTCGTCTCACCGAGCGTCACCCGGCGCCTGCTGGACCGGTTCCTCGGCGTGACGGGCGGTGAGCTGCGGGACTCGTCGATCCTCGACGTGCTGACCGACCGCGAACGCGAGGTGCTGCTGCTGATCGCGCAGGGCCTCTCCAACACCGAGATCGCGCGGAAGCTCTTCCTCTCCGAGGCCACGGTCAAGACCCACGTCGGCCGCGTGCTGTCCAAACTGGATCTTCGGGACCGGGTGCAGGCGGTCGTGCTCGCCTACGAGACCGGACTGGTCCGTCCTGGCGAAGCGTGAGGTCGTTGCGGGAAAACCCCTACCTCGGAGTGATCACGAATCAGGGTCGCCTCAGGGTCGTTACGGATCCGCCAGCCTTTTGGCTGATGGAGGCTACCCCCAGAGGTTGACCCGATCTGGCGACCACAGGTGGACGTGCGGGACCGCCGCCTAGGACCAGTATTACGGCCAGGGGACAACGAACTTTCAGGGAGAGACCATGATTGAGGCAGCTGGCCTCAGCAAGAGGTACGGCAGGACGGTGGCCGTCGACAACCTGTCGTTCTCCGTCCAGTCAGGGCGGGTCACCGGCTTCCTCGGCCCCAACGGCGCGGGGAAGTCCACCACGATGCGGATGATCCTGGGGCTTGACCGGCCGACGGCCGGCAACGTTCGCATCGACGGCAAGCACTACCGGGAGCTGCACAACCCGCTCCGGACCGTCGGCGCGCTGCTGGACGCCAAGTGGGTGCACCCGAACCGGTCGGCCCGCGCACACCTGCGCTGGCTCGCGAAGTCCAACAAGCTCCCGGCCAAGCGTGTCGACGAGGTGCTCGACCTCGTCGGCCTCACCGACGTGGCGAACCGCCGCGCCGGCGGGTACTCGCTCGGCATGTCGCAGCGGCTCGGCATCGCGGCCGCGCTGCTCGGGGACCCGCAGGTGCTGCTGTTCGACGAGCCGGTCAACGGCCTGGACCCGGAGGGCATCCTGTGGATCCGCCGGTTCATGCACCGGCTGGCGGAAGAGGGCAGGACCGTGTTCGTGTCCAGCCACCTGCTGTCGGAGATGGCGCTCACCGCGCAGGATCTGATCGTGATCGGCAAGGGAAAGCTGATCTCGCAGTGCAGCACGGAGGAGTTCGTCGCGCAGGCGACGGAGAGCACCGTGCTGGTGCGCAGCCCGCAGCTGCCGGTGCTGCGCTCGGCTCTCGGCGAGCTCGGCGGGAGCATCCGCGACGAAGGCGAGAGCCTGATCGTCTCCGGCGTCGACATCGCCAAGATCGGCGAGCTTGCCGCGGCCAAGGGGATCGCACTGCACGAGCTGAGTCCGCAGCGCGGCTCGCTCGAGGAGGCGTTCATCCAGCTGACCGGTGACGCCGTCGAGTACCACGCCGCGCTGGGCGACGACGCGCCCGCGCAGCCCGCCGACCTGACGACGCTGGGGAAGTGACCCTGATGACTCTGCTCGCAGTCGAACGAATCAAGCTCTTCACCACGCGCTCGCCGCTGTGGTGCACGCTGGCCGCGCTCGGTCTCACCATCGGCTTCGCCGCACTGATCGCCGGCGTCGACACCGAGAACCTGCCCACGATCGCCTCGACCCAGTTCGGCATGAACTTCGGCCTGATGGTGATCATGGTGATGGCCACGCTGGCGATCACCACCGAGTACCGGTTCGGCACGATCCGGGCCACGTTCCAGGCGGTGCCCAACCGGACCGGCGCGCTGCTCGCCAAGACCACGGTCGTGGCGTTGTTCGCTGGCCTGGTCGGCGAACTGGCCGCGTTCGGCGCGGTCGGGATCTCCAAGCTGATCCAGTCCGGCGCCGACCTGGGCATCAACACACCGTTCGAGTGGCGTGCCACCGCCGGCGTCGGCCTGGTCTACGCGCTCTCGGCGGTCATCGCGGTCGCCGTCGGCGCCCTGATCCGCCACTCGGCGGGCGCGGTGTCGCTGACGCTGATCTACGTCCTGCTCGTCGAGGGCCTGGTCGCGCTGATCCCGAACGTCGGCGACGACATCCAGAAGTGGATGCCGTTCTACGTCGTCAACAAGTTCCTGACCGGCGACCCGGACATCACGAACCGGCCGATCGCCGAGGGCCCGCCGCCCTCGCTCTCCTCGCTGAGCCCGTGGTGGTCGCTCGCCTACTTCGCCGGGTTCGCACTGGTGTTGTTGATCGCGGCGCTGTTCACGGCCAACAAGCGGGACGCGTAGCGCTCGGGGGAGCTGCTGCGCCGTCACGGGGGAAAGGGACCCGGGTCACCTTCGGGGGGTGGCTCGGGTCCCTTATATGTCTGCCATTCGGGTGAAAATAGGCACAGAACGCCCACCGTAAGGTAACGGCCACCACTAGGCGGTCGATGTGCCATGTGGGGCAGATTCGGTGTCTTGCAATACGACACCGTTACGACCGCGTTAAGTCATCGTGGCCCTGCCCACAGCGTGCTGCCATACCCGGTTACTGACGTCATTATCGAATCAGTGCAGTCCCCAACCCGCCCCAACTCCATAAGGGCGCCCCTGGAGGTGGACTTGTGACGGTGGTTGACACCGGCCCAACTACTGATGCCGCCGCTGCGGCAGAGGAGCAACGGCGCTCGTCACACCAACCGTCCACGGCGGAAGCGCTACAGGTCGAGCCCTTGCTCGGGCTCGAGTGGTCGCAGGCCATCGAACAGTGGGGCGGCGAACAGGACGACGCCACCACACCGGCGGAGACCAGGCGCTCCTGGGTGCACCGCGCGCCGGAACAGCAGGTCCTCACGCTGTACCGCACGATCCACGCGGTCGACCCGTTGGCACCGGCGCCATGGTGGCTGCGGGCACTCGCGGCAGGCACGCTGACCACCCGGCTCGAGGGCTACACGGTCGAGGACCGCGTGTCGAAGCTGCTCACCGCCCGCACCGGCTGGGTGTACGTGCCGTGGGGCGCCGACGGCGACTCCGGTTTCTGGGAGTACGTGCCGTCCGAGCGCAAGCTGGCCGAACCCGGCGTGCCGACCACGCTCATGCTGACCGACCGGCACGCGGGGTGGATCGACGTGATCCGAGTGCATCCCAGCGAGGCCAACCCGGCACCGATCGCCGTGGAAGGGCTCCCGGACCTGCGAGCGAACCTCGCGAGACTGGAATCGCTCGCCCCCTAGGGTCCCGAACCGGAAATCTGGCACATGATTCGGCGGCCCAGCGAGTGCCGGGCCAGCGAGACGGCGTTGCCGATCCACCCAAGTACAACCCGGTACGAGGGAGGATCGGCGCCTTGCCGGCAGAAACCTGGATCCACCGACTTACGCACCGCATTCCCGGTTCGGGACCCTAGGCTCTCCCCCCGTGGATGCACCCAGGCGCACAGTCGTCAGCTTCGTGAACCGCGGCGGTCGGATGACCGTCGGGCAGACCCGCGCGTGGGAACGACAGTGGCCCGCCATGGGCCGCGACATCTCGGCGCTGCCGCCCGGGCCGCTGGACGTGGACGGGTGGTTGCGCCGGTCAGCGCCGGTGATGCTGGAGATCGGGTCCGGCATGGGCGAGACCACGGCCGCGCTGGCCGAGGCGGCGCCGGACGTCAACTACCTCGCCGTCGACGTGTACCAGCCGGGGCTCGCGCAGCTGATGATGCGTGCCGAGACCGCGGCCCTGAAGAACCTGCGCCTGCTGCGCGGGGACGCGGTCGTGCTGCTCGAACAGCACCTGGCCG
Organism: Actinophytocola sp.; assembly: GCF_049647105.1. GTDB lineage: Bacteria > Actinomycetota > Actinomycetes > Mycobacteriales > Pseudonocardiaceae > Actinophytocola. Next base: position 37,014 of record NZ_JBARWZ010000128.1, read on the forward strand.
AGCAGTCGCTGTCCGGGGTGCGGATCTTCTATCCGGACCCGTGGCCGAAGAAGAAGCACCACAAGCGCAGGCTCGTGCAGCCGTCGCTGGTGTCGGTGGTGGCGTCGCGGCTCGTGCCCGGCGGCACGCTGCACCTCGCGACCGACTGGGAGAACTACGCGGAGCACATGATGGAGGTGTGCTCGGCCGAGCCGCACCTGCGGAACCTCTACCCGGACGAGCACGGCGGCTGGGCGCCGAGGCCCGCGTGGCGGCCGCTGACGAAGTTCGAGAGCCGCGCCGAGCAGGAGGGCCGGGTCAGCCGCGACCTCATCTTCGAACGCGTGTGACCGGATCGGGTGGTCTGAGTGTTCCCAACCGAGCACGAACACGCCGAAATGACCGGATTAGGACCCACATTCGGTAATTTCGGTGCCCAGGCCACCACCTGTCCAGGTAATCCAGTACCGCACAACCGGGGCCGATACCCATGGTGTGACAGCACTGCGCGACGAGCCCGTCGTCACCCCGGCGCCCGCCCCCGCGCGACCAAGGCCGCGGGCGCGATCGCTCTACGGCGAGGCCGAGGAGTTCATCCGCGCGTTCCACCACGCGAGGCCGAAGGCAGGGCAGGTGGAGTCGCGGCTCGCAAAGGTGCGCGAGGAGATCACGGCGACCGGCACCTACCGCCACCTGCCCGCCGAGCTGGCGTACGGCGCGCGGCTCGCGCTGCGCGACAGCGGGTGGTGCCCGGCGGATGTGCCGTGGCGCGGGCTGCTCGTGCGTGACCTGCGCCAGGTCCGCAACAGCACCGAGGTCGCCGTCCAGTGCGTGCAGCACCTGCGGATGTCCACCAACAACGGCGCCGTGCGCCCGATGGTGAGCGTCTTCGCGCCCGACACCCCGGCGCGGCCGGGCCCTCGGATCCGCAACGACCAGCTGGTCCGCTACGCCGGTTACGTCGAACCCGGGCGGGTGCTCGGCGACCGCAGATACGTCGACTTCACGACGGCGGTGTGCCGCCTCGGCTGGCGCCCGCCCGCCGGGCACACCGCGTTCGACAAGCTGCCCCTGGTGGTGCTGACCCCGCACGAGGGGGTCGCGGTGTTCCCGTTGCCAAGGGACGCCGTGCGCGAGGTGCCGCTCGAGCACCCGGAGCTGCCGTGGTTCGCGACACTCGGCCTGCGCTGGCACGCGGTGCCGGTGATCAGCAACCGAGGGCTGCGGATCGGCGGCGTCACCTACCCGGCGGCGCCGTACAACGGGGTGTACATCTGCCAGGCCATCGGCGAGGACGTGCTGGCCAACGACGCGGCGTACGGGCTCGCGCGGGTGATCGCCGACCGGCTTGGCCTGGACACCACGTCCGACCGGACGCTGTGGCGGGACCGCGCGGTCGTGGAGCTGAACCGCGCGGTGGTGTACTCGTTCGACGCCGCGAACGTGAAGATCAAGCATTCGGTCAACGGGTTCCTGCCCGCGACCGGCGGCGGCTCGCGCCCGGCGTTCACCACCTGGGGGAACGCGCTCGTCTAGGATCTTATGGATCTTTATGCCCACCTGGCAGGATCCAGAGCATGTTCCGTCTGCGTGCCCCGATCGTCCTGCCCTGCGACCCGTCGTGTGGTGTGTTGCGCGACGCGGTGGTGGATGTCGGCCCGTCCGGCCGGCTCGGCTACGTCGGCCCGGCGGACGGCGCGCCCGCGTCGGACGCCCCGGTCCGGTCGCTGGACGGCATCCTCATGCCCGGCATGATCAACATGCACGCGCACAGCCCGATGACGGTGCTGCGCGGCATGGGTGGCGACCTGCCGCTGATGCGGTGGTTACAGGAGGTCATCTGGCCGGCCGAGGCGCTGCTGACTCCCTCTGACATCGAGGCCGGGATGCTGCTCGGCTCGGTGGAGATGCTGCGCAACGGCGTCACGACCAGCGTCGAGCAGTACTTCCAGCCCGACCACGTGGTGCGTGCCGTGCTCGCGACCGGCGGCCGGATGGTGCTCGGGCCCGCCATCGTGGACGCGGCCGGGTGGAGCTGGCGCGCACAGCTCGACGAGGTCAGCGCCCGCATCGACGTGGACGGGCTGCGGCCGCACGACCGCATCGAGATCGGCTACGGCCCGCACTCGGCGTACACGCTGTCGCCGGAGGCGCTGACGATGGTGGCCGAGGCGTCCCGCGTGCGGGACGCGCTGCTGCTGATCCACGTGGCGGAGTCGCCGCAGGAGGACGCCGCGCAGCGAACGTCTTACGGGTCGGTGCCGAAGATGCTGTCGTCGATCGGGCTGCTGGGCGGGCGGGTGCTGGCGGCGCACTCGGTGCACCTGTCGGACGAGGACATCGCCGTCTTCGCGGCGAACGGCGTCGCGGTGGCGCACTGCCCCGGTTCCAACGCGAAGCTGGCGTCGGGCATCGCCAGGGTGCCCGCGCTGCGGGCCGCGGGGGTGCCGGTGGGGCTGGGCACGGACGGCCCGGCCAGCAACGACGACCTCGACCTGTGGGAGGAGATGCGGCTGGCCGCGCTCGTCGCCCGCCTGTCCACCATGGACTCGGCGGCGCTGACGGCGGCGGACGTGCTGCTGATGGCCACCCTCGGTGGCGCGGAAGCGCTGGGGCGCACCGACATCGGCGTGCTGGAGGAGGGCCGCTGGGCCGACGTGGTGCATGTCGACACGTCGACGGAGGCCTTCGCCGCGGGCCTCTCGGTGCCGGACGAACACCTACTGGCGAACCTCGTGTGGGGCGCGAACGCACGCAACGTGCGGGACGTGTGGGTGGGCGGCGAACAGGTCGTCGCCGACCACGAGCCGACGAAGGTCGAACGTGCGAAGGTGCAGGCACAGGCGGGCGCGGTGACCTCCCGCCTGCGCGGCTGAGGGTCAGCCGCTGCTGGCGAACTCGTAGAAGATCGTGGTGCGGCAGTCCGGTGCGGCGAACGCCTCGGCCTCGCCCGTGTAGACGGCCACGAGCAGGTCGTCGTCGCGCCACCACGAGTCCGCCAGCCCCTCGACCTCGCCGACCAGCTCGTACTCGTCGAGGTCGACGCGCTCCACGTCGTCGCCGGTGAGGCGGGTGACCCGGTGCGCGGTCGCGGACGCGTGGTGGGTGAGCGCGAGCGACTCCACCCAGCCCTCGACGGTCGCGTGCAGCGGGATCCAGCGGTCGCCGTGGATGCCGAACTCGCCGGTCGGGCCGATCATGAACGAGTAGGGCACCGCACCGCGCGGGGGCCCTGCCTCGAACCACCAGCCGTCGTCCGGCGACGGCTCGGGGATGTCGGCGTTGAGGTAGCGGGGGCCACCGTCGTAGACCGGCGCGGGCGGGAAGGCCAGCCCGCCCCAGCGGCGCTGGTAGGTGGCGACCCGGTCGATCTCCTCGGCCGGCACGCCGAACCCGAGCCACCGCTCCCGCCAGGACGTGACGTCGATGGCGTCGACGCGCACGCAGTTGGCACGCACGAACGTGCGGGCGCGCTGGGTCAGACCGTCCGGCACACCAACGGGATCCCAGTTCATCAGCGGTTCGGCTGACGGATCACGATCTCGTGCACGTGTGCGTCCCTCGGTGTCTCGATCGCCGCCCGGACCACGTTCGCCACCGACTCGGGCCGCATGTACTTCTCGGGGACGAAGTCGCCGCCCTCGAAGTCGCGGACCGCCTTCTGCATGTCGGTCGCGGTGCGGCCGGGGTGCACCGAGGTGACGCGCAGGCCGTTGGGTTCTTCCTCCGCGCGCAGGACGTCCGAGAAGGCACGCAGTGCGAACTTGCTCGCCGCGTACGCGCCCCACCCCGGGTTGGCCTTCAGGCCGGAGCCGGAGTTGATCAGGACCACGTGACCCTCCGCCGCGCGCAGGGCGGGGAGCAGGAGCCTGGTCAGCTCCACGACCGCCACCACGTTCACCTCGTACGACTCGCGCCAGTCGGCGGCCGTGACCTCGGTCAGCGCGCCGAGACGGGAGATGCCCGCCGAGTGCACGAGCACGTCGAGGCGGTCGATGCCCGTGACCGCCGCCGCCAGGGCCCGGTCGTCGGTCAGCTCCACGGGCCACGGGCGGGCCGACGGCAACCCGGCGGCCCGCGACGCGAGTGCTTCCTCGTCGCGGCCGCCGAGCAGCAGGTCGTGCGTACCGGCGAGGGACTCGGCGATGGCCCTGCCGATTCCCCGTGACGCGCCGGTGATCAGCGCGAGCGGACGATCAGTCATACCCCCACTCTACGAACGGTAGACCGCCACCACCGACGGCCTCGGCTGCGCGTCGCCACCGTCCGGCCAGTGCGACAGCGGGTTGTCCGCGCTCGCGCCGTCCAGCTCACCGGGGTGCTGCACGGAAACCAGCACGAAGTCGTCGGTCACGACCGGGCCGCAGGTCTCCGCGCCGTCGGGCACCGTGAGGAACTGCCTGACGTGCCCCCGTTCGCGGCCTTCGACCGGCACCGCGAACAGCCCGTCGTTGTGCGACAGCGCGTTGCCGTCCGTGGAGATCCACAGGTTGCCCCTGGCGTCGAACGCCACGTTGTCCGGGCACGAGATCGGGCTGACCTGCGACTTGTCGTAGCCCGCGAAGTAGGTGTCCGGCGAGGCCGGGTCACCGCAGAGCAGCAGCAGCTGCCACGAGAACCGGGTGCCGGTGTGGTCGCCCCTGCGCTCCTCGACCTCCAGCACGTGCCCGTGCTTGTTGGCCACCCTCGGGTTGGGCTCGGTCGCGCCTTCCCTGCCCGCCTTGCCGCGGTCGGTGTTGTTGGTGAGCGCCGCGTAGATCCGGCCGTTGCGCGGGCTCGGCTCGACGTCCTCCGGGCGGTCCATCTTGGTCGGGCCCACCACGTCGGCGGCGAGGCGCGTGAAGACGTACACCTCCTCGGCGGTGAAGCCCGGCACGAACGACTTGTTGTTGCGTACCAGGGGGATCCACTCGCCGGAGCCGTCGAACTCGCCGTCGGCGGGGACCGTGCCCGACCCGTCGATCTCGTCCGCCGGGCTGTCGCCGGTGAACTTCGCGACGTACAGCGTGCCGGAGTCGAGCAGCTTCTTGTTGTGCTCACGGGCGTAGCGGCTGTCGCCCGGCTTGTACCTGCCGTCGGTGACGAACTTGTACAGGTAGTCGAACCGCTCGTCGTCGCCCATGTACGCGACCACGCGCCCGTCCCTGGCGACGACGACGTTCGCGCCCTCGTGCTTGAACCGGCCGAGCGCGGTGTGCTTCACCGGCGTCGAGTGCGGATCGAGCGGGTCGATCTCCACGACCCAGCCGAACCGGTTGGCCTCGTTGGGTTCCCGCGCCAGGTCGAACCGCTCGTCGAAGCGCTCCCACTTGCGCTGCGACGCGCCGCCCGCGATGCCGTAACGGGTGTTGCGTGCCTTGGCGACCGGGTCGGTGACGAGGTCGGCGTTCGCGAAGTACTGGTTGAAGTTCTCCTCGCCGGACAGGATCGTGCCCCACGGCGTGACCCCGCCAGCGCAGTTGTTCTGCGTGCCGAGGACGCGGCGACCGGTCGGGTCGGCCGAGGTCCTCAGGTACTTCGAGCCCGCGGCGGGGCCCCGCACCGCGAACGGCGTGGTCAGCGTGATGCGGCGGTTGTAGTGCCGGTCCGGTTTCACCTCGAGGCCGCCTCGGCGGCGCCGCTCCACGACGACGACGGAAAGCCCGTGCGCGGCCCACGCGATCTCCGCCTGCTCGCGGGTCGGGTTGTTCGCGTCGTAGCCGAAGAACATGGCCGACTCGGTCGTGTACTCGTGGTTGGACACCATGAGGTACCGGTCGCGGCCGAGCGGTACGAGGCCGCAGAAGTCGTTGTTGAAGCCGAACTGCCCGGCCTGCGCCGCCGCGGTCTGGTTCGCGAAGTCGAACCGGGGCGCGCCGGGCACCACCGGGTCGCCCCAGCGGATGACCACGTCCTGCTCGTACCCCTTCGGCACTACCAGCGTGTCGAGGTCGTTCGGCGCCACCGGCTCGAAGTCGAGGCCCGTGCCGTGACCATGACCGCCGCCGGGCCGCCCGGGGGTCGCGGCCGCGGTCCCCGCACCGGCGGTCACCAGGCCCGCGACCGCGATCACCGCACCCGCCTTGAGCATCCCTCGGCGGCTGGCGACGTCGGCGACCACGTCGGCGAAGTAGGTGTTGTCCGAGGTGTTCGGCGCCTCGTGCGCGCAGGCGTTGCCGCACCGGTACAGGCAGGTGATCGAGGACCGCCCGCCCTTGGGGTTGGTGGTGAACAACGGGAGGAGCCGGGGTTCGTCGGCTGGGGACACGTGGCCTCCACGGTCAGGCACTGTCGGACTTGGCAGGGCCCGACGCTAGGAGCCGAAGACCAGCGGCACGCGTGGAGCAGGTGAAGCCGGGATGAACAGCTGGGGCGCATCGGCCCAGGTGATCAGGTGATCGCGCTCTCCACCACATTGCCATCGGCGTCGTAGGCGGTGTAGCCGAAACCCTGCGTCGAGCCGGCGAAGTCGGCGAGGAACAGGTTAAGCGTGCCGCTCCGGTCGAGCTCCCGAACGGAGACCGGCGAGCCGTCACCGCTCCGCACCGTCAGTACCTCGACCTTCGGGTCGGTCAGCAACAGCATCAGGCCGGGCACCGGACCGGACTCGATGGCCCCGTCGGAGAGCACCGCCCTGGTCTCGACGTGCGTGCTGTTCCGCGGGCCGGTCGGCCACGCCGGCACCGTGAAGCACGACGTGTTGACGATGGCGGCGGGCGGGCGGGTGGTCGAACCGCCGACACCGACGTGATGGCCCTCGGCGACGCACAGCTGCCCGTCCAGCACCCAGGCGACGGCGTCGACGTTCTCGCCGTTCCTGGCGAACGTGCCGAGCACGTGCGGGCCCGCGTCGGCACGCACCCAGTCGTAGTCCGGTGACCACACGAGGCCGTCGTTCTTCTCCTCGGCCGCGGGCGGTGCCGGTGCGTCGTGGTGCACCGCGAGCGGGATCACCACGCCGACGGCCGCGACGACCGTGGCCGCCGCGGCGGCCACCAGCGCGGGCCCTCGGATCCCCCGGCGGTCTGCGAGCCTGCGCTCGAGGTCGCCCTTGGCGTTGTCACTCGGCGGCACGGTGTCGGCGAGCTCGTGCAGCGTGTACCGCAGGCGCTGGTCGAGGTCGTTCATCGGTCGTCCTCCTCGGGCAGCGCGGCGCGCAACGCGGTCATGGCATGGCTGGTGGTGGCCTTCACGGTGCCGACCGCGATGCCGAGGGTCTCCGCGATGGCCTGCTGGTCGAGGTCCAGCCAGTACCGGAGCACGAGCACCTGGCGCTGGCGCGGGGTCAGCCGCTGCATCGCCTCGTGCACGGCGCGGTTGCCGTGCCCGGCGAGCACGGTCGCCTCCGCGGACGCGATGTCCCGGTCCGGTTCCCTCGGCGCCCTGCGCACCACCCGCAGGTGCCGCAGCCGCGACCGGGACAGGTTGACCACGGTCCGCCGCAGGTAGGGCAGCACCTTGTCAGGCGCCAGGCTCGGCCACTTGCCGTGCAGCCGGACGAACGCCTCCTGCGCGATGTTCTCCGGGTCGTCCGCCCCCAGGAGGAACGCGAGGCGCTTCATGCGCTCGAAGGACTCGTCGAACAACGCGTGGAACCCCGCGCTGTCCGCGCGGGGTTCCGACGTTTGGTCGGTTGCCGTCTTCACGCCCCTCTGACGCCTGCGACGGCTCCCGGGTTTAGCGGCCGGTCAGCGCTCCAGCTCCCCGGCGATGAACTTCTCCACCGCGTCGTAGGCCTCGGAGTCGGAGTACTGCTCCGGCGGCGACTTCATGAAGTACGACGACGCCGAGGTGATCGGGCCGCCGATGCCGCGGTCCAGCGCGATCTTCGCGGCACGCACCGCGTCGATGATCACGCCCGCCGAGTTCGGCGAGTCCCACACCTCGAGCTTGTACTCCAGGCTCAGCGGCACGTCACCGAACGCCTTGCCCTCGAGCCGCACGTAGGCCCACTTGCGGTCGTCCAGCCACGGCACGTGGTCCGACGGCCCGATGTGCACGTCCGCCTTGGCCATCTCGTGCGGGATCTGCGAGGTCACCGACTGCGTCTTGGAGATCTTCTTCGACTGGAGCCGCTTGCGCTCCAGCATGTTCATGAAGTCCATGTTGCCGCCGAAGTTGAGCTGGTAGGTGCGCAGCAACTCCACGCCACGGTCCTCGAACAGCTTCGCCAGCACGCGGTGCGTGATGGTGGCGCCGACCTGCGACTTGATGTCGTCGCCCACGATCGGCACGCCGGCCTCGGTGAACTTCGCCGCCCACTCCGGGTCCGACGCGATGAACACCGGCAGCGCGTTGACGAACGCCACGCCCGCGTCGATGGCGGCCTGGGCGTAGAAGCGGTCCGCGTCCTCTGAGCCGACCGGCAGGTAGGACACCAGCACGTCGACCTCGGCCTCGCGCAGCGTCGCCACCACGTCGGCGGGCTCCTCGTCGGACTCGGTGATCATGTCCCGGTAGAACTCGCCGAGGCCGTCGAAGGTGTGGCCGCGCTGGACGGTGACCCCGAGCGGCGGCACGTCGCAGATCTTGATCGTGTTGTTCTCGCTCGCGACGATCGCCTCGGACAGGTCGCGGCCGACCTTCTTGGCGTCGACGTCGAACGCGGCGACGAACTCCACGTCCCGCACGTGGTAGTCGCCGAACTGGACGTGCATCAGACCGGGGACGCGGGTCTCCGGGTCGGCGTCACGGTAGTAGTGAACGCCCTGCACCAGCGACGCGGCACAGTTGCCGACGCCGACGATGGCCACCCGGACGCTGCGACGCTGTTCGCCCATGCCGGTTCTCCTTCTCCCTGTGTGTACCCCGACCACTGGCGGGTCGTGGCGGTCCGAAGTCGCAGATCCGCACTGACCTGCCAGTCAGGCGCCGTCATTCGGCGCCTTCCTGCCGTTCCTTCTGCTCCCTCTGCTCGGTCGCGATCAGCTCGTTGAGCCAGCGGACCTCCCGCTCGCTGTGTTCGAGCCCGAGCCGGTGCAGCTCGCGGGTGTAGCGGTCGATCTGCTCACCCGCCCGCGCAACCGAGGAACGCAGCCCTTCTCGTCGTTCCTCCACCCGGCGCCTGCGGCCTTCGAGGATCCGCATCCTCACCTCGGCGGGCGTGCGGGAGAAGAACGCCATGTGCACGCCGAACCCCTCGTCGTCATAGGCCTGCGGGCCCACGTCGGCGAGCATCTCGGCGAAGCGCTCCTTGCCTTCGGCGGTGAGCTTGTAGACCCGCTTGGCGCGCTTGCCCCAGGTGCGGGCGGCGCGTTCGTCCTCGGTCTCCCGCTGGTCGTCCTCGACGATGAGGCCGGCCTTCAGCAGCCTGCGCAGCGTCGGGTAGAGCGAGCCGTAGGAGAACGCGCGGAGCGTGCCGAGCATGTCGAACAGTCGTTTACGCAGCTCATAGCCGTGCATGGGGGCCTCGTGCAACAACCCGAGGATCGCGAAATCGAGCATCGCGCGCCTCCTTTCGTGTGCACTGACCTACTGGCCCACTATATCGCGCCGATACATCAGGGAGGAGCACTGGAGAAGACGTGGCGGTGATCACGAATCTTCAGGACACGGCGGGATCTCGGACAGGTCACAGCGCAACCGCAGGTCACGGCCGTTGACAACCGGTGACCACATCACTTCTTCAACGCAGAGTGGCGACTGCGCCGCGCGCCGTATGTCAAACAGCGCATGGACGTGGTAACGGCGCCGCGTAGGCTGTCCTCCGTGCGTACACAGCGACAGGTGGTCGACTACGCGTTGCAGCGCAAGGCGCTGCTCGCGGAGGTGCACTCCGGTCGCGTCGGCACCATGGACGTGTGCGACGCGAACCCGTACCTGCTGCGCGCCGCCAAGTTCCACGGCGAGCCGAGTGACGTGACCTGCCCTGTCTGCCGCAAGGAACCGGTGACGAAGGTGTCCTGGGTCTACGGCGACGAGCTCAAGCACGCGTCCGGCTCGGCACGCGCGCCAGAGGAGCTCGTGCGGATGGCGGCGTCGTTCACCGAGTTCACTGTGTACGCGGTCGAGGTTTGCCGCACCTGTGGATGGAACCACCTGGTGCAGTCATACGTCCTGGGGACGGGTGGACTCGACACCCATAAGCCACGAAGGAGGACAGCGGCGGAGTGAGATCGATGGTTCTGCCTGCTCTGCCGCCGACGACCACCACGCGGCGTGCTCTGCCGTGCGCCGCTCTGGGAGGCCTGTTCACGTGAACGACCATCGCAACCACCGGTATCGCGAAAGCGGGCCGGCATGGCCGAGTGGTGACGACTCGGACCCGCGCGCGTCCGCCCGAGGCGCACAGGAGGAGCCCCCGGAGCGCACCGGCTTCTGGAGCCCCCTGTGGGAGGACGACGACGAGCCACCGGCCCGCCCTTCGCACGGGCACGGCCGTCACGAGGCCGCGAGCAACGGTCGCGCACGCCACGAAGCCGCCGACCCGGGTGCCGGTAGCGGCGGCAACGGCCACCGCTGGCCGGACGCCGACGCGGGCGACCACCGCTGGCCCGACGCCGAGCCGCCCGCCGCGCCGAAACGGCCACCCGCACCGCCCCGCCCGTCCCCGCGTTCCTCGGGACCGGGGTGGCCA
>NZ_JBARWZ010000129.1:0-5059 GCF_049647105.1 Actinophytocola sp.
CCGCGGAGGTGTCGGTCGGCGCGGGCGCCCGGCTGGCCGCGGCGGCGTCGCTGGTGCTGGCCTCGGCGAAGGTGCGCGACCACGTCGACGACGGTGACGGCGCGTTCGGCAGGCGTCCCGTCGCCGGGGCCGGGCGGATGGTGGCGACGCGGTGGGCGCGGCAGGGCGGCTCGTCCGGGCACGGGGTCGGTTTCGATACCGGTGTATTGCTCGATGCCGTCGGCAGGCAGTCGTCCCTGGAGGCCACCGCGGGCCCCGGTGACCTGCTGCTGGTCACCGAACCGACCGAGACCGCGACCGCGGCGGCCTGTGCCCATACGGCTGTATTGGCTGGGCGGCCGGAGAACGAGACGCCGCTGCGCGAGGTCGGCAGGCTCTTCGGCCGCGTGGTGCACCTGGTGGACGCGGTGGAGGACCTCGATGAGGACACCGAGTCAGGTGTATGGAATCCGCTGACGGCCACCGGGACGTCGCTCGAGGAAGCACGGCGGCTGTGCGACGACGCCGTGCTCGGGGTGCGGCTCGCGCTCGCGGACGTGTCGTTCCGCGACAGCGGGCTCGTGCACGCGTTGCTGGTGCACGAGCTGGAGCAGGCCGTGATCCGCGCGTTCGGGCACAAGCACTCGAAGCCCGGCGAGGTGCACGACGGCAAGGGCGGTGGCCTGTGGCTGCCGAAGTTCCGGGTGCCGCCGCGCAGGCGAGGGGCGTTCGCGGGCTGCGGCATCGCGCTGTGGCAGTGCTGCACCTGCCAGTTCTGCTGCCGCGACCCGTGGCCGGGCCCGTGGTCCGGCGAGCCGCACGGCTCCTCCTGCGACGGTGACTGCGGCTGCGGCGACTGCTGCGGCAGGGGCAAGGGCGACGGCGACGGCTGTGACTGCTGCTGCTGCGACTGCGACTGCGACTGCAGCTGAAAACCGCCCCTGACCAGGGCGAACGAAAATTGTCGGTGGCCCGGCGTAGCCTTTCCGTCGTGGCAATCGTGACTGCTAGCTCCGAGTTCCGGCCCATCGGTGACATCCCCCGCACCGACGGGCAGTTCCGCATGGTCAGCGACTACCAGCCCGCCGGTGACCAGCCCGCGGCGATCGATGATCTGGAGCGCCGCATCCATGCGGGCGAGAAGGACATCGTGCTGCTCGGCGCCACCGGCACGGGCAAGTCGGCGACCACGGCGTGGCTGATCGAACGGTTGCAGCGGCCGACGCTGCTGATCGCGCCGAACAAGACCCTGGCCGCGCAGCTGGCCAACGAGCTGCGGGAGTTCTTCCCGGACAACGCGGTCGAGTACTTCGTCAGCTACTACGACTACTACCAGCCGGAGGCGTACGTCCCGCAGACGGACACCTACATCGAGAAGGATTCGTCCATCAACGAGGACGTCGAGCGGCTGCGGCACTCGTCGACCTGGAGCCTGCTGTCCAGGCGGGACGTGATCGTGGTCGCGTCGGTGTCGTGCATCTACGGTCTCGGCAGCCCGCAGGAGTACCTCGACCGGACGATCGCGCTGTCGGTCGGTGAGGAGGTCGACCGGGACACGTTGCTGCGCGCGCTGGTCGACGTCCAGTACACCCGCAACGACGTCTCGTTCAGCCGCGGCACGTTCCGCGTCCGCGGCGACACGCTGGAGATCATCCCGGCGTACGAGGAGCTCGCGGTCCGCATCGAGTTCTTCGGTGACGAGGTCGAGGCGCTCTACTACCTGCACCCGCTGACCGGCGACATCGTCAAGCAGGTCGAGAAGGTCCGCATCTCCCCGGCAACGCACTACGTCGCGGGCCCCGAGCGCATGGAGCGCGCGATCAAGGGGATCGAGGAGGAGCTGGAGCAGCAGCTCGCGAAGATGGAGAAGCAGGGCAAGCTGCTTGAGGCGCAGAGGCTGCGCATGCGCACCGCGTACGACATCGAGATGATGCGTCAGGTCGGGTTCTGCTCCGGCATCGAGAACTACTCGCGCCACATCGACTGGCGCGCGGCGGGCACCGCACCCGCGACGCTGCTCGACTACTTCCCCGAGGATTTCCTGCTGGTCATCGACGAGTCGCACGTGACGGTGCCGCAGGTCGGCGGCATGTACGAAGGCGACATGTCCCGAAAGCGGACCCTGGTCGAACACGGCTTCCGCCTGCCGAGCGCCATGGACAACCGCCCGCTCACCTGGGAGGAGTTCCAGGACCGCATCGGCCAGACCGTGTACCTGTCCGCGACACCGGGCCCGTACGAGATGGGCCAGGCGGGCGGCGAGTTCGTCGAACAGGTCATCCGCCCGACGGGCCTGATCGACCCCGAGGTGATCGTCAAGCCGACCGAGGGCCAGATCGACGACCTGGTGCACGAGATCCGCATCCGCGCGGAACGTGACGAGCGCGTGCTGGTCACGACGCTGACGAAGAAGATGTCCGAGGACCTGACGGACTACCTGCTGGAGCTGGGCATCCGCGTCCGCTACCTGCACTCCGAGGTGGACACGCTGCGCCGCGTGGAACTGCTCCGGCAGTTGCGTCTTGGCGAGTTCGACGTGCTGGTGGGCATCAACCTGCTGCGTGAGGGCCTTGACCTGCCGGAGGTGTCGCTGGTCGCGATTCTCGACGCGGACAAGGAAGGCTTCCTGCGGTCCGGCACCAGCCTGGTGCAGACCATCGGCCGCGCGGCCCGCAACGTGTCGGGTCAGGTGCACATGTACGCCGACCGCATCACCGACTCGATGAAACACGCCATCGACGAGACGAACCGCAGGCGCGCCAAGCAGATCGCGTACAACGAGGAACGCGGCATCGACCCCCAGCCACTACGCAAGAAGATCGCGGACATCCTGGACCGCGTCTACACGGAAGCCGCCGAAGGCGACGAGGTCCCGATCGGCGGCTCAGGCCGCAACGCCTCCCGAGGCCGCCGCGCAGCGGGCGAGCCAGGCGGCCGCTCGTCGGGCGTGTACGTCAAGGAGAACGTCGGGTCCATGGCGAGGTCCGAGTTGGCGGACCTGGTCCAGCAGCTGACGGACCAGATGATGAACGCGGCACGTGACCTGCAGTTCGAGCTGGCGGCCCGGTTGCGTGACGAGATCGCGGATCTGAAGAAGGAGCTGCGCGGCATGGACGCTGCCGGAGTCAAGTGAGCTGACCGCTGCCAGGACCGCGGCCCCGCCGCGCTGGGCACCCGCACCCGTCGCCGCAGCGTGATGTCCCCGGCCGGCTTCGCTGGTTTCGGCCACCTCGCTCCCGACGCGTCACCCCGGCGTCGCTTCCTCGGCCCGGCGATTCTGCTCGGCCTTAGCGCGGACCTGTGTCGTCGCACGTGTTCGCTGTCTCGCCTGCCTTCTCCTGTTGTGCCAGGGATCCTCGTTTTGTCGCTTCGGCGGGGTTGCGCGGGCATCATGAGTAGCGTGACCGACGTTGTCGCTCGTTACTTCGAGATGTGGAACTCCGGGGATGTGGGGATTGCACGCGAGGTGCTGTCGCCAGGGTGGGTGGATCACGGGCATCCGGAGATCGACGGTGTCGCCGACGTCGAGCATGCCGTCGCCGCGGTGCGGGCGGTTTCGCCCGGGCTGCGGTTCGACGTCGACGACATCCTTCAGGGCGACGGGGACCTCGTCGCGGTGCTTGGGCGGGTCGGCGGGCGGCGGCTGGTCTGGGTCGTCCGGCTGGCGGACGGGCTCATGGCCGAAATGTGGACCTACACCACCAGCACTCTCGGCGGCGACGACTAGCGTCGTGGCTTCACGTCATCCGCCCCCGGCGCCGGGGGCGCTTACTCGACCGGTGCGTTCTGGCGGCCTTCGCGTTGCAGCCTGCGCCAGCCGCCCGCCCGGTTGTTCGCGATGATCTGGCGGAACATGGCCAGCAGCGCGGGCTTGTTGACCGGCTCGCCGTCGCGGAAGGACACCGTACGCGCGGTCTTGTTGTCGTGCCCGGCCGTGATGATGCCCTCCGGGTCGGGCACCATCGCGCCGTCGTACACGAACACGTTCACGTGCGTCTTCGCCGCCAGCAGGGCACACACGTTCCCTTCCAGCACGAAGTACGGCTGCACCGACCGCTTGATCGTCTCCTCGACCCCGGGGTCCGCCGCGTGGACCAGGTCACGCACCTCGCGGCAGATCTCCTGCTGCCACCCGGGCAGCAGGCCGATGTAGTCGTCGACGCGTGGGTCGGTTTCGTAGTCCACACCGCGACACTAGTGTCCCGAACCGGAAATGCGGTGCGTGAGTCGGTGGATCCAGGTTTCTGCTGGCAAGGCACCGATCCTCCCTCGTACCGGGTTGTACTTGGGTGGATCGGCAACGCCGCCAGAAGGAAGCTGGGCCGCCGAATCAGGTGCCAGATTTCCGGTTCGGGACACTCGCGCCCAATCTGCGTTAGAACTGGATGGTGACCCGGTCCTTCGCGCCCGTCCTCGTGGTGGCCGCCGCGCTGACGTTCGGCGGCGCGGTCGTGGTCGGGTTCTCCGTGCTGACCGGCGGCGTGGTCCGGGCGCTGGTGGCGGTCGCGGTGGCCGCGGTCGGCGCGGGTGTCACGATGCTGCCGGGTGCCGACGCGGTCGTGCGGTCGGCGGGTAGCGGGCTGGTCGCGTTCGGTGCGGGGCTCCTCGGCAGCACCGCATCGGCCGACCCACTGCGCTACGGCCTGCCGGCACTCGTGCTGCTCGGCCTCGCCGCCACCGGGCCGCGGATCTGGCTCTCCGGCGCCGGCGTGCTGATCGCGCTCGCGCTCCCGGACGGTGTCCTGGTGACACTGGCGGTGCTGCTCACCGCGGTCGTGGTGTGTGCGCCCGTGCGCGCCTGGTGGGGCGATCTCGCGGGAGCGGTCGCGGGTGCCGCCATCCTTGCGCCGGGCACCGTCGTGGCCGCGTCGATCGCCGCGGTGCTGCTCATGGCCGCCGTCGCGCGGCGGGATCTCGTCACGGGGCTGCTCGCCGCCGCCGTCCTCGCCGTGCCAGAACCCGCGCACGCGTGGCCGCTCGCGGTGATCGTCGCCGTGGCGCTGGTGGCCATCCGTGTGCCGCGTGTCCGCGACGCCGTCACCCGCGTGCCCGCCCTGCGGGGCACCCGGCCCGCGTATGC